>NZ_JQDZ01000054.1 GCF_000764205.1 Thalassotalea sp. ND16A
TGCTCAAATGCAGCAACAACGTTGATAAGTTGATCTTGGTTCGACATGTTTGCGTCCTGATGAATTAGTCGCAGTCATTAAATCAGATCGAAAAATAGAAGTTGAGCTATGCTCTCGTAAGCTCACAATATACCCATCCGACTTGAAGATGCAGGATTCAGCTGGAATTAGAAACGTCTTTAGGTAAGGCAAATTAGTTGTTTAATAGTCATTCTATTTTCAATTAATTTAACGTAGCATAAAACGTTTCTAAACCAGCCCATAGGGGAAACCAGAGAAATTTATACTCAGCGCTGTATTTGTAATTAAGGGAACAACCATTAATAAAAAATACATCTTGATTATGAGTCGCTCTGGATTCCTGAAACGAGCATCTTCAAGTGGGATGGGTATATATTGATTGAAGAGATTGGTTGTTCAGGAGAATACATCTCCTGCATCCACATAAGCTACATCGATTTAGCGTCCTTGTCGAAATCAATAACGCAGCATAAAGCGTTTCTAATGCCTGTTGAAACCTTAATCACAAGTTGCTTGTGTATATATCCCTTACTAATCAATATGCATGTTTCAGAGTGCATTTTGAATGGTAACGGGGATCGAGGTAGTTTAGGGAATTATACGTCTCACTTCGCGATACACATACGATTTATTCCTTCGTATTTGGCCTGATACAACGCCTTGTCGGCTTCGCAAATGATCTGCTGAGATGAGCATGAGTCACCTAAGTTGCTTACCAAGCCAATACTCACTGTAACGCTTAAAATCTGTTTACTATCATCATTATCCACTTCTATGGGCAATGACTCAATTATTTTTATCAAGCGATTGGCGAACTTACTAGCTTCATGCAGCGGTGTTTCAGGTAAAATAACCGCAAACTCCTCTCCGCCATAACGACACACATAGTCTTCTTGTCTGCTTTCTAGAATAAGCCTTTGACTGAGAACTTTAAGTACAGTATCACCTGACTGATGTCCGTATTTATCATTGATGCTTTTAAAATGATCTACATCGATCATAATAAGCGATATAGGGTGATTAAAGCGTTTAGAACGATTAATTTCTATCGCGAGAAAATCGTTAAAAGCGCGCCTATTGTAGAGCAGTGTTAATCCATCTTTAGAGGCAAGCTGGTTAAGTAGTTGTGCTTCATTGCTAATTCGTATTTTTACTGTTTTTGCTAGAGAGTAAAATAATATAATTAATATTAAGCCGACTATAAATATTGTAATGCCGACGATTGTGGCCGTTTGTTTGATAGCATGCATCTCAGTTGATACATCGGTCAAAAGGATAGCATGAGCAATTTCATTCTGCTTTACATCTACTATGGGAATATTCATTAACCAGTAAGTGTGATCTTTCTCTTTTAGATTTAGCACATTTGTATAGTGTTCATGGTTAATAGATTTTAGATAATTCTCCATTACTTGAGGAATCACTTTGTTATTACCGGCTATAACAACATCCGAATACTGATCCCAGTTAGCGTCACGATTTAATAATTTCATGCCAGAAGACCATCTTTCCTCATTGAGAAAATCTTTAAAAACAATAACAGCTACCTCCATGTCATATATATTGTTTAAGCTTTTAAAAATGTGGTCTAACTCCATTCCTAATTCAATATAACCTATCAACTTTCCTGTTTCGGCGTGCTGCCAGGGAGCTACTACTCTAAGAGTGATAGTCCCTAAAACGCCCAATTCAATACCCCATTCAGGGGCCCCGCTTAATTGAGCATTGAGTGTTGTCACTCTGTCGATTTTGTCACCAGACTTTTGAGGAGCATGGACACGTAACAGGTTAATTCTATTAGGTTCGGTAAAATAAAAGTGAGTAATTTGGTAATGGCGGAATAAATCGTTATATAAAGCTTCTGTATGGTTATAGAGAGCGGTGTGATCTTTTTTCTCAAATAACGCTGCTAACTTTTTGTCTTGGCGTAACATTGCCAACATTGCTAGAATCGCGTTAACATTGCTTTGCAAGCTGTTTTGGTACATGTTTTCGGCGGTTATTTGAGTATTGCTCGCCCTACTGTCTATAAAAGAAAAGCTTTGCTCTTCAGATAATATATAAAATAAACTAATCGTGAAGCTGCATAGAATAATGACCATCAGCGAAGCAAAAGGGGTCAATAACTTAAGTATAAACCTTGATGAGTCAGTACTTTTTTTTAGTGTGTCAATACCCTTTGATTGTAGCTGCACTTTTTGCATCTTACTTATCCTTAATACTGACTTTCCCAAAGCGTTTATAATTCTAACTGAATGACGTGGTTTAATGGATTCGACTACCCCAGTTAAGAGATAATAGACTTAACTGGAGAAAAAAAATGACAGCACGTAAAAAATATTCAAAAGAATTTAAGCTTGATGCAATAGCATTAGTCGTTGAA
>NZ_JQDZ01000055.1 GCF_000764205.1 Thalassotalea sp. ND16A
ACTTTGCATTCTTGCGAAAAAGATATTGAGGATAGCGTACCAGATAATGGTGAATCACAAAAAATATGATCCAAACATAGCTTTTCCAGCTTAGAAATTTGACAAAAGCTAATAACAGGCATCCCGTGCTTGCCACGGGCCCCCCTAAATTCACAACGTGCATTAAAACAGTAACTTTTGCTTCTAGTTCCTCGTTCCCAGCTCCCCATTAACTATCAACTATCTGCCTGTACCTTGTACCCCGTATCTTGTACCTTTTTATCCGTTCAGCTTACGTTCAGTTAGCTTATTTTATAATGCCGTATCGTTACAGCCATATCGCCGATTCATAGTCACTCAGGCAATAACCAAGGCAGCGTTAATGGAGCAAGTTATGAAACAATTAACAATGATAATATGTGCACTTTACTGTTTAGCTTTACCAGTAGCACAAGCAACACAAGCGCCAGCAACTACAGAGACGACAGAAGTCGTGATCCCCAGTGAAGCCGAGCTTGCACAACTACTGGCACCTATCGCTTTATATCCAGACAGTTTGCTAACTCACATCCTCATTGCTTCTACTTATCCACTGGAAGTCATTGAAGCCGAGCGTTGGCTGAAAGACAATAAAGATTTAACTCATGCTCAAATCGTCGACTTAACAATAAATAAAGACTGGGATCCCAGTGTCTTGGCCTTGTTGTCATTTCCCAATGTGCTCAGCAAAATGAGTTCAGAGCTTAACTGGACCAGAAGCCTTGGCGATGCGTTTTTAGCGGCCGAAAAGCAAGTACTGGCCAGCATTCAAACATTACGCGACCAGGCCGATGCCGCTGGTAACCTCGACAAAATGGATAATGTCATCGTCACTCGTGAAGATGACAACATCATCATTCAACCCGTGCAAAAAGAAGTGGTTTATGTGCCTTATTATGATACCCGGGTGGTCTATGGGCCATGGCATTGGGGCTATTACCCGCCGGTATATTGGTCATACTGGGGCCCACACCATAGCCCTTATTATGCCAGCGCACACTATACCAGCCATGCACCATTTTATTGGCACCCGGCGGTACACATTTCTGTAGGTTGGTGGTTTAGCAACTTCCATTGGTCAAATCATCACGTGGCAGTGTCGCATCATAATCACTCGTATTATCATCGTCATAGCCACGGTTATAAGCGTCATTCCAGTTATGGCAAGTCGTACAATAGCCATAACAGTAAGCATAAAGTCGCCAAAAGTACTGGCGGTAAACGTTGGCAGCATAACCCTGCACATCGTAAAGGTGTTGCTTATAAAAGCGATAAAATGACGAAACGCTATAGTACCGCGCAATATAAATCACAACGGCCAAGCATGCAGCAAAGTAAGCATGTGCGCAAACATGAGCGCAATGCCATCGCGAACCAAAGTTTCAATAAAAGTAAGAATAAAAGCAATAAATATACGACAAACCGTGGTCACAAAACTGGGCAAGTGAATAAGCACAGTAAGGTTAGCCGTCATCATGATCTGAAAAAGAAAATGAACAGTCAACACCAGATAAAACAAGCCAAACGCGATGGCCAAAAGCAAAATTATAAAAGCTATACCAGCAACAAAACTCGAGCAACGAAGATCAAACAGCAACGCAAGGCCGCAACAGCCAAAAAGTATTATACGACTAGCGCCAAAGCAAAAACTAAGACTTACAACACCGCAGCAAAACCGGCGAAACGAGGTTCAGTCAACACAACGAAAAGCTATGATAATAAGAGTTATGTTCCGAAAAGAAGTACACAGATTAAAACCTACAACAAGGCAGTAAAAACATCGAAACATACCAGTCGCAGCTCTAGCAAAAGTTATGCGACGAAAAGCTATAGCAACAAAAACAACAGTAAGAGCTATAAATCCAGTACGCCTAAGTCTTACAAAAGTAGATCATCGTACAGTCGGTCATCAAAAAGATCGTCTTCGCACAAAAAACGCTAACGATTCATCTATTTTTCAGCAATGTCGTTGCATACTCCGTGTATCCATGGCAAAAAAAAAGACACCCTAAGGTGTCTTTTTTTGAGAGTAGAAAGTAGTTTACTTTCTAGTTCTGTTTGCTTCCTGGATAACACGTAATTGCGCTACCGCTCTGGCTAGCTCTGCAGCAACTTCAGCGTAATCAACATCACCGGTGGCGTTGCTGATATGCTCTTCTGCACGTTGCTTGGCTTCTAAAGCAGCTTGTTCATCCAAGTCACCGCCACGTACGGCCACATCGGCCAATACTGTCACTGTGTTTGGTTGAACTTCCAACATACCGCCGGAAAGGTAAATAACCTCTTCGCCGCCATGTTGTTTAACAATACGCGCCATACCTGGTTTTAACGCAGTTAGTAATGGTGCATGACCAGGCATAATGCCCAGTTCACCTTCACTACCTGTAATTTGTAATGATTCGATGCGTCCCGAGAATAAACTCTCTTCTGCACTTACTACATCCAAATGAACCGTCATGGCTGCCATATTAGTCTCCTGTACCTATTGCTAGGCCGAATTACATGTTTTTAGCTTTTTCAGCCGCTTCGTCGATTGCACCAACCATGTAGAACGCTTGTTCTGGTAGGTCATCGTAGTCACCCGCAAGGATGCCCTGGAAGCCTGCAATAGTATCTTTTAACGATACGTATTTACCTGGTGAACCAGTGAATACTTCAGCTACGAAGAACGGTTGCGATAAGAAACGCTCAACTTTACGGGCACGGGCAACAGTTTGCTTATCTTCTTCAGAAAGCTCGTCCATACCTAAGATTGCGATGATATCTTTAAGTTCTTTGTAACGTTGTAGCGTCGATTGAACACCACGTGCAGTCTCGTAGTGCTCAGCACCAACAACTAGAGGATCTAGTTGACGAGAAGTTGAATCTAGTGGATCGATTGCCGGGTAAATACCTTGCGAAGCGATATCACGAGAAAGTACAACAGTTGCATCTAAGTGAGCAAAGGTAGTCGCAGGAGATGGATCGGTTAAATCATCCGCAGGTACGTATACCGCTTGGATTGATGTAATTGACCCTTTCTTCGTTGACGTAATACGCTCTTGAAGTACACCCATCTCTTCTGCAAGAGTTGGCTGGTAACCTACCGCTGATGGCATACGACCTAGAAGTGCAGATACTTCAGTACCCGCAAGTGTGTAACGATAGATGTTATCTACGAAAAATAGTACATCACGACCTTCGTCACGGAACTTCTCAGCCATTGTCAAACCAGTAAAGGCAACACGTAAACGGTTTCCTGGAGGCTCGTTCATTTGACCGTAAACCAACGCTACTTTATCAAGTACGTTAGATTCGCTCATTTCATGGTAGAAATCGTTACCCTCACGAGTACGCTCACCAACACCGGCGAATACAGAGTAACCACTGTGCTCGATAGCGATGTTACGGATAAGCTCCATCATGTTAACGGTTTTACCAACACCAGCACCACCGAATAAACCTACTTTACCACCCTTAGCGAATGGACAAACTAAATCGATTACTTTGATACCTGTTTCTAGTAATTCATTTGATGCCGCTTGCTCTTCGTAAGAAGGCGCTTCACGGTGAATGGTCCAACTTTCGTCAGCGCCAATGTCACCAGCTTCATCAATCGGCTCACCCAATACGTTCATGATACGACCAAGTGTTTTCACACCTACTGGTACCTGAATTGAAGAGCCTGTGTTTTCTACATTCAGACCACGACGCAAACCGTCAGATGTACCCATGGCAATAGTACGTACTACGCCACCACCTAGTTGTTGTTGTACTTCAAGTACAAGACCACCTAGATCACCTTCAGTTACTTTTAATGCGTCATATACCTGAGGTACAGCATCTTGTGGAAACTCAACGTCCACAACTGCGCCAATGATTGACACTACCTTACCTGTACTCATGTTTATTCCTCTAAACTATTAATTAAACCAATGCCTATACCGCAGCTGCGCCAGCAACAATTTCACCCAATTCTTGGGTAATGCTTGCTTGTCGAGCTTTGTTGTATATCAATTGTAAATCATCAATTAAGTCGCCGGCGTTGTCGGTTGCAGCTTTCATTGCAACCATACGCGCGGCTTGTTCACTGGCAAGGTTTTCAACCACGCCTTGATATACTTGGGATTCCACATAACGAACCAATAACTTTTCAAGCAATGCTTGTGCGTCTGGTTCGTAGATGTAATCCCAACGATGGGTAATAGCGTCATCATCTGACTTAGGCAAAGGTAACAATTGATCGATTGTTGGCTGTTGCGTCATGGTATTTACAAACTTGTTGCAAACCACAAACAACTTATCGATTTCACCGTTGTCATAAGCGTCTAACATCACCTTAACACTGCCGATAAGGTCAGTAATAGATGGTGTGTCGCCTAAACCTGATTTTTGTGCAACTACATTTGCGCCCATGCTGCCAAAGAATGTAGAGGCTTTAGAGCCCACTACAGCTAAGTCAACTTCGGCGCCTTGCTCTTGCCATTTGGCAGAATCTTTTAATACATTCTTGAACAAGTTAATGTTTAAGCCGCCACATAAACCACGGTCGGTAGAAATAACGATATAGCCTACACGCTTAACTTCACGCTCTTCCATATATGGATGGCGATATTCAAGTTGGCCGCGTGCAATGTGACCGATCACGTTTCTAATATTTTCAGCGTATGGACGAGAGGCAGCCATCAAATCTTGCGCTTTGCGCATTTTTGAGGCGGCAACCATTTCCATTGCACTGGTGATCTTCTGTGTATTTTTTACACTTCCGATCTTATTTTTTATTTCTTTACCACCGGCCATGACTATTCACTCCGAAACTATTAATTACCAGGTTTGAGTTGCTTTGAATGATTCAAGCAATTTACTCAAGCCCGCTTCGATATCTTTATCGTAGTTACCAGTTTCGTTGATGGTAGCCATAAGCTCAGCATGCTCGTTATTTGCATAGGTAAGAAGCGCTTCTTCAAAATCCGTCACTTTAGTAAGTTCAACG
Organism: Thalassotalea sp. ND16A; assembly: GCF_000764205.1. Classification (GTDB taxonomy): domain Bacteria; phylum Pseudomonadota; class Gammaproteobacteria; order Enterobacterales; family Alteromonadaceae; genus Thalassotalea_A. The sequence continues at coordinate 4,991 of NZ_JQDZ01000055.1, forward strand.
TCATTTAAGAAACCTTTCTCAGCTGCAAACAATGAAACACCAGTTTCAGCCACTGACATTGGGCTGTACTGTTTTTGCTTCATTAATTCAGTAACGCGTTGACCGTGCTCTAATTGTGCACGAGTAGCGTCATCTAAATCTGATGCGAATTGAGCGAAAGCCGCTAATTCAGCATATTGAGCTAATGCTAAACGGATACCACCACCAAGTTTCTTGATGATCTTAGTTTGTGCCGCACCACCAACACGAGATACCGAGATACCAGCGTTAACAGCTGGACGGATACCTGAGTTGAAAAGGTTTGATTCTAAGAAAATCTGACCATCAGTGATAGAGATTACGTTTGTCGGTACGAATGCCGATACATCACCCGCTTGCGTTTCGATGATAGGAAGAGCAGTTAAAGAACCGGTCTTGCCTTTCACTTCACCATTGGTGAATTTCTCAACGTATTCTGCGTTTACACGAGAAGCACGTTCTAGTAAGCGTGAGTGAAGATAGAAAACATCACCTGGGTAGGCTTCACGGCCTGGCGGACGACGTAATAGCAATGAGATTTGACGGTAAGCAACAGCTTGCTTAGATAAATCATCATATACGATTAGTGCATCTTCACCGCGGTCACGGAAGTATTCACCCATAGTACAACCAGAGTATGGTGCTAAGTATTGTAGAGCTGCAGCTTCAGAAGCTGAGGCAACAACAACAATAGTATTTGATAACGCGCCGTGCTCTTCTAAAGAACGTACCACGTTAGCAACTGTTGACGCTTTTTGGCCAATAGCTACATAAATACTCTTAATACCTGTGTTTTTCTGGTTAATAATTGCGTCAAGTGCGATCGCAGATTTACCAATTTGACGGTCACCAATGATTAGCTCACGCTGACCACGACCAATTGGAATCATTGAATCGATTGATTTGATACCAGTTTGCACTGGCTCATCAACAGATTTACGATCGATAACACCTGGGGCGATACGCTCAACCGGGGCATAACCATCGTTGTCGATTGGTCCTTTACCATCAATTGGCTCACCTAAGGTGTTTACTACACGACCTAAAAGGCCACGACCTACTGGTACTTCTAAAATACGGCCAGTAGATTTAACTTTTACGCCTTCGGCCAGGTCCGCGTAAGGACCCATAACTACCGCACCTACCGAATCTCGGTCTAGGTTTAACGCGATAGCAAAACGGCTGCCAGGAAGTTCGATCATCTCACCTTGCATTACATCAGCAAGGCCATGGATGCGAATGATACCATCAGTTACAGAAACGATAGTACCTTCGTTACGAGCTTCACTAACAACGTCAAATTGATCAATACGATTTTTGATCAATTCAGCGATTTCAGTGGAATTCAGTTGCATGCTCTGTTCCCCAATTAGGATTGCATTGTAGACGCTAAACGATTCAATTTACCACGAATTGAACCATCTATTACCATGTCGCCAGCCTTGATAACAAGACCAGAAACAACAGTGCTGTCTACTGTGCAATTAAGCTTAACTTTACGAGCCAAACGCTGTTCAAGCGCGGCGCTCAATGTAGTAACTTGTGCTGCGGTTAAATCCACCGCAGAAGTTACGTCGACAGATATTTCTTTCTCAAATTCCGCTTTTAATTCAACGAATTGAGAAACTATCTGTGGTAGCACCGACAAACGTCCGTTTTCAGCCAATACTTTAATAAAGTTCTGACCTTTGTCGTTGAGCTGTTCGCCACAAACGTTGATGAACAAGTCTTTCACTTGTTCAGTACCCATGCCACCTGAAAGGTAACTGGCAACGGTTTCGTTTTGACTAACTTCGGCGGCAAACACTAGCATTTCTAACCAAGTGTCTACTGCTTTTGCTTCAACGGCATATTCGAACGCTGCTTTAGCATAAGGACGAGCAACGGTTGTCAATTCAGACATAGCTCATTCCCCTTAAAGTTCAGCGACTAGTTTATCTAAGATGTCGCTATGTGTAGCGGCATCAATAGAGCGTTCAAGAATTTTCTCGGCACCAACAACGGCAAGAACAGCAACTTGACTGCGTAGTTCTTCACGTGCACGGTTACGCTCTGATTCAATTTCTGCTTGACCTGAAGCGATAATTTTTTCGCGTTCAGTTTGGGCCTTGCCGGCAGCTTCTTCAATAATTTGAGTTTCGCGTTTTTTCGCGGCATCAACAATTTCAGCAGCTTGCGCTTTCGCTTCTTTTAATTGTGCTTTCGCATTGTCTTGAGCAAGCTCAAGATCTTTGGCAGCACGTTCTGAAGCGGCAAGTCCGTCAGCAATAGTCTTTTGTCTGTCTTCGATAGCAGCCATAATTGGCGGCCATACAAATTTCATACAAAAGATAACAAATACGATAAATGCAATTGATTCACCCAGTAAGGTAGCATTAAGATTCATATTCGTTTCTCCTATTATCTAATTAATTCGCAAGGGTTAAAGTATTACTTATGCACCAACAGCGAATAGTAGATATAGACCAATACCAACACCGATCATCGCGATCGCATCGATAAGACCAGCTACGATGAACATTTTTACTTGTAGTTGTGGTGCTAATTCAGGTTGACGAGCAGCCGATTCTAAGAATTTGCCACCAAGTAGACCGAAACCAATCGCAGTACCTAGGGCACCTAAACCGATTAGTAGAGCAACAGCAATATATAACATGTATATCTCCAGTTATTTTTTAGTTAGTTAAAGTTAAAGTTTAAATATTTAATAAAATTAAATTTTGTACATTAGGCATCCTGCCCAAAGCCCTTGCGGGTGACTTCCTGTCGTTCCAATAGTTGTTAAGTATTTAACAACTACTAGTGATCTTCGTGCGCTAAGCTTAAATACACGATGGTCAACATCATGAAGATAAACGCCTGAAGAGGAATTACTAATAAATGGAACGCCGCCCATAAAAAGTGTACCGGCAATTGGGCAATACCAATTGTCGCGATCAAAATAAAGATCAACTCAGCCGCGTATAAGTTACCGAATAAACGCAGGGCCAGTGATACCGGACGCGCGAGCAGGGTGACAGATTCCAGGATAAAGTTTACTGGAATAAAGGCCCAGTGGTTAAACGGTTGCAGTGTTAGCTCTTTAATGAAGCCACTAAACCCTTTTATTTTGATAGAGTAGAAAATGATTAACGCAAATACACCAAGTGACATTGCAAAGGTCATATTCATATCCGTGGTAGGTACTGATTTAATGTATACGTCATGTGGATCCATGCCTAATGCATGTTGACCAATTAAACCTGCGACTGTTGGTATCCAGTCAACCGGTATCCAGTCCATCATGTTCATCAACAAAATCCATACAAAAATTGTCAGTGAAAGTGGCGCGATAAGCTTGTTTTTGCCGTGAAAGGTTTCTTTCACACTCGTATCGACAAAGCCAACTATCATCTCAACGACACATTGCCATTTGCCCGGGACACCAGTCGTTGCTTTTTTTGCAACCGAACGGAACGAAAGTAGAAATATCAAACCGAGAACAATTGACCAACCCAATGTGTCGACATGCAAGGTCCAAAAACCTGCATCAGCACATGCTTTGTTAAAAGCAACGCCGCTGTCTGTCATACACATTTGCGCGTTAGTCAAATGGTGATTGATATAAGAGCCTGTATCTGCAGCCATCTTAGATCCTAATTATTGTTGATTAAAGTTAAAGTTTTTAACAATACCTGCCAAAAACGGCGCAAACATTGTTAAGGAATATGTTGTAAAAAAGGCTATCGGCGTCAAATCGAGAAATTTAAAACACAATACAAATAAAATTGCCGTTAGTACCATTTTTAATTTTACGCCCTTGTAAAACGAGTCCACAACTTGTTGTGAGGCGCGAGCTCCGGCAAATTTAAATGCCTTATGAGCAAATACATAGTTAGGAATTATACTCACCGCACCACCAGCTAACGCTGATTGGGCCGCCGTTAATCCCCAACAAAAATAAACTGTTGCTGTACTTAGAAGGATAACAAGCAACTGCATTAACAGTTGTAACCTTGCGTATTTTTTCCCCGGTTTTGTTAAAATATTTGCCACCGGTAACTCCTAATAAATGCTATAAATCACCTGCTTTTGTAAGCAAATATTTTATTTATAGCCAAACGCTGCGCAAGTATACTGATTTACAGCTTTTTTGCAACTTTTAAGGCTAGTACTTTTGGCTAACGAATTGACTCAAATTAAAGGTAACCCTAGCGATTTAGCAATAAGCTGAAAAACATATCGTTGACTCATAATTAATGTAACCCTGTTCAGGAGCATTAATTATGCAGCTTAAAGAACGCAGAAGTTA
>NZ_JQDZ01000056.1 GCF_000764205.1 Thalassotalea sp. ND16A
GGGGTTCTTGCTAGTTAGCGAATAATTGCCTAAACCTGATCATGAGGTGGTGATTATGAAAACTTTAGTCTTCGATTTAGTGAGTATAGGCGAGGCCGCAAAGCATTATGGTGTTTCAGTCGAAACTATGAGGCGCTGGGATCGCAATAGCAAACTGAATTCACATAGCCGAACGTTAGGCAATCACCGTCGTTATAAACTCAACGAATCCGAGAAAATCAAAGTTGGTTATGCTCGAGTTAGCTCCCATGATCAGAAAAAAGATTTAGTCACCCAAGCTAAATACCTCAGCCAATATTGTGATGTTGTTCTGGAAGATTTGGGTTCGGGTTTAAACTGCAAGAAACCTCGCTTGCGAAAACTCATAAACATGTTGTTGAACAAAAAAGTAAGCGAACTTCATTTATCTCACAAAGACCGTCTGATACGGTTTGGCCACGAGTTAGTGTTTCAATTGTGTAAATGGTCTGGCGCTAATGTTGTCATCCACAAAGAGGAGGAGGTTGTCACTTTTGAGCAAGAACTTTGCAAAGATGTGATCACTTTAATGACGGTATTTTCAGCCCGAATGTACGGCAAGCGTTCGCATCAAAATAAGACATTGAAAAAAGCCGCTTGATCACTGTATAAAACAACAGTACACTATCAAGCATGAAGATAGCCTTTAAAACTCAATTACTGGCGAATAATAAACACGCTAGCCATTTGGCGAGAGCGTGTGGTGTTGCCCGTTTTTCGTGGAATTGGGGATTGGCCAAGTGGCACGA
>NZ_JQDZ01000057.1 GCF_000764205.1 Thalassotalea sp. ND16A
TGCTCAAATGCAGCAACAACGTTGATAAGTTGATCTTGGTTCGACATGTTTGCGTCCTGATGAATTAGTCGCAGTCATTAAATCAGATCGAAAAATAGAAGTTGAGCTATGCTCTCGTAAGCTCACAATTAATCAGCTAGATTTAACTAATACAACTGCTCTTAACGAGTACAACAGGCTTAAAAAGGGCTCAATAGATGGTGATACTAATTCCCAATATTTGTTAGGCGTAATCCTTTATCGTTGCATTATTGCCCCCCGTAATAAACATAGTTTAGAGAAAATGATAAATGATGGATATCAGGAAAGAGCAAATGGTTATCAACACGAACAAGGACTTATTCATAGTTATAAATTTTGTGAAGGGGTTACTGATGATATGCTTAATCTGTCTATTAAATTAATCGAAAGTGCAGCAGAAAGCGGTAATGTATTGGCTATGAATACCTTTTCTGTAATGGCGACAATAGATGAAAATTTAGACGGTAACGAACTAGAGAAAGCGATAAAAGAGTATCGAAAAAAGAGAGATAATTATCTTCAAATTTCCATGCAAAAAGGAAGTGTATATGCACTTATTGCTAAAGGCCTAGATTTTTACTTATCTGAAACTCATAAAATTCAAGCTTATGCTTATCTGAAGGTTGCTAATACATATCAACCATCAAAAAGCTTTGAAAATTTAATGACTGCTATTAGGAACGATATTTATGAGTATGAGATCTACGAAGCTGAAGCATTATTCAAAGAGATGGTTGAAGAGTTTGGTACAACAGAAGGTGTGAAGCTTATTCAAAAAAACTCGAGAAATTAAACTTATTTACAGTCTATTTCGTGATTATTCAATGACCGTTCGTGGCACTGACTTGACCATAAGTTATTGAAAAGGTTAAGGTCTGGTTAGAGATTAAGAGACGTCCGCCTTATAATAAAGACAACACTATTTTCTGTATTTTTTAAGGAAGAAAAATGCCAAAAACCGTAATTTTTATCACTTGTTTATTTTTAATTAGCTGTACTTCAACGACAGTAAATAACGAAGTAATAACATTAGTAACTCTTCAAAACAATGACCTTTTTTACCGTGGTGAAATTACTAAGTCGTCAAATCAAACAGTATTTGAGCTTTATAACCAAACGGAAGTTAAGCCCATCAAGTTAATAATCTCTAGCCACGGAGGAGACATTGAAGCAGGGCTAACTTTAGGAGAATGGGTTTTACGAAACAAACTTAATATAGAGGTTTCTAGGTTATGTGCATCATCTTGTGCTAATTATGTTTTTACCGCAGGAAATCAAAAATATCTGAATAAGGATTCTGTATTACTTTGGCACGGCTCAGCGTGGTCTAACTACGATGACCACAAAGATAACAAACATTTTCGAGATTACATAAAACCACTTAGAAAGCGTGAAGCTGACTTTTTTGCCCATATCGGTGTGGACAATATTATCACCACCTATAGCCACGATATGACTGTTATAGAGCTTATAAAAAGGTACTTAGGTATTGGATACAAGGGGTATGACTTTTCTTTAGAAGATATGAACAAGTTAGGTGTTAAAAACATAAGTATTTTAGGTGATGATTGGAATTGGAGAAAATATAGACCAGAAAGGTCTAATTGGATAAAGCGTGTTGAACTCAATAATGAGTATCAATTTACAGAAAAAAGGTTTTGGTTATAGTCTTATCGAACGTTGCTCTAGACAGTAATTTGACGTAAGTTATTGAAAGCGAACGGCATATTGAGCGATTAGCAGACTAAATTGGTCTGCACATTTTAGTTGAAAGGAACTCTCAATTTTTAATGAAACTATTAATAACTATAATTATTCTAATATACATCCCATTATTAGAAAGCCTCTATTCTTCAACCTTATGGGGGCTAAACTGGTACAGCCCTCTAGTGATGGATAAAGTAGGAAATTACCTATTATTCATTAAAATAGCATCCATTGGCTTAGGGCTATATTTATTATCAATAAATACGCTCCAACTAAGAAATTTATTTTCATCAAATTTACTATTTTCATTTCAAAAGGTTATTAACTTTATAGTAGGTTGCTTTCAAGTCGCTTTGCTGTCTTTAGGGCTACTCTTTATTGGCATTGAGGGTGATTTAAATAAAAAGCATCGAGAAGAAAAGTTTGATGGGTTTTCTATTTACGCTTTAACTTCTGACCCTGGAGCCATGGGAAAGGCTTATCACTATTTTTACATTAAATGCCCTAAGCCCATGGGACGATATGGATTAACCTTAATTAAAAAATTTGATTGGCTAGGTAAGTTCGAATTTGATGTATCACAAAACATTCTTTCAATAAAAACGAGTGACGGTAATGTTGAGGAACTTGATATTTCGACTTTGAAAAATTGCTCTAACAACTAAATATTTCAGAGAGACGACTGACGGCAAATGGCACTGAACGACCGGATCAGGCCTTACGTCTTGCTTTCCTTCTTAGAACCCAATCGAATAACGGGAAAGCCAGAACTTAAAAGTTTCAAAAGTCTGCTTTCAGGCTTGTGCATTTGAGTGCGTTAGATAGCAGCATTCAATTTTATGCATTGATTGAACTCTGCTAGCCCAAACCAAGCCGTCAGCAATGTCGCAATAGTGATCATAAACTTAGGTTAATAATTGTGAGCCTAGCATTTCCGTTTTGTGGCATGAACGGTCATCTCGGAAAACTTCGTGTTGTGGAAGTTGATGAATATTAAAAAACCGGGTCCGCTGTCGGTCCAGGTGCGGATGGTGATACTCATACCAGCGGATGTTTGATTGCATTAGATTAATTTAGTTGGATGTGCTCACTGATATAATCCAAAAAAACAACGCAACCTGTTGTTCATTGCATTAGCGGAATAAAAAACGGCATAAATAGCAATAGGCTGTTTTATCGTGTGCTCTTCAAGTAATGGGATCAACCGCCCTAAAAGAACATCTTCATTCGCGGTAAAAGATGAAATACAAGCGATACCACAACCTTGTACCGCAAGTTGCTTTAATGTCTCACCGTTATCGGCGAGTGTGCTCGGGCTGATCTTGATGAATTTATCATCATCACCAGCCAGCGCCCAAATGTTTAAGTTTTCATGTTTAGCAAAACCCAGGCATGAGTGGTTTTGTAACTGCGAAACACATTCGGGGTAACCGTGTATTTCAATATATTCGGGAGAGGCAAAAAGCTTACGGTAACATTCGCCTAATTTTCTAGCCTTTAGGTGCTCTTTGTTTATCACTTAAATATGACTCGATGTTATTAGCCTGCACTATCATTTCATAAGCATTGTTATATAACCATTCACCTTCTTGGGTTAAATACACTTTACGAGTTGTCCGGTTAAATAACGTCGTTGTTAATTTATTCTCCAATTTCTTTATCGTTCGACTGACCACCGATGAGGTAATAGCTAGCACCTCCGCGGCTTTACTAAAATTCCCACTATCAACTACAGTGATAAATATTTCTAACTCTTCCAATTGAATTTTTAACATCTGATTTCCACGGTCAATTATCGTTATTTATGAATTAGTGTAATGCAATTGAAGCCATTATTGCATTGGCATGCATTCAGAAGCGGCCAAAAGCCTAGGCATTACTGATGGCAAAATTGCCGCAGTATCTTATTGGCAAACTAGCATTGAATTTAGTGATAAAGAGCGTGCCGCTCTGGCGATGACGATTGTGTCACCAATATTAAAGACAAAGGGCTGCCAAATGACGTATACCGCGCCGTCGATGAATTTTTCAGCGAGCAAGAAATCGCCCAGTTGATCGTACTCATTTCGACAATAAATGCGTGGAATAGGATCGGGGTATCAACGTTTGCGCATTAATTTTAGCTGCCTTAATTTTACCTGCATCAAAGGCGGTATAGTAAATGACTTACTCAACTTCAAGCATTGATATTACCCACTTTTGCAGCGCATCTTCGTTGTAGCGCGGATGCCAGGCCGCAATGACATCAAATTTATCAGGTGAATGTTTAAGGGTAAGCTCAACCAGGTCGAGCCCGTTAATTGCTCGGGAAGGCAAAAATGCTATTGAATCAGTCGTTTCGAGGTACATTGGGACGATAGAAAAACAGGGGGCGGATACGACAATATTGCGTTTTAAACCAAACTGCTTAAACCAATCGTCAATAGAGCCTTTAAAGTTCGGGCGAGAGGGAGAGGCGATAATGCTTGGGTAGCTTGCGACTTCAGCCAGCGAAGGCGTGGTTTGCGCGATAGGTGAGTTAGGCGATGCCACACAAACATGGTGCTCTTCAAATAGTTTTACTATCGGGTAGCTATCCGGAATGTAATCAGGAAAGGCTATCGCTAAATTTACCTTGCCGCTTTCCATTAATTGATGAAGTTTATCAATTTCAAAGTCTCTGACGATCAGTTTTAAATTGGGCGACTGTTGCCTTAATTTGGAAATCAAAGCGGGTAAAACCACTTGTTGAGCGTAATCGGTTGCAACGATAACGAATGTGCCACTGATGGTTTTAGGATCAAATGTGGTCGGCGATAGCAGTGCTTTAAAGTCATCTAATAGTTTATCCACTCCCTGGGATAACTCTTCAGCGAAAGGTGTGGGGACAAAACCATTGGTTTTTCTGAGAAACAACCTGTCGTTAAAAACATCGCGTAACTTTTTTAAGTGTTCGCTCACCGCCTGCTGAGTGAGCCCTAATTGGTTGGCTGCTTTTGAGGCATTTTGTTCTCGAATCAGCGCCTGAAATATCCTTAATTGTTTAATGTCTAATCGGTCTAATTTACTCAACGCTTACCGCCACTGTTATCTATGCACCAGAGAGCAAGGTAACACATAACAACTAATTCTTGTATCACTAACAACAAATCATTGTTTCTAATTGTTTTGTCAGTTCTTTATTATTTCTCCATCAACTCAAGTTCAAACAAAGTTAAATTAAAGGAGAGTCAAATGAAAACAGTTATATTAATCGGTGCATTAGGTAAAATGGGGCAAGCAGCATTAACCGGGCTAGGCAAGCACAAGGTCATTACTGCCGGTCGCTCTGGTGCTGTTGACCATATTGTTGATATTACCAGTGAACAATCGATAACCGCGTTATATGAAAAAGTGGGTCACTTTGATGCGGTGGTAAATACCGTGGGTTTTTGTGAATACGCCAGTTTTAGCGAAATGACAGAAGCACAGTGGCTGACGACAATCATGAGTAAAATGATGGGGCAAATTAACTTAGTGCGCATTGGTCAACAATACATTGCCGATGGTGGCTCATTTACCTTAATAAGTGGCATTCTAAATATGAAACCTATCCCATATGCCATTGCCGATGCAACAACAAGTGGTGCCATTGATACCTTTGTGAAATGTGTGGCCTTTGAAATGCCAAGAAATACGCGCATCAATGTCGTCAATCCTACTGTGCTCGCGGAAGCATGGGACGTTTATGGTGAAATGATGCCGGGATTCGAACCCGTTCCAGGAAAACTTGTCGGCAAAGCGTTTGAACGTGCGGTTGATGGCTTCATTACCGGTGAAGTTATTGTGGTTGATGCTTAATCGTTATCCTGCAAAGCCTAGCAATGCATAGGCTTTGCATAGCAAAAATGGGTAAATGAATTAATATTAAGGAGGTATTCCCTTAGGTTATGCCTGGCCATAGAAATTGAATGCATGACGCTCCCATACTTGGGTATACTGATTTTTTTAGTAGTATCATTAATTCAAATTACACCTCTTGCAATATGAGTACAATAATGAAAAAGAGTTTATTTACCGCCGCTGGCTGCTTCGTTCTTATTAGTCAATTTGCTTCGGCAGAAGTGTTGATTAAAGGTCGCTTACTCACTGAAAACCAGCAGCCAATTGTACAGGCTGAGGTTCGCTTTTCAGGCTTAAGCACGAAAACTGATAAGCAAGGTTACTATCAAGTTAAGGTTGATGATGCTGATACTTATCAGCTTAACTTTAGCAAGCAAGGGTTTTATCCAAGCGTGCAAACCTTTAGTCACTTTGAGTTAAGCAACCAAGCCTCAAAGTTGACCATTGCCGATATCACCCTGGTTGAAAAAACGAAAGGCCGCGTTATGCTGGCTTTTGGCGGTGATGCGATGATGGGACGTCGGTACTATAAACCTTATTTTGGTGATGAGGTATTGATAGATGATGATTCTCGCACTGTCGATAGCCGAGCCATTGTGGAAAACGTAAAACCCTATATGAGTTTGGCCGATATGGCTGCGGTTAATTTGGAAACCCAAATATTTGCCAATAAACCCGGCGATGCCGCGCCTAAATCCGTGGCATTTTACTCGAAACCGGAAATTCTCGATGCCTTAACCTGGGCCGGAATTGACTATGTCACCCTGGGGAATAATCATACCTATGATTATAAAAAATCGGGATTAGAAACTTCGCTCAAACATATGCGGGCATCAAAACTTGCTTTTTCAGGTGCGGGTGTTAATGAAGAACAAGCGTTAAAGGCTTATCCAACAAACATTAATGGCGTTGATTATGGCATGTTGGGCTATGTTGGCTGGGAAGGTCGGGCAACGCCAAATCAAGTGGCAGAGCAAGACAAAGGAGGCGCTGCGTTTGGTTCACTGAACAACATTATTGCTTCAGTTTCAGCACAAGTGGACGCGGGTCGGGTGCCGGTAGTGCAATACCATGGCAGCCAGGAGTACAGTAACAACCCCACCGGCGTAACAGAAAAGCGCTTGAAAGCCGCAATCGATCATGGCGCTGCCTTAGCTATCGCCCATCATCCCCATGTTACCCAAGGCATAGAGCTATACAAAGGTAAATTAATCGCTTATTCAATGGGGAATTGTATTTTTGATCAGTATATTCCATCAACCCCATATAGCTTTTTACTGTACGTTTGGATGGACCAAGGTAAATTTCATCGCGCAGAAATCGTGCCCATTTATTTAAAAGGCTATAAGCCAACACCGGCAACCGGCATTAACCGTTATACCACAATGAAACGTATTAGCACATTGTCGGCACAACGTAATACTCATATCGGTCAATCGGGGGGCACGGCGTAATTACTCCCGAACAACCACAGGTAAATAGTCAGCACGCGAGCATTGCCTTTCCTGACAATTCCACCACCGCGCCACTGTATCTATTGCCATGGCAAAAGAGCTTAGCGCAGGTAAGTATGCCTAACAATATCTCTTCTCGTTTAGGTGTTAACCTAATGAATGGTAGTGACTTTGAGAGTTTTACCTATTTTAATGCGAATGAACGCAGTTGGCGTTTTGATCGTAAGCACACGGTAATCAATAATTATGGCGCCAGTGGCAGTAAAAGTTTAGGGGTAACGGTTAATAGTAATCAAACCAGTGAAGTGGGATTGCAGGCCTTTCGTCGGAAATTTAAAGGTGATATTCCAACCACAGTTACCGCTAAAGTGAAAACGGATAATACGGCAACAATACGTTTTTACTGGCAAGGCAGGCGCTATGATCAGGGGTTTTTTCAGGCTCGCAAAGAAAGCGAAAAACATTTGATTGGCGCTGTTGATTTAGCGGGATAATCCGCTTGGCAAACGATTGAATTTGATTTTGATTCAGTACGGCATAATTACCCGAGTAAAGGCTATCGCGCTTATCGGGTACTCGCTGAAATTGAATTAGCCGATGGCCGTACGGGCAAGGTGGATATTGATGATTTCGCGGTTATCGAATGGCAAAGCGCCTTTACTGAACTCAGTACACCTTTTCATACCAGTGTCGAGTCTAAGCAAGCCCCTTATATCGGCATCAATAAGCCTACCCGTGACGCGGTAAAGGTTACGCTTCAATAATCTTGAAAAACCAAGACTTTGAGCCAGCTGGCTGCGAGCAACTATCAGTCTGTTTATCCTAACTGATACGCAATCTGCTGGTAGCTCGATGCTAGCCGCGTAGCGGGCTAGGGGTTAGGCCAGCAGGTGATAGTCAGGTTAATTTACAGTCAGACCAGCATAAATGCCTATAAGTTGAATATTCATTCCTAAAAACAAAGCCTTACAAATACGGTGTAATCTTTGCATTTAGCCGTTGTATAAATATGCTTATGCAAGGTAGGTAATGGATAACAACAAGAAAAACTCATCAGGAGAAGAACGTCGGAATGTGTCATTAACTAACCAAATGTTATGGGATCACCTTAACCCCGCACAAAAGGTAGCGGCGAGCTCATTATTTCACTTTGGCTTTCGCCTGAACTTCATTCGAGCATCAACTACGGATGCAATTGTTGGATTGCTGCTCGATGGCAAACCGGCAACCATAAATAGGCATGGAGTAATTGATATAAGTCCTGACATTAGTATGCGAAGATAGCTAACTGATACCTTTGCGGTGTACTCGACAATGTATGCAAAACATGTGCAACGATAAACTCACTCAACAGCGGATGCCGGTTGCAAAAAACACCACGCTGAGCAGTTTACCTGCAAAACTAAGGTTATGAGTCAGCAGCTGCCTGTCAGGTTAATTTACAGTTAAACCAGCAAGAGCTGCTGGACGTTAAATATTTACACGTAAAAACAACATCTTGCAAATACGGCACAGTCTTTGCTCTTAACCGTTGCATACATGCATTTTTATAAGATAAGTTATGGAAAACAGCCCTATAACATCACAAGAAGCCGAAAGACGGTATTTATCATTAAGTAACCAAACGCTATGGGCTAAACTCAACCCCGCGCAAAAAGTAGCTGCCAGCTCTTTATTTCACTATGGGTTCAACTTGCTTTTCATTCGAATATCACTTAGTGATGCAACCGTTGGATTGCTGCTTGATGGCAAACCAGCAACCATAAATAGGGCCGGGGATATTGATATAACTCCAGTGATAAAAATTCGAAAGTAAGGAAGAATGGCATAAGCTCGATCTTGTTGTTGGCTGAAAATGTAAGGGTGATGAGCAAATTTCAACAGTGCAGGAGGAAGCAAAAACCTTTCCTCCAATGTAAGTGCAAATGGGCTTTAATGCATTTAGGCTTTGGTTACTAATCACACTTTTTGGCTTTGTGTTAGATTTCGGTTATCAAAAAAAGTAAATATCTTTAATGCCTACAGGGTAGTTCTTTCTAGAATGGAGACGATTAAATTAGGAACACAATATGTTCAATATATATAGATTGCTCGGGGTGATCTGGTTGTGTCTTTTAGTAATTTCGATTTCTGGTGAACGTTCAGTTGTCAGTGATGATCGCAAAAAACAGGCTCAAATAAAAATTAATGATCTAACAACGCCGTGCGAATTTGACCCGGAAAAAGTGCCAGAGATGGTTAAAATCCCCGCTGGTGATTTCAAAATGGGGGCCATTAGTTCACCATTTTTCAAAGATAAAAATGCCAGGCCAGTGCACCGTGTTTGGATAGATTCATTCGAGATGAGTCGCTGTGCGGTAACCGTCGCGGCATTTAGACAGTTTGTCGAGTTGACTGGCTACGTTACCGATGGCGAACGCAAAAAACCTTATGCCAGCCCGGCTAAAAAAGGCTGTATGGGCTGGAACGTCAAGAAAAAGCAGTGGTTGTTTTCCCCGGAAGGCTACTGGAAAAATCCCGGCTTTAAGCAGACAGAACAAGAGCCAGTTACCTGTGTTAGTTGGAATGATGCCATGGCGTACATCACGTGGTTGAACAAACGCTATAATGCGAATTTCCGACTGCCAACTGAATCGGAGTGGGAATATTCAGCCAAAGCGCTAACTGGTGTCCAAGTTGAGGATGTCAATATTAATCACGAAATATGTGAATTCGCCAATGGCGCTGATCTATCTACTCAGAACGAAGCTTGGTGGGACACTAGCATGGTCGCCAGCGATTGTGACGATGACTACGCCTATATGGCACCGGTTATGAGTTTTAAGGCTAACCGATGGGGCCTTTATAACATGCAAGGAAATGTGTGGGAATGGGTTCAGGACTGCTTTCATGAAAACTATAATGGTGCGCCTGAAAACGGCACTGCCTGGCTAAATGACGACGCTGGTGATTGTGATAACCGGGTGTTAAGAGGGGGCGGCTGGATCAGTCGGCCATCGGCATTGCTTTCAGTGAAACGCAATTGGTATCAAATTGATGTGGCTGACTATGCCACTGGATTTCGATTAGCACAAGGAAGCAACGCGATGCTTCAACAAGGCCAGTAACCATAAATAACCGGGAGTCATTATGAGCAAAGTTTCGCTTGCATCACCGCTGGTTGGCCCCGAGCAGAATTTAACCGAACTGACCTTTAAAGCCTTAATTCTCGGCGCTTTACTTTCTATGATCTTGGCGGCCGCTAATGCCTATATTGGCTTATTGGTTGGTCTCACCGTTTCTGCATCCATTCCTGCTGCTGCCGTGTCTATGGGGGTATTGCGGTTATTTCGCCGTTCTACCATTTTAGAAAATAACATGGTGCAAACTGCGGCTTCGGCTGGTGAGTCACTGGTTGCCGGTATAATCTTCACCATTCCGGCCTTAGTCATGATGAATGCCTGGACCGGTTATGAGTATGGCCCTATGGTGGCTATTGCCATTTTGGGCGGTGTGTTAGGTGTGGCTTTTACCATTCCGCTCAGACGGGCATTAATTGTCGATGCACAATTAAAGTTTCCGGAGGGTGTTGCCACGGCCGAAGTACTGAAAACCGGCGGCATCGCAACGGATAAAGATCACCCCGACCATGTGCCCAATGAAGATGCCGCCAAAGGGGTAAAAACGTTATTAATTGCCGCCGGCATCGGCAGTTTGTTCAAGTTGCTGGAGTCGGCATTCGGGCTTTTTGCCGCCGGGATAGCCACGACCAAAAGCTTCCTAGCCGGCAAATATTTGTTTATCGGCGATATCACCCTGAGCCCTGCTCTGGTGGGGGTTGGTTATATCGTCGGCTTAAATATTGCGGTGTTGGTGTTTCTTGGCGGGGTGATTGGCACCTTAGTTGGCGTGCCGCTAAACTGGTGGTTTAACTCTGAGGCGATCATGCTTGCCAGTGATCTGGATCCCAGCACACCCTGGGCACAATTAAGTCTCGACAATTGGCACGATTTGGCGGTTCAGTCTTGGCAAAACTGTCGTCGCATTGGTGTTGGCGCCATGATGGTGGGGGGGCTCTGGTCGTTAATAAGCTTAGCCAAACCACTATATTGCGGAATAAAGGCCAGTATTCACGCGTATAAAGCGGCAAAATCCGGTACAACAGACAATGTCTTGCGTACTGAGTTTGATACTCCGATAAATTATGTGGCGCTACTGATATTAATTTCTATCGTGCCTTTGTATTTTATTTTTTATAGCGCCCTGGCCGATTATGAGGGCAAAGTGTTTATTGCCAGCATTATGACGTTGCTGATGTTACTTTTTGGTTTTGTCTTCTCGTCGGTTGCCGGCTATATGGCGGGCTTAGTGGGCAGCTCGAACAACCCTATCTCTGGGGTTACCATCGCCACGGTTATTGTTTCCGCGTTAATCTTACTACAATTAATGGGCAATCAGGGACTGGCCGCAACCTTAGGTCCTATTGCGGTGATTTACCTGGCCGGCATGATTTGTTCGGCCGCGGCCATTGCCGGTGATAATATGCAAGATTTAAAGTGTGGTCATGTGCTTGGCGCGACGCCGTGGCGGCAACAAATTTTTCAGGTGATAGGCGTTTTGGCTGCGGCTATGGTTATCCCATTTGTTTTAGACCTTCTCGATAAAGCCTATGGCATAGGTCGGGCAAGTTTGTTGAACCCTGAGGCAACGCCATTATCGGCGCCTCAGGCCGGTTTGATGCGCGATTTGGCGACCGGTATTTTTGGTTCTGGCATTGCCTGGAACTTTATTTTTATCGGTTTCGCGCTGGCCGTAGTGCTCATTGTTGCCGATACCATTCAACAAAAACGGGGTTCAGATTTTCGATTTCCCGTGTTGGCAGTAGCCGTCGGTGTCTACCTGCCGCTAGGCTTATCGGTGCCTATTTTTATCGGCGGTATCATTGCCCATAGAGTGAACCGTAAAGTACTGCAACCGTCTGCAAGTATTGCAAAAAAACGGGAAAACAAAGGTCTGTTGATAGCGTCAGGCTTGATCACTGGCGAAGCACTTATGGGGGTATTAATTGCCATTGTTGCGGTTACCTGGCAAGGTTCAATTCCGCTGATCGATGATTTCAGCTTAGCCGGCTGGTTTGGTTTCATCGCGTTGATGCTCGTTTGTGTATATTTGTACCGCAAGGTTGCGGCAAAGTAGTGATCGAATGGTTTAATTGGAAAGCAGTTCGAGGTTGTGTTGTTCTTCGGAACATACACGCTCTGCGGCTTTAAACGCTGGCCATTGTTCTAATTGGCAAACTAATTTTTGTTGCCACTCTTGTTCTTGCCAAATTTGCCCATGCCGTATGCCATCGGCTAGCCAAAGGCCTTTTTTCGCTTGTGATAGATTAAATAAATCGACGCTATGTTGTTTGTCGATGACTCTGTCGGCTTCACTGTGCACCAGTAAAGTTGGAATGTTACTGAGTTTGGCGATGAATTTTTCTGGGGCATAATCGTCAGGTAAGCCCATGCTCAACGGGTACTGAAACGTCCATAAAAGCCAGGATTTTCCCAATAATTCTCGAAATACCTTTCGATGAGAGGTAAATGTGCTATCTATGATCAATCCGTTCACGTCAATATCTTGGTGTAACCCAAGCATGCCCACGGCAATTGCGCCGCCCAGGCTTTGGCCAAGTACAATAATATTATCTTGGCTGTCTTTATTATTCTTTAACCAGTAATATCCGGCGGTCGCATCATCAATCACAGATTTGAAATCAGGCTCTCCTTGTGAGCGGCCATAGCCCCGATAATCGATAATAAATACATTCCAGCCATGATCGGTTAACCAATACAAACTGCTAATGTGGTAGCTTAAGTTTTGCGCATTACCATGGAGAAAATAAACGGTTCCTTTAGGGACTGGTATTTGACTCGTTTGCTTCGCCGTTAAGTACCAGCCGTGCAATTGGATTCCATCCATGGAGTTAAATAAGACAATTTCTCGTTCAAAGTTAAAGTGGCCAGGGGAGTCGACCAAATCCTTACTCGGCCAAAAGAATAAACTTTGGCATCCGGATAACAAAATTGTCAATACAACTAACAAGGGGATCGTTAGTTGTTGTACTTTTCTCACCGTGCCAATCTCGATAATAAAGGTCATATATTTTAAAGGGTAGCCTAAAGTTTTTGACCTACAAGTTATTTAACCAAAGTACTTTAACGGAATAATAAAAATTTGTAGTAATTTCTATTTTGTGACGATATATTTAACCAGCAATAAAAATTGCACATTAATAAAAAAAACATATTCAGGGAATATTTATGAAAAAGACACTTTTATCAGCGTTAATGGTTAGTTCATTAGCCGCCTCCGCTTTAACATCTACTGCCGCAGTATCAGCTGAACAAAAAGAAAACTTAAATCCATGGACCGACTGTGGAATTGGTGCCATGATTTTTACTGAAAACGGTACTGCAGCCGCAATATCAAACGTTATTTGGGATCTGGGAACAACAGCGGTTTCATCGAATGTTTCATCGCAAAACTCTTGTGGCAGTAACAAGGCTAAAACGGCCATGTTTATCAAAGCAACCATGCCAAAATTAGAGCAAGAAATTGCTACAGGTGAAGGTGAGTACGTTACGGCGATGCTTGAATTACGTGGTTGTGCAGTGACAAGTCACCAGGGAATCGTAAAAGCTGTTCGTCAACAACAGCAAGACCAATCAAGTGATACTGCAGAAGAATTCTATAACAATCTAGAACAAGTCGTAGAGTCAAAATTTTCCGGTGCTTGCGCTAGCGTATAATTAATTCACCGATTCAAAGAAAATGGACCTGATCAGGTCCATTTTTATTTTATCATTTTATACTTATACCCTGGGTAGAGTCGACCAATGAAGGCACGTTTAATCTTAGTATGGACGCTTTTGTCCTGTTCCCTTTCCGCCTTCGCTCAAGATAACATCACTGATCTAGAACTGCTTTCCGGCCATGAACAGTGGTTAAAACTGCTCCATTATAAACGTCTAACAACGGGGCATGACGACAATGAAAGCTATGTGGTAAGTGATGATTTTTTTCTAAGCGGCAAAAAGCATGCAGACCCTTTAGAGGAGCTGATAGCCACTTTAGACGCCATTAATATGCCAATGGTGGCGGAGGCCAATAACCACGCACAATGTAAATTTCCAGCACGCCTTATGTTTTTACAGCAACATCTCAATGTAATGGCTGCGCCATCATTTACTAAAATTGACTGCCCAGACTACAACAACTGGCGCACGGACGCTGGCATCCATTCCATTAGCGTTATTTTTGCTTCTGGTTATATGAGTAACCCTGCATCGATGTACGGTCACCTTTTTCTGAAGTTAAATCGAAATGGCAATAAAAGTGATTTACTTAACTACAGCTTAAATTATGGTGCCATTGTTCCGGATGCTGAAAATCCAATAGTGTATATATTGCGAGGGATCTTTGGTGGTTATGATGCCGCTTACTCGGATAAACAATTTTACCGTCATCATCACAATTATGGTGACGTTGAGCTGCGTGATATGTGGGACTACAAACTCAACTTGTCAGCCGCAGATATGGAACTGCTTGTTGCCCATATTTGGGAGCTATTACCAGCACGTTTTGACTATTATTTTATCGACGAAAACTGCGCCTTTCATATTGCCAAATTGCTTGAATTAATCTTGCCAGCGCCCATCATCTCAGATGACAGTTTATGGGTATTTCCTAGTTCCGTCGCTAAAGGCATTGCCAATGGTAAATCCCTAAATGGCGAGTTATTAGATGCGATTACGTATATCCCCTCCAGAGAATCTCTTCTAGCCTTTCATTACCAACAACTTTCTCAAGTTCAGCAAGACATTGCCCTGAAGTTAATTCAGTCGGATTACCAGTTTAAGCAAAATCAGGCTTACCTTAACTTGGACAGTGACAGCCAGTCTCAAATTGTTGAGGCTTTATTTCAATATCAAGATGTGCTCAAACAAAAACACCCTGAGCAATCAGCTTTAGCAACCAATTCCCGCAAACTGGTGCGTGAGCGGTTAGCACAACCGCCGGGTAAAGCATTAAAGCAAAACGTTACCACCGAAAAAGCACCTCCGCACTTAGGCATGCCACCGTCTAAGTTTTCTTTTGGTGGTTTACATCATAATGACCAGGACTATGTAAGCACAGGCTTTAGAATGACCTATTTTGATGATTTATCAAACAGTATTGCTCGCAGCAAGTTCGCCAATTTAGAAATGCTTGATGTTGAAATAATTGCCAATAGCACGGATATCAAGATACTCAAAGTCGACTTGATCGACATCGATTCACTGTTTAGCGAATCGATTGACTGGAGCAGAGAAGACAACTTCGCCTGGTCGGTACGCGCAGGGTATGAGCAGCTAAGAAATGATTGTATTGATTGTGGAATTTACTTTGGTGAAGGCGAATTGGGTAAGTCCTATGCATTTACCAATTCCATTGTTTACGCCATGCTCGGCGGGAAGGTATATGCTGGGGTTAAAGATGATGTGGTGTTAACTGCAAAACTTGGACTAATCACCGGATTTAGTGTGAAATTGAAAGCCAAAATTGAAATAAGGCAACTATCCAGAGTCAACCTAAACTCTGCTTATGACTTGCAACTGAATGCGGAATTAAATTACAACATTGCTAAAGATTGGGAAATCCGGCTACAAATACAACAAGCTGAAGCGACGACGATAGGGTTAAAGTTTAATTATTTTTGGGATTTTTAGTTTTGTTTTAATTATGAAAATATGTACCACCGTTTAACTAACTGCTTATTAATAATCAGTTTTTATGGTGAAATTGTATAGGTACAGACATCTCTAAGTACGTTGCCAGCCAAAGCTGGTTAACCAGGGCCTTGCAATACCCAATTGCCAAGTCGATGGCCGATGATTTTGATTTAATTGATGTCATAGCCATTATCAGCGCAACTACGATACTGATCATTGATGGCAAGCAAGACACCATATACTTTACTCCCTCACAGCAATTACTGGCGAAAGCCAAACAAGCGAAAGTTTTGCTCAGTTATGATGGTGGTCATATTGCGACATTTTCCGATGTCGACAATCAACAACTCATGTTGCAATTTATGCAAAAGTACCAAAATCACAACTAATGCACTATTTTTAATGCAATATTTTCGTTAATTGCAAACCTTTATATTGCGATTTATCCCGAGTAGCTATATACTTTGCTCAGCTTTGACGTGGAATGGTGATTTACCTACAACTCTAAGGTAAATGCCCCTAAGTTTCACGTGCCTGTATCAGATTTTGTTATGTTTTTAGGTAAACTTAAACTATCTTTTACTTGAACACAAAGGGTTGTGAAAATAAGCCCCGCGTGAATGGGGCTTTTTCGTATCTGGAGCTTTATTTTATCTGCGCTCGTTACGATATGCTTGTAGATCTTAATGCCAGTTGCGTACTGGTGTTTTTACTGGGCTTTATGCCCATTTTTTGTTTTTGGAGAAAATGATTGAGCAATTTTGAACAAAAATTATCTGAGATGTTGCGCCCTGCGGTTGAAATGACCGGTGTGGAATTATTAGGCATTGAATATATTAGTGCGGGTAATCACTCAGTATTACGTTTGTATATCGATCATGAAAACGGTATCGACGTTGATAATTGTGCCGAGGTGTCACGCCAGGTGAGTGCAGTTTTAGACGTTGAAGACCCAATTAGTACAGAATACAACCTCGAGGTGTCATCTCCGGGTGTCGACCGACCGTTATTTACCAAACCACACTTTGAAAAAGTGGTGGGGGAAACGGTCGAAGTAAAACTGGGCATGCCATTAAATGGCCGCCGTAAGTTTAAAGGATTATTAGAAGCCGTTGAAGGTGACAATCTGGTTGTTGTCGTTGACGGTGAAGATTTTGATTTGCCGATCTCAAACATCGACAAAGCGAATCTAATCGCAAAATTTTAAGGTTTACATTTAGCTTGGAGCTAAATGAATAGTTAAAGAATTAGTTGTATAAGAATATAAGTGAGGCAAGATTCAGATGAGTAAGGAAATATTGCTAGTTGTAGATGCCGTATCCAACGAGAAAGCACTATCACGCGAGAGCATTTTTGAAGCAATGGAAACCGCTTTAGAAACAGCAACCAAGAAAAAATACGAAGGCGAAATTTTAGTTCGCGTTGAAATTGACCGTGAAACCGGTGAATTTGATACCTTCCGTCGTTGGGAAGTGGTAGAAGATTCCGATGAGCCAATGGAAAATCCATACGCGCAAATGGGGTTAGCCGCGGCTCAATTTGACAATGCAGAATTAGAACTTGGTGGTTTTGTTGAAGATCAAATCGAATCAGTAAAGTTTGACCGTATTACCACACAAACCGCTAAACAAGTCATTGTGCAAAAGATTCGTGAAGCAGAACGGGCGAAAGTGGTTAATGAATACGCTGACCAGGAAGGTGAAATTATCACTGGTGTGGTGAAAAAGGCCAGTCGTGAAAGCGTCATTCTTGATTTAGGTAACAATGCTGAAGCCGTTATTTTCCGTGATGAAATGCTACCACGTGAAGTGTTCCGTCCAGGCGATCGGGTTCGTGGTTTATTGTTTGAAATTAAACCAGAAGCGCGTGGCGCACAATTATTTGTCTCTCGTGCCAAACCTGAGATGCTGATTGAATTATTTCGTGTTGAAGTGCCAGAAATTGGCGAAGAAATGTTGGAAATTAAGGGGGCGGCCCGTGATCCTGGCAGCCGAGCAAAGATTTCGGTTAAATCTAATGACAAACGCATCGACCCGGTGGGTGCCTGTGTAGGTATGCGCGGTTCACGGGTACAAGCGGTATCTGGTGAGTTAGGTGGTGAGCGTGTTGATATCGTACTTTACGATGACAATTCGGCACAATACGTCATTAACGCCATGGCACCAGCGGAAGTTACGTCAATCATCGTTGATGAAGACAACAATACCATGGATATCGCCGTTGAAGAGGGTAACCTGGCGATGGCCATTGGCAAAAGCGGTCAAAACATTCGTTTAGCGAGCCAGTTAACTGGTTGGGAATTAAACGTGATGACGGTTGAAGACATGAAAGCCAAACACGAAGCCGAAAACGATAAAGTTCTGTCTTTGTTCACTGACAAGTTAGACCTGGATGAAGATTTTGCCACCATGTTGGTGGAAGAAGGCTTCACCTCTTTAGAAGAGATAGCCTACGTACCCGTGGCCGAGTTATTGGAAATTGATGGCTTGGATGAAGATATTGTTGAAGAGTTGCGTGAACGTGCGAAAGCGGCACTTACTACCGCAGCATTAGCATCGGAAGAATCCCTTGAAGATGCAGAGCCAGCACAAGATTTATTAAATCTTGAAGGCATGGAAAAACACTTAGCGTTTGTCTTAGCCAGCCGCGGTGTAATTACTCTTGAAGATCTAGCCGAGCAAGGTGTTGATGAAATTTCTGACATTGAAGAGCTTAGCGAAGAAAAAGCCGGTGAATTAATCATGGCTGCACGTAACATATGCTGGTTCAACGAAGAATAGACCTGGCAAGGAGATAGAATTTAATGACAGATGTAACAATAAAACAACTTGCTAGCGAAATTGGCGCAGACGAAGCCCGTTTAGTAAGCCAATTAGCCGATGCCGGTATTAAAAAAGCCGCCAATGACAGTGTTACCGAGCAAGAAAAAGAAACTTTGCTTGAGCACCTGAAGAAGCAACACGGTGATAACTCAGAAGCGCAACCAACGCGTATGACGTTAAACCGTAAAACAAAATCAACACTTTCTATTGGTTCTGGTAGCAAAGCCAAGCAAGTGCAAGTGGAAGTTCGCAAAAAGCGTACTTACGTTAAAGCCAGCGATATAGAATTAAAAGCGCAAGCAGAAGCAGAAGCCAAAGCAGCGGCGGAAGCGGCTGAGCAAGCAAAAATAGAAGCGATAGCGGCAGCAGAAGCTGCAGCGGTAGCAAAAGCTAAGCTCGATGCTGAGAACAAAGCGAAAGCAGAAGCCAAAGCGAAAGCCGATGCAGAGGCGAAAGAACGTGCCAAAGCAGCTGCTGAAGCGAAAGCAAAAGATGCACCAGCTGCGAAAGTTGAAAACGAAGAAGAAAAGAAAATTCGTTTAGCGCAAGAAGCCGAAGCAGCATCGAAAGCGGAAGAAGAAGCGCGTAAATCAGCAGACGCGGCGAAAAAGCTGGCGGAAGAAAACGAAGCCCGTTGGAAAGAGCAAGAAGCAGAGCGTAAGAAGAAAGAACAAGAAGTTGTGCATGTCACTTCTTCAGTGTATGCGCAAGAAGCGGAAGATAAAGTTGACCGACAAGATGAATCTGGTGGCCGTCGTCGCAAGAAGAAAAAAGGTGGTCAAAAAGATTCTCGTAATCAACGTGGTGGCAGAGGCAGAGGCAAAGCGTCATTAAATGCCCCGACGTCATTACAACATGGTTTCCAAAAACCGGCGAAAGCGGTTGAGCGTGAGATCAAAATTGGCGAAACCATTTCGGTTGCCGAATTGGCCGATAAAATGGCAGTTAAAGGCGCTGAAGTTGTTAAAGTGATGTTCAAAATGGGCGCTATGGCAACCATTAACCAGGTAATTGACCAAGAGACAGCATCGCTAGTTGTTGAAGAAATGGGCCATAACGTGGTGCTAGTGAATGAAAATGCCTTAGAAGATGCGGTACTTGAAGATAGAGGCGATGCCGGTGATGCTATCACTCGTGCGCCTGTTGTTACTATCATGGGTCACGTAGATCACGGTAAAACTTCATTACTTGATTACATCCGTAAAGCGAAAGTTGCAGCGGGCGAGGCCGGTGGTATTACTCAGCACATTGGTGCTTACCACGTAGAAACGGGTCACGGTATGATCACTTTCTTAGATACTCCAGGTCACGCGGCATTTACTGCTATGCGTTCACGTGGTGCCAAAGCTACCGATATCGTAATTATTGTTGTTGCTGCAGACGATGGTGTAATGCCACAAACGGTTGAAGCAATTCAGCATGCAAAAGCTTCTGACGCACCAATTATTATTGCTGTGAATAAGATGGATAAAGAAGGTGCGGATCCTGACAGAGTTAAAAACGAATTAGCTCAGCATGACATCATTCCAGAAGATTGGGGCGGTGATGTACAGTTCGTTCACGTTTCAGCAAAAGAAGGTACCAACATTGACGAATTGCTTGACGCGATATTATTACAATCGGAAGTTCTAGAGCTAACCGCTATTGTTGATAAAATGGCAAGTGGTGTAGTGGTTGAGTCGAAACTTGATAAAGGTCGTGGCCCTGTTGCTACCGTTCTTGTTCAGGAAGGTACGTTAAAGCAAGGTGATATTGTACTTTGTGGTTTAGAATATGGCCGTGTTCGGGCGATGCGTGATGAACTAGGTCAAACCATCACCGAAGCCGGTCCGTCAATTCCTGTAGAAATTTTAGGTCTTTCTGGTGTACCACAATCGGGTGATGAAGCTACCGTTGTTAAAGATGAGAAAAAAGCGCGTGAAGTTGCTTTATTCCGTCAAGGTAAATTCCGCGATGTGAAACTTGCCCGTCAACAAAAAGCCAAGCTTGAAAACATGTTTGCTAACATGGCAGAAGGTGATGTATCTGAAGTTAACGTGGTACTAAAATCTGACGTACAAGGTTCATTGGAAGCCATTTCTGATTCATTAATTAAGCTTTCCACTGACGAAGTGAAAGTTAAAATTGTTGGCTCTGGTGTTGGTGGTATCACAGAAACTGATGCCTCTCTTGCCGCAGCATCCAATGCAATCGTCGTCGGTTTCAACGTTCGTGCCGATGCTTCAGCGCGTAAAGTGATTGAATCTGAAAACTTAGACTTACGTTATTATAGCGTTATCTATGCACTAATTGATGAAGTGAAATCGGCGATGAGCGGTATGCTTGCCCCTGAATTCAAACAAGAAATCATCGGTCTTGCGCAAGTTCGTGACGTGTTTAAATCACCAAAAATTGGTCAAATCGCTGGTTGTATGGTTACCGAAGGTACCATCAAGCGTAGCGCGCCAATCCGTGTATTACGTGAAAACGTGGTAATTTACGAAGGTGAATTAGAATCATTACGTCGCTTTAAAGATGACGTACAAGAAGTTCGAAACGGTACCGAGTGTGGTATCGGTGTTAAGAACTATAATGATGTTAGAGTTGGTGACCAAATCGAAGTATTCGAAACGGTTGAAATTCAACGTACGTTGTAACGTATTTGGTAATTAACCACTTATTATAAAATTAAAAATGGGAGCATTGCTCCCATTTTTGCCTGTCGACAAAGCTGTCGGTGGGCCAGAGTTAGGAGTCATTTATGGCTAGAGAATTCGCTCGAACTGATCGAGTAGGACAAGAAATACAAAGAGAAATTGCGGTGATATTACAACGGGAGATCAAAGATCCTCGTTTAGGAATGCTTACCGTTTCTGCGGTAGAAGTAACCCGTGATTTAGCCTATGCCAAAGTATTTGTCACGTTTTTTAACGACGAACCGGCCAAGGTAAAAGAGTCATTAGCGGTGTTAAACGATGCAGCGGGTTTTATTCGCTCATTATTGGCAAAATCATTACGTGCTCGTATCATGCCAAACTTAAGGTTCGTTTATGATAAATCACTGGTTGAAGGTGTACGAATGACCTCATTGGTTGATTCGGTTATTCGTGAAGACGAACGTAAAGCGAAAGATACCAATGCTGATGAAGAATCGCAGGAAGATTAAGTAAATGGCCAAACGCAGAAAAGGCCGTCAAATTGACGGCGTTTTATTACTTGATAAACCTTATGAAATGTCATCGAACCATGCTCTACAAGCAGTAAAGCGGATTTATTTTGCCAATAAAGCAGGGCATACCGGCGCACTCGATCCATTAGCAACAGGCATGTTGCCAATTTGTTTGGGAGAAGGTACCAAGTTTTCTCAGTTTTTATTAGACACCGACAAAACCTATATCGTTACTGCCAAGCTTGGTATTCGCACTACCACCAGCGATGCCGATGGTGAGATTGTTGCTGAAAAACCGGTAACGGTTACTGAAAAGGAATTGCTACCGGCTTTGGAAACATTTCGGGGTGATTCAAAACAAGTACCATCGATGTATTCCGCATTAAAACATAAAGGCCAGCCTTTATATAAATATGCGCGTGAAGGTATTACCATTGAACGTGAAGCACGGGATATCACGGTATTTCGTTTAGATTTATTGCGCTTTGAAGGTGACGAAGTAGATATGGAAATTCATGTCTCCAAAGGCACTTACATCCGCACTATCGTAGACGATTTAGGTGAGTTACTAGGTTGTGGTGCCCATGTGAGTATGTTGCGCAGAACTACCGTTGGCAATTATCCGGTTGATAAAATGGTGACCATGGCACAACTTGAGTTGTTGCTAGAGCAAGCGAAAGAGCAAGAAGTTAATCCATCGACTTTACTTGACCCATTATTATTACCGATGAATACCGCCTGTTACGAACTTGACACGGTAAACGTAGATGAAGTTTCTGCCAATTTCTTAAGACGCGGTAACCCGGTAAATGTTGCCGGCGCGCCGACCGAAGGCCTGGTACAAGTTACCATGGGCGCTAGCGAAGAGTTTATTGGTGTTGCGATTATCAATGATGATGGCATGGTGGCGCCGAAACGGATTGTGGTGGATCATAGTTCTACGGATTAAAATCCTAGGTACAAGGTACAAGGTACAAGGTACAAGGTACAAGGTACAAGGTACAAGCAGCATGCGTAGGCGAATAGTACATTTAAATAGCCTAATATAGTTGTTTTTTGCGCTCACATGTCGCGTGCTGATTTTGCCTGTACCTCGTACCTCGAAGTGAAACGTGCCTGTACCTGAGAAAAACACTTGCAAAGCGTGTTTTTACTGTTAGAATACGCGCTCTTTATCGCTCAGCTGAATTAGTGTTTGGCTAGGCGGGAATTTAAACATAAACACTAAGGTATATATTATGTCTTTATCAGCTACTGAAAAAGCTGCAATCGTTGCAGAATACGCTCAATCTGAAGGTGACACTGGTTCTCCAGAAGTTCAAGTTGCTTTGTTAACTACACAAATCAACCACTTACAAGGTCATTTCAAAGAGCACATCCATGATCATCACTCACGTCGTGGTTTATTACGCATGGTTTCTCAACGTCGTAAATTACTTGATTACCTAAAAGGCAGAAACGTTACTCGTTACACGTCTTTAATCGGTAAATTAGGTTTACGTCGCTAAGACTGGATCTATTCGATAAAAAAGGAGCCTAATGGCTCCTTTTTTATTGGGCTACGGGCTAAAAGATAAGGCTACGAGTTACGAGCAGTCCGTGTAATAACTACTATGTGGTTTGGAAAACGATTCTGCCCGAAGCCCGAAGCCCGAAGCTAGTAGCCTTATTCCTAAAAATTTTAGCCCGCCTAATCATTAAACCACTAGTGAGCAATTAAACTTCAATCATGATCATAACTGCTGAAGAAAGAGATGCTGTTTATAAGACCATTTTCAATCGCCGAGACGTGCGTTCTAATTTTACTGACCAGGCAATTGCCGATGAAGTTAGAAGGGATTCTCGAAGCACCCGTCGGGATCTGTATTACCTGTGTTCGAAGCCGCAATGGGCCGGTGGTGTTAGGCAGAACGATTAAACCTGAAATGGATTTATACAGTACGGTGTGTGCCATCCAAAACATATGGTTAGCAGCACGGGCCGAAAATTTAGGACTTGGCTGGGTAAGTATTATTGAAGACTCTGTGCTTAAACAAGCGCTGGATATTCCCACCGATATTCACATCGTTGCCTATTTGTGTTTGGGCCATGTAAGCCATTTTGAATCCCAGCCTGAATTAGAGCAAAAAGGCTGGCTAACAAGAAGCGAACTGAGTTCGGTTTTGCACTTTGATAAATGGCATAAAGAATAACCCTTACAGAAGTAATACTCCTTTGATTATCAATAATATTTTTGATAATCAAAATTCGATTTAGGGGAAAACATTAAAATTAATTCGTAGTTAAAATGGATCAATACTTATTGAATGAAATAGCGCTTAAATTTGACCAATTAAATCGGATAATTAGTAGCATTAACCCATGATTTGGGTATAATTAATCGCGAAATTATATATGAAATGAAAATAGGGCACGGGCCCTATCAAAAAAGGAAAAAACAGTGACTCCAATTACTAAAACATTTGAGTACGGACAGCATACAGTAACCCTAGAAACAGGTGTTATCGCTCGTCAAGCAACAGCAGCCGTAATGGCAAGCATGGATGATACATGCGTATTAGTCTCAGTAGTCGGTAAAAAAGAAGCCAAAGAAGGCCAGGACTTTTTCCCACTCACAGTGAACTACCAAGAAAAAACTTATGCAGCAGGTAAAATTCCTGGTGGTTTCTTCAAGCGTGAAGGTCGCCCTTCAGAAGAAGAAACATTAACTGCACGCCTAATTGACCGTCCAATTCGTCCATTATTCCCTGATGCCTTCACTAACGAAGTTCAGGTTATCATCACGGTTGTATCGGCAAACCCTGAAATTGCCCCAGACATCATCTCATTGTTAGGTACTTCTGCTGCTTTAGCCATCTCTGGTATGCCATTTAGTGGTCCAGTTGGTGCTGCCCGCGTAGGTTACTTAAACGATGCATACATTTTAAATCCTCTACAATCTGAGCTTGCTGAAAGTAAGTTAGACTTAGTTGTAGCTGGTACTGACGCTGCGGTATTAATGGTTGAGTCAGAAGCTGACGTACTTTCTGAAGAAGTAATGTTGGGTGCCGTAGTTTACGGTCATGAGCAATCGCAACTTGCCATCAATGCCATTAAAGAGTTTGCTGCCGAAGTTAACACGCCTTCATGGGGCTGGGAAGCACCAGCGAAAAACGAAGAGTTAACCGCGAAAATTGCTGAACTTGCATCTGCACAAGTAAATGAAGCTTACCAAATTACTGAAAAAGCCGCTCGTTACGAAAACGTAGCAGCAATCAGAAACTCTGTTATTGAACAATTACTAGCCGCTGATGCTGAACTTAACGTTCAGGAAGCGAAAGATTTGTTCCACGATTTAGAGAAAAAAGTCGTTCGTGAACGTATCACTTCAGGTGCTCCACGTATCGATGGTCGCGATCCTGAAATGATCCGTGCTCTAGATGTGATGACTGGTGTTCTTCCTCGTACTCACGGCTCAGCTGTGTTTACTCGTGGTGAAACACAAGCATTAGTTACCGCTACTTTAGGTACGCAACGTGACGCTCAACGTATTGAAACTATCTTAGGTGAGAAAACTGACACCTTCATGTTACATTACAATTTCCCTCCATACTGTGTCGGCGAAACTGGTTTTGTTGGTTCACCAAAACGTCGTGAAATTGGTCACGGTCGTCTTGCTAAACGCGGCATGTTAGCGGTTATGCCAACGGTTGAAGAATTCCCGTACTCAGTACGTGTGGTTTCTGAGATTACTGAGTCTAACGGTTCATCATCAATGGCTTCTGTATGTGGTACTTCACTTGCTCTTATGGATGCTGGTGTACCAATTAAAGATTCTGTTGCCGGTATTGCTATGGGTCTGGTTAAAGAAGGTGACAGCCACGTTGTTCTTTCTGATATCTTAGGTGATGAAGATCACTTGGGTGATATGGACTTTAAAGTTGCCGGTACTAACGGCGGTATCACTGCATTGCAAATGGATATCAAAATTGAAGGTATCACCAAAGACATCATGCAACAGGCTCTTAACCAAGCCAAAGGCGCTCGTATTCATATCCTAAGTGTTATGGATGATGCGTTGAATTCTGCACGTGAAGATATCTCACAGTTTGCACCTCGCATTCATACGCTTAAAATCAACACGGATAAAATCCGTGACGTTATTGGTAAAGGTGGCGCAACGATTCGTCAACTTACTGAAGAAACGGGCACTACGATTGAAATCGAAGATGATGGTACTGTTAAAATTGCTGCCACTGATGGCGCCCAAGCTGAAGATGCGATCAATCGCATTAAAGCATTAACGGCTGAAATCGAAGTGGGTACCATTTATACAGGTAAAGTTGTACGTATCGTTGATTTTGGTGCGTTTGTTAACGTATTACCGGGTAAAGATGGTTTAGTACACATTTCACAAATTGCTGAAGAGCGTGTGAACAACGTTTCTGACTTCTTAACTGAAGGTCAGGAAGTTACGGTTAAAGTACTAGAAGTCGACCGTCAAGGCCGTGTTCGCTTGAGCATGAAAGAAGCAGCTGAAAAACCAGCTGCATCTGCTGAAGAAACACCAGCTGCAGAATAATTGATGCGGTAATTAACTTTTACAAGTTAAGCAATAAAAAGAGAGCCGAAAGGCTCTCTTTTTGTATATACTGTAATAAATACCAAGTTGATTAAATATCAGCTCATTTTTTAAATATCATACTGATGATAAAGGATTTCATTTGAAATTTAAATTTACTTTTCTGCCGCTATTATTGGTTAGTGTTTTACCTGGCTGTGCTATTACCAATTCATCCACCGACAGTGCTGCACAAGTTGTGATTGCTGAGCCATTACAAATAAACCAGCAAAGTGAAATCGCGATTGCCCGGTTAACTGAAATACTTAATCGTGTGGAGGTATCGCCACAGCAAAAAGCCAAATTATTTTATGACCGCGGTGTCATCTATGACAGTGTAGGCTTACGAGGCCTGGCAAGTTATGACTTTCAGCGAGCGATTCGCTTACAACCCGATTTAGTCGATGCCTATAATTTTATTGGTATTCATCACACTCAAAGGCAAGAATTTTTACAAGCCTATGAGGCTTTTGATTCTGCCATAGAGCTTGATCAACAACATGAATATGCTTACTTAAATCGAGGTATTGCCCTGTATTATGGTGGCCGGGCAGAACTTGCCTTAGCGGATATGCAAATGTTTCAACTGCAACAAGAAAATGATCCCTACCGTATTGCCTGGTTGTACCTAATTGAAAATGAAATAGACCCGGTTGTGGCGAAAAACAACCTCAGAGAAAACCTGGATAGTTTAGATCACCAGAGTTGGGCCAATAATATTTTACGTTTGTTTATTGGTGATATTGGCGAGCATGAATTTGTTTCCGGGTTAACCCATGGAGTTAAAGACCATAAAGAATTGATCGACAGATTATGTGAGGCCTATTTTTATTTGGGAAAATACAACCTCTTGAATAATAATTACAATACTTCATCCGATTACTTTAAGCTGGCCCTAAGCACAAACGTTTATGAGTTTATTGAACACCGATATGCAAAATTGGAACTCGAACTTATTGATGCCAATATTGCGCCAACTGCCCATTAATTTCATTGCTAGTTTCGGCAAGCCTATACCCGTCACCATTCAAGATGGAGGTTTCAGAGCGCTTGAGCGATTCCAATTCAAGGCGCAGCTATGCAATAATGGTTATTCCCTTACAAATAGGTACAACGAAGAAGTGGGATTGCTCAAACGCTTCTTCGATGGGTTTAAAAGTGATTTATGCAGCGTTAGGAAATTTAACAATGGATAAACCATTCTCTAAATTTAATACCTTGCCTAAATCACTTTTAATTCCCACTGAAATCCTACACTTTGAATGGCGACGGGTATATAGATATGCTGGTGCGATTTCGGGTTAACCTACTGTTGATAATGAGCTTGTGCTTAACGACAAGTTCATTTTCTCTTACCGCCTATCTTCATCAGGTTATCGCTGACCAAGGTTATAGTTCAGGACAATTTCAATTCGCGTTGACACAAAACATCAGGCAAGCACAATTCATTGCTTTTGAACACAGTGAGCAGGGCAGTAAACAATGGTTGTTGTTAGCACAACAGCTTGCTCGCGCTGATCAAGATATTGCCTGGCAGTTGAGTCAATATTACCAAAATAATAACCAAAACCGTGATCAACAATACTGGTATCAACATGCGCTAAAACAGGGTTCGCTCAAAGCCCTGCTGAAAAAGGCCACCGACGTTGCAATACAAGGGGATTATCAACAAGCAAAAAATATTTTGGCCAGCTTAAATTCTCTACAGATTGAAAATGTAGAAGAAAGTGTTATCGCTAGCATGACTCTCGCCATAGAGCACGGCGACATTGCGCTGGTCGCTGCAACTAAAGCAAGGTTAGCACAATTACCAAGCCAACGAGCACAGCGGTTAGTGGCACAGATAGAAAAATTTCAAATACTTACCTCGGTTGACAATTCAAACATTGCGCAGTCATTTGATTTACCAAACAATGGCCTGGTAGCTACAGCCAACAGCTTGTCTTGCCGTTATCCTTTGCAGTTTTTTGCCAGTAATATCGCGGATTTAACCTATCTCGAGCAGCTTATTGCACAAATTAACGACGACAGTTTTTTTAATACTCAGTTTTGCTTATTAACCCCTAAGTACATAACGCCACAATTAATCAATTGCGATCATCTCGAACAGCAACGAATCGCCTGTGATATTGAGAATATAGCCACACAAACGATAGCGAAAAACGTGCAATATGTTGGTATTTTAGGCCCGAAAGGAGTTGCCAATGTTGATCATGGTTTTGTGTTTATTGATAACCAAGATAGCAGTGAAGTGCTAGCTCATGAATTATTGCATCTCCTGGGTTTTATTGACGAATACCCATTAAACCCATACAACAGTGTTTGTCAGCAACAGGGCATGCTAGCTCATAACATTGTCAACTTAGCTAAGCGAATCTACGTATCTGATCAACAAGCACGTGCTGCCGTGTTGCCAATATTGCCTTGGCGAGAAAGCATTAAAAGCACAACACCAGTCACCCACAAAATAAATTCAGGTTACTCCCTAGGAACAGGGGCAGAGTTTGCTAATGAGGTTGGTCTGTTTCACAGCAATACTTGCGATTCGTATGTTGAAATGAGAGGGGAAAAAGATGCACTGCATGCTTTTAAAGCCACTGCAGCAGTTACGCAGTTGCAGTATTTTGAAGAGCCTTTACCGACTTTATATAAAGGCTTAGCAGCGGTGCAGCATAACCCTTTAAAGATGCCATCTTATCATTATAATATTGGCAAAAAATACAAGCAAAAAGGCGACAGCAAATTGGCAAACTATTGGCTGGTTAAGTCCGCGGCACGCGAAACAAATTTTGAGCGACAACAATTAATCATTCTAGGTGAATTTTAACTAAAGCTGAATTGTTATTCGCTTCCTTTAAAAGCGTTCTAGTTGATTAAGTCCGTTTCTTTATCTTTATTCGCATCCACCAACGTTGATGGTGTGCATCTTACCCTGGCAACTGGCCACATTGATTTTGCGTTTAATGTGAAACTTTTAGGTTGCTGTTTGTTGGTTAAAGTTAAAGTTGTTTGATCCAATTCCTCATTACGACTAAACCATGAAAATAAGCTCATTTTATCCCTCATTATTTTTTAGTTATAGTAATTCCAATCACGATGGTTTTATGCCGGCACGTATACTAGGTATAGTCTAGATTGACAGTTTCGCGAAATTAAAATGTAACAAAAACTGCAGTTTAGCTGCCTTGTTTGTTTTTTTCTAGGTTATAATCCTTACTACTAACACTTTATATTGTGATAAAAATATTTAAATGAGAAAATTTTCAGTCTCTGCTTTCCGACAGAAATTCCCGATATTACAAACGGTTAATGATAATCATAAGCTAATATATTTTGATAATGCTGCCACCACACAAAAACCGCAGGCAGTGATTACAAGTTCGGCAAACTTTTATCAGCACAGTAATGCGAATGTACATCGTGCATCACATTTTTTAAGTGCGAAAGCGACGATGGCTTACGAGCAGGCAAGAGAACAAAGCAAAGCGTTTATTAACGCAAAATCGATAAAAGAAATCATTTGGAGCAAAGGAACCACCGAAGCCATTAATCTTGTGGCGCATAGTTATGGTATGAATTACCTTAACCAAGGTGACGAAATTGTGGTTTCACTAGGCGAGCATCACGCCAATATTGTACCTTGGCAACACGTTGCTGCAGTTACTGGCGCAAAACTTGTGGTTTTGCCGTTAAATCCACAGGGAAGAATTGATTTAACCGCAGCGAAAAGCTTGATCAGCAAAAAATGTAAGTTTCTGGCAATTAATCACATTTCCAATGTGTTAGGTAAAATTAACCCCGTTGAAGAGCTCATTAAGTTAGCCAAGCAACAAGGCGCGATAACGTTAATCGATGGCGCGCAGGCAATCGCCCATTTAGCGGTGGATGTGCAAGCATTGGATTGCGATTTTTATGTGTTCTCTGCCCATAAAATGTTTGGCCCAACCGGATTAGGTGTTCTGTACGGCAAGCAAGCGTTATTGGAAAAAATGCCGCCTTATCAGTTTGGTGGTGAAATGATCAAAAAGGTCAGTTTTAGCGGTACCAGCTATAATGTATTACCCCATAAATTTGAAGCCGGAACCCCCAATATCGTTGCCGTTGTTGGCTTTGGTGCTTGTTTGCATTTTTTTGAAAATATTCACCATGGTCAAATGGCAAGCTATGAACAGCAACTCATTGAATATGCTTTTACTAAGCTGAGTGAGATTAAACCGTTAAAGTTTCTGGCAAACGGTTGCCCGGATATCCCGGTATTTTCGTTCACATTACAAGGCTTTCACCATCAAGATGCGGCCAGTTTTTTAGACAGCAAAGGCATTGCTGTAAGAAGCGGCCATCACTGTGCCATGCCACTAATGGAATCGTTAGAACTCGACGGCTCTGTGCGAGTATCATTAGCCGCTTATAACACCTTTGCGGAGGTGGACTATGTTGTTGAGCAACTG
This sequence comes from Thalassotalea sp. ND16A, assembly GCF_000764205.1. Classification (GTDB taxonomy): domain Bacteria; phylum Pseudomonadota; class Gammaproteobacteria; order Enterobacterales; family Alteromonadaceae; genus Thalassotalea_A. The sequence goes on from NZ_JQDZ01000057.1 coordinate 30,800, forward strand.
CATTTGTTTTGCTCTGCTGAGGCCGAACACACAAATGAACAACTCACCGATGGAGAGCAAACCGAGGTAGAGCAAGTCATTGGCACAAGCGCTGAGTTTATTACCGCCGATGAGGTTTTAGCGCTATTTAGCAAAGCCCGATCATGGGATTTAAAGCATCGTGAAATCATGCTGTTATCAAAACAACTGGTAAGGTTAGACAAATCAATACGTAATGATAATGACTTGATCAGTGGCTGTGAGAGTAAGGCCTGGTTGCAGGTGAAATTTAATCGCCACACTAAACAATTAACGTTTCAAGCAGACAGTGATGCGAAAGTGATCCGTGGCTTGATGGTGATCATTTTGAGTGTTTATCAGCAGAAAACTGGCCAGCAAATCATCGGCTTTGATATTGAAGAGTACTTTAGCCATTTAGGCTTAATGCAGCACCTTAGTCCGTCGAGGGGCAATGGGGTAAAAGCCATTGTTGAACGAATTAAACAAATAGCCTATAACTATCAGTAAATTATAAATAACCTGAACACGGGAATAAAGGTTTAACAATGAAAGTAGGCATAAATTCTATTGGTCAAATAGCGATTGCGGTAACCGATATAAAGGCAGCACTGGCCTTTTATCAAGATACGTTAGGGTTAACCCTGTTATTTGAGGCGCCGCCAGGTTTGGCTTTTTTCGACTGTGGTGGCACCAGGTTAATGCTAACCACGTTGCAAGGGGATGAACAAGACCACCGAACCTCAGTGATTTACTACAAAGTCGATGACATTTCAGCGACAACCACACAGTTAACAGCAAAGGGCGTGGTCTTTGAAAGAGAGCCTCAGTTTGTGGCAACAATGCCAGATCATCAACTTTGGATGGGTTTTTTAAGAGACCCCGATCAAAATTTGGTTGGCATTATGGCTGAGTTACCGCTCGATGATTAATGTGAATCGATTGGTTAGTGAAAAATGTAAAGCACAATAATGGCTAAGTCGGCATGTGGGGCACCTCTTACCCGGGGTATTATACCTCTGTGGCTGGCATTAATAGTCATAAGGCGCTAAAAGCGATTTCACCGCAAGCCCCAATTGCTGACTGGTTTTTTGATGACTTTCATCGCAATGGCCACCGAAAAAATCTACCGAGAACACCTTGTTTTTAGCCGCGGATGAAACCTTGTCTGCTCAGCCAGAAAAAACTGGCGAGTTTAGTGATTTTATCAGTGCCCCAAATAAGCCGGTGCCACATTCCGCCAAGATCAGCAAAGGTTGGGACAAACCTTATATGATCGAAGATCAGCGTTTCAGTGCCCGTAGACCCGATGTCTTAGTGTTTGAAACCGAAGTGATGAGCGATGACCTTACCATTGCCGGCGCCATTGACTTAGATCTTTGGTTTTCAACCTGGTTGATGTATTTCCAGGTAAAAATGTCAATACAGACAAAGTAGACAGCGACAAAGGCAATCGCCACGAACTGGTGCGCTGGGGCGTTCTGCGTGGCCGTTTTCGTGACCGCATATTTGAACTCTACGATGTCTTACATACCATTAAACGGGGTCACAAATTGCAAATTTAAATTCAAAGTAGCATGTTTCCATTTATTGATATTAATCCACAAAAATATGTCGATAATATTTTCCATGCAACCGAGCAGGATTTTGTCAAAGCAACGAATACAGTCTTCAGGAGAGGTAAAGCAATCGGATCTTATCCGCTTTTTATCTCGACCATGAGCTAAGCCATTGCGGGGTAAATAGTTTTCAATTGGTGAAAGCTGAGCAAGGCTGGAAAATACACGACTTAGTCGACAATACTTATCAGGGAGACTGTAACGACTTTATTGCTCGGTTTAGCACTGAAAGTAAATAATTATTGAGCGAACAAAGCTAGCGCCGTTGCTCAAACAACGGCGTTAACGAAAATTTATTGGGTATAAATTTGCATCTCACTTTTGATTTGTTTGCGCATTTCCATTAATCTGATCGCCGTTTCATGCTGTTTTTTATCTGCTTCGGTCAGCGGTTCCCATTGTGGAATGGTAATTGGATGGCCAGACTCATCGACGGCAACCATGATCACAATACAATGAGTGGTTAAGCGACGATGTAACGATTTAGGATCACAGGCATTTACTTCCAAAGCAATATGCATTGATGAATTACCGGTATAAATCACTTTTGCATCAACTTCTACCAAGTTGCCGACATGTATCGGGGAAACAAATTGAATGCCACCCGCGTAAGCGGTAACACAGTAACAACTACTCCAGCCGGCTGAACAGGCATAAGCGGCTAAATCGATCCATTTCATTACCGCACCCCCATGCACTTTACCACCAAAGTTTACATCTTGCGGTTCGGCTAAAAATCGTAGGGTTACATCTCTTTGGGGCTTGATCATGTTATCTCTTTAGTTATGTTACGGTATTGTTGGTAGCTAGGTTTATCATACTGATAAGTTAATATTATAACAGTATTATTTAATATCAATATGCTATCTAATATACCAACCTGCATAAGGATTGAGTCACTCAGAGATAGCTAAAAGAGTTTTAGGCAAGGCTTTCATTTTGCACTGTGGTTATTCCACTGAAGAAATGTTTAACGCAGCTTAAAACCCTTTTAGCATCGCCCTTTGGGTGCTTAATACTTATCCAGCTTGGTATTGTGCCGGTTCTGCCAATGATTATTCACTAATTTCAGTTAAATGGATGACAATTAGCTGCTCACCGCTGATCTCGTAAGACCCAGATTGAGAGTCCGTTAATTTCAATAAATGACCGGCAGGAACCACGATAGCTGCTTTGTCTGTTGTTGTCAGTTCAGCATTATTTATTAACGGATAAATAAAACAAATATCGCAAGCTTGTAATGCTATGGTTTGCGCTAAATTGCTGGTGATAACATTCGCAGTAAGCTTGTCAGGGTTATGCATCAAATTAAAATCAGTGATGGTACCGTTGATTAACTTACCATAAGTTGTATCGCCACCATCAAATGTGGCAAAGCTCAGCAACTGTTGTAAGCTGTGTTCAGTATTTTTATTAAGCAAACTATTGGTGTGCGTTAATTCTATGCCGTTACCGTCAATTAAAATTAAATTACGGGTAAGATCACTAAAATTAGAAAATACACCATCTTCACTCACCGTAGCTATGCTTAAACGCCAATCAAAACTGTCTATTGTGCCATTTTTACTTATTGCCAATTCGATGGTTTTGCCTTTGCCATTTTTCCAAAGGGAGGTGGTAAATTTTTCAGGGGGTATTATTTCAAGCAATTTATATACTCTAGGTTGTAGTACAGGTTTCTGTTTTATGGCAAAATTATAGCGAAAAATATTGGCTTAGTCGCAGTCTTTATACTTTACGGATACCAATCCGTATAATGATTTACCCACTTAGAACTGCATGAACGGCATTAGAACAAATGAAATTTGTAAAGTTATAGTTATTCTACAGCGAACAGATTTTATGAAGTTATCATGTTGTTCATGAGTTCCCGAAGGGCGAGTTTTAACGGTTAATATGCTACGTTATTGATTTTGACAAGGGAATAACCATTCTCTGCTATCAATGCCTTGCCTATCAACCGTTAAACTCTCGCTAAGTGGGAAAATGCTTATACGGAATGGTATAGTAGTAATGTTAAGGACAACAGATAAAAGGTATAGGATGACTATCTCCGCACAACAGTTACTGCAATCTCATTTTGGCTTTTCTCATTTCCGTCAGGGCCAACAACAAGTGGTTGAAGCCATATTATCTGGCCAAAGTGCCGCCGCTATTTTCCCCACCGGCTCTGGCAAATCGCTGTGTTACCAATTGCCGGCCATCGCGTTGCCAAACCTAACCTTAGTGATTTCACCATTACTGGCGTTAATGCAAGATCAACTTGAATTTCTCAATGCTAAGGGCATTGCAGCGGCAAGTATTGATTCGATGCAAAGCAAAGAGCAAGCACAACAAGTGATGGCTGGGGTGCGCTCCGGTCAAATAAAAATACTGATGATCTCGGTAGAGCGGTTAAACAATGAAAGATTTCGGCAATTCCTTAGCCAAATCCCGATATCATTATTAGTGGTTGATGAAGCCCATTGTATTTCTGAATGGGGTCATAATTTCAGGCCCGATTATTTAAAACTGCCGAAATACCAACAGCAATTTAATATCGAGCAAACGTTACTGTTAACCGCTACGGCGACAGAAAAAGTCATAGCCGATATGGGCGGAAAATTTCATATCGACCAGCAAAATATCGTATTGACCGGCTTTTATCGGCCAAACCTGAATTTAACCGTGCAAGGCATTAGCCAAACCGATAAAGATGGATACCTGGCGCAGTGGCTCAGTGATAAAACTGCTCTATCGGGTATTGTTTATGTCACCTTACAACAAACGGCAGAACAGGTAGCAAGAAGCTTAAGCGCTAAAGGTGTATCTGCCACCGCCTATCATGCGGGAATGGACAGTGATACCCGGCAAAATATTCAATCTAATTTCATGAATGGCAATATTAATATCATTGTTGCCACCATTGCCTTTGGTATGGGCATAGATAAAAGTGATATTCGTTTTGTGGTGCATTACGATTTACCCAAATCGATTGAAAACTATGCGCAGGAAATTGGCAGAGCAGGGCGTGATGGACAAACTTCAGAGTGCCTGGTACTCGCCAATTATGACAATTTAAACGTGTTAGAAAACTTCATTTATGGCGACACCCCGGAAGCGAGTGCGATAAGTTTTGTCATTGATGAAATACTCGAACAAGCGAAACAAAATAAAGGTCAATGGGAAGTGGTGTTGAACAGCTTATCTGGTCAGTCTAACATCCGCCTGCTCAGCCTTAAAACCTTGTTAGTTTACCTTGAACTTGCGGGCTTGATAAAACCGGCATACAGTTATTTTGCCGAATACAAGTTCAAACTAAAGTGTACAGAAACTGAGTTAATTCATCGCTTTGAAGGTGAACGTCAAAGCTTTGTTAAAGCGCTATTCGATTCATCGGACAAAGCAAAGATTTGGTACAGTATTAACTTTGACAGCTTACAGCAGCAATATCCAAGTGACAGAAGTAGGGTAATTGCCGCCATTGACTACTTTGCCGAAAAGGACTTGATTGAATTGCAAACCAAGCAGATGACTGAAGTGTTTCAGGTAAACCTGAATTTCATCGATTTAGCGGGGTTAACTGAAAATATGTTTACTCGGTTTGCCAGTAAAGAGCAGAGTGAAATACAGCGAATAGCGCACTTATTAGCATTCTTTGCCGCCAATACTTGTTTGAGCCAGCAACTGGCCAACTACTTTGCTGATTTTCAACTGCAACAACCGTGCGGCCATTGTTCGATCTGTTACGGCCAGGTTGCACAATTACCACCGGTGCCCGCGTTAACAGCCCTTGAAGAGTTTAACTTTAATCAAAATACCCAAGACATTATAACAAAACTCGGCGCACACGCATCGCCAACACTTGTTAGCCGTTTTTTATGTGGATTAACAACACCAATATTTACCAAACTTAGAGTCAGAAAGCTTCCCGGTTTTGCCATGTTCGAAAATTATCGCTTTCAAGACATTAAAAACTGGGTAATGCAACACTACAATTAAACTTAGCTTCTTCAGTTAATGCCGGTTGGTATTAACTGAAGTTACCTATGTGCGATAACAACTTTTCTTTAAACCATTGATGAGCTGGACTTTTTTCAGTTCGTTTATGCTCAAGCAAGACAAACTCAAAAACATCTTCATCATCTAATTCAAAGGCATATAAAGGAGAAAATTGCTCAGCAAAGTCGTTACTTTTCATTAAAACATTCATGCCAATCAATAAGGCGTCGGTAGACTTTAATATATCGGTTAAAATCTGAATTTGACTGCTTCTAAAAACCGATCTTGGTTGCACCCCGTGTCTAGTTAATAACGCATCTACCGGGTGGCTAAATTTCATATTACTGTCATTTTCAACTATTAAGCCGAGAAAACTGCAGTTCATGCAGTCGCTTAATTTAAGTTGCTTAACCTTAAATAACGGATGATTCTTACGCCCATAAATTACCGGGTTTACTTTACCAATAGGGGTTGCAGTGAAAGCAGGATGAAAATCTTTCGCCAGATGAATAGCAAAATCTAACGTCCCAGATTCTAATAAGTCAAACGGGTTAGATTTTGCCGGGTATTCCGATAGATTCATCTTAGGTGCTTTTATTGCTAACTCTTGGAACAAAGAGAGAACCACAGATTGTCCCATTAGAGATGGAATTGAGACGGCAAAGTGGTCATCACAAGTTTTAGGATCAAATTCATTACTTGTTAAAACCTGAGCTAAGGATTCCAACAAATCAGGTAACATTTTTTCCAATTGCTCAGCTTTAGCGGTTGGGCTAATACCTTGTGATGTTCGATAAAACAATGGGTCATCAAACACGTCACGTAATCGTTGCAAGGTTCTGCTCATTGCTGGCTGTGATAAAAATAACGTATCTGCTGCCCTACTTACGTTTCTCTCTTTCAGTAATACGCTTAAAGATACCAATAAATTTAAATCTATCCGCGACAGTTTTTGTTCTAAAGAATTCATTCGAATTATGCTCTAGTCAATATGCATTATCCACTTAGGTAATATATGTGCATTAGGCTATATCATTAGAATGAATAATAGAACACAGTGACCTGGTCAACCAAATTCAGTCACCCCAGTTAAGCAACCATATCTAAATTGTTTATCATCGCTTCAAAGTTATTTGGACTTTGGTAATCCAGATAAGAATGTAGGCGACGACTGTTGTACCACAT
>NZ_JQDZ01000058.1 GCF_000764205.1 Thalassotalea sp. ND16A
GTTAGTCGATATTGCCTTCCTTGGTGCTGCAATAATCTCAATGCTAAATAGCCATATGATAAAACTCTTCTTTGTAAGGTGTTGGCTTGAAATTGACGGTGATAACCGTTTATTTCAGCGGCTTTACCAATAACATACAGGGCGAACTGAGCAAGCATCGCTATCAGTAATATGCTTTCAAGCCTAGCTATTCGGGTACTTCTGCTTCTTGATAAGCCAAGCCCATAGTACTCATTTTTATTATCTCGGAATGTTTCTTCAATACTCATTCGTCTTTGATAGATAGAAACTAACTTGTGCGCTGGAAACTTTTCTTGGGGTAAGTTGCTGATCAAGAACCATGGGTCTTTTGCTGACTTTGCCTGCTTTCGGTTAATATTATCTTTCGTGACAATACCTTTATTATTTAGGTTTTTTCTTCCCTTACTTTTCTTTTTAAATACGATGGCACGACACGTGTATTTATGAGTTTTTGATAGCATACAAGTTGGCAACTCTGAGGCGTGAGAAGACGCTCTACTATGCAGCGTATCTACATGGCGCCACATATCTTCACCTTCTAACTGGCAGTGAATAAGACCTCGTACTCGGCCAACCCAATACCAATTATATTCATCAACTATTTTTAGCCAGGTAATACGAAAGCCTGCATCAGTACAGATAATTGGTCGACAATTTATAGGGAGTAACTTTGCTAAGTTAGCTAAAAATCTTTTATGTGCCTTTTGGCTAGTTAATTCACTTTCAGGATAAATTTCTTCATAAACCGTAATGGCGCGCCCACTCACGGGAATGGACGCTCTTATCATCACAAAGTTAGAGTCATAAACGGACGACCAATCGACAACAATGATAGGGTTAGCTGTCGTAACAAATTGATTAATGATAATTTGATAAAACCCTTTGCGACTGGCATGTAGCGTTTCATTACCCAACAATCTATCAACACGTTTGATGCTATGTTTTTCTATCTTATTGTTATAGCTACCATTAGTTCGGCCAATACTGGTAAGGCTTAGTGCCGCACCATGAATAACACTTTCAACAGAAGTGAAAAGAGCACGAATAATTCTAGGATCAATATTGATTGATTCTTTCTTAAAAAAGTTTGAAAATACCTTCATAGCGTTTGAGGTTTAGTTTTTTTGTTTTGTGGTGAAATTAATTTAACTAAATTTCAAACGCTTACACAAATATTTGTGGGGATACTTCAGGTT
>NZ_JQDZ01000059.1 GCF_000764205.1 Thalassotalea sp. ND16A
TTGCTCAAATGCAGCAACAACGTTGATAAGTTGATCTTGGTTCGACATGTTTGCGTCCTGATGAATTAGTCGCAGTCATTAAATCAGATCGAAAAATAGAAGTTGAGCTATGCTCTCGTAAGCTCACGGTTCACTGCCGCACAGGCAGCTTAGAAAACCACAGGGGCCGCAATATCGTTATGTATTGTGTTCACTGCCGCACAGGCAGCTTAGAAAATTACCAAAAGGCACAGACCGGTTTTCTTGCTGTTCACTGCCGCACAGGCAGCTTAGAAAATGTCGGACGCTAAGCGACTACGCGGTTTAAAGTTCACTGCCGCACAGGCAGCTTAGAAAAGATCACCACACTATTAATGTAATTTCACCTAGTTCACTGCCGCACAGGCAGCTTAGAAAGCAACTATCACGCACTCGTTAACCAAGACAGTGTTCACTGCCGCACAGGCAGCTTAGAAATACGATAAAGAGCAAGCCGAGAAACTAGCGAAGTTCACTGCCGCACAGGCAGCTTAGAAAACTGGCATCAGCGCCCCACTGTAAAACATTTGGTTCACTGCCGCACAGGCAGCTTAGAAACGGCAAGAATACCAACGGCGGCATGGAAAGACGTTCACTGCCGCACAGGCAGCTTAGAAATTTATCTTTCACAATTGAGGCGGCATTATGGCGTTCACTGCCGCACAGGCAGCTTAGAAAGTAAACAAAGCGTACAAGCATTACCGCAAGTAGTTCACTGCCGCACAGGCAGCTTAGAAAACCCAAAAGAAAGGGGTAAAAATCAGCGCCACGTTCACTGCCGCACAGGCAGCTTAGAAAAGTGCAAACGGTTTGCCGCTGGCCCACGCTTTGTTCACTGCCGCACAGGCAGCTTAGAAAATCTAAATAAGTGATATTGTCACCATTAGATTGTTCACTGCCGCACAGGCAGCTTAGAAAACTAATAAAAATACTGATACGGCTAAATGTCTGTTCACTGCCGCACAGGCAGCTTAGAAAATACTTAAGGGTGTTAGGGAAAGGCAATAAGGGTTCACTGCCGCACAGGCAGCTTAGAAATGATGAGTTTATGATAGAGGTTGGTTTATAATGTTCACTGCCGCACAGGCAGCTTAGAAAACTTGGAAATTCACCCTTAACGCCGATGTCTTGTTCACTGCCGCACAGGCAGCTTAGAAAGATTTAAGCGCAATTGGAGGCGGATCGGGCAAGTTCACTGCCGCACAGGCAGCTTAGAAATATTATTGAGTTACCAACAGATAATACTTTATGTTCACTGCCGCACAGGCAGCTTAGAAAGCTAAAAAAATAGAGGTTACGCCAGTAATGATGTTCACTGCCGCACAGGCAGCTTAGAAAGTCTAGCGCCTTTTTATCATGTATCAAAAAATGTTCACTGCCGCACAGGCAGCTTAGAAAATCAGGTGACACAAAAAACAACTTATTATCACGTTCACTGCCGCACAGGCAGCTTAGAAAACAATGAAATATCTTTCTAATTATGTAGAGGAGTTCACTGCCGCACAGGCAGCTTAGAAAATTCACTATAAATGTATATACAAAATGTATATGTTCACTGCCGCACAGGCAGCTTAGAAAACCATGGCCGATTTGAGCCGTATTGTGGGCTAGTTCACTGCCGCACAGGCAGCTTAGAAATTTTAACTTGATTGTTGCCATACGCTGATCAAGTTCACTGCCGCACAGGCAGCTTAGAAAACGAAATACGGCGGGCAACGGGCCTCACCATGGTTCACTGCCGCACAGGCAGCTTAGAAAGTTTTTGCTCAGCAAGATCGGCTTGTCGTCTTGTTCACTGCCGCACAGGCAGCTTAGAAAAGTCAAGTTGGGCGTATAGGCCAGTGCAAACGGTTCACTGCCGCACAGGCAGCTTAGAAACCCACCTCCGACACGGAGTGGACCCCGAGCATGTTCACTGCCGCACAGGCAGCTTAGAAAATGCAGGTGTTACTGGGTATGTTGGGCCTTGCGTTCACTGCCGCACAGGCAGCTTAGAAAAACAGCAAGCGCCACAAACACAAGGCAGTTATGTTCACTGCCGCACAGGCAGCTTAGAAACTTGAATCAACAAGTCTTTATCCAAGTCTTTTGTTCACTGCCGCACAGGCAGCTTAGAAATATTGAAGATAATGGTCGGATTGGCATTGAAAGTTCACTGCCGCACAGGCAGCTTAGAAATATAGCTATTTGCCCCAAACAATTAATATAAAGTTCACTGCCGCACAGGCAGCTTAGAAATAGTTAATCCATAGCGCTGATTGGCTAATTTAGTTCACTGCCGCACAGGCAGCTTAGAAAGCCAATAGTTGATAAGTGAGCTTTCATTGTAAGTTCACTGCCGCACAGGCAGCTTAGAAAATAAAGGCGATTAACGAACCATCGTAAGCGGCGTTCACTGCCGCACAGGCAGCTTAGAAAATTGCCAAAAACATGAAATTAGAGCAATACACGTTCACTGCCGCACAGGCAGCTTAGAAAATTGATGCGGATTTAAAGCGAACCATTGCTAAGTTCACTGCCGCACAGGCAGCTTAGAAAATTGAGCAAGATATGGATGCGGGCACCGGAAAGTTCACTGCCGCACAGGCAGCTTAGAAAGTTTAACAGCTTTAACTTGTGGGATTCATTGTGTTCACTGCCGCACAGGCAGCTTAGATGCATATTCCGGAGCATCGTGAACAGTCATTCCGGCCCATCGTGAACACCTATTCTGGTTTAACGTGAACAGTCATTCCGGTTTCATCGTGAACACTTTTTCATGATTTTCCGGAATCGGTGTTCAC
>NZ_JQDZ01000060.1 GCF_000764205.1 Thalassotalea sp. ND16A
TGAAATTTAATTGTAGCTGAATTGAAATTAATTTGAGGAAGCAATTGTTTATAGGCACGCTATATCCGAAAGGGGGTTGCGGCCTGCGCCGCAATGACGTGGTTAATTGTTTCGGAGTATGCCCTGATATTGGAAGGTTAAACGTCTCTCAATGGCACTATTGAGACGATCCTCATATATCAAATCAAGTTCCAATTTATGCCTCTAAGTGGGGGGCGTCCTTTCGGGTATCAGTACATTCATGCATAAAAAAACCGTTTCCTTAATAGGAAACGGTTTTTTAATTCATGGATGAATTAACTTAGAATTTATTAAATGATAATTCTAGTTTACTTCACAGGTTAAACAAAATGAGTAAACGCCTTTCGGGTCATTTAATTGGTTAACTTGCTCAAACTCATTCACTAAATCAACAATCTGCTGTTTCAGGCTAGGGTTGGTAAAGCTAGCGGTCGATGTTTCAACTGCTGGCAAATATACTTTTGCAGTTTCAAATAAATTCTTTAGGAACAAATCTTTGGCACTAAGTTCTTTTTCCACGAGCCAAGTGTCATACACTTTTAACCCGGCACGATCAGCGGCAGCTGCCACCGCATCATCCAGATTGCCCAGTTTATCGACTAACCCTAGGTCTTGTGCTTTCGCACCAGACCAAACCCGACCTTGAGCAATACTATCAACTTCTTCGACCGTCATGCCGCGATTCTCGCTCACGAGAGTCAGGAATGAACGATAACCACGGTTGATACTTGCTTGAATAATATGGCCAACATCTTCGTTTAGTGCTCTGGTTACGCTAAGGCCGGCGAGTTCTGTAGTTCCGATACCATCAGTATGTACGCCAACTTTGTCTAAAGCTTTTTCAAAGGTCATAAACATGCCAAAAATACCGATAGAACCGGTAATGGTATTCGGTGATGCCCAGATTTCATTGGCTGAAGCGGAGATCCAGTAGCCACCAGATGCAGCATAATTTGCCATAGAAGCAATAACCGGTTTGCCAGCAGCTTTGATCAATTCTACTTCCTGGCGAATGATTTCTGAAGCATAAGCACTGCCACCCGGGCTGTCTACACGCAGTACTACCGCTTTTACTTTATCGTCTAAACGAGCTTTACGCAGTAAGGCGGCGGTTGAATCACCACCTATGCTGCCAGGTTTTTGCTGACCATTTAAAATGGTGCCTTTAGCAACCACAATGGCGACTTTATCTGTCATTGGGTTAACGGTATTGAAAGGAGACTTGTTGGCCTTTAAATAATCCTTATAGTAAATTTTACTGAAACTATCACCAGATCTCGCTTTACCCACTTTTTCAATCATATCAACGCGTATTTGTTCGCGAGTTCTTAACTCATCAACCAAACCACTTTGCAGCGCATATAAGCCAAAGCTGCCATCTGCCTGTTGCAATTTCTCTAACAAGCCCGCGGCCGTTTCATCAAAGCTGGCCATGTCGATATTACGGTTGTTGGCAATGTCGGTTTTATAACTTGTCCATAACTGACCTAACCATTCCTTGTTTGCTTCTTTTGCCTCGTCTGACATATTGTCACGAATGTAAGGCTCCACCGCCGATTTATAGGTGCCTACTTTAAACACATGCTGAGTGATGTTGAGTTTATCCAACGCCGACTTGAAATAGGTTTTGTAACGGCCATAACCTTCTAAAACCACACCACCTTCAGGGTTCATCCAAACCTTATCCGCCAGAGAAGCTAGGTAATATTGATCTTGAGAAAAGTAATCACCAAACGCTACCACCTCTTTACCTGAGGTTTTAAAGTCGATGATCGCAGCACCAATTTCTTGCAAATGATGCAGACCAGCTCGTCTCAGGTTTTGCGGGTAAATTACCAATGATTGTACTCTATCATCGGTCTTGGCTGCATTAATCACCAATTTGATATCGGCAATCAGCATTTCCGGATTTTCTTCTTCCTGACCAAACGCTTCTTTCATGATCGTATCAGCAGGGTCAACAAATTGCTTTTGCTCAACAATATTTCCATAAAAGTTTAATACTAAAGCGGTTTTCGCCGGTATTTTTACTTCTCCAGAATCATCGAGCAGGGCACTTATTAAGAAAAATACGAAGATGAAAAATATCAGGTTTAAAAATATTTTTCTTGAAGTATTAATAATGGCCCATAATTTTTTAAATACTTTTTTGATCACACTAGGTTTTTCAGACATATATCCTCACGTCTTATCTAATTTTACCCCAAACTGAATGAGTATATAGTCAACTCATACGTTGTGCAGCTTGGTGTCACGTTATGTTATTAATATACATGGCAAAACTGAAAAAAGCTTTTCATAGTTGTCACTATTAAGAATTTATTACACTTTTATTTTCAGAACCGTGAAATCTGGATTTTTATAGCAATTTATTTTCAATGTTTGAAATGAAAATTCATCTACAATGTTCTATTAAGTAGGTTAGCTGAATTCGGAATAAACAATACTCATTTTTCCAAGTTCAGAGTAGAGGCGTTTTTTAAGGAACATTATGCAGTTGCTCAGTTTATATAACAGTACCATTAACAAATTATTAAAACTCGATGCCATACCGGCATTATTGCTTCGAGTGTTTTTAGCACCGGTTTTCATCATCGCGGGTTACAATAAAATGCAATTTAGCAATAGTGAACTCGGGCTGTTTGAACAAATTATGGTAGACCCGAGTATTGTTGAATGGTTTGGCAATGCGGATTGGGGCTTGGGATTACCATTTGCCGAACTTCTTGCCAATCTAGCTGCCTGGACCGAGTTTTTTGGCGGTTGGATGCTGCTCATTGGTTTGGCAACCCGGTTAATCAGTATACCGTTGATGTTTACCATGCTAGTCGCTGCGACCTCGGTGCATCTAGACAATGGCTGGTATGCGTTAACCCCGACAAATTCTTCTACAAGTTCAGCGCAGGTATTTTCCTGGTTGGGGTTTGAAAGCGCCGATGCAAGTTTGGCCAATAGCGATGAAGCGAGCACGCGTTTGGAAAAAATAAGAGAGATCGTAGCTGAAAATGGCAATACCGACTGGCTTTATGAAACTGGCAATGTGGTCTTGCTAAATAACGGCATTGAATTTGCTGCAACGTATTTCATCATGCTGATGGCACTATTCTTTATTGGTGCAGGCCGTTATGTCAGTGTTGATTATTGGTTAACGAAAGCAGAATCAGCCAATGACAAAACAGAGAGTTAGGTATTAAACTACGAGCTTCGAGCTACTGGCTGTGTAGTTGATGAATTTACCTATCGTGTAACAATACCAACTCTGCCCGTAGCCCGTAGCCCGAAGCTATTTATATTTCACTAGCAGGTTAATAAACCGCTAGTGTCGTTATTAACAAACATGTTAATTTAACGGCTATACATTTATTACTATTTTCTATTTTATGTCTGCAATCGATTTTTTACTAAAACGCCAGTCAAATGGCTTTCTCACCGCACCGGCACCTAACAAAACCGATCTTGATGCTATTTTAACCGCAGCTCTTGCCGTTCCTGATCATGCCGGATTAAACCCGTATAAGTTTCATATTATTGCAAATCAGGGCTTGGCAAAATTGACCAACATTTATGTGCAAGCGATCAAGGCAAATACGGATGATGAACTGAAGCTAGCAAAAGCGGAAAAAATGGCTTATCGGGCGCCGATGATCATTGTGGTCTCAACCCAATATCAACAACACCCGAAAGTACCGATGCAAGAACAGTTTATTACTGCGGGTTGTGCCGTTCATTCAATGCAAATGGCCGCGGGCATTCTTGGCTATGGTGCCATGTGGCGCACCGGTGATTTGGCTTATAGTGATATTGTCAAAACCGGTCTGGGGATTGAGTCAAACAATGATATTGTTGGCTTTTTATATCTAGGCACCAAGAGCAAAGAGTTGGCCAGTAAGCCACGTCGTAACCATGCCAGCTATAGCGAATACTGGAGTTGATTTTAACTCCATAAAGTCTGCTTAAAAGTGTGTTATCTACTATAGTGATATAGCAAATTGAGCAAGTATCTACTCATTTTTAAGAGGATAAAACCATGCCAAAATACGTAATTGAAAGAGAAATTCCAGCTGCCGGCCAGTTAACCGAAGCAGACTTGCAAGGCATATCACAAAAATCTTGCCACGTACTAGATGAACTTGGCCCTAAAGTTACGTGACAGATGATAAAATATATTGTGTGTATATTTCGCCAGATGAAGAAACAGTGAGAAAACATGCTGAAATGGGCGGTTTTCCGGCGAATAGCATCGCCCAAGTGCGAACCACAATTGATCCGACAACGTCCGAGTGATGATTTAAGCAAATAGTTGACACTCTCACATTAGTCTACTGTCATAGCACTGGCGGTAAAATAACGTAACCGCCAGCTGATATTTTGCCGATAATTAGCCATTCATAAACAGCCAATAGACAAGTCAGATGATTTTAAAAACATTACGTCAAAATAATAACTATTCGCAAGACCAGCTTGCCCAAATGAGTGGTATCAGTTTACGTACCATTCAACGTATTGAGAGTGGTCAAAAAGCGAGTCTGGAATCGTTAAAATCTATTGCTGCTGTTTTTCAAATTGATGTTGCACAGTTACAGCAGGAGATCATGGTGATAGATAAAAATTCAGCCCGTTGGCAGAAAAACCCTAGATGGTTACGCATCCTTTTTTGGGGCTCGAATAAGGTGTGGATGAATAAGAAGTCGGAAGCGATTATTTTTGAATGGCTATTGGTGAGCGGGGCAATGATTACCTTAACCCTAGGTTTAAGTTATCCGCAGCCAGAGAAAGCCGAAGTGTTTCTAACTATGAGCTACGCATTTCTGTTATCCGCTTACTTGTGGGCAGTGCTCATTCGATTAAGTGATAAATACTCAATCTGGCGAAGTGCCTAAGTTGAGCGATAAATTTTTCCTACGCGAAAGACACCTGCCTGCCGGGTATAAATACTTCCATATACAAAAAAAGCTGCATAAATGCAGCTTTTTTATTTTAAAAACAGAGTTTTAATATTCAGCGGTGTTTGGCGTACGAGGGAATGGGATCACATCGCGTACGTTTTGCATACCGGTGGCATACACCACTAAACGCTCAAAACCTAGACCAAAACCGGCATGAGGTACAGTACCGTAACGACGTAAATCTCGGTACCAGCTGTAGTCTTCTTTGACTAAGCCCATTTCTTCAATACGTTGATCAAGTACTTCAACACGTTCTTCACGTTGGGCACCACCAACAATTTCACCAATGCCAGGAGCTAAGATATCCATTGCGGCAACGGTTTTGCCGTCATCGTTTAGACGCATGTAGAAGGCTTTGATATCTTTCGGGTAGTTTTGTAATACTACCGGACCACCAACGTGTTCTTCGGCAAGATAACGTTCGTGCTCAGAGTTTAAATCTACGCCCCAAGACACCGGGTTTTCAAACTTCTTGCCACAGTTTTGTAAAATCTCAATCGCGTCGGTGTAATCCATACGCACAAATTCAGAATCGACTACCGACTGTAAACGATCGATAACGGTTTTATCGACACGTTGTTGGAAGAAGGCCATATCATCGGCGCGCTCTTCCAGCACCGCTTTAAATACATAACGTAGCATTTCTTCGGCCAAAGTTGCCGCATCGCCTAAATCAGCAAAAGCAATCTCAGGTTCAACCATCCAAAATTCGGCTAAATGACGAGTCGTATTTGAATTTTCGGCACGGAATGTCGGGCCAAAGGTGTATACTTTAGATAGCGCACAAGCATAGGTTTCAACGTTTAATTGACCCGAAACCGTTAAAAACGTTTCTTTACCAAAGAAATCTTCTTTGTAATCGACTTTACCTTTGTCATCGCGTGGTAAGTTTTCCATATCCAGGGTACTTACGCGGAACATTTCACCAGCGCCTTCGGTATCAGAGCCAGTAATTAACGGCGTGCTGATCCAAAAGTATCCTTTTTCATGCATAAAGCGATGAACCGCTTGGGCTAAACAGTTACGCACGCGAGTTACTGCGCCGCCGATGTTGGTACGAGCACGTAAATGCGCTTGCTCACGTAAAAATTCAATAGAATGACGTTTCGCCGCCATTGGGTAGGTGTCTGGGTCTTCAACGAAACCAAGCACTTCAACATTCGTGGCCTGTATTTCAAAAGATTGGCCTTTACCCATAGATTCCACCAGGGTACCGGTTACCGATACCGAAGCACCAGTCGTTAATTTTAAGACTTCTTCCTGGTAATTATTCAAATCACTAGGCACAACGGCTTGAATAGGATCGAAACACGAACCATCGTGAATGGCTAAAAAAGAAATACCGGCTTTCGAATCACGGCGAGTTCTGATCCAACCTTGAACTGTTACGGTTTCACCAACTGGTGATTTACCAGCTAATGCATCAGCGATAGAAGCAACTGACATTATTGACCTCGTTTGAATATTTGGGAAATTATAATTTTAAGCTGGATATTTTACCTAGGCTATAAATAGACTCAAGTAATACTTACCCAGATCAGTCATTTTTCAGTAAAAAAGCCAATAATTACCGATCACAGTGCTAATTATTGGCATATTTTCAAATATTTTTAAAAACTTCATCGCAATCAACGATGTTGGCTAAGGCCTGAGTCAGAGTTTTTAACTCTGCTGAGCTGATGACGAAAGGCGGCATAATATAAATTAGCTTGCCAAACGGTCTGATCCACACGCCCATCTCGACAAACTTCTGTTGAATAATTGCCATATTCACCGGGTACTTAGCTTCAATCACCCCGATAGCGCCGAGAACCCTAACATCGGCAACATTCTTGCTCTGCTGTAATGGTAGCAATTCGGTTCTTAATTGTTGTTCAATGGCACTTACCTGTGATTGCCAGTCATTTTTGATCAGCAATTCAAGGCTTGCATTGGCGGTTGCACAAGCAAGGGGGTTGCCCATAAACGTTGGGCCATGCATAAAGACACCGGCTTCACCTTCACTGATCGTGTTGGCCACTTTAGTGGTGCAAAGTGTTGCTGCCAAGGTCAAATATCCACCAGTGAGTGCTTTGCCCAAACAGAGAATATCAGGACTGATGTCGGCGTGCTCACAGGCAAACAGTTTGCCACTACGGCCAAATCCGGTGGCGATTTCATCGGCTATTAATAATACTTCATATTGATCACATAAGGCTCTGCAGGCTCGCAAATACTGAGGGTGGTAAAAACGCATGCCGCCAGCCCCCTGAACTATTGGCTCCAGGATTAACGCGGCAATGTGTTGATGATTATCCGCGAATTGTTGCTTTAAGCTATCAATCGCGCTATCAACCCAGACATCATCGAAACCAATATCTGGTGCGTCGGCAAAGTAGTTTTCGGTAATAAAGCCACTAAATAAGCTGTGCATGCCATTTACCGGATCGCATACTGACATTGCCGCAAAGGTATCGCCGTGATAGCCATTTTTAATGGTTAACAGCTTATTTTTATCGGCTTGGCCTAAACTGTGCTGGTATTGGATCGCCATTTTAATGGCAACTTCTACCGCAACAGAGCCACTATCGGCAAGAAATACTTTATCCAAACCCGCCGGGGTAATATCAATCAAGGTTTTGGCTAATTGAACGGCTGGCTCGTGGGTCAAACCGCCAAACATCACATGCGAAAACTTATCAATTTGCGCTTTCATCGCATCATTGATAAATGCATTATTATAGCCATGCACTACAGACCACCAGGATGACATGCCATCAATAATTTTTTCACCGCTAGCCAAATGCAGGTAGACACCATCGGCATCGTCGACAAGATAGGATGGTAGCGGGTTGGTCATTGAAGTGTATGGGTGCCAAAGAGTTTCTTGGTCACACCTTAATAAATCTGTATATTTTTTAACCATAGGTAAACAAAAGCGCTTTTAATTAGTTGACAGCGAAGGTAAGCTAGCTAGACTACCGAGTAAATGTACAAGTTGCAATACGCTAAATAGCGATGTCATACCAATATGATCGTTTTGCTCCCCACTAAAATTAATTGAGAACCTTTATGTCTAGCACTTCACAAATTCGCCATGACTGGACCGTTGCCCAAGTTCAGCAGCTTTTTGACCTACCTTTTAATGATTTAATGTTTAAAGCACAAACTGTGCATCGTGAAAACTTCAACCCGAACGAAGTTCAGGTGAGTACTTTATTATCGATTAAAACTGGTGCCTGTCCGGAAGACTGTAAATACTGTTCACAGAGTGCACGTTACAGTACCGATGTTGAAAAAGAAAAATTAATGGAAGTGGAAAACGTATTAGAGGCGGCGAAAAAGGCGAAAGCACAAGGCTCAACCCGTTTTTGTATGGGCGCGGGCTGGAGAAATCCAAAAGCACGGGACATGCCACACATAGTTAAAATGGTCGAAGGGGTACGCGAACTAGGCCTGGAAACGTGTATGACCTTAGGTATGCTTAATGAAGATCAGGCCAATACGCTACAAGCTGCCGGACTTGATTATTACAATCATAATTTAGATACCTCGCCTGAGCATTACAATCAAATCATTACTACCCGTACTTATCAAGATAGACTCGATACCTTAACCAATGTACGTAGTGCCGGGATGAAAGTATGCAGTGGCGGCATCATGGGCTTAGGAGAAAGTGCTTCTGACAGGTCATCATTCTTAGTGCAACTGGCAAACCTGGATAAACATCCGGAAAGTGTGCCAATGAATATGTTGGTAAAAATTGACGGTACGCCATTAGCCAATGTTGATGATTTAGATCATTTCGACTTTATTCGCTGTATCGCCGTCGCTCGTATCATGATGCCTGAATCGCACGTCCGTTTATCGGCAGGCCGTGATGCAATGAATGAACAAATGCAATCAATGTGCTTTTTAGCCGGTGCTAACTCAATATTTTATGGCTGTAAATTGCTGACCACAGATAACCCGGAAGCCGATTCTGACATGATGTTATTTGCCAAATTGGGCATTAACACCGAACGCGGCATCGCCCAAACTGAAAATCAGCAAGCCGATGAAGAGTATGCCTTGCGCAGTGCGATCGTCAATAAAGAAAACGAAGAGCTATTTTACGACGCCAGCGCTAATTAAGCTTTAATACGTTAATGTCCTTCTCTTTTATAAAAGACAAATTAGCCCAGCAACAAGCGCTGAATCTCTATCGTCGACGTTCGCCGTTAACTATAGGGACAGGGCGCTACTTGCAGCATCAAGATAAGCAATACCTGAATTTTTCCAGTAATGATTATCTGGGGTTGTCGCAACACAAGGATATTGCCGCAGCTTTTAAGCAAGGTGTAGACACATATGGCACCGGATCGGCGTCATCGAGTTTAATTACCGGCTACAGCTGTGCTCATCAGCAATTGGAAGAAGAGCTCGCCGAGTGGCTAGGCGCGCCCAGGTGTTTATTGTACTCTACCGGCTTTTCGGCAAATTCCGGGGTACTATCGGCACTGGGACAACAAACGGCGAGCCAGTACTTTTTGGATAAACTCAGCCATGCTTCGCTGATCGATGGTGCATTTAATGCGAAAGCGAAAACCAAGCGTTTTGCCCATAACGATGTAGCACAACTTGCCAAGCAATTAAGCACGAGTACGGCAAAAGATACGCTTATTGTTGCCGAAGGCGTTTATTCAATGGATGGCGATACCGCGCCACTCAACGCCATTAACGATTTAGCGCTAAGTCATAATGCCAATGTATTGGTCGATGATGCCCACGGGGTTGGTGTATTAGCAGAAGATGGCAGTGGCACATTATCGGCTCAGCAGGTTGCAAAGAGCGATCACATTATTCAGATGGTTACTTTTGGCAAGGCATTGGCCACTCAAGGTGCGGCGGTACTAGGCAGTGAAGAGTTAATTGAATACTTAATTAATCACTCAAGAGACTACATCTATTCTACCGCCATGCCAGCAGCTAATGCAGTGGCAACGCTGGCAAGCGTGAAGGTGTGTAAACGCGAGCACTGGCGACGTGAAAAAATCGCTGAGCTAACCCGGCAGTTTAAACAACAGCTGGATAGCAGCATTGAAATTACCGATTCGCAGTCATCAATTATTGGGGTGCTCACCGGCTCAGAAGAAAATGCTTTATGTTGCCAACGGCAGCTAAAAAATTTAGGGTTTTGGCTATCGGCAATTAGGCCGCCAACCGTTGAAAAGGGCAAATCAAGGTTACGCGTTACTATTACCGTAAATCATAATGCACATGATATCAATAACTTAGCTAATGCTATTAATGAGGTGTTAGGCAAATGCCTACAGAACAATTAATTCAAACAAGGCAGCAAGAAGCGCCGGTAAAAACTGAAAAAAATAGCATCGAAGGTGTTGCCAAAGCCTTTGGCAGTGCCTGTGCGTCTTATGATCTTGCCGCCCGATTACAACGTTACTCGGGCAAACAGTTGCTTTCATTTTTACCCGATGCGGCCAGTAGTACGGTGTTAGATCTCGGCTGTGGCACAGGTTTTTTTGCCAACACTCTGGCTGATATTTACCAAACCGTTTGTGCCGTGGACATTTCAAAGCAGATGTTGAACTTTTCGAAACAGAATCGCAGTGCAAAGATCCATTGGTTAAATGCCGACATCCAAAATTTACCGATTAAGGATAACAGTGTTGATATTGTTTACTCAAATTTGGCGATTCAGTGGTGTGAACCATTAACCGACACCTTTATCGAAATAAAACGGGTATTAAAACCCGGTGGTATTTTCATCTTTTCGACCTTGTTAGATGGCACGTTAATGGAATTAAAAAGCTCATGGCAAAAAGTTGATAACGACCAGCATGTGATTGACTTTAATTCTTTTGCGACGGTTGAACAGGCAGTTACTGATGCGCATTTAAGTATAAATGAATTGCAACAATCGGCAATAACGCTGGATTATGACAATGTACGTCACTTAGCGAAAGAATTAAAAGGCTTAGGCGCGAATCATTTGCCGCGAAAAAGTAAAAAGGGCTTAGCGGGTAAAACCAGCTGGCAAAACATGAGTAATGCCTATGACGTGTATAAAGATAGCGCCGGCAATTACCCGGCAACCTATCAATTATGTATTGGTGCGGTGGTAAACTCATAATGGAACTTTTCATCAGCGCAACCGACACCGATGCCGGTAAAACCCTGGTTGCTTGTGCCATTACCGCGAGTTTTGTCAGTGCCGGCAAGCGAGTTGCGGTATTTAAACCTTTGTCAGCAGGTTGCGAACTCATTGATAACCACCTGGTAAACGAAGATGCCAAATTGTTGCAAGGCTTTGCCAATTGCCAACAAAGCATTGAACAGATCAACCCGATCGCTTTTATCGAACCTATTGCGCCACACATTGCTGCGGCGCAAGAAAATAAAACCATAACCAGTCAATTGATCGCTAACGATTACGCCAAGATCAAAGCGCTTAACAGCGATGTGATCATCACTGAAGGTGCTGGTGGCTGGCGTTTGCCGTTGGGCAATGGCGAATATTTGTCAGACTTCGTCAAGGGTGAAAGTTGTGGGGTGATATTAGTGGTAGGGATGAAACTGGGATGTTTAAACCATGCAATGCTAACCTATGAAGCGATTATTGAAGATGGTTTGCAAGTTGTCGGTTGGGTCGCCAATCATCCGCAAGCAATGCCTTACCTGGAAGAAAATATTGAGCTTTTATCTTCAGCAATAAAAGCACCACTGCTCGGCCGTTTAGCACACATGGACAGCGTAGAGCAGGCAGCCCGTTGTCTGGATCTCAGCTTAATTAATGTTTAAATCGGCAAGGGCGGTTTGCATTCGGTCTGTATATTCATCATAGTTAATGGTGACCCCCGCATAGGGAACAAAGACCAATTCGCGAATTTCACCTAAGTGCTCGTCAATCATTGCCTTGGCATGTGCTAAATATTGAGTATCGCCAACTCTCGAGCTGCTTAATAGTAATAAGTTTTTACTCATGGCAATTCATTTCCCTCATGCTGCTTCATTTTCTAATCGTTATTCATTACCAGCCATTATAGCTGATTCTTCAATTCATTGATTGCTGCCGTGGCTAAAAAACCGGAGCGGGTTTTGTGCTCGGCATCGGTGGCAACTCGTTCATCAATTTTCTTAATTAACAGCTCAGGCAGGGTGACATTTATTTTATGACTTTTTCCTAAGAACGGGGTGATATCAATATCGACAACGGCCCAAACACCACCGCGATATTCCATCTTGGAAACGTGCGTTTCAAAAGTTGAAGCCTTAGGGATGTCTTCTGAATATTCGGCCAACAACGACAGGTGAGACTCGATCACCGCGATAATTTCATTTAAACCCATATCCATGGTTTTGGCTCGACACTCACAACCAGGCATATCCGGCACGGTAATTTTGTAATCATTTTTTTCAGGGTTAAACAACAACACGATTGGGAAGCGCATTACATTCTCACTATTAAATCAGGTAAATATTTGATAACTCTAACAACTCTAAAAGCAGAAATCAACAAGACTCCGGTAACCCCGCAAATAAACGCAAAGCTAACCCCGGTAACTCTGCGTGTCACTTGTCGAATAACCCCGATACCTCCATCAATTAGTTGGTAAGTAATTACAAATTAGCAAGTTACTAACATGGCACAGTTTCAGTTCAGCGATTTAAATTTACAGGTTTTGGCGCATTTACGAAAAGTTAATAAACAATTTATCCACAAGATTTAGCCGCCGAACTAAAGGTAGGGTTATTAGAGGCTTTAACTGCTTTATGGAAGTTATATTTTCAGCAAGGTTTTAGCTGAACTGCTATCAGTATTGACCATAGATAAAGGCCGAAATATGATGGGTTGTTGTGATTTAACCGGGCTTATTTGCTCAAGTTTAACTGACTTTAATTGACACTTTGGTAGTGTTTAATGCTTAGTTCGATGTCTCTTTTAAGCTGAGCTGGTTCAAACGAATATATATTGCTGGCTAGTTTCTGGTTCGGTTTAAGCACCGCTTGCAATTGCCCTTCAGGATTTATTAAGAATAAACTTACCCCGTGACTTACTTGCAACTCTGTCTGGCCATTATTATTGGTTACTGTGTTTATGGTCGATTTAATCCCGAGTGAACGGGCTAAATTTGAGCTGTTGCTATTGTCATTAGTCGCGGTTAAACCAATGAATTCAGCATCGAAATAGGCTAAATAATTTTTCAGTTTATCGGGTCTGTCTCTTTTTGCATCTACGGAATAAAACACCACGTTTGCGTCGATGAGGCTGCCTCGAATTTGCTCTTTTAATTGTTTTAACACCATTAATGTTGTTGGACAAATATCAGCACAATTAAGGTAGCCATAACTGATTAAGTGCCAACTGTTGAGTAAATGCTGATTGCGAAAAGCGAAATTGTTTTGATCGACTAACTCGAAATTAGACAAGGATATCGGGGTTCTTAATATTTTCCCCTGGATGGTGGGGACCGGGTAATCTTGCTGTTGTTTAGACAGTGAAAGGTAGGCAAATATCGTGCTTATTACCAAGAACAATACCAGTAAAGGGTATACGGCTCTTGTACTGAATCTAGCTAATGGCTTTGTTTCTCCAGCACTCATCTTCAATAATGCTTGGTTAAGTTAATAACATTAAATAATGATCAAACAGTAAGGCGACAAAGATAGCAAATAAGTAATAGATAGAAGCATAAAAACATTTTATCGCGGTTTTCGCTGTCGCAAAATATTTTAGTTTCACCGCATGCGATAAGTACCAAGCCCCTGCAACTATCGAAATGAGTAAATAGCAACCACCGCTTAACTGATTAAAATAGGGAAACATGCTAACAACAATGGTAACACAGGTATAAACCAAGACGCAGCTTTTGGTGTGGCTTATGCCCTTGACCACTGGCAACATAGGGACGTTCGCTTTTTTGTAATCTTCCACTCTGTCTATCGCCAAAGCCCAAAAGTGTGCCGGGGTCCAGACAAAGATGAAAGCCAATAGCATTAACCCGTTCATACTGATGTCATTAGTCATTGCGGTCCAGCCAAGTAATGGGGGTAAAGCACCCGATAAGCCACCAATAACAATATTTTGCGGGGTTTTATGTTTTAAATAAAAGGTATAGATAAACGCATAGCCGATAAGACCAGCAAACGTTAATAACGCCGTTAACGGGTTAATAAAGATGACTAAGACAAGCATCGATATCAGGGAAAGCGAGATGGCGAGTAAGATTGCACTGCAATCAGATACCGTTTTTAACACCATAGGGCGGTGTTTGGTACGTTGCATTTTTGCATCAATGTTGGCATCGACTAAATGATTGACAATTGCTGCCGCACTTGCTGCAAAACCAATGCCGATAAGAGCAAGTAGCATAGTGAACAGGCCATCGACCGAGCTTAGTTGGTTGATATCGGTAATGGTAAGTTGCATACCGACAAAAGCGGTGATCAGTAGTAACAACACAACCTTAGGTTTGCATAAGGTGACATAGTCTTGCCAAGAACCCTGAACGTCGTCTTCTACTACGGTAATTTTAGCCATTGCTGCTCCCTTAGAAGC
The DNA here is from genome assembly GCF_000764205.1 of Thalassotalea sp. ND16A. GTDB lineage: Bacteria > Pseudomonadota > Gammaproteobacteria > Enterobacterales > Alteromonadaceae > Thalassotalea_A. The sequence goes on from NZ_JQDZ01000060.1 coordinate 14,506, forward strand.
TTAGTTGCTTATTGCTCTGGATTGATAAAATCAATACGGTTTAAATAGGTGTAGTCTGCTTCGATTGCCATCAGCGCAATGAGTATTAAAATGGCAATGGGAGGGACAAACAGCAGTAACTTCAACGACAGTTTCTCCCAGTTCACGTGCATGAAGATACTGAGGATCAACCCGGCTTTTAATAACATAAAGACGATGATTAAAGTCCAGCGTAGCAGTCCCTGAACTTGAAAATAATCGACCAAATACGATAGGGTACTCAGTACAAATAACAGAAACCAGATTTTTAAATAAATGCCGATCGGATGCTGTTGCTCTGCGTTATCGCCCATAAGTTGTCTCCCAATACGTTTGCTGATGCCAATGACTATTACCAGAGATAGAAAAATGCAAAAATAAATACCCAGACCAAATCGACAAAATGCCAGTACAAACCGGTGATCTCGACAATATGAAAGCCTTTTTTATCGTAATCACCTTTACGCACCTTATTGGCAATAATGGCTAAATAAATCACCCCGCAACTCACATGCAAGCCATGAAAACCAGTGATCATAAAAAATATTGAGCCAAACTGTGGCGCTCCCATCGGGTTGCCCCAGGGGCGAATGCCTTCATCGACGATTAATTTTGTCCACTCAAATGCTTGCATGCCAACAAAAGACGCACCTAATAGTGCGGTTGCTAGCATTAACCAAAACGTTTTCGACTTATCACCGCGATAAGCAAAGTTAACGGCCATGGCCATAGTGCCACTGCTGGTGATCAGGATAAATGTCATGATGGCAATTAACAGCAGAGGAATATGATGGCCAGCAATGGTTAACGCGAATACTTCACTCGAGCTTGGCCAACTGGCGGTAGTCGTCATCCGCACGTTCATATAACTGGTAAGGAAAATGCTGAAAATAAAGGTGTCACTTAGCAGAAAGATCCACATCATCAATTTGCCCCAGGGCATATTGAATACTTCTTTGTCAGCGGCCCAGTCGGTCACTACGCTGTGCATGCCTGATTCTTGTTCGACTTGACTAAGCTGATTGGGCTGATCTTGTTGTTTATCGGTTGTCATAATTACACCTAAAATCCGCAAAGTTCGGCAATTACTTTGAATGTTTCAGTAGAGCTGGTTAGCAGTGCAAATAAACATAACCACACCAGAAATAAATAATGCCAATAGGTTGAGGTAAGTGCTAAGGCCGAACTGAACGATTGTTTGTTCGGTTTTTGTTGATAAATAACGAGCAAACGTAGCAAGACAAAAACGCCACCTAACAGGTGCAATGCGTGCAAGCCGGTAAATAAATAAAAGAAACTGTTTGCCGGGTTTGAATAAACAAAATAGCCATTAGTTATCATCATTTGCCATACCTGGTATTGGCCTTGAATGAAGACGAAGCTAAGCATAATCGCTATAGCAACTAATAATGTGTGCCGCCGGGCTGAAATTTTACCCGCATATTTGCTGGCTCCATGTAAGACCACACTGGCGAGAAATATATAAAAGGTGTTCAGCCATAACTGGCTTTTATTTTCTAACGGCAACCACGGTTCTCCGGCTAATGCCTGAAAGTCGCCAAATTGTGAACGCGATAAAAAGGTAATGGTAAACAGCAAAAACAATACACTGACCACCGCCAGAAAAAACTTTAAAGCGGTTTTTCCGGGGGAGGCTAATGGCGCCTTATCTGCTGTAGCCTGGTCGATTTTCTCACTTTGCAACCAGGGTTTTACCGTAAGATCATTGAAGAATCCCATGTCTAATCCTCTTTATGACCAGTGAATGTCGAGCCATCGTTCATCTCAACGTCTTCATTGGCAACACTTTGTGGAATGAAATCCTGTTTCGCCCCTGGTACGCTAAAATCGTACGCCCAACGATGTACTACCGGTAGCGTTTTGCCCCAATTGCCATGCCTTGGCGGGGTGTCAGGCGTTTGCCATTCCAGAGAAGTAGCTCCCCAAGGATTTGCTGGCGCTTTTTTACCATATTTCAGACTGTAAATAATGTTAAATAAAAATATTAATTGCACCACACCGACGATAATCGCCGACACGCTGATACTGGCATTGAGGGAATAGGCCGACTCGGGAATGAAGTTACTGTCGCCCATGGCAAAATAACGTCTTGGCACCCCTAAAAACCCTAAATAATGCATCGGCAGATAGATGGCGTAGGTGCCGAGGAAGGTAAGCCAGAAATGCCATTTGCCCAGGCCATTATGAAAATAACGGCCTGTAATTTTGGGATACCAATGATAAATGGCCGCAAACAGTACCATCACCGGTGATACCCCCATCACCATATGAAAATGGGCCACCACAAAATAGGTATCGGATAATGGCAAATCGACCACCACATTGCCTAACCAAAGACCGGTTAAACCGCCGTGAGTAAAGGTGAATATAAAGCCAATGGCAAATAACATCGGCACGGTTAAATGAATGTTGCCTTTCCATAGCGTTAACACCCAGTTATAGACTTTTAAAGCGGTTGGCACGGCGATGATCAAGGTGGTGGTGGCAAAAAAGAAACCAAAGTAGGGGTTCATGCCACTGACATACATATGATGTGCCCAGACAACAAAACTTAACCCGCCAATGGCGACAATTGCCCAAACCATCATCCGATAACCAAAGATATTCTTTCTCGCATGGGTGGCAATAACATCGGAAACCATACCAAAAGCGGGTAAGGCGACGATATACACTTCCGGGTGACCAAAAAACCAGAATAAATGTTGGAATAAAATAGGGCTACCACCGGAAAACTCCAGGCTTTCCCCTAAGCTCACAATGGCAGGCATAAAAAAGCTGGTACCGAGTAGTTTGTCAAACAACATCATAATGGCGCTAACTAACAGTGCCGGGAACGCCAACAAACCCAATATCGTGGCAATGAAGATGCCCCATATGGTTAGCGGCATGCGCATTAATGTCATACCACGAGTTCTTGCTTGTAACACTGTGGTGACATAATTTAATCCGCCCATGGTAAAGGCGACGATGAATATAGCGAGTGATACCAGCATCAGGATAATGCCTTTACCGGCCCCAGGTGTGCCTTGTAAAATTGCCTGCGGCGGGTAAAGAGTCCAGCCAGCACCGGTTGGGCCGCCAGTGACGAAGAAGCTACTCACCAGCACAATAACCGCTAATAGGTAGGTCCAATAACTGAGCATGTTGAGATAGGGGAATACCATGTCTCGGGCACCCACCATTAATGGGATCAAATAATTACCAAAGCCACCTAACAACAGTGCGGTTAATAGGTAGATCACCATGATCATGCCATGCATCGTGACAAATTGCAGGTACGAGCTCGGGTCAATAAAAGAAAAACTGTCGGGAAAGCCTAATTGCAGGCGCATCATACCGGATAATACCAAAGCAATTAACCCAACAAAAATTGCCGTTATGGCGTACTGAATGGCAATCACTTTATGATCCTGGCTCCAAATATACTTGCGGACAAACCCTGTTGGTTCGTGGTCTTCTTCTATCTGATCCGCAATTGCTACGTGTGTCATAAAAAACCCTATTAAGCTACCTGGCTAAATTATTCTTGCGATAGTTGTTGGCTATGTTGCGAATTATTCGCTGAAAGTTGACTGATATAGGCGGTAACATCGTCTATGGCTTGTTCATCTTGTAACAGCCTGGCCATCAAGATCATTTGCTTGCCATATAAATCCTGTTGATGATTGCCTCGTAAGTCATTCTTGAAATTCAATATTTGTCGCTTTAAATACCATTGGTGCTGGCCAGCAAGTTTTGGCGCGTTTAAAGCGTAATTACCTTCACCATTACTGCCATGGCAAAAACTGCAGTTTCGGTATAAAGATTTTCCGTTACTGGCATTTGAGTTGTCGTTGATAGTAATACTGGCTTCAGCGCTTGCTGAACTGGGCGCTAATGACTCGATGTAAGCCGCAACATTTTCAATCGCTTGCTTATCCGGTAAGGTCGGCATCATTGCTGCCATTTGCGTGCCAAACGAGTCGGCAGGAGAAGCACCTCTTACTTTGTCTTTAAAATAATTGAGTTGTCTTTGCGTATACCAGCTCTTCATGCCGGCTATTTTAGGCGCGTTCATCGCTTCATTGCCTAAGCCTTGCTCGCCGTGACAGGCAACACAGGCAGCAAACAGGTTTTTCCCTGCCGCGATATCGGCCTTTGGTTTCATTAGGGTGTCGGCAAAAGTGGGATAGGATGCCAGCCAATGTTGATATTTCTGCTTGCTTTCAATAACGATGTTACCGCGCATCAGATAATGAGCAATGCCGCACAACTCCTGACATAAAATTTCGTATCTACCTTTTTTCGTAGGCGTGAACCAGAAATAGCTGGTTAACCCCGGCACCAGATCCATTTTTACCCGAAACTGTGGGATGGCGAAATTGTGTAAAACATCCTTAGAGCGTTGTAAAACTTTCACGCTTTGATCAACCGGCAGATGCAGCTCATTAGAATTCACCAATACATCATCTTGCCCATAAGGATCATCAGGACTCATGCCGAAAGGGTTGCTGGCGTTAATTAACCGACTATCAATTTTGCCTAACACCCCGTCTTTGCCAGGAAAGCGGAAATTCCAACTCCATTGTTGGCCAACGACTTCAAACTCTTTGGCATCTTCGGGTACATCAACAAATTCATTCCACACAATCAAACCTGGAGCAAGCATAGCGGCAACACCAATAGTGGTAATGATGGTTAATATCGCTTCGAGTTTTTTATTTTCAGGCTCATAGTCGGCCTTGCGATGTTTTTGATAACGAAAACGATATACGGCATAAGCCAAAAACAGATTAACCAAGATAAAGACGATACCGGTGATCCACAAGGTGATATCGATGGTGTTATCGATTGAGCTCCAATTGGAGGCGATGGGAGTGAACCACCAGGGGCTGAAGACATGAAATAATACGGTTGCCAATACCAATAAAAGAATAACAATCACGATTGCCATGCTTAATAGATCCTTTCGTTTAGATTTTTATTACTCTAGTAATCGCTATCCTTAGCACTACTTAAGTTGAAAACATCTAAATGACAACCTGACTCAAAGGGTTTATCTAATTGATATACTCATTGAAAATTTGGTTCCAGCACAACGAAACTCCGACAGGACCTAATTTTTATTCCTTGCTCTCTAAACATAGCCCATTTTCGTATTTTGACCACAAGTTACTGAAATTTAGTTGCTCTTCGAATTGACTCAAATTAAAGGTAACCCTAGCGATTTAGCAATAAGCTGAAAAACATATCGTTGACTCATAATTAATGTAACCCTGTTCAGGAGCATTAATTATGCAGCTTAAAGAACGCAGAAGTT
>NZ_JQDZ01000061.1 GCF_000764205.1 Thalassotalea sp. ND16A
CAAAACTTCTTGGGTGTTGTATGGTTAAGCCTCACGGGCAATTAGTATCAGTTAGCTCAAGACCTCACAGTCCTTACACACCTGACCTATCAACGTTGTAGTCTCCAACGACCCTTTAGGGGACTTAAAGTCCCAGTGAGAACTCATCTCAAAGCCTGCTTCCCGCTTAGATGCTTTCAGCGGTTATCAGTTCCGAACGTAGCTACCGGGCAATGCCACTGGCGTGACAACCCGAACACCAGAGGTTCGTCCACTCCGGTCCTCTCGTACTAGGAGCAGCCCTCTTCAATTCTCAAACGCCCACGGCAGATAGGGACCGAACTGTCTCACGACGTTCTAAACCCAGCTCGCGTACCACTTTAAATGGCGAACAGCCATACCCTTGGGACCGACTTCAGCCCCAGGATGTGATGAGCCGACATCGAGGTGCCAAACACCGCCGTCGATATGAACTCTTGGGCGGTATCAGCCTGTTATCCCCGGAGTACCTTTTATCCGTTGAGCGATGGCCCTTCCATACAGAACCACCGGATCACTATGACCTACTTTCGTACCTGCTCGACGTGTCTGTCTCGCAGTTAAGCTGGCTTATGCCATTGCACTAACCGTACGATGTCCGACCGTACTTAGCCAACCTTCGTGCTCCTCCGTTACTCTTTGGGAGGAGACCGCCCCAGTCAAACTACCCACCAGACAGTGTCCCCAAGCCCGATTAGGGCCCCAGGTTAGAACATCACGCATACAAGGGTGGTATTTCAAGATTGGCTCCACCACATCTAGCGACGCGGTTTCAAAGCCTCCCACCTATCCTACACATGTAGGAGCAATGTTCACTGTCAAGCTATAGTAAAGGTTCACGGGGTCTTTCCGTCTAGCCGCGGGTATACGGCATCTTAACCGCAAATTCAATTTCACTGAGTCTCGGGTGGAGACAGTGTGGCCATGATTACGCCATTCGTGCAGGTCGGAACTTACCCGACAAGGAATTTCGCTACCTTAGGACCGTTATAGTTACGGCCGCCGTTTACCGGGGCTTCGATCATGAGCTTCGCTTGCGCTAACCCAATCAATTAACCTTCCGGCACCGGGCAGGCGTCACACCGTATACGTCATCTTTCGATTTTGCACAGTGCTGTGTTTTTAATAAACAGTTCCAGCCACCTGGTTACTTCGACTCTCCTGTGCTTACACCGCAAGGGCTTCACACTAGAGAGCGTACCTTCTCCCGAAGTTACGGTACTATTTTGCCTAGTTCCTTCACCCGAGTTCTCTCAAGCGCCTTAGTATTCTCTACCTAACCACCTGTGTCGGTTTGGGGTACGGTTCCTATATATCTGAAGCTTAGAAGCTTTTCCTGGAAGTATGGCATCAACAACTTCAGTCCCGTGGGACCTCGTCTCGTGTCTCAGAGTTCTCAATGAAGAGAGCGACCCGGATTTACCTAAGTCACCATCCTACACACTTTCACATGGACAACCAGCGCCATGCTTGCTTAGCCTGCTCCGTCCCTCCTTCGCAATATATAGAAGTACAGAAATATTAATCTGTTTCCCATCGACTACGCGTTTCCGCCTCGCCTTAGGGGCCGACTTACCCTGCCCTGATTAACATGGGACAGGAAACCTTGGTCTTTCGGCGGGGGAGTTTTTCACTCCCCTTATCGTTACTCATGTCAGCATTCGCACTTCTGATACCTCCAGCAAACCTTACGATTCACCTTCAACGGCTTACAGAACGCTCCCCTACCACTTGACCCTAAGGTCAAATCCGCAGCTTCGGTGCATAGTTTAGCCCCGTTACATCTTCCGCGCAGACCGACTCGACTAGTGAGCTATTACGCTTTCTTTAAAGGGTGGCTGCTTCTAAGCCAACCTCCTAGCTGTCTATGCCTTTCCACATCGTTTCCCACTTAACTATGACTTTGGGACCTTAGCTGGCGGTCTGGGTTGTTTCCCTTTCCACAACGGACGTTAGCACCCGTAGTGTGTCTCCCGCATATCACTCATTGGTATTCGGAGTTTGCAAAGGGTTGGTAAGTCGGGATGACCCCCTAGCCTTAACAGTGCTCTACCCCCAATGGTGTTCGTGCGAGGCTCTACCTAAATAGATTTCGGGGAGAACCAGCTATCTCCCGGCTTGATTAGCCTTTCACTCCGACCCACAAGTCATCACCGCATTTTTCAACATACGTGTGTTCGGTCCTCCAGTTGATGTTACTCAACCTTCAACCTGCCCATGGGTAGATCGCCGGGTTTCGGGTCTATGCCCTGCAACTAAACGCGCAGTTAACACTCGCTTTCGCTACGGCTCCCCTAATCGGTTAACCTTGCTACAGAACATAAGTCGCTGACCCATTATACAAAAGGTACGCAGGCACCAGACTAAATCCGGCTTCCACTGCTTGTACGTATGCGGTTTCAGGTTCTATTTCACTCCCCTCACAGGGGTTCTTTTCGCCTTTCCCTCACGGTACTGGTTCACTATCGGTCAGTTAGGAGTATTTAGCCTTGGAGGATGGTCCCCCCATATTCAGTCAAGATTTCTCGTGTCCCGACCTACTCGATTTCACGGTAAGTTTATTTTCGTGTACGGGGCTATCACCCTGTATCGCTGCCCTTTCCAGAGCATTCCACTAATGTACAAACCGCTTAAGGGCTAATTCCCGTTCGCTCGCCGCTACTAAGGAAATCTCGGTTGATTTCTTTTCCTCGGGGTACTTAGATGTTTCAGTTCTCCCGGTTCGCCTCACATAGCTATGTATTCACTATATGATACCCAACTTATGTTGGGTGGGTTTCCCCATTCGGACATCTGAGCCTATAACGCCTTTTATCGGCTTAACTCAGCTTTTCGCAGATTAACACGTCCTTCATCGCCTCTAACTGCCAAGGCATCCACCACATACGCTTAGTCACTTAACCATACAACCCCAAAAAGTCTTGCTGGTCTTTTGTCATTTA
>NZ_JQDZ01000062.1 GCF_000764205.1 Thalassotalea sp. ND16A
CTTGCGGTTTTATATGACGAAGGCAATGGCGTTAAATTAGACAAACAAATGGCCATAACATAATTTGAAAAAGCAGCCAACTGTAATCTTCCCGCAGCACAGTATAACTTAGGTGTAATGTACGCAAATGGCGATGGTGTTAGCCAAGATTATAAAGCCGCCAGAACATGGTATGAAAAAGCCGCTGCTAATAATTACACATTGGCGCAGTTTAATTTAGCACTGATGTATTTTGAAGGCTTAGGAATGCCAAAAAATCTTGAAATGTCGTATGTGTGGAATACCATTGCCGAGTATAACGGCAACATGCAAGCGAGTCACAGCCGTAAACTTGATGAACGTACTATGCTTCCTAAAGAGGTAGCTGAGGCCAAAGAAAAAGCCGATGCAATTTATACCAAAATTTTAGCGGGTACTTATGCTGGCGAAGGACGCCTGTTTTAAGTTAGCTATTAAAAAAGCTGAATGAAGTGATTCATTCAGCTTTTTTGTTTTAAACGCTACAGGCTATTTTACATAAAGCCACTTTAGCACTTTGATCAGTAATTTATTTTGTTTAAGTAATAAACCAATGCGCGGGTTATTTTAGATAA
>NZ_JQDZ01000063.1 GCF_000764205.1 Thalassotalea sp. ND16A
AGAAACGCGAAATTGAGCATTTAAAGGAAGTAATCGAACGATTACTAGGTACAAAATAAAGTACCTTTTGCCCTCTCAGGGCGATTTTAAGGCGCTTTAATCTGCTAGTTAACATTAACGGACATTTAGGTAAGGGGAATTGGCCCTGTCGATTGGTTATACGCAATCATGAGCCATTTATGATATTTATTTACAGGCTATTGCACAATATCCACAACATAAAAAAACAAAAAACCTGTTTCCTAATTTAATGGCTGTTGAATAGTTTATTAAGTATGCTTGAAGTCTGCATTACTTTTCCCACGTGAACCCTAGCGAGCATCAGTAACCGTTGCGAAGATATTAACGCACTCTTTGCCGCGTAACACTTGATAAAAAGCGCCCGGCATTGATAGCTGGTAACAATCGTATACTTGCTCAAAGGGTAATTGCCAGAATTCTGCTAACAGTGGAGCTGCAGACCCAGTTGCAGGGTCTTCTTTATTGCCATATTGAGGTGCAAAATATCTAAAGTAAAGCGAATGCAAACTCGTTTTATCTTGTGCCGTTACAATTAAAGCTCTTCTTGTTAGCTTGCCATACTGATGTGAATCAAAATCAAAATTAGCGACACACGCCTTATTAGGTAACTGAATTATAAGATAGCCATCTTCAGCATGGCTTTGTTTAACCTTAACCAACTCATTATTGAGAACTTTTGCCAAAGCATAAGAAAGTTTAATTGTTGCTAACTTGACCCTGTTTAAACGCATAATGTAGTTTTCACTGCCATTTTTAACAACCTGTATTTCATTACTGACTGAATGAAAACATATCTTGTTAATGATGGTTGTTGAAGCAAAAAACACAACATCCGCGGCAGCAAGTGTCGCATGACCACAAAATTGAATTTCCCCCTTGGCTGAAAACCAGCGTAGCAAATATAAGCCTAGCGCTTCATTTTGTGGTAAAACGAATGCTGTTGCTGAGTATCCACTTTTGCGTGCAATGCCCTGTAACTGCTGAGTATTTTCAAACTCTGAGGCTTGTTTGCATAGCCAAACGTAAGCCGTATTCCCCAGGCAGTTGTCAGTACTAAAAATTCGTCGAACAAATTTATTTTCCACCAATTATATCCTGTTGACATTATTTCCTTTACCTTTATTGAACAAGGCTACTCTTTAATCACTTTCCATAACGAATCAATAAAATAATGATTGCTATCAGTATAATGTTTTACCATTTCGAAGCCTGTTTGTTGGCATAAGAATTCAATATCACCAGGGGCAAACTTAAAGGAGTACTCCAAATGAATAGGCTCATAGGCAGCAAAACTAAAGGTGCGTTGCAGTGCCGAAATGTAAACTTCTTGCGTCTCGGTTGACAACACATAGCTCTCCATTGCCCCTATTACCGGGTTATAGACACCAAAATGTTGGAATTTGTCGAGGTTAAAGTTACCGCCAAGTTCGCTATTAATACGCTGTAATAGATTAAGATTGAACTGCGCGGTGAGCCCATCTGAGTCGTTATAGGCTGAGGTCAACTTACTGACATCTTTCTTTAAATCAAAACCGAGTAATATATAATCCGATACATTAAGACTCATCCATAATTTTCTTAAAAAACCCTGGTTTTGCACCCGGTCAAAATTACCAATATTTGACCCTAAAAATAACAGCAGTTGTTTGTTGGTTGATTTGGTTCTGACCAAGCGTAAACCGTCAAAATATTCAGCAATAACACCATGAACGGTTAGATTTTTATGGGGCTTTATATTTTCATGCAATATGACCATGGCTTTTTCTGAGATATCGATAGGATAAAAATTAACTCTACAGCCAATACCTAGAAAGCTCTCGATAATCAATTGACTTTTATGACCATCCCCTGCCCCTAATTCAATGATATCGATCTCTTGTTCATCGATCAGACCAGGTAAGTCGTCTTTGATGCTGGTTATTATTTCAATTTCAGTAGCGGTGAGATAATAGTCTTCATGCTGGGTTATTTGTTGGAAAATTTCACTACCAACATCATCATAAAAATATTTAGCGGGTAAATGTTTGGGTGCCGCACACAAACCGGTTAAGACATCAATAGCCAATTGATCAAGGTATGAACCGCTGTCTGCCAAGTTTTGCTTATGTAATCTGAAAAACTCCATTAAATATCCTTTGTTAATCTAATACCGGAAAACATCCAACGTTGTTGGGGCGCATAAAAATTCCTATAACTATGGCGGTAATGGCCTTTCGGTGTGGCGATACAGCCGCCTTTCAGGACAAATTGATTGCACATAAACTTGCCATTATATTCCGTCAGCACCCCTTGATAGGGCTGATAACCGGGATAACTTGAATAATGACTTTTACTCCAGCACCACACTTGTCCAGTGCTAGCATCGCTCGCATAGGGTTGGAGCACATCTGTTAGAGCCATACTCGTGTGTTCTGCTATACCAGCCGTATTTACGCCCGCTTTAACGGCAGAGGATAAATAAATTTCCAATTCTTGTTCTGTTGGTAATCTCATCCCTCGCCAATTAGCGTATGCATCAGCTTCAAAATAGCTGATATGCGTTACTGGCGCATTCAGATCTAATGTTTGCAAACCATGTAAGGTATACTCGTACCAAACGCTACCTTCTTGCCGCCAGTACAAAGGTTGTTGAATATTATTTATGCTTAACCAGTCCCAGCCAATACTCAGCCAAAATCTGGGAGCGCTATAACCTTTATCTATAATAAACTCTAAAAAATCACCGTTAGTGACTGTTTTTTCGCAGATAGAAAACGGATGAATATAGCTGCGATGCCTGGGCTTTTCATTATCATAGGCAAAATGTTTTCCGTCAGAACCGAGCTGATAAACACCTTCATTAAAATTGCGCCATTTATCGTCTGCAGGTTGTGCTTTTACAAGTTGGGTATCACTGTAAGATGGACAATGAGGATTACTTGCTAAAATATATTTTATGTCCATCAACAACAATTCTTGATGCTGCTGCTCATGATGTAAACCGATTTGCAGTAAGGATAAAAGCTCTGCGTTAGCGCTAACGTTTGCTGATAAATCAACTAAAGCGCTATCAACATAGGTCCTGTAATGCAGGATTTCCGCTACCGTTGGTCGTGACAAATTTCCCCGATGTGCTTGTAACCAATGCTGGCCCGCTGATTTGTAATATGAATTAAACAACAGTTGGTATTGTTGATTAAGCCGTTCATAGCTTGATGCGAAACGCAGTAAAATTAGCTCTTCAAAAAACCATGTCGTATGTGCTAAATGCCATTTGGGTGGGCTAACATCTGCGATAGGTTGAACAACATGGTCCTCTAGGGATATGCGAGCGCAAATGTCAGTGGTTTGCTTTCTCACAAGCAAACAATCATTGATAAGTCTTCTAAGCCTTTCATTACCGTTAACTTGATGGATATTCATTACATCCCTAATTTTTATTGTTTTCAGCTTCTACTTATAAACCAGGCATCTGTTGCAAACAGTCTTTTATCGGTGCGTTTTGGTGATGTCCGGTATTGTCAGCAATATCGAGCAAATCTACTTTTACATTCAGCTGAATTATTTCAGCGAATGCCTTAAACAGTATAGACAGGCAGGATGATTTTATAGGAATAGTTTTTAAAGTTAGTTTCTCCATTACAAGCTCGCAGCCAGGTTATACTCGAGAAAAGCATAAATGTAACGACCCCTTACTGCGTTGAATTTATTTAGGCCTTATAATTCAATATTAGCCACTTGATTGAAACTGTCTTTGTATCCCATTGAGTTAGCTGAATTGCTTTGTCGATTGATTACCAGTTATACATAATTCCCAAGCCAGCACCAAATTCAGACGCGTCGTAAAAATACCAATCGCTGTCGCCCATATCGCCTTGTTCAAATTCTACCGAGTAGTGTTTGGCATAAATTGACGCCGCCCAAGATTTGGAAAATTGCCAGGCCAAGCCAGTGTTAAAAGTAAAACTTCCTTCTGAATCACCAGCTCCAGCATCGACTTTAGTGATCCATACTTTGTCACTGCCGAACGCTTTTGCATAAGAGACGCCAACATAAAAATCAGTCCAATCGCTTTCCAGATCACGATCAATAAGGATTTCTGGAGAGCTAAAATCAAATTCAATTTCGTGGCTGGTGTTACGAATGCCAGCAAAAGTGCTAAAGCCATTACTATATTGATAGGCTACATTTATGTCTAAGGTATCGGCGACGAAATTTATTTTAGAGCGAATGGATTGACCAGTATCAGAAATTTCTGCGTTTGCTTTTTGTTCCAGTTCAAGATGGGCAACCGTATAATTAATTTTCCATTGACCCTTTGATGCAAACCCAGTGAAGCCAAAGGCACTTTCCATAAGGTCCTTAACATCACTTGAACTTAGATCCAAAGGAGATATTACCGGACCTGCCGAGGTATTCAAACCAACATCGCCATCGATATTTAAGCCAAAGAATCCGGTGCCAATGCCAAACTTCCACTCTTCTGCCATTGCTACAGAACTTGTGGTTAATAATGCCGTTAGTAAAATAGTTTTCTTGAACATAAAATTACCCTTTCCCATCGTTTTGTTTTAGTGAACGTCCAAAATAATATTAGTACAAAATTTTAGTATAGGATTAATTTTATCTTCATAAGTACATGATCGATCTTTAACTATATTTTAAGGTTTTTTCAGTGTCGGTTGCAATTGCTTCAAATCTTCATCGATACCGTCATAAAGTGGAAAAACCCTTGTCTCGACCAAGTTCTCTGCCGTTGTTGGTACTGGTGTGGCAAAGGCAATTCCGCCGGCCAATATGGTCTCGAGCGACTCAGTGTCTACTTGCACGCCCGAGAACAATCCGGCATCCACTTTAATGCCACTGGCGTTATAGAACTTGGTGGTATTGTTTACTAAGTGTTGTTTATCGGCGTAAATGTTTATATAAACATTTACGCCATTGGCATTCTCGTTTAACTCCACGCCCAGCACTCGGCCAACCTTGATTAAGCGATAATAAACCGGATTCCCAGGGTTTATCGAACCTCGATCCGCCGCGGTTAAGGTTAAGTTCAAACCGCCAGGTAAAGAGGTAAGCGCCGGTTCGTGGATAAAACCGGTGAAGTTTGTTTGCATCTCACCACTGCCCGGTAACACACTAATAAAGTTACCGATAAAATAGGCGATTGAATTACTGACTTTGGCAACACTGGTTTCAGGTTGAACAAACCAGTATTTCGCGCTTTGCCTGACTAAATCCGGATAATCTTCGTTGATCAATACCGTTAACGTTGTCGCGCTTAAATCTTGCTCAAGTTCGACTTTCGCCACGCGTCCTACTACATGGCCATTGTATTGCACCTGTGCATCGGCTTTAATGGCAATAACTTCTTCAAAACGGAGCTGAATTTCTCGTCCAGAACTTAATAATTCAGACATATTGGCATATAAGGTGTATTCATCCATTTCGTCGGCTGGCTTGGTTAAGTCAGCCTTGTCGTTAAACAAGGCAATGCCGCCACGCACAATACTTTCCAGGCTTTGTGTGGTGACTTGCATCCCTTGCATATTGGCTTTAACGTCAAAACCACTACCAACAAAAAAGCTGGAACCTAAGCCAACTAAATGTCGAAATCTATCCTCAATGCTGATCGACACTTCTACTGAATAACCATTTTTACTGTAATTTAACGCATCAATTTCGCCGATCACCATCTTTTTGTAGGTTATCGGTGTGGTACGAACGAGTCCGAAGCCTGAGTCAGCAATAAGGGTGAGTTGCAAACCTGGGTCATCAGCATCATTAGGTGGTGCTTTGGTTAACATAGTAAAATCATCTTTTACTGCCCCGGTACCGGGTTTTACCTGGAAAAAACTGCCACCTAATAAGGCGTTAAAACCGGCAATGTTGCCACTGGTCAGAGTGGGTTCTACTACCCAAATTTTCGTGGTTTGTTTAAATAAATTTTTAAAGTCGGCTTTGTACCCTATGGTTAACACCATTGATTGTAAATCATCACTTGGGCTAATTTGTTTCACCGTACCTATGTGTTTTTCACCAAAATTTATTTTCGTTATGCCTTCAACAAACTCATAATTGTTGGGCACTTGCAAGGTGATCGTTTCGGTATTCAGCGCATGTTCAAGATTATTGTTCAAAGGGAAATTGTGACCGTTAGCAACCGTCTTGCCGTTGTCAAAATCTATGGTATGAAACGATACCCCGCCAGAGATTATGGCCTCAATCGGTGAAGAGCGTACGGTAAAGGAGCGTAATGTACCGGAAAATTCAAAACCGCCTTGCTCATAAAATACCGAAGATGAATTCACTAAATGCATGTATTCAGGTTCGATAAATAAATGCACGTTAAAACTGCGTTGATCTTCTGCGAGGATATGATTTTGTATGCTGCCAACCTTCAAATTTTTATAAAACACCGGGGCACCAAACGATAACGAATTAATGCTGTCGGCAGAAATATTTAAATGTAAACCTGGCTCACTATATTTTAATGGAGGTGCTGCTGGCAGTACATCAAAATGCCGTATTGGCTCGCCATCACCTAACCGAAAGGCTACGTAGGTACCACTGAGCAACCTGTCGACATTTGCGATACCAGATAAACTTATTGATGGCTTAACTAACCAGAAATCCATATTACTTAACAGATATGGCTCTAAACGTGGGTCAAACAATACCGTTGCGGTAACGCCACCTTTGGCTTGGTTATAAACAAAATCTTCAATTAAGCCTACTTCTACGCCTTCGAATATCACTTTGGTGATCCCAGCTTTAATGCCACTATTTTTAGGAAAATCCATTAGCACCACCACACCGGCACGTGCTTCATCAAAGCCTTCAAATAACGGGTATTCAGTAAAATCTTCAACCTTGGTAGTCATATCGCCAATATCTGGACTGTAAAAGGCGATGCCACCACCGATTATTGATGCCAAAGACTGTGTTTTAACTTTAAAACCAGACAAATCGCCTTTCATCTCGATGCCACTGGCATTCCAGAAGCGGGTATTTAGTTTCACCAAACTGGCATAATCTTCTTCAATAAAAAGCTTTATTTTGATATGACTTTTATCTTCAGAAAAATCGTAGCCGTAGACTTCACCCACTTTAATTTGTTTGTAGAAAACACTACTACCGTGAGTGATCGAACCTAATTCTTTCGCGTGTAGGGTGACATGTAAGCCAGGAGAATCTTCTGCTATCGGTGGCGGTTGAGTTAATGCCTCAAACTCTTGAACATATTGACTACCAGTTTCAGGTAACATTTCAAAATAATTGCCGGTGAGTACGGTATCTAACCCCGAAACACCTGAAAGGCTAATTTCCGGTTTGACTAACCAAAACAAGGTATTTTCACTAAGGAATCTTCTGGTGTTATTTTTTAATTCTACCGTCACCATGACATCATTCAAATTTTCGGTCAGATCTAAATCGGTAACTACACCTATCGGAAAGCCTTTAAATCTAACTTCCGTTTTACCGGCAACTATGCCTTCGGCACTGGTGGTTTTTATGGTGATTTCAATGCCGGCATCACTGAAGGATTTAAACAGCAGCCAAAGTCCGATTAAGGCAGCGATAACCGGCAGCAACCATATTGCCGAGATGGGGGATTTATTCGATATAACAGCTTGTTGTTCAGTCATAATATTATCTTTCTTGTTCCATAGAATTCGATGTTTCTCGATCCCAAAGCAAACGGGGATCGAAACTGTTTGCCGCAAAAATAGTCAGGATTACCATTACCCCAAACGCCGTGGCGCCTGGTCCTGCAACTATTTCCACAACGGCACCTATCTCAACCAGAGCCACGAGTAACGCAACGACAAAGACATCTAACATTGACCAACGACCGAATATCTCAATGTATCGGTACATTTTGGTGCGTTGATGTTTTGATAATTTCGATGTGTTTTTAAGCGAATAAAGTAAAAAAAATAAGCCAACAATTTTGGCAAGAGGCACGACAAAGCTGGCAATAAATACAATCGCCGCTATTGGGTACATGCCAAATTTTAATAATAAAACAATGCCAGATAAAATTGTATCGGGCTGACCTTTGCCAAAATAGAGTATGGTCATAATTGGGAATGCATTTGCCGGAATAAAGGCGATGAGTGAACAAATTGTCCAGGCCCAGCATCGTTGAATCGAGTCATTGATGCGCAGGTAAACTTTACTGTCACAACGGGGACAATAATTGTCTTTGGCATTATCAATCTCAACCAATAAATGACAGACCGGACATTGTGCTAGTCCCTTTTCTTTTGCAGTTATTATTGCCTCAACATTAGTGTCCATGATTTAACTTGTCCCATAGCATTTGTTTATCTAAGGTTAACTTTAACGATAACACGCATAACATAAATGCGGCGAAGCAAAGTAAGCCAATGTTGTAGGATAAATCTGCCATATCTTTTAATTTGATAATCGAAACCAAAATGCCAATTAAAAACACTTCAAGCATTTCCCAACTGTCGACATGATGATAAAAAACTAATAATTGCTTATACCAGGCTTGTTGATGACTATTGAATTTATAGCCCAAACAAACAAGAAATGCTGAAACAAGTTTAATTAACGGGGCAAACAAACAAAACAAAAACACTAAAGTGGCGACAAAGAACAGTTCATTGCCCCACAAGGCAATGACTCCCGAGTATACACTGGCTGAGCTTTCTACAGACAGTAACTTCATCGACATTAACGGCGCAAATGCTGCGGGAATAAATAGCAACAATCCAGAAGCACTGACCGCTAATGTTCGATTTATTGAGTCATGCTTCTTATCGATAACCTTATGATGGCAACGGGGACATGAGGCAACCTCGCCCTCTGCAATAGATGAAAGCTGTATTAAAGCATCGCATTCTAAGCAAGCAAATTGTTGTTGGTGCACAATATCCCTCCGGCCATAGACTGATAATTAAGCAATAACTAATCCTTAACTAAAAATAATGGCTGATTAGTTAAGCTTTGTACATGAAAACATTGAAAAAGAATTAATAATGGCAGGTTTTCTCATTACTGTGCCCTCATTTGTTACAACTTAATGATTATTCAATGAAAAATTGTAATTTTTTGTCTTTAAACTTGCATACTTAAGCATATAACCTAATATTGAAAAGGATGGGAATAAACATAATAAATTCTCTAACAAAAAATAATAATCTGCCTGCACATAAGGTTTGTATTTGTATTTGTCTTTAAGGAAAATAAAATGAAAAAATTATTATTAGCTTCATTGTTAACAGTTTCAGGTGCCGCTTTTGCTGGTGGTTCTGGGGTTGTCGGTAGCGTTAGCGATGTTCCGGATCATGATGCTTCTTCAGAGTCAGGCTGGAATGCTTCCATTGGTCTTGGTGTGGTAAATGCCCCAACGTTTGCAGGTGTTGATGATACAGAATCAACTGGCGTACCATTAATAAACGTCAGTTATAACGACACATTCTACTTTGAATACAACAAGCTAGGTGCGTGGGTATGGAAACCGGACGATACAGGCTTTAGAATAGGCGTCGTTGTTCAGCCTCGTAAAGGTTACGACAAAGGTGACGGCCCTATAGAAGGTAGAGAAATTGATGATACTGGCCTGGCCGGTGTAAGAATGAAATGGCAATCTGGCAAGTTTGGCATTGATGCATCATTACTGGGATCTTCAGAAGAAGACAGTGGTGGTGAAGTTCACATTACTGCGAAATATACTTTCTTAGCATCTGCCAAAGGGTCGTTAACGGCCATGGTTAAATTGGAAAGCATGTCAGAAGATGCGGTAGATTACTTCTATTATTCTGGTGGCGTTGATACCGAAGGATTCTCACCTGACAGTGCAACTAACGCTTCAGTTGGTGTTATTGGCACTTATAACTTAACGCCTAGATGGATGTTAATCGGCGCGGTTAAGGCAACTTCATACGATGATTCAATTAGCGATGCACCAGGAGTTACTGAAGATTCAGGCACAACCGCTCTTGTCGGAGCCACTTATAAGTTTTAATGAACAATTCACGGCATTAAAAAAGGTCTCAGTTTGAGACCTTTTTTGTATATGGACGTGCGTATCATCTCGCATCATGGCTGTTGGATAGAGAGGATTAATTCACGGATGAACTAACTTAGAATTGCCAATCAAGGTAAAAAATTCTGATTTGCACACTTTTAACATTCTGTACGCAAAACCACTTGCTCTGTGTCAAAGCTTAAAACCACCTCATCTTGATAGTGAATGTTTTCAATAAATGGCGCGATAACTTCGATAACATTTTTATCTTGAAAATGATCTATTTTAGTTTCTACATGGGGTTGATAAATCAATCCGTGATAATGAACTCCTTGACGAATGACTTCGCAATCTGCAAATGAAAAGGTTTCAGCAGGTACCTTTGCATGCCACTTCAGATTTTTAAAGCAATAACTTGGCTTGATAATCGTCAAACAATGTGGACCAAGATTACAATTTAGCGTGGCGAAGTAGTAACTGGATAAATCCAGCCCCCGTTGGTTAAAATATGGAGCTTGCAAGCTAATAGTGCCAGCGGAAAATACTGTAGAGCTGGCGTTGCCTGAGGCTACTTGGTGACCCTTAACTATGGTTGCAGTAGTGCTAATTGAAGTCTTCATCATTAATCACAATCACAAGGCTTTCCCTGCACGCCGGGTATTAAATATAATCCCTGTACAAAATATTAGCCGCTTCTGGCTACGATCTTCTGGCAGAGTTGGTATTGATACACGATAGTTGAATTCATCAAATATACAGCCCGTGGCTAATAGCTAGTTGCTAGAAGCTTAAAAAAAAAGGAAGCTTGCGCTTCCTTTGCTCTACCATTTACTCGTCGAATAAAATGTCATGGATATTTGATAAATCTTGTTTTCCGGATTTAATTTCATCCTGAGTTAATCCAGAAAGCTCATGCGGAAACACTAACCAATCTTCAGAAGCATGCACGTAGTAATCCGGCACGATATCCACTTTTGAATTTTTTGGTTTGAACCACGGACATGCAACACGGATGTCTTTTGGTGTATTTAAGCGCATTTGCGTTTTTATTTGTTCAATTAAGGCAACAACACTGCGACCGGAATCAAATACATCATCAACAATGAGTAAACCGTCATCGGCATTGGCATTTTCAATCAAGTAGTGCAAGCCATGCACTTTGATCTCTTTTGATTGCTGATTAATGCCGTAATAAGACGAAGTACGTACCGCGATATGATCCGTTTCTACTTTTTTATAATCAAAGTATTCCTGTACGGCTATTCCGATAGGTGCGCCACCGCGCCATATGCCAATAATAAATTGCGGTCGGAAGCCGTCTTTATAAACTTGATGTGCAACACGAAAGGAATCTTCAAGTAATTCTTGTGCAGTTATAAACTTTTTATCCATGGTGAAAGCCTTAAAGGATTTGAAATAAAATTTTGCGTATTATAGCGTAAAAAATCAAGTTTTTATCTGCAAATTACGCATTGTTGTCATAATTTCTCATCAAAAGTTCTGATAAGATGTTTAATGCTTTCAAAGGCATCACTATAAAACTGGAGATCCACATTGGCATAACTATCTGTACTTTGATGATAATTCTTGTGGTTTTCGCCGGTGACAAATAGATAAGGTATGCCTGCCTTGTAAAATTCGTAATGATCACTGGCTTTATGTAAGTTTATCGAGGCTCGATGTGAAGACAGATAATTGGCCGGAATTTTATTTATCAATTTAAATTTAACCTTTGCATTATCATTAATATGCTTAATGTGTGCCTTGAGTTCCGGTTTTTTTCTACTGCCGGCAGCCAACAAATATTTCCGCTTTTTTCCATAAGAGATCATATCTAAATTTATATTTATGATAATGTCTTCTTTATTGATTGCAGAGTGTTGTAAAAATGCCTTTGCCCCTTTAAATCCAAATTCTTCGGCATCAGTGGCTAACAACACAATAGAGTGCTTAGTCTCAATCTTTTCAAGCCAGGGTTTTAACGCCAGCAATGCCGATGCGCCCGAGGCATTGTCATCGGCACCATAATATATTTTCCCCGCCTTTTTACCTAAATGATCATAATGCGCGGTGATCACGATGTACTTATTTGGCAATTTTTTGCCCTTTTTTACATATAAATGGTTAAATCCCTGTTTCTGGGTAAAACCACTGTTAAAGTGAAAGGATTGAGTGCTTGAATAACTTGAAATATATTCGGTTAGAAAGGAGTTTTTGATGTACTGACTTGCCAACTTGTGGCCGGCACTGCCGGTTTTACGGCCTGAAAACTCTGCCGAAGAAAGTTTTTTAAAATGGGCGAGTAATATTGAGTTAGAGACATCCTGATGACTTGCCAGTTCCGCTGCAACACCAACAAAAGCGACGACGTTGAGCATGAATAAGCAAAATACTTTTTTCACTGCTATGTACAACCTTATAAGCTAGAGAGCAGGTTTAATTTATTTTGGTATTTGTCTTTAATGTCTTTAAAAGGCGCATAGCGTTTCGCTTTGCTTAAATAATGTTCCGATAAATCATAATTCCCGAGTTTAAAGAAAGATTTTGACAAACCAAAATAAAATTCATGCTCTTTAGGTTGCATAGATTTTGCTTTTTTATAATGACGAATCGCTAATTTATACTCTTCATTAAAAAACGCTTCATCGCCAAGTAAAGCGTGGTAATACGGGTTGTTCATCCTTGCTTTATGGATAAAACCATAAATTTTCCTGGCTTCGTCAAATTTTCCCATTTCATTTTCTAAAATGGCTAAATTGTTCCAGGCGTTGTAATTGTCACGATTAAAATTCACTGCCGCTAAATACGCTTGTTCGGCATAATTGTTTAGACCGACCTTTTTATATAACAAGCCTAAGTTGCCCCACACGGAACTAAAACTGCCCTCTTGTTCTATCGACTTTTTAAAGTAGGCATAGGCCAGGTTATATTTATTTCTCACCAACGCTTGCGCGCCTTTATTGTTATAAAACATCGCCGTTACCCTATCCTTGCTGATCTTATTTTTAGGGAAATGCTTTTTCACAGTGTAAGGGTCAAAGTCAATCGTGGTTTGTAGCGAGCCCCACACCACTTTATAGGGGGTTGTTTTGTCGCCGACAACTTTTAAGTTAACGTGTCCGGTTAACATGTTGTAGTCACCTTCCCGGATCCAATATTCTGGAATTAATACTTCTTGAAAATTAACCATTAAATTTGCTTCATCAGCCAGGGCATAAGCCAAAATGGTTAACGATAAACAATTGGCGGTATTTTCATTAAAGGCTTGGATCGCGGTTAAATTAGCACCATTTTGATAGCGAATAGAGTCTGGAGAGCGATGGAACAGTTTTTTTAACAATTTACGTGAGCGAGCATGGGGATCTTTTTCATACATCAGATGGCTACGGATGAACTTTTTCATTTCATCATTTAAGGCGTAAATTTGTTCCGGAGTTTCAATGGTATATTCGGTATGGCTGGGGAAAGCATCATTATAAAGTAACTTTTCGCTGTCAACGGCCATCACCTTATAATCATTCGTCGTTGAACATGCTGTTAAAGCTAAGAATAGAAAGCTACAAAATAATGTTTTCAATTGCATACGACCACCACTTCATTGAACTTGAATTTAGTTCATAACTAATATAAGCATACCCAAAAAAACGCTTTCCCGCTTAAATATCAATCAATTGAAATACAAATTTACAATTTATTAAGGATGGCAATCAAGCGGTATTGTCCAATATCTAAGCTGCATGGTACGGCGTCATCTTCGAACCTGATATTGACTAGTGCAATTGAGAGTAGATCAACTTTACCTAATGAGGTGGTTTATATACGAAAAAAGCCCAATCTTTCGATTGGGCTTTTCTCTGAATATGGCGGTGAGATAGAGATTTGAACTCTTAAGATATGAGTGGGCTACAAACCCTAAGGGTTTATCACTGGCCTTAAACGGAAAAAGCCCAATCTTTCGATTGGGCTTTTCTCTGAATATGGCGGTGAGATAGAGATTTGAACTCTTAAGATATGAGTGGGCTACAAACCCTAAGGGTTTATCACTGGCCTTAAACGGAAAAAGCCCAATCTTTCGATTGGGCTTTTCTCTGAATATGGCGGTGAGATAGAGATTTGAACTCTTAAGATATGAGTGGGCTACAAACCCTAAGGGTTTATCACTGGCCTTAAACGGAAAAAGCCCAATCTTTCGATTGGGCTTTTCTCTGAATATGGCGGTGAGATAGAGATTTGAACTCTTAAGGTATGAGTGGGCTACAAACCCTAAGGGTTTATCACTGACCTTAAACGGAAAAAGCCCAATCTTTCGATTGGGCTTTTCTCTGAATATGGCGGTGAGATAGAGATTTGAACTCTTAAGATATGAGTGGGCTACAAACCCTAAGGGTTTATCACTGACCTTAAACGGAAAAAGCCCAATCTTTCGATTGGGCTTTTCTCTGAATATGGCGGTGAGATAGAGATTTGAACTCTTAAGATATGAGTGGGCTACAAACCCTAAGGGTTTATCACTGGCCTTAAACGAAAAAAGCCCAATCTTTCGATTGGGCTTTTCTCTAAATATGGCGGTGAGATAGAGATTTGAACTCTTAAGGTATGAGTGGGCTACAAACCCTATGGGTTTTATCACTGGCCTTAAACGAAAAAAGCCCAATCTTTCGATTGGGCTTTTCTCTGAATATGGCGGTGAGATAGAGATTTGAACTCTAGATGGGCTACAAACCCATGCCGGTTTTCAAGACCGGTGCTTTCGACCACTCAGCCATCTCACCTGAAGTCTTGAAACAATGCTTGCTTCAAGATGGGGCGAATATTAAAGACTGAAGACGCTGTTGTAAAGGGCTAATTATAAAAAAATTTAAAAATTTTATAATTAAGTGTATGGTTGCAGAAAAATCCATCAATTGTAAGTAAAGATCTGATTAAAAGGCGTTACTAACAGTATTAATCAACAATAATACTCGGCGTTCTTTTCGGTATTCGGGTTAACGCTTCATAACCAATAGTACCGGCACACTCTGCTATTTGATTCACCGGTAAGCCAGTGCCCCACAAAATTACTTCATCACCAAGGTTAACGTCTTTAATATCGGTGATATCTATAGTTAGCATATCCATAGATACCCGCCCGGCTATCGGCGCTTTTTGACCATTGACTAAGGTAGGTGTCCCCGATTTCGCATTTCTTGGATAACCATCGCCATAGCCAATAGCAACCGTCGCTATTTTGCTTGGCCTGGTTGCTGTCCACGCTTGACTATAACCAACCGACTGCCCTGCCGCAATGTCTCTAATTGAAATAATGGCCGATTTTAATGTCATTACTGGTTTTAACCGATCCGCGGCTGAATTTTCACTATCAAGAGGTGAGTTTCCATAAAGCATGAATCCGGCGCGATTCCAATCTAACCGGGCTTTTGGCCAATCTAACAAACCGGCAGAGTTGGCGACACTACAGCTGATCTGTGCGCTATCCGGTAAGCAAATCGCAAGCTTATCTTTTATCTGGTTAAATAAGGCAAGTTGCAGTTCTGTTGCCCTACTTTGGTGTTCATCTGCAGAAGAAAAATGAGTGGCTAAAACAATATCCGTTGCCACATTGCTGCTCGCAGTTAACGTCAGAAAAATGTCATTCACTTGTTCCGGTTGCACGCCTAAACGGTGCATACCAGTATCCACTTTCAACCAGGTTTTAATCGGGGATGATACGTTTGCTTGCAATAGCCAAGAGACTTGTTGCAAATTATCAAGCATGATCCAGAAGTTATTTTCGGCGGCGATCTCAACTTCATCTTTGCTGAAAATACCCTCCAATAACAATATCGGCTTTTGTATGCCAGCATTCCTCAGTTCCACCGCTTCTTCAATACAAGCGACGCCAAAAGCAGGCACGAGTGGATCCAATATTTGGGCGACCACCACGGCACCATGGCCATAGGCATTCGCTTTTACAACCGCTAGATTATTTGATTGCGGGGCAACTTGTTGTACCACCTTATAGTTATGGCGTAATGCACTTCGACTAATTAAAGCATGAGTAGGACGAGTCATTAGTAGTTATATTTACCTGCACTGTAGAGAGTTTGCGCAATTTGCCACACATCCCCTATTTCACCATTACCAACGGGTTTTCCATTTAATTCAACCACAGGTGCAACCTCTTTGGAAGCGCTGGTTAACCATATTTCGTCAGCATTATTTACTTCATCCATTGTAACAATTCTTTGTTCCACTTTTAAAGCGCTATCTTTCGCTAGAATATCTAATAAAATCAGACGGGTAATGCCTGGTAATAGTTGATTATCTAGTGGTGGCGTGGCGATAACACCATTTTTTACCACGTATACATTGCTGGAGCTGGCTTCGGTTAATTCATTATTTGCGTTAAACAATATTTTTGCCTGCTCCATTGGCAAATATGCATTGTTTAAAAATACAATACTCATGATGTTCTCTGAATTTATTTAAATAAAATGGGTTAACTTTCGTAGGTTTAAAATTAGCTCATCAGCAAAGGTGGCTGGAAAGCTATCTTCTGTTAAATTGTTTTCTCGGGTAACGCCATCAACGCTACCTCTGTCTGATACGTATTGCAGTAAAGCCAATGAGTCTACTTCAGCGAGCAAATCGATGTTTGCCCACTTTGCTAAAAATGCGATGATACCGTAGGCTCCCCAATTGGAGACATCGGCAATTAACAACTCATCACAGGTTGTTATTGCCGGGGTAATATCCAACTTGCTTAGGGCTGGTATTATATTGCCCATACCAATTTCATTGCCGCCATCTCCGATAGCTATGGTTGGGCAATTTGATTCATTTAAATAATGATCAAAACAGGCGCAATTATCACTGATATCCTCGCCGTGCATATTAAAATATAGGCCTTGTTCAGCAAGGCCCGGGCGTTCAATCGAAATGACCGCTTGCGGTTGAAGTTTCGCCAGAGAGCCGATCGCTTCTTGTTTGGCATTTATTAAATCACCATCGATAAGTTTATGAACCCGAAAATCATTTTCTGATGCCGTAACAAATGGTTCACCACTGACTAATATTGGCTGGGCTCCAAGGGTTTCCAGGGCGTTGTATAAGGCAATAGCGCCAACCGGTCCATCGGTTTCAAAGGTGTCGGCAACGGGAAAACCAGTACCAATCAAAATTGTGCCGGTTAATCCTTTGAGCAGTTGGGCCGCACGAAGGTAATAACCAGGCGCTAAGGCATCTTTGACATTTTTCATACCACGAGGATTCATTGCAACAAGCAAGTTTTCAATTTGAATACTTAACTGCAATTCAGCCTGTTCTATAGCCGCCAAGGGAGCCTCTCTGATGTTTGATGAAAAATCAAATTTATTGCGGTTGTAAACAAATGGCTTCAATTTTGACTGAATTCATAGCCGCAAATGCTACTTTATCTAAATGCAGAATATTGTGCGCATCTTCAATACTGATTTGCTCAAACCTAATGGTAGCCCCTTGGGCGCATTGGGCAAGTTTGGCCAAGTCAGCAGATAACACTGAGCCTAATTTCGGGTAGCCACCTATGGTTTGTCTGTCATTCATCAACACAATTGGTTGACCATTGGCAGGCACTTGAATTGCGCCTAAACAAATACCTTCAGATAATATGCCATCGACCGCGGGTTTAATTTCAGGGCCGGTCAGGCGATATCCCATGCGATCACAATGTTCCGAAACCCGATATACACTGGAGAAAAACCTGCGTTTTTGTAGTGCCGTAAAAGCATGATGTTGGTAGCCCAGAATAACTCGTAAGCAAATATCGGTTTTATATTCCGGTATTGTTGCTAATTTTAGGTGACTGTCATTGCCTTCGAAGTTGGCACAAGGCAGAAATTGCCCGTCCAATAATTTTGTGCCATTAACTCCGCCAAGTCCCTCTCGGACCACGGTGCTGGTACTGCCAAATGTGGGTTCGATATCAAAACCATCTCGAACCGCCAAGTAACTACGTACTCCTGAGCTGACAAAACCAAAATTAATGTTGTCGCCTGCGGTTACCGCCAGACTTTGCCACTGCGGTTGGTTAATTCCATTTATAGTAAACTCAATTTCTGCTCCGGTGATACAGATACGGGTATCAACCAAAGCTTCTAATGCTAAGCCGCCTATCGATATTTCTATTGCCGAGGCATTTAACTCATTGGCAAGTAACCTGTTAGCCCACTTAAAGGCATATGGGTCTAGCGGACCGCCCGTTGTTAAGCCAATATTGTGACAGCCATAACGTCCTAAATCTTGTACCAGGCTGAGCAGGCCAGATTTGGTTACCTTAAAACCTGGATTTGCTGGATACATCGTGGCTTTATTGAACGAGGAAGCGCTCATAGCTCACCTCCCAATGATAAAAACTCCGCTCTGCTTATCGCCTTAAAACGCACTTTATCGCCAACTTGTACTGGCATACAAGGCTCTTTTAGAGGGTCGAACATGCGTTGCGGACAAAGACCAATTAAATTCCAGCCCCCTGGGGATGCTGCTGGATACACTGCGGTTTGTTGATCGGCAATGGCAACGGCCCCTCGCGGCACATTCAGCCGCGGGCTTGCCAACCTTGGTGCCGCAATTCTTCGGTCCACTTCGCCTAAATAGGCAAATCCTGGGGCGAAGCCAATGGCATAAACACGATAATGGCATTGCTGATGAATTTCGATCACTTCTGCTACGGTTAATTGGGCATTTTTTGCCAAATTTTCAAGATCTGCGCCGGATTCCGGCGAATAATATACCGGCAGGGTGACAATTTTCCCCGTTGCGGCAATATCTACTGCCAAATTCGCCAAGTTGTGTTTGATTTTACTTTGCACGGTGAAACTGTCGGTGCTCAGTGCATCATAAATCACCAGTAATGAGGCATAAGATGGCACCATATCGATGATGTCATTGGCAAGAACATCTTGCAGTATACTTGCTGCTTGTTGTACGTACGCAGACACTTCAGCGCTGGCTTTGTCAGCAAAGTAAATAATTAACGAATTTTCACCGGCAATCTCAATTCTCATCGAGAAAGACGCTCTCTGATTTGAGCAATTGCCAGCACACCGGCCATATTGTCGCCATGAACACATAAGGTATTGGCGTAAATGGCTAACGTGTTACCACTTATGGTAGTCACCGTACCGTGTGCACAAATTTGCTCGACTTGTGCCAACATCTTTTCTTTATCATGTACCGCACCAATTTTGCTGCGTGCCAATAATTTACCATCGTCGTCATAACAGCGATCAGCAAAGGCTTCAAACCAAAGGTCGATACCCAACTGCTCAGCTTCCTGGCGGTGTATGTTAACAGCCGGCGTGGCTTGGAGCATTAAGGTGATCGGTTTTGGGTATTGCGCAATGGCTTGCATAATGGCAGCGCGCACTTCTCTGTTCGCCATCATATCGTTGTAAAGGGCGCCATGCGGCTTAACATATTCCAGGGTCAAGCCCTGTATATTGGCCATGCCGTCAATCGCCGCTATTTGGTATTGCATAAAGGCAATAATTTCAGCCGCTGAACACGCCATTGAACGTCGACCAAAACCCACCAAGTCTGGATATCCCGGGTGCGCGCCAACCATAACATTATGTTGCTTTGCTAAGGTTAGAGTGTTTTGCATCACCAGTGGATCGCCACCATGAAAGCCACAAGCAATATTCGCCTGATCAATATGAGGCATAACCGCCGCATCTAACCCCATGGTCCATGAGCCAAAACTTTCACCGAGATCGCAATTTAATTTTAATGTCATAATTATTCCTTTCGACGTTAACTACGCCTAAATCTACATTAACGCCAGCCGGCTGTTTGGTATATCGGTGACTAACATGCAGCCTGGGCTATGAGTAATACAAAATGGCGGTTTTGCTTGTTCTAATGCCACCTGCGGGGTAACCCCACAAGCCCAAAAAACGGGTTGTTCATGTTCTTTAAGGGTGACAGCATCACCATAATCAGTAGCAGCTAAATCATCGATACCAATAAGTTGTGGGTCACCAAAATGCACAGGGGCGCCATGCACAGCGGGAAAACGGGTACAAATTTGAATGGCTCGAATCGCATCCCTGGCCACAAATGGCCGCATGCTCACTACCATATTGCCATTAAACGGTCCTGCTGGTGTGCAAGCAATGTTAGTTCGGTACATTGGTACATTAACCTGTTCGGTGATATTGCGCACATCGAGTCCATCGGCTTGTAGGCTTTCTTCAAAAGAAAAAGAGCAGCCTAAAGCAAAAGTAACCAAATCATCACGCCAATAATCGGTTATATCGTTAACCTCTGTTGTCATTACCCCATCTTTAAAAATACGGTAACTTGGGATGTCCGTTCTCAGGTCAAGATCTTCAGCCAGAAAGTTTAGATGAGTATCGCCCGGGTTTTCAGAAACACTGATCAATGGGCAAGGTTTTTGATTCAACTGGCAAAACTTTAAAAAATCAGCGGCC
This sequence comes from Thalassotalea sp. ND16A, assembly GCF_000764205.1. GTDB lineage: Bacteria > Pseudomonadota > Gammaproteobacteria > Enterobacterales > Alteromonadaceae > Thalassotalea_A. Next base: position 20,455 of record NZ_JQDZ01000063.1, read on the forward strand.
CAATCTTTTGGTAGCATCACCAAATTGCATTGTAGATAACCATGACAAAAGCCGGAAGTATTGCTGTTATGCTCACCACGTCTAATTTTATGACGCAATTCAACCGGAGAAATTTTCAAACTCATAAATGTAAACTCTAAAAGGAGTGTGAATAAAAATAAGGTCTATCAATACAATTATATACTGCTTTTGTGAACTCTAAAGCTAAATCATAGCTGATTTTCAACACAATATTGGTTTGTATATCCAATGCTTAGTTAGCGTAGCCACTGCCAATCGCACTAAACGGTAATTCTAACCCCAACTCAGGCACTTGCTGGCCTATCCATGCCAAAAAGGTATTGCTGTTCGGTCCTGGAAACACGCTATATTCATCGGCCCAGGGATAACGTGCTATGGCGGCATTAATTTTAGGAATGAGTAATTCAGCTTTTTCGCCTTTTATGGAAAGCAGTAACTCAGGCTTTGAACCATACCAGTATCTGTCTGGTGTTACGGTTGTGTATTGCCGCAATGCTGGCAAGCCACGTTTTACTCGCCACCCGATCACCTCATAAACGGTATATTCTTTAGCATTCACTGCTTTAATCGCCATCCACGGGTGCACCGCAAACCACCCTCGCCAGCTAAAAGCATCCGCCGCATAGATTTCGATAACCGCTCTTGAATCCTCAACAGGGCTAGATGCAATACCCGCGGGCTCTCTGCTCGCCGTACGCCAATTGTTATTCGCGCAGCCACTGACCAGCATGACCAGCAGTAAAACGAGTATAGGATTTTTCATTAATATCAACCTTGGTGTTCACTTGTGTGCGCTGTAGGCAGTTTAATTAAAATGCCGACGTCTATCCAACTTAATAAATAGTTCAATGCTAGCTGACTAATGTTTTTCTCATCAACTTCATTAAAAAACTGCCATTCGCTCATTTCAGAGCTTTTGTAGGTAAGATAACTCGACACGTTTTCTAATAATATCTCTCGACCAAGAAAAGCTTGTACTTGTGCAACTCTCTGAGAGCCAATAGATAAAGAAACCCCATGCATTACCATCGGGTACAACTCACGAATCGCATGCAAATCATATTTGGGTTTACCGCCATCCACGATAAAATTTTCCGACACCACTTCAAACCAGTCGATATCCGGTTTTTCCGCCAGTACCTGTTCGAAGTGATCGGTTCTTAGCCCTAAACCAAATTATCAACTGCCTAAAAATTTTCAACAAAGTAACCGATACAACACCGTTACCGGCTAATTTGACCTGAATAGTGGCGTGACAATTTCATTATTTTTTTATTTTCTTGTACCAACAAATGTGCCCCCCTATAATGGCCTTGCTCAAGAAAACCTTACTTCCCCCACAGGTAAGATCAAAATAATAATGACACTTACAAGGTTGAAACATGCGCTTACCCTATAAATTATCTTTATTCGCAACATCATTTCTCTTAGCAACCTCAGTACAGGCTGAAGGTTTTTCGGCGAAACAAATAGGTAAAGGTTTTACCTCAATTAGCCAGGACTTCCTTTCGTCGGTAAGTAACCCGGCGTTATTAAATCGCTACGATGACGATGACGACTTTGCCATTTCCATTGGTGTCGGTGGGGCAATGTCGGATGAATATGATGTCATCGATATTGGTGAAGACTTAAACGACCAGATCAATGATTTGGATGATGACATTGACCAAATCGGCAATATTCCAATAGAGCAGTTACCTGAGTACCTAGCCGGATTAGATGTTCAAGTGGACGAGATAGTGGCAGGTTTAGAAGAAATCGATGCTAAGCCGGTAGCCGCCAGAGTGGGATTTACGGCGTTTGCCATTATTCCTAACGACAGCTTAAATCTGGGGTTGTTCATTGACGCCTATGGCCGTTTAGGGATGATGGTAGATTACGATGAAGACGATGAACAAACCTTACGAAACTCTATCATAACGGGTGATTTAGACTTAAACGATTTGAAGTCAAATGCAACAGGTTTAGGCTACGTTATTACTGACGCGGGCGTTATGTTTGGCGGTAAACTATTCCAAAATGACGATTTAGTCGTTAACTATGGCGCCAAACTTAAATACCAACGTATTGACTTATTTTATAACCAGGTAAGCGTTGCTGAATTTGATGAAGATGAGTTTGACTTAACCGACGACGAGTTTTTACAAGACGACAGCAGCGCCAATGCCGATTTCGGTATTCACGCGCTATGGGGTGATCAACAGCAATGGCACTTTGGGTTAGTTGTTAACAACATCGTAACACACGAAGTTGACTTAACCGCCCAAGACAGAAGCTTTAAACTAGAACCAACAGTAAGCTCCGGCTTTAGCTACCATAACGATTGGCTGAATGTCGCCATAGAAGCCGATTTAATCGAACACGAATCGTTTGATGAGCTTCGTGCGGTACAATACCTATCTACAGGTGTTGAATTTAATGCCTTTGAACACGCGCAATTGCGCTTCGGCTATCGCACCGATATCAATGATAACGAAGAAGATGTATACACCGCAGGTATTGGTTTATCGCCTTGGGATACGGTGTTTTTAGATATCGGTGCTTTTAAAGGCAAAGATGACCTAGTGGGTGCCGCTATTCAAATTGGCTTTAAAATATAAGCCAACCCCCTTTCGTAAAAACCAAGTCTATATATGGAGCCAAACATCGCTCCATTTTTCTTTGCACAAGGATGTGCTCAGTCCCGGCAGGCAGGATGCCTCCTTTTGAGTAATAATTATCATTATTATTTAACGGTTTACCGACACGGTTAAAAGAAAATGACAAATATTCGCTAAAAATAAAAACACCACTCAGCTTAGCTTAATCGAAGTTTATTTTCATGCCTGACTTTTTGATTTCTCCATCTATTTAGCTATATTTAATTTATGCCGTATTTACCCTGTATGTACCCCGCATTAATCCCGTACGTTCGCTGAAATTATTTTTAGGTCGGTTTTTGCTACACAGATTTATTGATCAACCTTTATTATCTGCTCGAGGAGTAAAAAGGAATGTTGGTTAATAGTATCGTCCGCAATAATGTGGGTGTGAGGAATTTACTTAAAACTTCACCTCCGCCAGAATGGTCAACCCATTACCAGCTTCGCCGTTTTGTTTTGTTTCTGCTGCTGAACATCTTATTTGGCGTATTAGCTGTTAAGGTGAGTGCCGGTGAGCAAGATCCACATCAGGGGTTACAGCATTACCAGACATTGTCCAGTCAGGGGCATTTTCGCCTACAGCTGCAACCAAAATCTAGTATTGAACTCAATACGGTACATTCATGGCAGGCGCGTATTATTGTGCAACAGCCTGGCTCGGCATTTGCGCACCGGTTTTCCCAATTGACAGCAGCAGACATTCAAATTTCTGGTGGTATGCCAGGCCATGAACATGGTTTTCCTACCCAACCAGTAGTGTCAAAAATTATTAATCGCTCGCCAACGCAACTGGATTTTCTCGTTGCCGGTATTAAATTTCAGATGTGGGGGCAATGGGTAATTCGGGTGAATTTAGCCGCCGAAAAAGATGTTGCCGAAATAAACTTAAACTTATTGCCATAAGGTTTCGAATGACTATTGCCCGCGTGATCATTTCAGCGTTCCTCATTGTGCTCTGGCCGACTCTGCCTGGATGTCAGCAAGATAAGCCCCCACAATGGAGCCCGGAAGAAGTCGCTTTGGTTAAATCTTTGATGCTGCCAGATGCAAATTCGGCAGGTACTACGGCTACACTGACAATACATCATAACGGCAACGCGGTTTGGAATAATAAACAAGCGGCAAAACTCGGCCACAAGCTGTTTTTTGACAAGCGGCTCAGTGCCAATGGCAAGGTGGCATGCGCCAATTGCCATCAGCCACAAATGGCGTTTACCGATAACTTGCGGCAATCACAAGGCATAGGAAGCACGGTCTGGCATACGCCAACCATTATTGGCATTGCCAATAGTCCGTGGTTTTTCTGGGATGGCCGAGCCGACAGCTTATGGACACAGGCTTTAGGGCCTTTGGAAAACCCCGTTGAGCATGGCGCCAACCGTATGCAATTGGCGCATATCATCTATCGCCATTACCGCGAGGAATATGAAACAGTATTTGAGCCACTCCCTGACTTAACCGATGGCGAACGCTTCCCCGCCCATGCAATGCCCATAGTTGCTAATAAATTGCCGGGGCTCGATCAGCAACTAGCGCTGGCTTGGCAACAACTTACACCAGCGGACAAAGTGCTGGTTAATCAGATATTTGTCAATATAGGTAAAAGTATTGCCGCTTATGAAGGGTTACTCTTGCCTGGTCCGTCACGTTTTGACGTATTTGCAAAAAAACTGCAGCAAGGCTTGCCCTCAGCGGATTTAACTCCACAAGAACAGGCGGGCTTGAAGTTGTTTATTGATGACAAGCAAGGTCAGTGTATACATTGCCATAACGGCCCGATGTTTACTAACCATGATTTCAAGGTCACCGGTATTGCCGACGCACCACCAGTAGTGGCCAATCAAGGACGCATTGCCGGTATTGCCCATGCTTTGGCAGACCCATTTAATTGTTTTAGTCAGTTCAGTGAACCATCGGATCAATGCGCCGAGCTTAAGTTTGCTAAATACGCGGGTACAGAATTACAATACGCGGTTAAAGTCCCGACACTGCGCAATATTGCCCTCACCGCCCCGTATATGCATAACGGTAGCATGGACTCTTTGATTGAAGTGCTGCGCTTCTATAATAAGGCGCGACCACAATTTCATCAGCAATTAACCAACAATGGCAAAGCATTGCATTTCGATCTGCAGCCGTTGGGATTACTGCCGTATCAGTTACAACAGCTTAATGCGTTTTTAGGCAGCTTGAATTCGCTGCCGGCAGTAGATGCCAGTTGGTTAACGCCTCCGCTGACACAATCCAAACCAAGCGCTAATTCGCAGCCAGGTGCAGAGCCGCAGGCCGCAATTACCCTCCCCCCTCCATAAAGGTATAGATCATGAAAACAATACGTCATTACCTCATTGTTATTCTGGTGGTATTTACGCCAGCCGCACACGCGCATGTTCGCTGGTTTGTTAACGGCAGAGACATTCCCGATGTCAGTTTTCCCATTGACGCCATTACCCTGCTGACGCTGATTGGAGCCATTTGCTACGCCTTGATAGTCTATTATTTGTATCGACTATCGGTTAACCGTCCGCACCGCGACAAGCGTTCAGTTTTCCAGCGCGGCGCGGCTACCGGTTTGCAGAAAGTTTTTTCACTGCCATTTTATCTCGACTGGTATCTCCTGGTGCTGTCGGTGAATTTACTCTTGGTTATTAATTTAATGATGGGAGATTTTTTGGCTCCAAACCTGTTTTTACCAACCCAATGGGCGATGTTAGGCGTTATTGTGCAGGTTGGGGCTATCTTGTTATCAGCCCTGTCAGTTAGTATCACTGGCTTGGCATTAATCCTGGTGGCGATATTTTTGCCGGTTATATTTCCCACCGCGGTTGGGTTTGATTATTTTTTTGAAGTGAGCGGTGTTGGCCTGGCTTATCTCTGCATTGCGCCTTGTATCAGCCAATTTGATCAGCAAATGTATCGTGAGCTTACGAGAGCATAGCTCAACTTCTATTTTTCGATCTGATTTAATGACTGCGACTAATTCATCAGGACGCAAACATGTCGAACCAAGATCAACTTATCAACGTTGTTGCTGCATTTGAGCAA
>NZ_JQDZ01000064.1 GCF_000764205.1 Thalassotalea sp. ND16A
TGACGGAAAAAAGGTGTTACATCAACAGATTAAAGCAGATCGATTAGCACTTCATGAATTATTAAAACCTTATTTAGATGATCTCGTATTAGGCGTTGAATGTATGCATTGCTGGTATTGGGTCAGCGATTTTTGCCTGGACCATGACATTAAGTTCATCTTGGGCCATGCCCTTTACATGAAAGCGATTCATGGGGGAAAAGCAAAGAACGACAAAATTGATTCCTACAAAATTGTCAGTTTAATGCGCGGAGGCAACTTTCCGCTTGCCTACACTTATCCATCAAAAATGCGTGCTGCGCGTGACTTAATGCGTCGTCGTACTAATTTAGTCCGCCATGGCGCCCAGTTAAAAGCCCATGTAATTAACACCAACAGTCAATACAACATGCCTGCGTTAAACGTAAATATGAAGAATATTTGTGATCGGGAAACATTACGTCGTCATTTTTCAGACTCTGTAGTGCAACGCAATGTCGATTTTGATTTAGCCCTGCTCGATTGCTATCAAAAAGAATTAAAGCAATTAGAATCCTTCATAGAAAGCAAAGCTCGACAACATAACCCCGGGTACCTTGCT
>NZ_JQDZ01000065.1 GCF_000764205.1 Thalassotalea sp. ND16A
GTAGACGTTACTGTCATGCCAGCTGGCGCATTAGTTAAGCTCCACGTTAAATCAGCACCGTTATTATCATCGTCAACATCGGTCACCGTCGCCGGATAGATATATTCACTTCCTTCCGTCGCCGTTAGCGGCGCAGTCGAGGTAATGCTTGGTGCCTGATTCACTGGCGTTACCGTAATGGTAAAGATTTGCGCATCCGGTAACGCACCGTTTTCGCCGCCATCCTGAACGGTTAGCGTCACCGCACCGGAAGTGGTTATACCATTGCCTGGCGTCCACATCACTTTCCCGGTAGACGTTACTGTCATGCCAGCTGGCGCGTTAGTTAAGCCCCACGTTAAGTCAGTACCGTTGTTGGCGTCATCGACATCGGTCACCGTTGCCGTATAGGCATATTCACTTCCTTCCGTCGCCGTTAATGGTGCAATTGAAGTAATGGTCGGTGCCTGATTCACTGGCGTTACCGTAATGGTAAAGATTTGCGAATCCGGTAACGCACCGTTTTCGCCGCCATCCTGAACAGTTAGCGTCACCGCACCGGAAGTGGTTATACCATTGCCTGGCGTCC
>NZ_JQDZ01000066.1 GCF_000764205.1 Thalassotalea sp. ND16A
CTATAACAAGATAAGTCGTTGAGAGCGGTATGGCGCATCTTCGATTTGACGGTCAATTTGCGCCATACCTCAACAAACCGTGCATGTGCACGACCCAATTCAAGTGTCGCACAAATTGGGCTTAAGTCCAGACCTCATCGACATTTTTTGTCGATGCCAGGATCACAACGCCTTTATCTTTGTCTTCGTTGCCGTGCTCAGGTGGTAATTTGTTCGCGTTGCGATCGAGGTAATCGATATTGCAGGCAAGGTTGTAGTCACCAGGCTCGAAAAGAATCACGTAATCGTGCCACGAAAAAATACCAGCAAACTCGCATTGGTCGCGTCAATAATGCCGCCCGGCAACAACGATTTCGAGAGCGGCAAAGACAAAAAGTAACGCATCAGAGTTCCATTAAGCTATCTCTTTATGATGTAGTGAAACGTAAGCCAGTTAAGCGTTTCGTAGCAGATAGAGCAACTCACGCATTAACTTATGCCGCATGTCATTTTTGCAAACAGGCTGGTACGGGATTTTTCCGGCAAGACTTTTTGCACTCAAGTCGTTTCAGGCCGGTGTTTCGACGGCGAACATAAGGAGAAACGTGATGGCCTTAAGCCAGGAGCTGGAATCTAAGATACTGCGTTACCATTTTGTTGAGAAGTGGCGCACTGGCACGATTGCCAGACAGCTCGGTATTCACCACAGCGTGGTTGACCGGATATTGGCACACGCAGGGCTACCGAAAGCACAGCGTACCAAAAGAGCGTCGATGATTGACCCGTTCTTGCCGTTTATTATCAAAACCCTGGGCGACTACCCAACGCTAACCGCTGCCAGGCTTTTTGATATGGTACAAGAGCGTGGTTATAAGGGCGGACCTAGTCATTTTCGCCAACGCATTAGTGAATTAAGACCGCGTCCAACACCAGAAGCCTACCTTAGATTACAAACTCTGCCAGGTGAGCAAATACAAGTCGACTGGGGCCACTTTGGTCATATCGAGGTTGATGGCTGTAAACGCCCATTAATGGCGTTTGTGATGGTGTTGAGCTGGTCACGGGATATCTTTTTGCAATTCTATTTGAATCAGCAAATGGAAAACTTCTTACGTGGTCATGTCGCCGCCTTTGGGCACTGGCAAGGCATCGCCCGAATTTGCCTGTACGACAATCTCAAATCTGCGGTGCTGGAACGCTTAGGTGATGCGATTCGCTTTCACCCGACCTTAATGGCGCTGTCAGGCCATTACTACTTTGAGCCCAAAGCTGCTGCCGTTGCTCGCGGTAATGAAAAAGGCCGGGTTGAGCGTGCCATTCGTTATATACGTGATAACTTCTTTGCTGGCCGGCATTGGACGTCACTGGATGATTTAAACTCTCAGGCCATAAAATGGTGCACAACCACCAGTCGGCAACGGCGCTGCCCCGGGCTACCAGATATGACCGTTGGTGAAGCATTTGCCGAGGAACAACAGCAACTGCAAAGCTTACCCGAAACACCATTCAACACTCGCGAGCAAGTCCCGGTTAAAGCCCAGAAAACACCGTACATACGTTTTGACTTGAATGATTATTCTATCCCGCATCAATATGTGCAAAAAGCCTTACTGGTCAGCGCCTGTTTGCAGACGGTACGTATTATTGACGGTGATACGCTTATTGCAGAGCATCCAAGGTGCTATGGCAAGGGCAAACAAATTGAACAGGAGCAACACATCAATGCCTTATGGCTGGCTAAAACGCACGCCAAAGAACACCGTGGTCAACACCGGCTTGCACTAGCATCCTCACAATGCCCTGAGTTATTGCAGCAAGCCATCACTCGAGGGCATACCTTAAATTCTACGGTGAAAGCACTGAATCAATTACTGGATGACTATGGTTCAATGGCCTTTGCCAAGGCTGTGCAAGAAGCCTTGCATCAACAAGCGCCATACCCACAAGCGGTGCAGCAAATTCTGGAACGTGAACGTGATAAACAAAAACAACCACCGCCCATTTCCGTGGCGGTGCCGGACAAAGTGAAGCATCTGCAAGTGCCGCCCGGCAAGCTGAGTAATTATGACCAGTTAACCAACGACAGTGAGGAAAGTGATGATGAACAATAACGCCTTACACCAGCAGGCCAGCTACTTGAAACTCTATGGGTTGCTGGCACACTGGGACGAGCTTGACGATAAACTTGCCACAGCGTTAACCAAATGGCTAGCCTGGGAGCAGGATGAGCGACAACAACGCTCACTCAGGCGCAGGCTAAATAGTGCCAAGTTAGGTAAGTTCACGCCCTTATCTGAATTCGACTGGACCTGGCCAACGAAAATAAATCAACAGCGCATTCATGCGCTAATGCAGCTTAGCTTTCTTGATGAGGCGATAAACCCGGTATTGATTGGTAGCAATGGCGTTGGTAAATCGACCATCGCCAAAAACCTTGGTCATACCGCTGTAATGCAAGGCCATACCGTGCTGTTTACCACGGCCGCGAATATGCTAAACGACCTGGCAGCACAAGATGGCGATATGGCACTTCGCCGTCGCCTGATGTATTACAGTAAACCGAAATTGCTCATCATCGACGAAGTAGGTTACCTCTCATACAGCAATCGCCATGCGGATTTATTGTTTGAAATCGTTAACCGGCGGTACGAGCGAGTTTCCACCATGATCACTACCAATCGTCCATTCAGCGGGTGGAATGAGGTATTTCCTAATGCCGCTTGTGTTGTATCACTGATTGACCGGCTGGTACACCACAGTGATGTGATTGCCATTGAAGGTGAATCGTACCGAATGAAAGAAGCCAAAGAGCAAGCCGCGAAGCGACAAAAAAGCGGTAAAGGACGTAAATAATGAAAACCTTAAAAATCACCACCCACTTCACCACAGAGGAAGCAGATACGGTTTATCAGTTTCTCGATGAGGTGAAAAATGCAATTTGGAACAGCTACGGCGATGACATCATTGAAATGCACAAACAAATAGCGAAAGAGCAACGGGAGCAAAATCACGAACTGAATGACGATTTACCATTCTGAATTCGATCAATGATGGGAAATAGGTGAGATCTCAGTTACAAATTCTGCGGCAAATAACTGCGGTATTGCTCCGGCACTAACA
>NZ_JQDZ01000067.1 GCF_000764205.1 Thalassotalea sp. ND16A
TAACTTCTGCGTTCTTTAAGCTGCATAATTAATGCTCCTGAACAGGGTTACATTAATTATGAGTCAACGATATGTTTTTCAGCTTATTGCTAAATCGCTAGGGTTACCTTTAATTTGAGTCAATTCGACTGAAAAAATTTTTTATCTATTTAGTGGCAATTATGCAGTGCTGTACCATAATTAATTTATCAACTTAATTTTAATAATAATCAAGATGTTAACTACCTAAATGGCCTATCTGATCCACCAAATTATCGCAGCGCAAGCCCGGCTTCAACCCGGTGCTATTGCGATAAGAGTGAAGCAAGACAGTCTGAGTTACCAAGCATTAAAAAATCAGATTGAAAAAATGCATCTGGTCCTGGCCCAGCTTGGCTTAGACCGGCACGAACGGGTTGGAGTGTATTTGAGCAAAGGCATTGAAGCGGTGGTGAGCATGTTTGCTGTCAGCCAAACTGGTGGCGTGTTTGTGCCGATCAACCCACTGTTAAAAGCCAAGCAAGTTGAACACATTGCCACTGATTGTCGTATTAAAATACTCATAACCAATAGCGCCAGATTTAAAGCGCTTGCTCCGGTGCTACCTACATTTGTCGATTTGCATACCGTTATTTTGACCGACAGCGAAAATGTTGAATCTGTCGACAATTTCAGTGTGCAGGTAAAGTTACTTGCCTGGCGGCAGTTGCAAAATGCTGACTATCCAGAGTCCCTACCCTTAAGCAGCAAATCTACCAGTACGGATATGGCGGCAATATTTTATACTTCCGGCAGTACCGGCAAACCCAAAGGCGTGGTGTTATCGCATTTAAACTTATTGACCGGAGCCCAGTCTGTGGCCAGCTATTTAGCCAACACTGCTGACGATAAAATTTTAGCGCTATTACCGCTAAGTTTTGATTATGGTTTTAGCCAACTCAGCACGGCCTTACTGGTTGGCGCCGAAGTTGTTTTGCATGATTACTTTCTGCCGCAAGACGTGTTGAGAGCTATTGAGCAATACCAGATAACCGGTCTCGCAGGTGTACCACCATTGTGGAGTCAGCTATGCAAACTGAACTGGAAAAATAAAGGTAAATCGATTCGATACTTTACCAATTCCGGTGGCGCATTAAATCAAAGCGTGTTGCAAACCCTACGAGAAAATATGGAAAATGCTCAGCCATTTCTGATGTATGGGCTAACGGAAGCGTTTCGGTCGACGTTCCTCGATCCCGAAAAAATTGACCGTAAACCAACCTCCATGGGACAAGCGATCCCCAACGCCGAAATCATCATAGTGCGAAGTAATGGCAGTGAATGTGAAATTGGCGAAGTCGGGGAACTGGTCCATATTGGTCCTCTTGTTGCGCAAGGTTATTGGAACGCACCAGAAAAAACGGCATTGCGCTTTAAACCGGTACCGAACAAACCGGCAGGCATTGTGAGTGAGCAAATGGCGGTATTTTCTGGCGATATGGTTAAACGAGATGTCGACGGCGATCTATTTTTTATTGCTCGCAATGATGAAATGATCAAAAGCTCTGGCTATCGAATAAGCCCGATGGAAATTGAAGAGTGTTTTTATCAACACCCGAAAATCATAGATGCGGTTGCGCTTGGGGTATCACATCCCGAATTGGGGCAAGCGATTTTGGTCGTCGTAGCAATGCAAGACGTCAAAGATAACACCGACCTACTGCAAGCAGAGTTAAGGCGTCATTGCCAACTTCAGCTTGCAAACTTCATGCAACCTACTGAAATAATTATGTTAAACCAGTTACCAAAAAATACTAATGGTAAACTGGATCGGGCACTATTGGCGCACAGCTATGCAAACTTTTTTAGGGGCAATAATGAATAAGACAAAACCCAGGCATGAACGGCACCGGTTAATAAATACCGCAACGGCACAATTGCTCATTGGCGAGAAAACATTATCCGAAATCGAGCAACTCCTTGATGGCACCCCTTTTTATGCCTACGACAGAAAGCTCATTGAACAGCGGGTGACTCAGCTTACACAGACTCTGCCACAAGGCATCAGCTTGCACTATGCGATAAAAGCCAATCCCTACCCCCCCGTCGTAAGCCTATTAGCAAATTTAGTCAATGGCTTTGATGTCGCCTCCAGGAAAGAGATGTTACTGGCTATGCAAACGGGAATGCCGGCAGCAAACATCAGTTTTGCCGGTCCGGGAAAGTCCAAAAAAGATTTAGCCGCAGCAATTATTGCCGGCATCACCCTGCATGTAGAATCTATAAACGAATTAAATCGGGCGATTGTAATTGGTAAAAAACTTGCCATGCTTCCCAATATCGCGATCAGAGTCAATCCTGCGTTTGAACTAAAAGCGTCGGGCATGAAAATGGCTGGTGGCGCCAAACAATTTGGTATCGATGAAGAAGAATTACCGGCAATTTTATCCAGCTTAGACCCGAAATCAGTTAATTTAAGAGGGTTTCATATTTTTACCGGATCACAAAACTTAAACGAGCAGGCCATTATCGATGCGCATCAGCAAACGTTTGAACTGGCCCTAAAATTAATGGCAGTATCACCTCAACCGGTAGACTACATCAATATTGGTGGCGGGCTCGGCATCCCTTATTTTCCGGGCGATAAAAGTTTAAGCTTAACTGCCATTGCCGATAATTTACAAGACCAGTTGCAACATTTGCAAAAATCGGCAACTGGGGTTGAAGTGATTATGGAGCTTGGCCGCTATCTTGTGGGCGAAGCGGGGGTTTATGTCAGCAAAATCGTCGATAAAAAAACGTCGCGCAATACCACCTATCTGATCTGTGATGGTGGTTTGCATCACCATCTGGCAAATTCAGGCAACTTTGGCCAAGTACTGCGGAAAAATTTTCCGGTGCTAATCGGCAACAAATTAACCTCCACACAAGCCGAAGAAGTTGACATTGTTGGCCCCCTTTGTACTCCCTTAGATGTTCTGGGGAGCAAAATTGAATTACCAAAAGCCGAAGTCGGCGATTATGTGGTGATATTGCAATCGGGCGCCTATGGCGCTACAGCAAGCCCACAAGCCTTTTTAAGTCAGCCTGGCTTAGCTGAAATACTACTTTAACCGAACTCAGAACGGCAAGTTCAGGTTACTTGGATTCACTCTCCATTAGGCTCTGGTATTCAGTAAGTGAGTCGTTAAGTTGACGCTCTTATATTCCTGATGATCGGTAATAAGTACCAACAAATCTGCCCAATTATCCAATTCGGTTAGATCTTCCCTTGCACACTGCCATTGATGCACGTAAGGATCATGAAAACGTACTTCAATCCCATTTTGATTTAATATTGATAACAAGGGGGCGGCCGGTGTTTCTCGACAGTCATCGACATTGGCCTTATAAGCAACACCTAAAATGCCCACTTTTTTGCCATTACTGAGATTTAGCGAATCTATGACTTGAGTCGCCACGATTGCCGGTTTTTGATCATTTATTTGTCTGGCCAAACGGATCATACTGCCCGATTGAGTTTGTTCAACTAAAAACCATGGGTCAATAGGAATGCAATGCCCGCCAACACCAGGCCCTGGTGTTAAAATATTTACTCTAGGGTGCCGGTTAGCCAGATTAATAACTTCAAAAACATCGACTTGTAATTCCTGACAGACTTCAGCAAGCTCATTAGCAAAAGCAATATTGACATCTCTGGAAGTATTTTCCACCAACTTAATGCATTCTGCCGTGGTGGTATCGGTAATAAAAATATCGCCGGTAACAAAACTTTGGTAAATATCTTTGGCAAGGTTGCCGTCCGCTGAGCTGTTGCAGCCAATGATCCTGTCGTTATGTTTTAATTCATATAAGGTTTGCCCCGGTATTGCCCGTTCAGGACAGTGCACAACATGTATCCGCAAGCCCTGCTGTTCAAACCTTTGCTCCACTACCCGGCAAGTACCGGGTGATATCGTCGATTCAATGATCACGGTTTGATCATTTTTGGCGACCCGGGCTATGCCGTCCACAGCAGCAAGGACAAAACTTAAATCACAATGCGATTCTTTTTGTGGTGTGGGTACGGCAATCAAGTAAACCGGGTTTGGTACGACTTCGCGACTCGCCGTTAAAAAACCTTGTGAAACTACCTTAGTAACGAGTTTCGGTAGATCTTTTTCTTCGAATGGACTCTGACCATTATTAATTGCGCGCACTTTTTCAGCATTTAAATCAACTCCCGTCACTTTAATACCCGCCTCTGCCATCAGACAAGCAATAGGCAGGCCCATATATCCCATACCAACGACGGTAATTGCCATATTATTGGCAACAATGGTCTCACTGGCAGGCATTAATCTGGCGCTGAGAATTTGAAAAATTCTTTTCGCGACGTTGCCATCGCCAAACGGGTTTTGCCAAACAGGAGACTCGGCTTCAAGCCAAGTGGCTGCGGCCGTTATCGCTTTTTCGGCATCACGTCCAACCAGGATATTCGCGCCAACCTCGACAGATTCTGGGCGTTCGGTATTTTCACGTAAGGTAATACATGGTACCCCTAGTAAGCAGGCTTCTTCCTGAATACCACCGGAATCGGTGAGAATTAACAGCGCAGATTTTTGTAACTGAATAAAATCCATATAGCCAACCGGCGGGCTTAACTTTAAAAACTCGGGAATGTTAAGTTGATACTCTTCAATTTTCGCCATGGTTCTTGGATGTATCGGCCAAAATATTTTTTTCTGGTAACGCTCATACATTTTGTTAAATAGCAGCAGTAATTCCTGTAAGTGAGATTTAATATCGACATTGGATGCCCGATGGGCGGTTACTAAAAAATATTGTTTTGCCGTTAACTGCCAAGTATCGAGAATTTGGCTACGTCCTGCGGACAATTCAAGATGTTGAAATAGGGAATCCGATACGGTATTTCCAACCGTAAATACTTTTTCTCGAGCTATCCCCTCAGCATTTAATATCTGTTCTTGATTGGGGCCCACGGCAAATAAAAAATCACTCATATGATCGGTTAAAATACGATTGGTTTCTTCCGGCATCATCCGGTCGTAACTGCGCAAGCCCGCTTCGATGTGGCCTACTTTGATGTTTAATTTAGACGCTGCAAGAGCACCGGCTAATACCGTATTAGTATCGCCCTGTACCAACACAACATCTGGCAGTTCTTGTTCAAGAATCGGTTCAATTTTTATCAGAATGTTGCCGGTTTGGTTGCTATGCAAGCCCGAACCTACGCCTAAATTATAATGCGGTTTGGGTAGCTTTAATTCATCGAAAAAAATGCTATCCATTTCCTTTGAGTAATGTTGATTAGAGTGAATAATAAAATATTCTAAGTTGCGGCGTTGGCATTCCCTTATTACCGGCGCCATTTTGATAATTTCTGGACGTGTGCCTACGATAATTCCCACTTTCATTATTATTATCTCCATACCGGACATTATTGAATAAACTGTTACAACCTATAATAAGGTTAGACCAAACAATTGATTTAACAATGGTATTTAACAATTGAGTTGGTGGCTGGATTTTTCCTGTCTGGTTGTGCAACGTTTTACCACTCATTTTGATTTTAAAGTAGGTAAAATATTGCAAGTGTTTATAAATGCTTACCTTTTAGGTTTTGCGCTTTGCCGGTCTCTGCTGACCCGCTCGAATCGGCCAGCATAAACCTGTTGTTTTATACTCGACTTTTGGGTGTGTTATTCGTTCGCCAGAACAGTAATAAAACACTCAATTAAACGCCAACAATTACAGTTTGATTACAATTGGATTACAAAAAAAGTCAAAAAAAACATTCACAAAAAAAAACTAATAAAACCCTAAACTTAGCTTTATATATTGCTCTACAAATCAAAACCAGCTCTCCCCGGAACCTCCCGACCCCTTGTGTTAGCTGGCTATTCAGGTAGCATGATTAAAAAAACAACAATGTAGTAGATGTCTGCGTTTGTGAAAATAAACGCAAGAAATTAATTATAAGAAGAGTTAAACCAATGCGCTTTAAAATATTATTGGCCTTTTTGCTTATGGCAAATTTGTCCTTGGCCTATGCCCAAGATCCGATCGTCTATTCCCGATGTGCACGAACTACTGATACCCTAGAAATTAGCGGAAATGTGACCGTAAACGGGGTAGCACAAGCCGCATCACGTCAAATGAAAGGGTTAGATATTTATGATGTACTGCCAGATGTCGCGAATTTTCTCGGTGATTTTACCGCACCTTGTGACTTAATCTACCGTGATGCCGTAGGCCAGGAAAAAATCCTCTATCATTGCTCTGCTACGTCCACCGATGAAAGCGCCTGTGCCGCCCTCGATCCTGCGGTTTCGTTTGATGGCAAAACCATTGCCTTCTCGGTCTTTAAAGGCGAGTTATATCAACACCGGGAAAATGTAGATTCCCGGGTGCTTGAACCCACGGCGGATGCGGGAAGCATAGGCTGGACTGATCTGCCAAATAAAAAACTCAAAAGCAACGGCGCGCATTTGCATACCGTTGATGTTGCTTCAGGCGTTGTTTCTGCCATGCCCTTTGAACTAGGTATCTATGATTCCGGCCCGGCGTTTTTGGCGAACGGTCGTATTGCCTTTACTTCGAATCGCGATGGCAACACCAGCACTGTGGTCTGGCGGACAACGGCTTCTGAGGAAGGAACTCGCATTTGGACCATAGATCAGAATTGGCTAAATTTAGACTTGGCCAGTCATCACTCCTTGTCTCAGGAGCAACATCCATATTTGTTAAAAAATGGCCGTTTGGCCTATTCCAGTTGGCAAATTTTAGGCGCCAAACCGTTTAAGTATACCAATGGTTCCACCGGTGGTTTTGATACGCTGGCTAATTTATTTCATATTTACACGCAAAATCCCGATGGCGGCAGTAACTTTGCATTCTATGGCCAACATAGTGGTGATCATGCAGAGAGTTATTTTGGCGCCTCTCATCTTGCCGCACATTTTATCACGCAAACGACGGACGAAAGAGTCTGGTTTGCCGATTATTATCGCGGCAATAATAACGGACTGGGGATCCTTGTTGGGGTCATGCCGGAACCGGAAGGTCAAGAAGGGATGGCTCCGGAGGAAGTTACCAGCCTGGCAGATGTCTTCGCCCCTCGTGATGCGATAAACTTTGCCGCATGGGCCAGTAACAGTGATCAAACCTCGCAAACTATGCCAGCGCCTAGTGTTAAACACCCTAATTATCAACATGATCTCGTTTTTGCTGGTAAGCTTGGCCACCCGGCGGCATTGTCTGAAAATGGCCTAATGATGGCTTGGGGCAAAGGCGCCTGCAGCACCGTTACCTCAAATGGGGTATTCGTCGATCTCGGTCTCGATGTGCCGCCTAAAACCAGTGGCTCTGGTTCCGGAGTGGCGATGAATATGATGACTCATCTCGATACGAACACGCCCGGCTGTGATGTTGGATTATATCGGGCAACCGCCATCCCATCACAGCACCCCAGCGACTTAGAGATGATTGTCGATAGTCCTGACTGGCACGAAATTATGGCCCGGGCAGTGGTGCCCTATAGTGCCATTCACTCAGTTGAGAAACCCGTAGATATTGCACCGTCTGAGCTACAGACGCAACACTCATTACTTGAAAAAGGCACACCATTTGGATTATTAGGTGCGGCTTCCATTACCGATCGAGAAACTCATCCCAAAGAAGGGATAAAGTTTGCCGGTGAAAAGCAATTTAATTTACAGGGCACGGATACCATCAATTATGCCGATGAGGATTTATGTGGTGTTCGTATTCTCTCGTTGCTGCCGAACAGAGATCGAAATACCTCATATGACACCTCCAATCTTCTTGGTGAACGGGTTGGCATTTTAGGCGAGTTTCCGGTCATCAACCGGGATGCTGCAGGCAACCGAGTCGATGACCCCAGTGGTAACCCAGATACCAGCTTCCTGGTACGTATGCCGGCCAATGCGCCGTACTTAATGCAAGGCATCGATTGTAATGGCCGCACCCTGAACACAGATATGAGCTGGCAGAGCCTACGCCCTGGCGAGGAGAAGGTATGTGGCGGTTGTCATGTGCATTCCAAGCCTTCCAGGATCACATTTGAACAAAGCTTTGCCGCGACAAATAGCTATACTATCCCACGCTTAGGTGAGGGTGAAGTGCCGTTGTTGACAGGAAAAAATGGCGATGCTATTGCCCAAAGAACCGTTGCGGGCAATATTCTGCAACTTGATTTTGCCCGAGATATTGCTCCTATTTTCGAAGAGCGCTGCACCTCGTGCCACGGCGGCTCAGCACCAGAAGGAGAGCTTGCCTTAGATCGTCCTGGTGATCACGATAACAAAAATCAAACGCCATCCACTTGGTGGTGTTTGGTTGGTGATGACCAGCAAAGCTGTTTATCCTCGAACCAGTTCTTTACCGGTGAAGGCAGCAATGGTACCAGCTTTAGACGCCCGCAAGTCACTCGCTATATTCGAGCCTTTAATTCATTGGGCAGTTTGTTGTACTGGAAAGCCGCGAATAAACGGACCGATAATAATACCGATGGTTCGTACGCGGATGATTTAGATTTTGGTGCTGACCACCCAACGACGATAACCGAAGAAGAACTCGGCTTACTGTCACGCTGGATTGATATTGGAGCACCTGGTGGCGCTAAAGAGTTGCTTGATACCCAAAAACCAACACTACACCTGACCACCACAGAACAAGGTTCGGTTGTCTCCTCATTGAATATTGGGACGGTGGACATCGGCAGTGGCATTGACCCGAACAGTCTCATTGTATGTGCCATTGACAGTGACAACAACTGTATAAACATCGCCGGACCAGCAGAAGTCAGTGGCATAACCACGGTAGACTTAGGTACGACTTTGAGCGACCCAACAGCAGAAGTCTTCGCCAGCGTTAAAGATTTATCTGGCAATATTACTGAAGTTCGCCGTACGGTGAGTTTCTTGACTAATACCACCTACCCTGAACCAGAGCCGACACCAGAGCCGACACCGGAACCAGAGCCGACACCGGAACCAGAGCCGACGCCGGAACCAGAGCCGACGCCGGAACCAGAGCCGACGCCGGAACCAGAGCCGACGCCGGAACCAGAGCCGACGCCGGAGCCAGAGCCGACGCCGGAGCCAGAGCCGACGCCGGAACCAGAGCCTACGCCGGAACCAGAGCCTACGCCGGAACCAGAGCCAACGCCGGAGCCAGAGCCTGGACCAGGACCCGCTCCTGAACCAGAGCCGATTCCAGAGCCTAATCCAGAGCCTACTCCTGAACCTGGACCTGCTCCAGAGCCAGCTCCTGAGCCAGAGCCTGCTCCTGAACCGGAACCAGAGGAGAAACCAATAGTTGGTGGTTCAACAGACCAGGGTTTGCTTTTTCTTTTATTGCTAGTGTTGATAGTAAGCTCTCGCTTTAAATCGAATTACACAGCCAGATCAGAAGTCGAAAACAGATAAGGTTAATCGCCGAAAAATCAGCATCCTCTTGATAGTTGATTGGTAACCACTCCATAGATCTAAGTATGGAGTGGTTACTACCCCACTTTCTTTTTTAGCCCTGCTCAACAATTCTCAATTTCGCTTTTTCATTTATCCTTACCTCTAAAGCTTTCAATCAGGGCATCGCCTTCCCTTGTATTTAGCCATTGTTCAGCTAACATAATTAAGTGTGCAGTAGATGTTTACGTTGAACACGTTAATTCAAAAAAAAAGAGTTAAACCAATGCGCTTTAAAATATTATTGGCCTTTTTGCTACTGGCAAATTTGCCCTTGGCCTTTGCTCAAGATCCAATCGTCTATTCCCGATGTGCCCGAACTACTGATACCATAGAAATTAGCGGAAATGTGACCATAAACGGTGTCTCACAAGCCGCATCACGGCAAATGAAAGGGCTAGATATCTATGATGTATTGCCTGATGTAAGCAATTTTTTCGGTGATTTTACTGCGCCTTGTGATTTAGTCTACCGCGATGGAGCAGGCCAGGAAAAAATTCTCTATAATTGCTCAGCATCGTCCACCGATGCAAGCGCCTGTGCCGCCCTCGATCCTGCGGTTTCGTTTGATGGCAAAACCATTGCCTTTTCGGTCTTTAGAGGCAAATTATATCAGCACCGGGAAAATGTAGACTTCCGGGTGCTTGAACCCACGGCGGATGCGGGTAACATTGGCTGGACTGACCTGCCAAATAAAAAGCTCAAAAGCAACGGCGCGCATTTGCATACCGTTGATGTGGCAACGGGGGCCTTGTCGGTCAACCCCTTTGAACCAGGCATCTATGATTCCGGCCCGGCCTTTTTGGCGAACGGTCGTATCGCCTTTACTTCGAATCGCGATGGCAACACCAGTACTGTGGTTTGGCGGACAACGGCTTCTGCACAAGGAACCCGCATTTGGACCATAGATCAGAATTGGCGAAATTTAGACTTGGCCAGTCATCATTCCTTGTCTCAGGAACAACATCCCTATTTGTTAAAAAATGGCCGTTTGGCTTACTCCAGTTGGCAAATTTTAGGCGCCAAACCGTTTAAGTATACCAATGGCTCCACCGGTGGTTTTGATACGCTAGCTAATTTATTTCATATTTACACGCAAAATCCCGATGGTGGCAGTAACTTTGCATTTTATGGCCAACATAGTGGTGATCATGCTGACAGTTATTTTGGCGTGTCTCATCTTGCCGCCCATTTTATCACGCAAACGACGGACGAAAGAGTCTGGTTTGGCGATTATTATCGTGGCAATAATAACGGCTTGGGTATCGTTGTTGGGGTCATGCCGGAGCCGGAAGGTCAAGAAGGGATAGCGCCGGAAGAGGCGGAAAACCTGGCAGATGTCTTTGCTCCTCGTGATGCTATAAACTTTGCTTCCTGGTCGACGAGTAATGATTCCGTGTCAAAATCTATGCCGGCACCGGGTGTTAAACATCGCGACTATGAAAACGACTTGATTTTTGCAGGAAAAGTTGGCCATCCTGCCGCATTGACTGAAAATGGCCTAATGCTGGCCTGGGGCAAAGGCGCCTGCAGCACAGTAGCCGCAAATGAAATATTTGTCGATCTCGGTCTCGATGTGCCACCGAAAACCAGTGGCTCTGGTGCCGGAGTAGCGATGAATATGATGACTCATCTTGATACGAACACGCCCGGTTGTGATGTTGGATTATACCGGGCAACCGCCATCCCATCGCAGCACCCCAGCGACTTAGAAATGATTGTCGATAGTCCAGATTGGCATGAGCTTATGGCTCGAGCGGTCGTGCCCTATAATGCCATTCACGGACGAGAAAAGCCCACCGATATCCCATCGTCTGAGCTGAACAATCAGAACCCATTGCTTGCACATGGTACGCCATTTGGATTATTGGGCGCGGCATCCATTACCGACAGAGAAACCCACCCCAAACAAGGAATTAAATTCGCCGGTGAACAGCAATTTAATTTACAGGGAACGGATACCATCAATTATGCCGATGAGGATTTATGTGGTGTTCGTATTCTCTCGTTGCTGCCGAACAGAGATCGAAATACGTCTTATCATACTTCTAATCTTCTCGGTGAACGAGTTGGCATTTTAGGCGAGTTTCCGGTCATCAACCGGGATGCTGCAGGCAACCGAGTCGATGACCCAAGTGGTAACCCCGACACCAGCTTTTTGGTACGTATGCCGGCCAATGCTCCGTATCTAATGCAAGGCATCGATTGTAATGGCCGCACCCTAAACACAGATATGAGCTGGCAGAGTCTACGCCCTGGCGAAGAAAAAGTGTGTGGCGGTTGTCATGTGCATTCCAGGCCTTCCAGGATCACCTTTGAACAAAGCTATGCCGCTACTACTCACTATACGGTGCCACGTTTAGGTGAAGGTAAAGTGCCGTTGTTAACCGGGAAAAATGGCAACAACGTAGCCCAAAGAACGGTCACTGGTAATATCCTGCAACTTGATTTTGCCCGAGATATCGCTCCTATCTTCGCCAGGCGCTGCACTGCTTGTCACGGTGGCTCAACACCAGAAGCAGAGCTTGCGCTCGACCGTCCTGGCGATCACGACAACAACAGTCAATCACCATCCACTTGGTGGTGCTTGGTTGGTGATGACCAACAAGACTGTTTATCCGCTAACAAGTTCTTTACCGGTGAAGGTAACAATGATACCAGCTTTAGACGCCCGCAAGTCTCTCGCTATATTCGTGCCTTTAACTCATTGGGCAGTCTGTTGTACTGGAAAGCCGCGAATAAACGCACCGATAATAATACCGATGGTTCACACGCGGATGATTTAGATTTTGGTGCTGACCACCCAACGACGATCACAGCAGAAGAACTCGGTTTATTGTCACGTTGGATTGATATCGGGGCACCGGGTGGCGCTAAAGAGTTACTTGATACCCAAAAGCCAACCCTACATCTGACTGCCACCAGAAAAAGTAACCTGCTTTTCACCTTAAATATCGGTACCGTAGACATCGGCAGTGGCATTGCTGCGAACAGCCTCATTGTATGTATCATCGACAGTAACAACAACTGCAGAAACATCGCCGGCCCGGCAGAAGTCAGCGGCATAACCACGGTAGACTTAGCTGAGGCTTTGAGCGAGCCAACAGTCGAAGTCTTCGCCAGCGTTAACGATTTAGCTGGTAATATTACTGAAGTTCGTCGCACGCTGCGTTTCTTGGCCAGCCACGCAATTGCTAAAGATGCGTCACAACTTGCTAACGACAAAGATCTATCGAAAAACGTTGAGCTGATAGATCCTCAGCAATTAATTGACCAAGCGCCAAAGGGCTCGACCCTAAAAATACCAAGCGGCACCTATGGACAAGGGCTTGTCATCAATAAATCACTCACCTTAGATCTCTCCGGAGTCTTGTTATTAGGAGTGGTAAATAGCAAAGCCATAGTTAATATCGATTGTAACGATTGTACGGTTCAACTAGAAAATTTCCACGGTGATGGCAATCAAGCAGGCTGCCTCTTTGGCAACTGTGCCGGGGTCAAAGTCGAAGGTAGCAATTTTGATGTGTCAATTAAAAACTCCGTCATCAATAATACCGTAATGGGTATCCTCTCGGATAACCGAGGTGGCAGTTTATTGATCGAAAATACCCTGATCGAGAATACCGGTCTAAACGATAGATCTCAAACACTGGCTCATGGTGTCTATGCAGGTCGAATCGATAACTTAATCTTCCGAAACAGTACGGTTCGTGCTGTTTTTGGCAATGGCCACTTAATTAAAAGTCGTGCCATTAATACTTTGATTGAGCAAAGTAATCTGCTTGGCTTACATGGATTGCAATCTCGAACCATTGATTTTCCTTGCGGTGGCAATCTAACGGTAAGCAGCAGTACTTTACAGCACGGAAAAAATTCTGATAATGCCGATGTGATCAGTATTGGCACTGAAAAACGCGTGTGCAACGGACATGTACGTCCATCAAGAGTAAAATTATCCAACAATTGGATTATTATTGAGCGCACAAGATCAGCCAGCGAACGGGGACGAAATCGAGGTAAAACCAGGTTATTCACCTGGCGGGCTCCGATTCGAGGGTTTATCGCCAATGATAACAATATCATTGAAAAAACCGGCGTATGGAGTTTAGACACAAATGGCAGATTGCCTGAATTATCTCTCAGCAATAGAGTGTTTTTAAGTAGAAAACAAGTGGGCCTCGCTACCAATGAACTACCACTGAGGCTAAATCAATATATGGATAGTAAAAAATAAAACACCAATAACTAGTGAGGCTTGCTCTATACCCGTCACCATTGAAAGTGCAGGATTTCAGTGAGAATTATCTTCGTCTAAGCACTTTTTTGCAGACATTAGTCATATCTTGAAAGAATGGCAAGGGATCATCAAGACTGAATACAAAATACTTGGTTTTACGACTAAATATAGCTGTTAATAACGTTAAGAACTCTCGAGATTTATCAAAGTGGCTATTAGGATCTTCTATTTTATTACTTTCAAAGAGAATTCTGTATAAGCGCTTTAGTTCCGGGATCATGTATATGCAGTTTTGCTGTGAAAGTTGAGGTTGAATGACAGGTTGATTTGCGCCAAGCAGCTTTACTAAATTCGAAGCAAACTCAGCGCCTGAGTGTATAGCTAATGGACTACTGCCCCAAAATCTGCCATTAATTTCCATCAATACATATTTTTGTTTGTCGCTTGAATAACGATATTCAACCATAGCAACCCCAGACCAACAAAGTCTTGCTAACAGGGCTTTCGATTTTTGCAGGCATTCCTGGTGTTCAGCTAATGGCAAGGAACGACAAAAAGCAGAAGTACCACCTTCAGGAGGCCATTCATGAACCCGTTCATGCTGAAACTCAACATAGGATTTCCCTGCTTTACACAAGAAAAACTGTCCGAGCCCTTTACCGTCACAATATTCCTGGATCAGCGGATAGATACTTATTTTTTCATAAACCGACAAGAGTGATTTTAATTGTTCAATGCTTTTTGCGAATTGTAATTTATGAAAGCCAATACCCGATTTTGATAACAGCGGTTGAACATTGAGGGGGTTTGCCCATTTTAGCACCACCGGAAATGAAAGTTCTTGAGCAAATGCGTCAAGCTCATTTAAATCACGCAATTGATAAGATTTGGGAGTATCTATGCCCAAAGTATCTGCTACCTGTTTTGTTTTATATTTATCTAAGACAATATCCATTTGCGCTTGCTCCGGCACTAACAAAGTAAAGTAGTCCGTTAATACTGGCCGATTTTTATTGATAAGATCAATGTCCCCTTCACTAATACAAATGAGAAAATCAGTCTTCGGATCCCCCCCTAAACCCAGTAATTGTGAAATCACTCTTTCTCGGCTATCTGCGCGAATAACTGAACGTTTACAGTATCTTGATGCATGGCCAATTGAGCGTTTAGCGCCAATACCTATGGTATTGAATTGATTTTTTGCTAAATCGCGTAACAAGGACAAGCCAATCGGAGAATCGACCCCGAGAACAAAAACATTACTCATCTATCACTTTCCTTTTATGTCATCTTATCAGAAATAAAATTTTGCCCTGCTCGGGAAAGCGACTGCAAGTATGAACTTTGTAAAACCAATTCATTGGAATAACTTTTGACATCCTGCAAATTTATATCTTTCAATGTAGCTGTTACAAAACGATCATTATTACGTTCAATGTATTGGCATAAAAATTCCAAACGACGTTGATTAAGCTTATGAATACTCATATTCGCAAACCTATCGTCATCTCGTTTAATAAATTCGAATGGATGAGTTAATATACAAATACTCTCTAACTTTTGTGCAAAAGCTTGCTCTAACAGCGAGATCATTTCGGATACACTAGTCCCTGTTACGGTAAAGCCTCGAACGGCCTTACTACCTTTAAAGTCAAAGGCAGCGTACGTGGTTAGCGGTAACTCAAGCAGCCCATGAATATTATGAATTCCATGATTGAGCCGTAAATTTTTTTCTTTCGGAGGGCATAGCCCGATGGAGATATTAGAGGTTGAACGAATGTTTAATTGAGCTAATGCCTGATATGTATCGGAACCTGCAGAAAAATTACCTGTTCGTACCGCCACAGGCTCCCCTACGCCCCACATGTTAAAGCGTTCAATAGCTTCAGAGAAGGTATACACTAACTCAGCAAAACTCCTTCCTGTAGAATGATCATTTTTCCCTGTAGATAATGTGAGAGCGCCATTATTAAAATTGAGCCAACAAGGGTGAATGTGTAACTGTAAATCTTGACCATGTTCAATAATGGATTCAGCAACTTTCGCCATTTTGTCATCACCAAAATAACGTCCTTGCAAGGACTCGGTAAAAAAGGTGGCTGATAAGTCCGATGCTGATAATGTTCTTAAAATAAAATCTAAGGCCTCGCTTCTGCCATCAACATAGCCAAATACTGGCTCATCAAACAATGGCGGGTATTGTTTAGGGCATGAAAAACAACCTGCGATTGACGCTTCTATATCTACGGTGATATAGACTTTAGTACGACTAAACCCTGACATTTTTCATCCCTAATATGCTTCCTATTTTATCTGACAATTAATTGAATGTTTTGCTATAAGCATAAGCCAATAAAAATTAACTTGATTACAAATAGCATGACAAAAGTATTGGCCTTCAAATTAAATTCAACAAGGTATTCAATGATTTTCATTGGTTGTAATTACCTGGTTGTCAATGCATTATAGTTTACAATGCAAGATGTTTTTATATATTGCATCATAAAAGGTAGATGAATTAATGAGCTTTTTATCAACAATAAATAGAAAATTTGGCACTTATAGAGGCATGATCCGACTGGCAATAGAGACCATTAAAATGTGGCTTGGACATTATTCACATTGTGAGAAAATAGATTGGTCGAAAGTACAAAGACTGGTATTTGTCTGTCAGGGCAATATTTGTCGTTCACCCTATGGCCACATTTTGGCAAAGAATTTAGGCATAGAAAACGTTGCCTCTTTTGGCTATGCAACTACGACAGGACAACCTGCTGCCCCACAAGCAATTAAAGTCGCTAAAGCAAGAGGTGTTTCGCTGAACCAGCATGTAACCACTGACATAAATAATTTTGAATTTCTCGAAGGCGACTTACTACTCGTTATGGAAAGCAGGCACTTAAGTAAAGTTACCGCATGCAGCCAACAAGGCAGCAACATCCAAGTAACTATGTTAGGACTATGGCGAATGCCAAGACTAGCCTTGCTCTATGATCCGCACAATTTATCCGATGAATATTTTCACCAATGTTATGTTTCTATCGAAAATGCAACCTTTAATGCGGTAAAAAAATATCAAGCATCAAGACCAGGTTGAATATTTCAATTTCTGATTGATTCCTTCTGCTAGCAACTTTCGACAAATTTGCAGGTGATGAGTTCGACTTCTCGCTTAAATTTTGCCGATGAAAAGGTGTGATCGGCTGCAGCTAGGCGGCGTATTTCGCAATAGGGCTGATGTAACTTTTGCCACGCCTGGTTGGTATTCGTTTGCTGATCAAATTCACGTGCGGTTAAGTCAGTACCGCTGAGAATTAAGCACAATTTACCATCAAAGGCTTGTAAGCCATTAAGCATACGTACTTGGTAACTCGATTCGTCTCGTTGCTCATTGCCAACACAACCTTTAACAAAACCTTTAATTTCGCTACTGGATTCAGCAAGGTTTACTTTACCGGTTATTAGTTTATGCCAAAAACGTTTCGATAACAGCCGTTGCAGGTAATAATATTTAACCATGGTTTTCGCCATGGCTTGTTCACTTTCAAGCCAGGGATTAAGTAACACTAAGCCAGATACCCGAGCATCTTTATGCGCATAAATTAATGCCGCGGAAGCTGCATCGCACAAGCCCCAGAGAACAACTTTCTGTATCTTAGGTTGTTGCTGAAAAAGCGCATCTATCGCCGCTTTGGTATCCTCACAGATAGCATCAAAATGCTGTTTTTCGGCTTCACTGTCGCCCATGCCACGATAATCAAAGCGCATAACGGTGATGCCTTCGTTCGCTAAATAGCGGGCAAGTTGGATAAATTGACGATGACTGCCGACACGGTATTGTGGGCCACCGACGATAATTAAGACCGCAGTTGCTATGGTCTTCGATGAACGACCTTGATGGATGATAGCCATTAATTGCTGATCACAGACGTTTAGGGTTATCGCTAGCTCTTTCATGCCGGTTCCGGTGAAGAGATTAATGCTCGGGTCAATTCATAGAGCTCTGGCAATGAAAAAACATCGGGTACTTGCCAAAATGGCGGCGATTCAAAACAGTGCACCGATACGCTACCTTGCGGCCATTTGGCACATAGGTTTTTAGTGACGGGGCTTAGCTCATTAGTGGCTAATTCAATCCAAATGATTGGGCTTGCAGGCCTCATATCATCATCAATTTGCAGCATTTCCAACGACGTTAACATCCGAGATGTTATGTTATAACCCGCGATTTCAGTGTTGTGACCCGCAAGTATACGTTGCCGCCAATCTGTGTTCTTAGCACTAGAATGGATAATGCTAGCAGCCTGTTTTATCCGCAGCAACTGCCTGGCAAATTGCTTACCATTGGTTACTGGCTTCCATAATAACTGCTTGTTAATAGGCAATGCTTGATGGAGTTTTTTTTGGTGAGCTAATATCAATAAAGCGCCAAATCGTACTCCCCATAATATAATTTTAGATATGCCTTGTTGTTTTAACCACTCACCAGCAGTTAACACATTTTCCAGCCAAAGATCACAATCAGCCTGTTCCAGCTCTCCTTCACTGTCACCAGTACCAAAATAGTCAAGCACAAAACAGGGCAGTCCATGTTGTGCAAAATTCTGTGCTTGTTTAGCCACAACCGCTCTGCTTAAATTGAGCTCCTCGGTAATCGCAGGTAAACACAAAATGGCAGCATCGGAGTTGCTCTTGCCAAATTGGCTAACAAATAATTTACCTTGCTTTGATGGAATAAAATGACCTTCTAACATAACTTAATCGACTTTCTCTGCCACATAGTCAACCAAACTGCCAAAAGTTTCAAACACCTGTGCACTGATCTCATCGTCTTCAATGATAATGCCGTAATTATCTTCAAGCAGCGTTAAAATCGTCATAATTGCCATTGAGTCGAATTCTGGTATCGTGCCCAGAATAGCGGTCTCTTTGGTCAAATCATTGATGCTATTTGTCGACAAAACCGTGCCGAGTATTTCGCTAACAATTTTAGTGTGGTTAACCTTGTTCATGATAGTTATTTTTTCCCGAAAAAAGACTAAATAATAATTTTGATTTTTTGATTTTTGTGATCATAAAAAACTTTAGACAAGCTAAGTAGCCCCGCAACGTTGACTGATTAAACACTTGAAAGGAAAGCAATTGCTGATGTTTGTTCAACCAATCTTTCTTATATTCTTCGTTGCCCATGCCAAATTCAATTTTTGTTATTCCATCTTCACCAATCAGCTGCTGGCTTAAGTGCATGGTTAAGATAGAGCCGACAGAGAATTGCCGGTATAGATCACTATAAGCCAACTTAAAAATGGATGCGGTATTATTTTGAATAAACCATATTTGCGCGGCAGCTGGCTTTTCATCCACATATAATACACCTAAGCGTAACTTATTTTCGGCTAATGCCGTTGTACATATTTGCTCAATAAAATGAGAACTGACCTCTTCTGCTTTCCAACTTTGCGCATAAATCGATTTATAAGCAGCGAAGGCTAAGGCAAAGCTTTCGACATTGGAAATAACATCAATACGATAATGAGACGCCTTAGTCAGGCGCTTTTTTTTTCGCCGGATGGTATTGAGTAATTGTGTTGGCCGACTAATTTGGTATCGTTCGAAATCATCCAGATCATCTTCATACCAATTGCTTGTCTGTTTAAATAAGTTCACTACTTTGAAGTGGTTGCGGATGTTCCGTGAAGGGACTTCAGATGCCACTAAACCAGACAATAACAACTGATGCCAGGTGTTATTACTGATAATAGCCGAAACAAGCCGATTAAACAGACTAGCCCTTGCTGAGCTTAACGTTATGTTTTTTTGGAAATAACAGGTGGTACTCGCGGTATAACAACTTGTCAGAGACATCAACACCTGCCCCCTTAATGTAGACTTATGCAAATGCACTAATGGCCACATTACTATCATGTAATCATCTTTTATCAGGCAATGACACCAAACTTCGGCCTGTTCGGGCAGCATATATTTAGTGATATTCATTAACCAACTAAAAGAATGTTCAAATAAGGAAATATTAAAATCCGTTTCCTGTGACTGACTTTCCAGCTCAGATAAAGGTATTTTTTTATAACGCAAAGTCATTGTCCACCTTTGAGATTAACATTTATGGCAAAATCTGAGTTGTGCCATTTTGGGTATTTAGAGGTAAGCATCATTTACCAAAAGTTGCTTAAATCTCGAAATGATGGTCTTATCGAATAAGAATATGAAAGCAAAGTAAACCAAAGCTCCGATAATTATCAAACTGCATAAATCCCAAATAGAATTGTCGTAAAACGTATTGTCCATCAACACAAAGTTCACCAAGAACATTGCCGCCCCGGAAATCATTGGTGCTGCAATACTCTTGAGATAATCGAGTGGGTTAATGTCTAAAAATTTAAAAGACCGGCGTAACATCCAAATATAAAAAATAAAATAGCTCAATGACCAGCCAACAGCAGCACCCAAAATCCCCCAATTAAGTCCTATCAGTACAGATGGAGGAATAACCACGCATAAAACAGCTAAGTTCTTAGAGTTAAACTTCGGGTGACCAATGCCTGCTATAGCGGATTGTGTGGCAAGCTGATAAATGCGAAAAGGCATAACCACAGCTAAAACTTGAATAATTACTGTTGCATCTGCCCATTTTTCTCCTAATAAGACTTCTACTAAAGGTTGCGCAACAGACGCCAGCCCCCAAAAAACAGGAAAGGCCAAAAAGGCAATGATTTTACTGCTTTGTAAATAATAATATGCCACATGGCGAGGGTTTTCTTTGACATTGGCATAGCCAACATAACTTACCTCATTTAGGGTTTGTGCCACTTTTTCCAAAGGCAGATTAGCCAATTGACTGCCGACTGAATAATAACCCAAAGACTCGGATCCAAGAAGTTTACCAATAATCAGGGCATCCGCTTTGAGGAAAATAAAGGTAAGCAGACTGTTAACCATGGTGAACAAACCAAAATTAAAATAATAATAAAAATCTGAAAAGTCCATGGTAAAGAAATATTTACTTTTGACGCTCAAGTTTAACAATAAAACTAAAATTAGCGTAGATGCTAAATTGCCCAGAATAATTGACCATAAGCCGAAGCCATTTAGTGCCAATATTAGCGAGGTAACTGAATTGGTTACCGCTTTAACTAATTGAATTAAAGACAATCGCTTAAAATTCATTTCACGCTTTAAAATGCCCTCGGGAACGATAGTAAAAGATATCAGAAACACATTAAAACTGAGTACTTTGATGATGTTTTCAAGTTGCGGTATGGCAAACCAGTTAGCAATCAAATCAGCAGTTAAAAGCAATATCAAAACGAGTAATATATTGACAGTAAAAGCCAGTGTTAATACTTGCGAGTATAGCTTATCATCCTGTTCTTTTTTCTGTACTAACACATCAGATAAGCCACTCACCCCCAGAGCAACCGCTAAACCAATCATTGCCGTTGAAATTTCAATGATCCCATAGTCTTCGGGCGTAAGGATACGAATTATGGTAAAAGTTACTACCCATGAAAAAATTTGTGCAAATAACTTGGCAGAGAGCGACCATTTCACACCAGATACCACTCGCGATTTAATGTCTAACATAACCCTCTAAAGCCCACTAATGTTTTCGAAAATCTTAGATAATTCGCCAGCTCGATGCTTACGTTCATATTTTTCGGCCACTCTGGAGATATTTTGCTTATCGTCGATTAAAGATAATATTTTTTCACAAACATCATCTTTACTTTCAGCGACGTAACAACCTGGCTCTTGCGCTAAAACTCTTGCCGTTTCACTGTCATTAGGAGTTACCGCAAATATTCTTTTATTGGTTGCAAAGTACTCATAGATTTTACTCGGCATTTGACTGAAACAAATTTTCCCTTGTATCACCAGTAAAGCATCGGCCGTTTGCATCTCGAATAAGCAACTTTTATGATCAATGACAGGCTTAAATTCGACAATATCAGCAATATTATTTTCGATAATCATTTTTTCATAACTAGTGCCGCACTTCGCTCCTCTAAAACGCAGCAGAAAGTTGGTGTTATTGATTAAGTTTTTCTTTTTAAGCAGTGCTAAAGCACTAAATAACTCGCTGGGATCGCGAAATGGAGAATAAATGGTTCCGGTATGTAACATTACAAAGCGATTTGAGTTTTTTTCTTGCTTTAAAGAAAAATCAAAATTGCTAAGATCGACGCCATTTTCAATCGTTTCAAACTTAGTTGCTAGCTCATCCGGATATAGTCGCCGATACATTTTCTCAGCAGTGTTTGTGGTAAAAATGGCCTTACTACAATAAGCAATCACTCTTTTTTCAATCCACCGATGTAATTTAAATGATTGGTAAACACTTTCATCATAATGACATTGTAGTGGGTCTCTAAAATCAACGACCCAAGGCGTTGCGGTTATTTTGGCGATAAGCCCGGCAACCACATGGCTGGTTAAGCTGGGGGAGCTTGAAAAAATAATTGCTGGCTGATGCTTTTTAATTAACCACACTCCTTTAAAAAAAGCGGTAAAGACCCAGCTGACATAACGATCGGGGATGGTACAAAAAGAAAAATACTTCCCCTTATAAGATAAATACTTTACCGTATCCAAACAAAATGAGCGGTGAACGTTACCTTCGTCTTGGTAACCGTCATCTAACGCATCGAGATTATGGGTTGACACATTTACCGTTAGCACCTTGGCTAACCAACCAAATTCAGGTAAATTCATTGAAAATTTGTATATTCTTTCGGTGCCAGGACTGCGACAAGGCGGATAATCAATGGCGACAAATAACACAGATTTATCCATAATGTTTTACCTTGTTTTTATTGAAGTGGTGACACAAACGTATTCCAAAGCGAGCTACATTTTTATCCCATGGGGTATAACGAGGAATTGCCAAAACATCTGAACCTGGGGTAAAGCACCCCCAGTCAGTAGCCAATGCGCAGTGAAAACCTAACGTTAGCAGCATTTTTTTATGGGTATTGGTAAAGTCTCTACCAAATTTACCATTGGGGTAAGCAAAATATTGGATATTACTGTTAGTGATACTTTCCAGAATTTTTTTTGACTTGATAATTTCTTGCAAAGCAACATCATCATTTTCCATGGATAAAATCGGATGTTGGTGAGTATGAGAACCTATGGTCATGCCCGCATTTTTTATCGCGACGATTTTATTTTTAGTTAAAAATACATTGTCACTTACATCGACATCTAAAATTGAAATTAATTGTGCGATCGATTCTTCACGCTCGGCCAGACTCATGAATTTGTAAGCGATATGTAATTCTTGATAAGCAAGTTTTCGCTGTGCTGTTGTTGCGATAGATTGATCTCGATTGAAAACCCCTTGAATCGATGTTTTTGATGTCCGATGAACAGCATTAAATATTTTATCATTCCACAACAACCCTTGTTCGATACCGATTGTGGTAATGAAAAAAGCACCCTTAATGTTTAACTCATCAAGTATTGGCGTAATCACCGAATAACTGTCTTCGTAACCATCGTCTACGGTAATGACCACAGAGAGCGGGGGAACATTTTTTTCGGCAATAAGCTGCATCATCTCGGGCAGTGATATGACATTGAAATGTGACTTCAAAAACATCATTTTACGCTGAAATTCAGCGACATCCATGCCACCATCATCATGGTTAACTCGGTGAAAGTTTAAAACAGTCGCTTTGTTTCTTTCACTATTTGCCACCACCATCCGGTAGCATTGAAAAAACCAATTTTCTATTTTATTTTTTGCGTTCATTAAATTCAATTATCTCAACTCTTACCATCGACTAAAGTCTAAAAATATATTACCGTTAAAATATTAGCCATTAAGCACTCTATGCTTCAACACATAAGAGATACCAATAAATGCAAAAATCAAATCAAAATACGCCAAGCTGACACTGGCGCCTGTTACCCCATAACCGACCAAGGATACCGTTAGCAGCATACTTAAATTGCCACACCACTCGATGCCTTTTTGCTTTGCTCTTTTTGCGACCCGATTCAATCTCATAAAAACTCCGAGTAAAATCATCAGATATAAAGCCAAGCCGAGGTAACCGAGGTCACCTAAAACTTGAAAGTAAATGCTGTGCGCCGCCTTCGGTTTGACGCTATCCGGCACCGACGGCGTTTTAATCCCGCCAAATTCATCAATAGCCCCTTTATAAATTCTCCATGCTATTGGATCTTGGCTAGCAAAAAAGCCGTTGCCAAATACGTTATCATTAGCAATTTTAACGGAAATTTTCCAAGCCCAAAGTCGCCCGATAAATGAATTATCTTGCTGTACAGTGGCAACCGTATCCATTCTTTGCGTCCATTCAGTCGGTATAAAAGGCACGGCAACAGCGAGGCTTGTAGCAACAATTGCGGACCATAATAGTTTTCTGTTCGAGCGAATAAAAAAATACAGGCTGATAACGAATAAGCCGACAAATCCAGCACGTGAAAAAGTACCAATGACGGCGACAATGTTTAAAACAAGTAAAGCAATCAATCCAATGCGTAACCATTGATGTTTGACTTCACCGATCAAATAAATAATCAATGGTAAAGACATATTGATAGCAACGGCGAGATCATTTCGGTCAGCCAATAAGTATCCTTCG
Organism: Thalassotalea sp. ND16A; assembly: GCF_000764205.1. Classification (GTDB taxonomy): domain Bacteria; phylum Pseudomonadota; class Gammaproteobacteria; order Enterobacterales; family Alteromonadaceae; genus Thalassotalea_A. The sequence goes on from NZ_JQDZ01000067.1 coordinate 24,315, forward strand.
ATACCCGATATACGGTGACCTCCCAGGGACGCTATAAATTTAATGCCCTCCATGCCAGCATAGGATGAAATTGATAAAATGATTGCCCAAATCAAGGTGTCAATATGTATTTTTTTATAGGCAACAACCGTGATAGCAAAATAAAAGAGTAACACTTTAGAGAATTCTTCAAACTTTGCCCAGACGATTTCATTAAGTAAAGATTCTGAAGAAAGTGAGCTAAACAATGCAATAACCCAAAGAAAAAGAATCAATACTGTGATGCCATCCAATTGCAGCTTAGCTTTGTTTTTCACGAATAAATAACTAACAAACGTGAGTATGACAACCGTGAGGTTCATCCTAAAATTATTTGAAAAACCCCAGGCCCATCCTGCCGGGTAGGCAAAGGTGATCCATGCCCAGGCGCTCACCCCAATAAACGGTTTACGCAAAGAATAGTAAATTATGACCATGAATAAGAGTGTTACCGCAATATCGCGCATCAATCATCCTTCTTATTAGAGTCTTCATCATTATCTTTTGATGTCGCCCAAAAAAACAAATACATAAGACAGCCAACGTCGACAATATAATATAAAGAATCAATCATCGCCTAGCCTTGTATTTTACTGATGACATAACGAAATTTTCCCGACTTTTCGGCGGCAATATATGCAACTTCGTCAATTTCTATCGTCACGCTTGCTCCCAGCCTGGCTTTAAAGCCAGCCGTAATTGCTGCTGTTAATGCCTCCGTTAATTGATTGGTTGGCACCAATAATATTCGAACAAAGCGCTTACTTTCTTGAATTATTTTAAATTCGGAAATGCCTTCTAATCCTCGTAGGATATAAATGAGAGCCAAACCATGCATCTTGGTACCGTCTTCGGCAACAATAAAATCAGTGGTTCTTCCTTCGATGTCTTTGAGTATCGGCAACCCTCTGCCACATGAGCATGCGTCGGTATCAATAGTACCAATATCCCCGGTTTTGTAGCGAATGAAGGGAAAATCAGAGGTGGCCAAGTGGGTAATTACAATCTCACCCGATTCGCCATGACTTAACGGCTTGTCATCTTCGTCGATGATTTCAACTATGATGTCTTCAGCAGATAAATGCATCTTGCCTTGTGGACATTGATGAGCGATAAAGCCGGCATCACGGCCGCCATAACCATTTGCCACCGGTGCATTAAATACCGTTTCGATAGTGTCACGCTGCTCGGGATATAAGCGCTCAGAGGTGACAAAAACAACTTTGATCCCCAACTGGGTCAAATCAATATGATGCTGTTGTGCCGTTTTAGCGATTAACGAAAAAACCGAAGGATAACCAAATAACATTTTAGGTTTAACCGATTTTATTTCATCAATAAAACCTAGCAGTTTTTGCTCTGTTAAATCGAATGCGGGTAACAGCCTTGAACGCAATAATTTATCTCTGAATAATCTCATTTTATCCTGTGAGTTCAATTCGATAGGTGAACCCCAGGCAACAATCTCTTTATCACCAATATCCACCCCCCACCATCTTGTTGCTCGCCACTTTTCGGCAACATCATGGCTTACTCTTTCATTACCCAGCAAAAACTGCAAAGGCGAGCCGCTTGAACCTCCAGTCGTGAATAAAGTGACCGGGCCCGACTTATTGGATTTTAACTCGTCAAAATTTTCACGGACAATAGTCTTGGTTAAAAAAGGCAACTGGGCTAAATCAGCGACAGATTTAATCTGATTTGGCTGCAAGTTAGCGTCGGCAAAAACCTTTCTGAAGTAAGGCACATCGTTGACCGTTTTTTGTAGAAAGTTGCTCAGTCTGGCGTCCTGTGCTGCAAGTATTTTGTTTGTTGAGAACCATTGGGATTGTTCCAAAGATTTACGAATGGCGACGGTATTATGCTTTTTGATCTGCTCATGCAGCGGAAACAATACCTTAGCCACAAATTTAGTGTAGAAACTAGTCATGAGTGACCCTTTGTTGAATTTGAGTAAAAATCCTTTGCAGATCATTGACCCTCTTTTGCCAACAATTGTCTTGCGCGTATGCTCTCAACTTTTCCCGTGACCAATCTTTTTCAAGCATCTCGCACATGGTTGTTGGCAGCCCATCATCGTCATTTATTCCAATAATGTTGCCAAACTCACTGGCCGAAACCACCTCGGCATTGCCACCAACATCGGATGCTAAAACAGGAATTTCGCATGCCATAGCCTCCAGAATCACATTTGCCCAGCCTTCATTCGAACTCATTAAGACGAATATGTCTGCGGCACTTAAATAAAACTTTAATTCTTCAGGCGCGAGTTTTCCCAAAAAATGTACGTTATCAGCAACACCTAAATTTCCAGCAAGGTTTTCTAATTCAGTTTTATTATTGCCCTCAGAAGTTTCTCCTCCCACGATTAAATAATGCATATTACTGTGCTTATTCATTACTTTCGGCATCGCGCTGAGAACTTTGTCAAAACCTTTGCGCTTAACCAAGCCGCCGACAGTAATGAATACTTTCGCGTCTTTCGTTATTTTCAATTCACTTCTAATGTCTTTATCGATGGAATAATGAAATTTTTCATCATCGACACCATTGCCAACAACGAGAAATTTATTCGCATTTGCGCCTAAGTTTATTGCTAAATTTCTCAATGAATTAGACACACAAATGACTTTGTCCGCACTCTTCCATGCGAACAGCATCGCCGCCCTCTTTTTATGATGAAGGCTGTGAGGTGCTTCTGTGCCGCGCATGGTAATGGTCAAAGTTTTATTCAATGTCTGTTTTAACTTAGCCCCGGCATAGCCATCGGGATAGCTGAAATGAGCATCAATATGACTGAAGGTTTGCGTTAAATTATTTTTTTGCAAATATTTTTTAACCGCTTTGGCCATAAAGAAGCCATCAAATCGACGCCCCAAAAGCGGAATAGCAAAGAATGTTGGAAAATGAACTGAAATATTGTTTTGTGTTTCTTGTTCTCTGGGATAGTTTCGATACTTGGGTTTAATCAACCTGATCAAGCTATCTAAGGGTGACCAGGGTTTCGGTGAAACGACAAATAGTGGCATATATTGTGCGACACGAAACATTCGTTCTCTAACAAACAACCCGGCACTGAGTTCAGCACTATTTGGAAACAAAGAACTCAATACCATGATCTTGACGCCAGTAAGCTTCTCCATTTATTTTATCGCCAATGTTGGTGAATATAACTTTGCGTAAACCTGACAGTAATTGCCAACACTTTCTTGCCAATTGCGAACGTTTTCGACATAGCTTCGACCATTAACGAATATATCTGTCCATTGATCTGCGCTGGCTAAAATTTCTAATGTTCGCTGAGTTAATTGTTCAATATCATCGGCTTTAAATAAGAAACCATTGTCGTTATCATTGATCAATTCACGATGACCGCCAACATCCGAAGCCAGTACTAATTTCCCTTGCGCCATCGCTTCTAAGGGTTTTAAAGGGGTAACCAGTTCGGTTAATCGCATTGATTTTCGTGGGTAGACTAATAAATCGACCAAGCTATAATATTTGCTCACTTGGGCATGAGGCACTCGACCAATAAAAATAATTTTATCTCGCAAATGTAGTCGACTGGCTTGCGCTTTTAATGCATTTTCTTGTGGTCCACCACCAACGAGTAACAATCGGACATTTGGATTTTTTGCGAGCATGCCGGGCATGGCTGCGATTAATAAATCTAGCCCTTCATAAGCGTAAAAGGATCCTAAGAAACCCAATACCTGACAGCCCGATAATTGCACTTTCAATTCGAGTTCAGCATCTTTATTGGTGATTACCTTAAATTGTTCAATGTTTACCGCGTTAGGGATCACGGTGATTTTATTTTCATTTAATCCTCGGGCAATTAAGTCTTGCTTTAACCCCTGGCAAATTGTGGTTACTGCATCCGCTTTATTAATGACATAAGTTTCAAGTGCTCGAGTTAATTGATAACGTAAATCGCCTTCTTTACAGCTGCCGTGATCTACGGCAGCATCTTCCCAAAAAGCCCGGATTTCATAGACCACAGGCAAGTTCGTCGCTTTGCCGGCTTGCAGTGCTGCAAGGCCATTCAAAGCGGGAGAATGAGCGTGAATAATATTGGGCTTTTCCAGAGCAATAACGTCTAATATTCTTTGTCTCATTGGTGCTAAGTAGGATGCTTGCTCCAGTGCCGGCAATTTACTTAACAAGCCAGAGATCGGCGCCGAACGATAAAATTTTAAGCCATCAACGATTTCATCAAAAATTTCGTCATTACCATGCTTGGGGCTAGTCACATGGCAGGTTTTTATGCCTAACAGCTTTTGCTGGTTAAGTATTGAGCGAGAACGAAAGCTATAACCGCTATGAATGGGTATTGAATGATCAAATACATGTAGCACCTTCACTTATTGACCTCCCACATGCTGGCGCAAAAATGATTCAAACATCATCAATGACCATATCGAGGCACTATTATCTCTTATGCCTTTACTGTGTTGGTCGATTAAAGTGCGCAGCTGTTTTTCATTAAAGTAGCCAGTATTTAGCATAGCTTTTGACAGTAAGCTATCCTCAACCTTGGCTTTTAATTCTCCCCTAAACCACTGGGCAAGTGGTGCCGAAAAGCCCATTTTGCTACGATATAAAACGTCATTAGGCAAGTGCGGTTCCAGCGCTTGTTTTAATGACTTTTTGCCCACACCAAGCGTTAAATTTAGCTGTGATGGTACAGAAAAACCCCATTCAACAAATTTATGATCTAAAAATGGTACTCTTACCTCCAGTGAATGGGCCATGCTGGCCCTGTCGACTTTGGTCAAAATATCGCCGACCAAATAGGTCTTCATATCTAAGTATTGCGCGATTTTTATTGGATCAAGAGAGCTGACTTTATCTTTATATTGGTTGAACACTTCGAGTGAAGAATAGCCATTGAGTCGTTGTTTAAAGTCAGTGGAAAATAATTTTTGCCGTTCGTCTTTACGCAGTATCGACATTGAGTTGTGATAACCTTCAATGGTATCGAGTGCCATCGATTGGAAGGTGGTTTTAGCGCGAAAGCATTTAGGTGCCCAATCCATCTTCGGGTATATTGCCCCTAATGGCGCAAACAGCGTTTTGCGTAAACCTAAAGGCAAAAGCTTGCGTATTTTCTCTTCATTATTGTGTAAGCGATAACGACCGTAGCCCGCAAATAGTTCATCCGCACCATCACCGGAGAGTGCTACGGTGACATGTTTTCTGGCCAACTCACAAACCCGATAGGTTGGCATTGCCGAGCTGTCTGCATAGGGCTCATCATAGAGTAAGGCCAACTCATCAATCAGTTCAAAATCATTCTGGCTCACCGTTTCTTCACGATGATTGGTTTGATAACGAGCAGCTACTGAACGGGCAAATTCAGTTTCATTAAATGCTTTAGCATCAAAGCCAATAGAGCAGGTATTGACCGGATCAGATTGTAATTGCGACATCAAAGCCACAACCCCGCTGGAGTCAACACCGCCAGACAAAAAGGCACCGAGTTCAACATCGGCAACCATGCGCATTGCTACCGCTTCTTTAAGCCGTTCCACCAGTTGTTCATTAATCTCAGCGGCGCTCCTTGAATATTCAAAATGGGTTGGCACATCCCAATACTCCTGACTCTGCGGAAGCTGTTTATCATTTTTTTTAACTACCAATCTATGTCCGGGTGGAAGCTTGTATGCCTGCTGATATACGGTGTAAGGTTCGGGGATATAACCAAAGGTGAAATAATCTTCAATGGTAGTATCACGTAACGATTTATCAAATAATGGATGAGCCGTTAACACTTTTAATTCTGAGCCAAAAATGAAGTGACCATCATCTAACCGACTATAAAACAATGGTTTAATACCCAACCTGTCTCGGGCGATAAATAACTGCTGTTTATTTCTATCCCATATGGCAAAGGCAAACATGCCGCGAAGGTGATGAACGCAGTCCTCGCCCCACTCCAAATAGGCATTCACTATTGTTTCGGTATCGCCGTCAGTATTGAAGCGATACCCTTTCGCAGATAACTCTTTATGGAGCTCTTTAAAATTGTATATTTCACCATTAAAAACAATAACTACGCGCTTGCAAGCACTTGTCATCGGCTGCGGGCTACCCTCTAAGTCAATAATAGAAAGCCTGCGGTGAGCTAATGCGAGTCCGGGATCAAAAAAATAGTCGCCAGCATCTGGACCACGATGAAATTGTCGATTATTCATTGTGGTGATTATTTCTGGCTCTATTTGATGATTTGCGGATATGTGGAAAATCCCGGCGATGCCGCACATTAAAGTAACCCTTTGTTATTTTTTTGGTATATTGCTCGGTACCTATTAACCATAGACACTAAACTGAAATTTTTCACACAATGCTCCCTATTTAATTTACTATTTTTAGAAATATATTCAGGTGCATCAATGTATTGCTGCATAGCCTGGATTAATTGCTGATCATTATTTACTTCAACCAGATGAGAGTTTTGTAGTTCGGTTAGGATTAAATCGCCATTACCACCAACCTTAGTGGCGATCACAGGTAAGCCAGTTGCCATAGCTTCCAAAATTGTGTTTGATACGCCCTCAGCCAATGAGGGCAAGACAAAGACATCCATCTGTTGCATTAAGGAATTAACATCACTACGGTTACCGGCAAAGAAAACTGCTGAGCCGGCATTGGCGCCAGCCACCATGTCTTTCAATCGGTCAGCTAAAACGCCGTCCCCGACAATCACCAGTCTTAGCTGTGGATTGTGCTGCCATAACCGGAGAAAGGCTCTTAGCAGAAACGCCTGGTTCTTTACTTCGGCCAAACGACCTACGGTGCCAAAGACAATGGCAGTGTCATCGGCAAAACCGGCAGGCAAATGCTTCCTGTTTTTATTGGGAGCAAAGAGTGTGGTATCGACACCATTGCAGATATGGTTTATCTTCTGTGGGTTTACCGAAATCTTATCTTTTAAATAGGTGACGGCTTCATTTGACAAGGCAACATATTGACTGATTAGCGGTTTAAGGATTCGACGTATTTTCTGATATTTTTCATTTGTGCCGCCAAGATCAGTAACATCCCAGCCATGCTCACCATGTATTCGGTACGAAATTCCCGCTAAAAAAGCAATTAATTGTGCCTCTAACGCATTTAAATTTCGGGAATGTACAATATCAGGTTTCAGCGTTCGTAAAATCCGCCAACATGCAAACAACCAGGACAGACCTTTACCCGGGATTTTATTAAGGTCATAGTAGCGAGTATTGTTACCGGTAATTCTTTTAATAAAATCTTTATCGTGATTGGTAATGCAAACAATGCTATGCCAATAGTCTTTTTCGGGTAAGTTATTTATCAAATTTACGACGCCATTCTCGAGCCCCCCGGTGGCGAAAGAATAAACCACATGTACGATATGTATTGGCTGCGATGACGCTGAATGTTTACTCATAAACAACACTTGCCAGCGACTGCCAATCCAATTCGCTGATTTGCTTTACTATGTCATATTCAGAGCCATTAACCATTGAAAAGGCAACGATTTCAACCTTCGAATCGGGTTTGTTATAGACAAATATCGCTTGCAGAAGCTTTACCAGCGCCTTATTGGTTAAATTATAATTAGCGACTTTAAACCAATAAATTAACACTCGCTCCGTACCTCGACTATCCCTTAACAAAAGATATCTGGCCGAATGCTCTTTTATGGTAATATTTTTTGTGCTAATCACAGTCCAACGCTGAGAATTATATTCCTTATTTTCCCAGCCAATAAGTTCACCTTGTGTTTGTTTATTGGCAAATACTGCGCGAAAATGTTCTAAACCTTTTGCATCGATTACATGGGAACGTCGCAAGCCATTGTTATAGGTGATCCCCCAATTGGATATTGCCACGGACTGAAAGTTATCATCTTCGCTGATTGCAGGATGAGGACTGTCGGGAATACCGGTAGCAGTAATATTGCTAATCATCAGTTGCGTACTGAACAACATTACCAGCAATATCAGTGGCGAACCCAATTGAACTGATTTTACCAAGGCTTTAGTGGCAGGTTTTTGTTGAGCGGTTACTTCCGGATCGGCAAACTTACTACCCAGATAAAACATTAATGCGATGACAAAACCAAAGAACACCCAGCCATAAACTAAATGATCGGCACCAGTAGCATATTTCATATCCGAGTAATGGGCGATAAGTACGATACCGAACGCTCTGATACCGTTGGCAATGATAGGTAAAACCGCCGAAAATAAAATAAAAAGTAGCTGCTTCTGCAGACGGGTGTAAGTTAAATGGGCAAATAAAGTGCCAACGGCAATCGAGGCAATTAAATAACGTATTCCTGAACATGCCACGGCCACTTCAAACAGGCCGGTCGGGATTTGAATGTATAAGCCGTCCCTAAATACAGGGATACCAACGAAGTTTAGCAAAAAAACGGTAAACCATGCCGTAACATCTTGCAGTATGGGAATTAAATTTTCCCCCATAGGTATCGCCAGCAATAAATACGCGAGTGGAAATTTGTAGCGCCAGGCAAGTTTATTACCAAGCAGCAACCATAAAATGCCAATCAAGGTGAGCACTGCCGCCCACTGCCCAAGCACATTTACATCGGCCGCGAAAGCAAATAACCAGACGATTAAAGCGGCAAAAATAAGTGTTAACGGCCACCAGCTCATTTGGACATCACTGGCAAGTAAATACTCTTTATCACGCCAGAATAACCATAACGATATTGGCAAAATAAAATAGCCATGAGCGAATGTCTCAGACTTACGCCAAATAGCCTCCATGCTAAGCAACGCATCACTGTAGACATATAGCCAACAAGATAAAAACAGCATAAGCAGAGTGATAAATCGAATATCAGATATTTTCATTAAAAGCCCCATCCTGTTGAAATAGCTGGTTCAAAGGCGCTAATGTTTGCTGCCAGGTGAAATGGTGCATAATCCATGCACGATTATCGCAATTGTCCACATTATCAACGGCCAGTGCCTGACCTTGCTCTAAGTGCTTAATGCAGCAATCAGCAAATACCTGACAATCATCAACAATATCAATATCAGCACTGCGCCTGGCATTAATCCCTGCCATAGCCATTGAGGTTACTACTATCGCTTTATTTAATGACATCGCTTCGAGCACTTTATTTTGGATGCCTCTGGCGATTTGCAGTGGCGCCACAATGCAATCGGCTTTACCAATGAATGGCCTGACATCTTTGACTCTGCCGGTAACAAGGACACCCTTTTGCCGTGCTAAAGCCTGCACCTCTGCGCTTGGGTTGCCGCCGACGATGCAAAAAATAGCATCTGGTTGTTGCTTTAAGATTAGCGGCCAAACAAACTGGTTAAACCATATTACCGCATCAACATTTGCCCAATAATCCATGGCGCCGGTAAAACAGATGAATGGCACTTTCGGCACTAAGGGCTCATGATCAAACTGGCCATTGGGATCAAAATATTTTATATCGACACCATTTAATAGCCCTTTGACCTTGCTTTGTAAGGCTTTCGGTTGCCGCTCTTTAAACAACTCAGCTTCATCGGCAGAGACGAACAGACTATGGTTAAAAAGCAAACAAATTTCATCCTCAAATTTTGCCAAAAGTTGCTGTTCCCGAGTATAAAACCAGCGAGCAATACCTGTTTTTTTCTCGGCATACTGCCGCCACTTGTCTGAGTCAACATCGACAAAATCGATGACTCTCTCTAATGAATTAAATTTACTTTGTTGGCAATATTGCGCCATCGATGAGGAGTAGATAAAAATTTTACCAATCTGCTGCTCTGCTATAATCGCATCGACCCAGAGCTGCATTTTACGATTAAAATAATAAGGCAAAGTTATCGGTTTAGCATTGATAAAACCGCTTAAGCCTTTCACTTTCGCCAACAATTTATTTTGTTTTAGACAATAAAGCGATTTACAGTACTTGTTGAGCTCAGCAACAAATTGCTGATCAAATGGATCATCAATAAAACAGCCTAAATGCACATCAAATTGCTCACCTAACTTTTTCAACATGTTAAACGAGCGGATCTTATCGCCTTTGTTTGGCGGAAACGGAATGCGATGCGCTAAAAATAACAACGATGGCTTTTTCATGCTGATTATCCCAAACTCTTCGCGAGAAATGGCCCAAGCAACCGGCTCAATGGCAAGGGCAGCAACTGCCATAACTTAACCAGCAATTTATACTTGGGATTGTTAGGGCTTAAATTTGGCAGTTGTTTTGACTTAACCAAGTGGTAATAATAATAAAGCGGCTGCGGTTCAATGCCCCAATGTTTTTTGTATTGATAGGCGCCGCTATTGTTTTTACTACGACCAAAATCAAAGCTTTTTACGCCTAAACCTGCCGCTTCACACATTAACTGATAGTAGATGAAGTCCATGCTCTTATTACGTTTAGCGTCGGTACTGGCACCAGCATAATACGGGATAACTTGGTCTTTAAAATAAAAGCTCAATACACTGCTCTGGCCTTTTTGGCTCTGGTCAAACACCGCATGAATCACACTACGTTCGGCAAAAACCTCAGCTAACTGATGAAAATATTTTCGACTCATAACCGGCGTTCCCAAGTTACGATAGCTCAGTGAAAATAAGTGATAAAACTGCTTCAGGTCGGTTTTGCCAAAGGAAAGCTGGTTGTTTAATGAGTGCCGTATTACCGCCCGCTGCTTCTTCTTTATCGACGCTAATATTTGTTCTGGATTTGCGGCAATGGGACAATCAAAGGTCGAATGATGCTGAACTAACTGCAGACTAGACTGTTGTTTGCTTTTGTAACGGAGTTCAAGATAATCAACCTGTAATCGCTCCGCTAACTCCATAGCCCTTTGCTCGAGTAGTCGATGAATTTGCTGGTTATCGGCTAATGCACCACCGTAGACACAAAAGGGGGTTGAAATTAAGGCATGCGCAAACAAATGACTTTTTACTTCAACTAACGGCAAAATGCCGACAATTGCACCATCAATGACGGCCACAATGGAATGGTTTTTATGATTAAAGCTTGCTCGCAGCACTTGCTGCCAGCCGCATAAGTGAAAAAAGGTACCTTCTCCATGTTGCTCCACATAGCTGTCCCATCGCTGTTGCATAACTTGTTGAAACGCTATCACTTTAACCATATTGAAATTTTCTGCCAACATAACCTTTATCTTTTTATAAATAGATGTCACTCAAACTACGCCACCGATGTTGTGACAGTAAATTGATTAATTTGTTTTCCATTTTGGCCAAATTTGAGTAGTGCCTAAACTTGGATTTTATTGGCGCTGATGCAAAACGCGGCTGTTCGGGATCGATTTCCCAAGGGTGAAAATAAAAAACATAGGGCATATTTTCACGTTTTAAAAAGGCATTTATCGACGCTAAAGATAACCACAACGGCAATAACCGAAAGTAACCACCACCGGCAATCGGAAAATTAACATTGCCGAACCTCAGGGTTGACATCGGAATTTCTAATATTCCTTGTGCCGTTTTATACGCCTTTCGTGGCCAGGATGGCGTTCCGTATAAATCGTGCTTTACCGGATAAGTACTCGAACTGTATTTAAAACCAAGTTCTTGCAAGACATCGATCACCCATAAATTGTCTTCATTGATGGAAAAGCTTGGTGCTCGATAACCGAGCACCTCGTTACCACTGATATCCTCTAACAGGGTTTTACTCTCGCCGATATCTTTCTTAGCTTGCTCGCGTGTCAGCCCGGTTAATCGTTGATGGTAATAACCATGACTGGCTAATTCGTGGCCATGGCTAACAATCCGTGTTACCAGCTGAGGGTATTTCTGCGCGACCCAACCTAAGACAAAAAAGGTTGCCTTTGCTTCATGTTCGGCCAAAAGCTCAAGCACTCTGTCAGTATTTCTTTCCACTCTATGCTCAAGTTGTGCCCAATCACCTCTCTTGACGATATTTTCAAACGCAGATACATGAAAATAGTCTTCGACATCAATCGTTAAAGCACACTGTTTGTTGTTATTGGTCAACAACTTAACGACCCTTGCCAAATATCACGATTTCTGCGGTTTGCACCAAGATCAGTAAGTCTAAAATGAAACTGCGATGCTTGATGTAATACAAGTCATATTTTAGTTTTTCGGTGGCATCGGTTTCATTCGCTCCGTAAGGGTATTTAAGCTGTGCCCAACCAGTGACCCCCGATTTCACCCCGTGGCGTTCATTGTAATAAGGGATTTTGGTAATCAACTGTTGCACAAACTCTGGCCGTTCAGGCCGCGGGCCAACAAATCCCATATCGCCATAAAGTACATTGAATATTTGTGGCAATTCATCAATTCGATATTTACGAATAAAGCGGCCAACCTTTGTCGTTCTGTTGTCGTCGGCTGCAGCCCACTTAATGCCATGCTTTTCTGCATCCGGGTTCATACTGCGAAATTTAATAATATTAAAAACGTCTCCACCTAAACCTACCCGCTCTTGCAAATAAAAACACGGCGCTGAAATTCCATCTTCAATTTTAATCGCCAGGATAGTTAACAGCATTATTGGCCAGGTTAAAACAAATAAAGTGAGCGCTAACAGCACATTAAACACCCAATCAAGAGTATTTCTTAAGTCATTACTGGAATGAAAACCATTGGAGTAAATTATCCAGCTGGGGTAGATCAAGTTTACTGCGATTTGGCCAGTCTCATTCTCGATGAAATCTAAAATTTCAGAAATTTCAATGCCCCTAATCCGACAAAAAAACAGCTCATCAATCGGTAAGTGCCCTCGTCTTTCATCGTTGGCAACAACGATTTCATGAACATTATTGTTAATGACAAACTCTCGCAAACTGGCCGTTAAATTGATAATCTTATCGGCGCTAACCTTTTCGCTTGAATCCCCTGGCATCTTAACGAAGCCCAGTAGGTTAAAACTTTGCAAATCTACTTTTCGTCTCATCCTTTTATCAATTATCTCCGCTCTATCGCCAGTGCCAAGCACCAGGACATTGCGTTTGGCAAAACCTAAAATATTAAACTGATATAAAAGAATCCGAAAAGCAGAACAACAAATAAAACTGAGAAAACACACATAAAATAAGCTTTCTTTAGTAAAAATTGATTCATTCATAAACAAATGAATAATCGATAGCAACATATAACTAATCGTAGAGGCGAGCAGAAGCCGCCGAATGATACCCCAAGCGGTTTCTCGCACTTTTGCGTGGTACATACCTAAGCTGAGTAAAATAAACTGATAGCTCAATACCAGCAGAAGTATTTGTGAGTAATGCCGAAGCGTTAACTCAATGTTTGCCAGTTCTTGGCGATGAAATACATAAAGTGAAAGTAGCACTAGCAGAAAATCGACGCTCACTAATAATTTCACTGAAATTCGGCTGTGATTATGATATTTACTTTGCAAAGTGAATAATCCCTTATGTTATCGTCGCAATCAATGTTGCCACGCTTGTTATTGTGTTTATTTTTTTCTACTTGCTTCCTAATAATAGACCAATCAACGAGATAGCAAATTTTTTTAATGATTTTTGTGCAAATCAGAAAATTTTGAACTAACCTCAAGAAACAAATAACAAAAATTTATTAAAGGGTTGGTGAACTTTGAAGGATCTTATTCGACTGGACCGAACGACTCGTTTGCTGTCTATAGCATTATTGACCATATCCACGGCTAGCTGTTCTTCACTGCAAGTATTGCCTCCTGCAACTCTTTATCCAGCAAAAACCGATTCGGCTGCGGCCTATAATTATTTAATTGGCCCTGGTGATAAATTAAACATCTTTGTTTGGCGAAATCCGGAAGTGTCCGGCAACTTTATCGTACGTCCTGATGGCAAAATTACCACTTCGCTGGTTGAAGACATCCCTGCATCCGGAAAAACACCGACGCAACTTGCCCGAACGATAGAGGAACGGTTGGGTGTATATCTTAGAGAGCCGATAGTCACAGTAACCATTGGTAGCTTCGTTGGTCCCTATAGTGAACAAATAAGAGTTATTGGTGAAGCGGTAGAACCGAAAGCGGTGAGTTATGGCAAAAACATGACCCTGCTTGATGTGATGATCACAGTTGGCGGGTTAACTGAATTTGCTGATGGCAATGACGCCGTACTTGTCAGAATTGAAAATGGCAAGCAACAAGAATATGTATTAAGAATTGAAGATTTAATTAAATATGGTGAAATAAAAGCAAATGTTGATGTTTTACCCGGAGATATCATAGTCATCCCAGAAGCTTGGTTTTAACACCGGAGCTATCATAGTCATCCCTGAAGCTTGGTTTAAACAGTTAAAGAAGTAAAATATGCACGATCAGATAGTAATAATAAAAGAGCTCCTATTAGGAGTTTGGTCGAAAAAACATTATATCATTTTGAGTACTTGGCTAATATGCCCGGTTTCTTGGTTTGGTATCGCTCACTTACCCGATGTATATGAATCGGAAGCACGTGTCTATGTTGATACCCAATCACTATTGCGGCCGTTAATGAAAGGATTAATGGTAGAAACGGATCCAAATGTAGAGATACGTCTAATCATCAGCACATTATTGCGACGTGCAAATTTAGAGCGAATCGTGCGCATGACCGATTTAGATATTCAAGCCAATGATAATGAAGAGTTTGAAGAAATCATCGAGGAGTTAAAAGAGAACATCAAAATCTCCTCTGCCGGCAGGGTAAATATATTTACCCTGGCCGCTGTTGCTGAAAATCCTCAATTGGCAAAAAACATCGTACAAGCCGCATTAACCGTTTTTATTGAAAATACCTTAGGTGAAACCAGGGAAGATACTAATAGTGCTCATAAATTTATTGAACAACAAATAGCAGAATATGAGGACCGATTAAAGGCGGATGAAACACGGCTTAAAGAGTTTAAGCAAGAATTCTATAGCTCTTTACCGGGAAACAGCCAAAATTACAGCAAACATTTAGCCAATGAAAAAGCGAAATTAAAAGAAGCTGAATTATCGCTGCTTGAGGCTAAAACTCGTTTTGAATCCGCGCAGGCACAACTTAAGGGGAAAGAACCGGTATTTGACAACTACAGTCAAACGGCGCAAGAAAACAACAGTATTACCACACAATTAGATAGCCGAATTTCCCAATTACAAGAAAGACTTGACGGTTTGTTACTGCGCTTTACCACCAGGCATCCGGATGTAAAAGAAGTACAACGCCGGTTAAACCAATTAAACACCATCAGAAAAGATAAAATTGACAAGTATATGTCAGCATCGCAAGCAAATCCGCAAGCATTTAGTGCTTTAGATGGAAACCCGGTTTACCAAAAAATGAGAATTCAAGCGAATCAGCTTGAAAATGAGGTGGCATCATTAACGGTGAGAGTAAATGATTATCGTGAGAGAGTGCAACAAATTGAACAACAAATTTTTTCAATCCCGGAAGTGGATGCTGAATTTATGGCGCTCAACCGAGGCTATAAAATTACTAAAAACCGTTATGAAGAGTTATTAAAGCGTCAGGAAAACGCGCAATTGGCAAAAGATGCAGAAAAATCGACGGAAAAAATTCAATTTAAAGTCATCGACCCACCTAAATTACCATTAGATGCTTCTGGTCCTTACCGAACTGCATACTTAATTGGGACTTTCTTTCTTAGTATTTTAATCGGCGCTGCCGCAGCTTTTTTCATTAACCAAATAACCCCAAAAGTGTTTTCTACCAGCCAATTGATGAGAAACATTTCATTACCGATTTTTGGTGTGGTCTCAGCAACAAAAAGCCTGGGAACAATAAACAGCTTAAAAAGAAAGAATATGCTATTCATTGTTTCCCATATTTTTCTGATCATGCTATTGATTGCATTTATTGCCTATTTTCAGTTACCCGATCTTATTCAACCGCAATTAAAAAGGTTTTTTTAATATGTCTACCATTAACGAAGCCATTGCGCGTAAAAAGCAAGATGGTCTTGGGCTAAAGAACAAAAATTCAGAAGAAGTTAACAACGCAGTTGCAGAGCAGGTTGAAGCAGACTTATTACCATTAGCAGCGATTCCGGACTTGACTGAAAAAGAAAGCCTGATTATCGATTTAGAGTTACTAAAGCGAAACCAATTTTTAATTCCACAAGCAAAATTCGAACATAATGAAGAGTGTAAAGAACAATCCGCATTGCGCGAGGAATGTAGGCAAATCAAAAGGAAATTATTGAATAACGCCTTTGGTGCTACTTCAAAAACACTGGATTACTCTAATTTAATCATGATAACCAGCTCACAGAAGAACGAAGGGAAAACATTCATTTCGATAAACCTGGCCTTAAGTATCGCCTTAGAGCAAGATAAAACAGTATTACTGGTGGATGCGGATGTGTTAAAACCAAGTATTCCCCTTGAGTTAGGCTTTAACAATAAGCCAGGCTTAATTGATTATTTAAATGGCGATATGGATTCAATCGCCGACATTATTTATGAAACCAATATTAATAATTTAAAAATACTACCCGCAGGAAAATCACACCACCTCGCCAACGAATTACTCGCCAGCGAAAAAATGACATTATTATGTGAAGAATTGTCAACACGCTATAGCGACAGGTTAGTAATTTTTGACACCCCGCCTTTACTTGGCGTCAATGAAACCTCTTTATTGGCTCAATTAATGGGCCAGGCCTTAATTGTGGTCGAAGAAAACAAATCAAGTATTCATGAAATTCAACAAGCGAATGAACTGTTACCAGAGCATTTGGCAAAAGGACTTGTGCTGAATAAAGCGATTCACTCACAACAAGAAAAATATGGATATTACGGTTATGGGTACGGGCACAAAAATTAAAACAATAATATTATCAACGTTATTATATTTAAGTACTTTAAGTGTAGTACATGCTGCTACTTGGCAGATAACACCTAGAATTTCTGGCGATGAGGTTTACTCTGACAATATAAACACGGTGAATATTGAAGAAGATGATTCATTAATTAGCCTATTATCTACCGGGCTAGAATTAGAATATTCGGCCGCTGTTAGCAGCTTTTCAGCTGATTACCAGCTAACCCGGGCATGGTATAGCCATGATCATCAACTTGACAATAACTTCAATGAATTAAGCGCTAGCGGCAGACTGCAATTGTTTCCCGATGGCTTGTCATTGACCTTCGGAAGTTCAATTAGCAATGTTAGCCGTTCAAATGCACGAAATGCCAATGCGGATATCATCTCTGGGGATACCGTAGAATATAAAAATCACTTCGCCGGTTTAGAATACAAAAGCAGCAACAATTCCTTTAATGTTGATAGTGAAATAATCTTTTCCAAAGCAGAAGCTGAAGATGATATTGGCGAACGTGAAGGCTACAACGCTACGTTCACATCGACCAATGGCAATAACTCGAGATATATTTTTTGGGACATCGATGGTCAATATAATGATTATGACGACGACCAGAAAAGCGGAAGGTTTTATAGTTTTGATGCTAAGTTTGGTTATATTAGTCATTATAAAATAAATCCTTTTATTCGCTATTATGATGAAGATACTAGCGGCAATGTCAGCACTAAAAATGTGCAAGGAAGCTCATCAATTGGTGCCGGAGTTAGGTGGCAAGTGATGAATAGCCTGGTTTTAGACGTCACTTATAATTGGGTAGATGAGCAAAAAGAGCAGGAACAACAGGACAATGATGATTACCTAAGTGCTTCAATATCATGGACGCCCTCGGATAGAGCTAAGCTAAGCGCCCGTGTTTATAGGCGTTTTTTTGGCGATGCCTACGAATTCGATTTAAGTCATAGGTTAAAGCGTATAAGCACTAAGGTAACCTATACAGAAGAACTCGATATATTCGATCGTTTTGAACTTGAACAAGGAGTCCCGCAAGAAATTTGGTGCTTAGCCGCTGCCCCACAGGACACTGACAGCTGCATTATTCAGCCTGGCGCAGGGGCCAATTTAGAGGATTACTTTTTAACTGGCAGCACAACGCCGCTGGTACCTGTTGAAACTGATGAATTTACCCTCAATAAATCTTTGCTCGCATCCGTCAGTTTCACTGGCAATAGGTCAACCATTACCGTGACAACCAGTAGAACGCGGAGAGAAAATTTGGAAATAGAAGATTACGATACCTATGATTTGTTCTCATTGTCGTTATCAAGGCAAACCAGTAGAAATACCGCGTTAGACATTAAAATGAGTTTAAATAAGAATTTATTTGATAATGATAATCCATTAACGCTGATGCAACGTGATTATTACCGCACCTATTCGATTAGTTTTTTGCATGCTTTGAACCAAAAATTAAATCTTACTTATTCTGTACAACATCTTAATCGTAATTCAAATAGACAATATACTTATGAAGAGAATCGAGCTTCAATTAAATTGGTAAAAGAATTTTAATATGTATGAACAACACTATGGCTTATCAGAAAAACCATTTCAACTAAGCCCAGATCCTAAATTCTTCTTTGCCTCCAATGAGCATGAACAGGCATTGTCCTACCTGCAATATGGGTTAGAGCAAGGCGAAGGGTTTATTGTAATTACCGGGCCTATTGGCACCGGAAAGACCATGATTGCGCAAAGTTTAATTAAAACTATTGATCATTCTGCCATTGAAGCAATTCAGATAGTCAGTTCCAATCTTGCCCCTATTGAACTCTTGATAATCATTGCCAAAGAATTTCAGTTAACGACAAGCAGTAATAATAAAGCCGTTTTATTAGAACATATATATCAGCATTTATTGACCTTAAACCAGCAAGGTAAATACGCATTATTATTGGTCGATGAAGCACAAAACCTACCCATAGAAACCATTGAAGAACTGCGGATGTTGTCGAACTTTCAAAAAAATAACAAGCCACTGCTGCAAAGTTTTTTATTAGGCCAGGCCGAACTGAAATCCAGATTGCAAAATCCGCAACTGGAACAATTTCGACAACGAATTATTGCTTCCTACCATTTAGAGCCTTTAACTAGCAAAGAGCTGAAACTGTATATAGAACATCGCTTAAAACTGGCGGGGCTTGTCGATCAAAAGCTATTATCAGAAGACTGTTTTACTCTGATAACACAGAAAACGTTAGGAATTCCGCGTAAAATTAATTTACTCATGGACAGGACGTTATTATACGGTTTTTTAAATGAGCTCAATTGCATTAATTCGGAAAACTTGCAAACAGTAATAAATGAAATGGAAAATGAACTCAGTGCTGCAATTAGCGACACCAAAGAGGATGCAATGAAAGTAAATAAGCCAATATTGAATGATAAAAAATATACGAAAGCCCTCACTGAACTGGATCAATATTTACTAGAAAGTATCGACCAAAAAGTGAAATTAAATAGATATCTGGACAAACTAATTCAACAAAAAGAAATATTCAGGGATTGTGAATAACCTGACCTGGGGATAAACAGTAGTTACTCAAGTTCAGGTTAAATAAGCTTTCGATCTAGCCGTTATTTTTCTGCATGGATAGATTGTAAACCGTGCTTGTCAACCAGGTTATATAAGGTAGGCCTAGTGATCCCCAATAATTCAGCGGTTTTACTCATATTTCCTTCGGCAATTGCATAGGCCTTTTCAATCGCTCTGGTTTCGGCGTTTTCACGAATGACCCTTAAATTAAAGTCTAAATTTTCTGCTTGTTGTGATTGCGCCCACACCAAGCCAAGATCAACATCATCAATTAATGAACCCGACGCCATGATAACCGCCGACTTCACTTTATTCTGTAATTCTCGAATATTACCCGGCCATTTATATGCCTTTAAGGCGCTCACGGCTGAGTCACTAAAGCCTTTAACACTTACATTGTAATCTTTGCCGTATTGCAGCAAGAAGTATTGGGCCAAAATGACCATATCATACTCTCGGTCTCGCAATGGCAGTATGGGAAGTATCATTTCACATATGCGATAATATAGATCTTCTCTAAATGCTTTTTGTTCAACCATTTCTAAAAGGTTTTGATTGGTGGCGCAAACGACTCTGACATCCACGGATATTTCTTGCCTGCCGCCGATCCGTTCAATCACCCGCTCTTGTAAAAAACGCAACAATTTCGCTTGTAAATTAAATGGCATATCACCAATTTCGTCCAAAAATAACGTTCCCCCCTGAGCCATTTCAATCTTTCCCTTAGTGGTTTTATGGGCCCCGGTATAGGCACCTTTTTCAAAACCAAAGAGCTCACTTTCCAGTAAAGTTTCTGGAATTGAAGCGCAATTTATGGCAATAAAAGGCTTCTTAGTGCGATTACTTTGTTGATGAATGGCATTGGCGACAACCTCTTTGCCGGTACCACTTTCGCCTAGCAATAAGGTGGTGATTTCAGTGGGCGCTATGCGTTTGATCAAAGTGCGTAGCTTATCCATAGCATCACTGGCGCCAATAATTCCGCTGTCGACACCAGCAAGCTCTCTTATTTCACGATTTTCACGTTCTATCAGGGCGATGTTAAATGCCCGTTTCACAATAATATTGATGACATCGGCATCTAGCGGTTTTTGATAAAAATCATAAGCACCTTTGGCAATAGCCGCCAACGCAACTTGGTGATCATCATTACCGGTAATGACAATAACCTTAGTGAATGGTGACAAAGAAAGTATCTGTTCTAATGCTTTTAAGCCTTCACTAGCATTAGCCGGGTCCGGTGGTAACCCCAAATCTAGCAGTACAACGTTTGCTTCATGCATCCTCAGAGCACTAATCGCTTGTTCGCGATTATCGGCAAAGACACATTTAAAATTTGATAAGCTCCATTTTAATTGCTTTTGAATACCTTTGTCATCATCGACTATCAATAACTTTTCCATCAATCAGCCCATTATCCCTTATCTTATTATATTATATTCACTGGCAGTTCTATGGTGAAACGACTACCCTCGCCCAACACGCTGGAAACATCTAAAAAACCTTTTTGCTCCTGGATAAACTGTTTGGCTTCAAATGCGCCAATGCCCATACCGGCATTACCTTTGGTGGTGACAAAGGGTTTAAATAATTCGTTTTTTACAAAAGAATCACTCATACCACAACCATTATCCTCTATGATAATAAATAGCCTATCCTGCTGTATTTTACCAATAATATTAACAATGCCGAGATCAGAACAAGCATCTTGGGCATTTTGCAGCAAATGGGTTAACACCGAACGCAATTGACTTTTATTGGTAACAATATTGAGTTCAGGGTCGCAACTCATTGCTACTTTCGGCAATTGCTGGTTTCTGATTTCCACAATTTCATTGAGTAGGTTATTGATACCTACTTTCACATTACCTTGCTGTTTATTTTCTTCGCTCTTATTGCGCAACTGTAAAATCACTTTATCTAAACGATCATGAGCGGTATTTACGGTGTCAAAAACGTCAGCGACAAACTCGGGATTATCTCTATGGTGTTCAGCATTGGTATTGATTAACGCTAATTGTGCCTGAATATTTTTTAAATCGTGGAGCACAAAAGCCGACATTCGGTTAAACATAGCAAACTGCTGGCTCTCAGCCAGTTGCATTTGTGCTTGCTGTAAGAATAAATAATTGGCTAATTGCTTAGAGACTGCAAATAAAAAATCTCTGTCTTCCCAGTTTAAAAAAGCTTTATCGTTTGGCGCAGGCAAAATAAACAAGCCAAATAGTTTTTGTTGTTGATATACGGGTACAATCACTTCCAGATTGGCGTTGAGTAAGCTGTCGGGGTTAAAGTGCAACAGTGGATAGTGTTGTTTCGCGTGCTGGTATTCTCGAACA
This sequence comes from Thalassotalea sp. ND16A, assembly GCF_000764205.1. Taxonomy (GTDB): domain Bacteria; phylum Pseudomonadota; class Gammaproteobacteria; order Enterobacterales; family Alteromonadaceae; genus Thalassotalea_A. Next base: position 46,038 of record NZ_JQDZ01000067.1, read on the forward strand.
TCAATCATCCAGTGTTGCTCGGCACAATATTCACATATTTGTGTGAGCGCCGCTAAATGCGGTTCACTCAATATTAATCCTCTTTGATTAAATAATTCGAACTTGTCGGTGCTGTTTATTTTTACAAAGGCACAATCGGACACTTCTAAGCTTGACGCCATAATTTGGCATAAATTGTCAAAAATATCGCCATCTTGATGGTCCTCAAGAGCAGAAGTTACTTTCAACCATTCATCTCGATATTCATATTTATTGGCAAAAAAGTGTTTATTGATAAAAACTTTAACTTTTCGCCTGAAACTGTTGGTGATGAATAACACCGTCAAGGCTAAAAATCCTACCGCTAAAAATAAAACGCTTAATACGTTACTCCATTCACCCTCGATATAACGGAGAACATAGCCGGCAAACGCCAGTAATAACAAATATCCGCCTGCAATTGCTAGCATAGAGCTGTAAAAGACCACTTCACGGGAGACAAAAATATCTGCGCTCAGATTTTTAATGCGCTTACTGCTTAATAAAAAAAATGGCATCAATAATGCCGCAATATAACCACGAGAAAACCACAAATTGAAATCAATTTGATTGATTAGTGACCCTTGTGCGTATAAAACAAAGTCAAATACCACCAAGCTACCTAAAGCGATCACTAACGGCCACAACGACCAGCGAACTTTCGCTTCCGCATTTCGATATAGTTGTTCTAGCAATACCAATGGATATAAATTCATTGTCAGTAATACAATAAACACCAGGGAGTAATTTAACAGATAAAAAATTGAAATGGTGGCCACAAGAATGCCAGCCAGCCAAAGTAGTAAAAACTGGGCAACGGCCCTACGAGCTAAAAATTCTGATAAGGTTTTAGGATTAACTCGAATGCTAAACAATAACAGGGTAAATGCCGCCAGCTTAATGGTTTCAATGGCAAAAATAATTGTTAACGATAAGCCATGGTATAACTGCAGAGCACTAGCTAAATTTGCGATTAACACGGTCACTATGGCCACCAGCATTAAATTACTGGTAAACGCTTTTTGTTTGGTGGCGAGTAAAAGTAAAGAAAATAGCAAGTAGGCAATAGAGGCTATTGAGTAACCTATTAATCCAAATAAATCCATCATCAACTCATTGTTGTTATTTTTAAATCAAGCATTGCTTAAGGATAGTTGATAATAACCATTTTGCTTAATGCAAAACGGTGCAAACTTTGAAAAAATGCTCATTATTTCAACAAACAAGCTCATACCTTAACTCATTGGTTGACAGTAACTATCTGATGGTTAAAATGGCATTTGCAAGTCTCAGTCATTTGACTGTCTTTTACAACCACCCGTAGCTCAGCTGGATAGAGCGCGCCCCTCCGGAGGGCGAGGTCAGAGGTTCGACTCCTCTCGGGTGGGCCATTCCATTAACGTTCTACTCGCTTTAAGCATTGCAGTTTTAACGACTTCACCAATATTTACTACCATAAATGGTCATTGAAATATGACTGCCGCTTTTTTTTGTCACCATTGGTGTAATTACACCAGCTCAGGATGCGAGATAAGATTCACTATATTAAACTTGGTTTTAATGCAGAAAACCGGGAAAAATGACTATTAAAGCAGTGCAATGGCACAAAAATTTGACCAGATTAATTTTATCGCTACAGATCTTAATCCTTTTTTTTATAAGTTCACTACACTAAAAAGAAAGGAATTCTCTATTAGAATAAAATTAACAAAGATAATCTATGTCATCACAACACCCTACGTCCTTATCTGACGAAGTCATTAAAGGCACCAAGTTCTATGTTGCCATGCGGTGGTGCATCAGGGGGCTTGGCTTTATCAGCTCAGCAATTTTGGCCAGACTCCTGGTGCCGGAGGATTTTGGCCTTGTGGCAACCGTACTTGTCATCTTCGGCCTGGTCTCGCTGTTATGTGATTTTGGTGTTAACTGGGCACTGATTCAAAATAATAAAGCAACGGATGAGCATTTTCATACCGCCTGGACCATCCGTCTACTGCAATCCGTGGTGGTTGCCGGCCTTTTGACGGCGTTCTCCCCCCTAATAGCCCAGCTTTATGGCGATATAAGGCTGGAAATGATCTGTCAAATTCTAGCCCTTGGCGCCTTGCTCAGGGGCTTTGAAAACATCGGGACGATTAAATTTCAGAAAGAGATGAAATTTTCTCAGGATTTTTCCTATAATGTTCTGCCCAAAATTATTTCCACTTGTATCACCATTGGCTTGGCTTTCTATTTCAGGTCATATATGGCTTTGGTTGTTGGCACCTTGTTAAGTAATCTTGTCATGGTAGTGGCAAGCTATCTGGTAATTAAATTCCGGCCAAAATTCTGTTTTACAAAAATCTCTGATCTTTGGTGTTTTTCGCAATGGGTTCTGGTGCGTAATGTCGCGGAATATATCAGCATGCAAGGCGATTTGATTATTCTCTCATTTTTATCAACACCAACAAAAATAGGCTATTACAGATGGGGCACCGAACTGTCCTTTTTAGCGATCACCGAAATCCAACAACCGTTTGGCCGGGCTTTGGTTCCGGGGTTAGCCAAAATCAAGGATGATCATGACCGGCTCATTGCCGCCTATTTAAAGGCGCTATCGATGATGACGATGGTTGCGGTTCCAGTTGCCTTGGGCTTTGGCGCGGTGTCGCATGAATTAGTGCCACTGTTTTTAGGTGGTGGCGACAAGTGGACGCCGGTGGTGCCGCTGATAGAGTCCTTGGTATTCTTCGCCATGTGTACATCAATGTATGGAATTTCAGGTAATCTGCTGATCATCTCTGGCGATGTCAAATACACTGCTTACATATACTGGATTCAGGCAGTGATAACGATGCTTACCATTTATCCGGCCTTTTATTTCGCCGGCATTCAAGGAATCGCTTATTCAAGGGCGCTGATTGGTATAGTGATGTTTCTTGTGGTCAGTGCCCTGGTGGTGAACAGATGCAAGGTGAGCTTTAAGCAGATCATCAATGTTGTTTGGCGACCGGTGACTGCGGGGGTGCTAATGTTTACCATTCTCATCAATATCTCCCAAATTGGCATCCTTGATAACGTGCTGGTTTTATTGTTCAAGATATTCCTGGGTGCAATTTTATATATTTTATTTACTCTCATATTATGGGGGTTAGCGGGAAAACCAGATGCCGCAGAAAAAGGGATTATTGCGCATATCAAAAAATATTCCTTTAATAATTGGGTAAAGGAGAAAATGAGATGAGCAACAATGATAGCAAGGAAGTGTCGATAGTCGCCTTTCCCAAAAGTGGCATAGCCTATAATGAAGCGCTTTATCAGGCCTTAGAGAGCCAGGGAGTCAAGGTTACGGAAGGGGTGTTTGCCGGTCGCTGGCTGTTAAAAAATTTAAAGAAATTTGATAGTGTTCATCTGCATTGGCCGTCTTTTTTCTATGCGACAAAAAAAGGCATGCTGTCAGAGGTTATAGCTTTTATAAAATTCTGTTTGTTTCTGCTCTACATTAAAATTAAATGCAGTTCATTATATTGGACGGCACATAACCTTTATCCACATAACCCCAGTTCAACACCATTTATTGATAAAATAGCCCGGTGGCTGGTAATTTTATTATGCTCAAAGGTATTTGTTCACCGAGAGACCGCAGCTAAAACTCTGATTAATGAGTTTCCACTGGTAAAATCGAAATTGAAAATAATTGAACACGGCAGTTGGGTCGACTACTATCCCAAAACGATCACCCGTGTAAAAGCACGATCTTATTTTAATATTGCAGAAGATCAGACCGTATATTTATTCATTGGCTTATGCTCGAAATATAAAAATGTGCATCTGCTAACAGAAGCTTTCGAATATCTGCCCAACAATTCCATGCTGCTGATTGCCGGCAAATTTCAGGATCAGGACTATTATAAAAAAGTCATTGCTTCACTGGGCAAGATAACTGAGAAGAAATTCCACATCGAGGCAACATTCATTCCAGATGAGAAGTTGCAAAATTACTTATTGGCTTGTGATGTTGTGGTCTTGCCTTACGAAGAATCCCTAACCTCCGGTGCCGCGGTTCTTGCCTTAGGGTTTGGACGGCCGGTAATTGCCCCCAAACTGGGTTATCTTACGGATATCATCACTGATGATTGTGGTATCTTATATCATCCCAATGAAATAAAGGAATTAGTTTCCGCGATGGAAAAGTTTCCGACCAGAAAATATTCAGAATGTAAAATTTTGGAAAATGCCTATGCTCTTACCTGGGATAGTGCCTGTGACGCTTTAAAGTAGTTATCAATGAATGCTATTATTTTTTGTTTTATGGTTTTCTTCGCTGCCTTATTTCCCTATTATGTTGTTTATCAGACAAATTTTAATGCATTATGATGAACGATAAACCTCGAGCCATTGCTCAGCAAATAGAAAAAAAGCAACAATGCCACGCGATTCTGGCAGGTAATTTGGTCGCCAAGCCGGAAATTCGCTATCGCGCTAACCCGGTTGTACCTATAGCGGAATTTGTTATTGCCACCAACCATTCCTGGTTTGATAAGAAATCAAATTCCTATAAAGACTGGACCAGTTATCATGCCTGTCACTTTGAAGGACAGCATGTAGAAAAGCATTTTTTGCATGCTGACAAAGGTCAGTTATTACTCATCCATGGCGCTTTAGCAACCTCAGATAAAACATCAAAAGATTTCATCCAGGTGGAATCGCTGTCATTATTAGGCAAAGGCATACACAGTGGCATTAATCAGATCATTTGCAATGCCACGCTTAGCTCAGAAGTGAAATTAGTGAAAACCGAAAATAACGTTAGCCTTGCCGAATTTACCGTCAGCATAAATGAGCCAGGCTTTGTCGAATCAGATCATCATTTTAACGGTCAAAAAATTCAACGCTTGGTTCACCTTTGGGGGAAAACTGCAGAGTACTTTGCCGGTAAAGTTAAGGATAATGAACAGTTATTAATTACAGGTAGCGTAAGCTATGTTAGTAATAACAAACAGCAACAGTTTATTGATGCCAAACGGGTTATAATCTGCCCAACGAAATAGGCATGTTATTGTTCTGTTAACACGCCATATAAAAAATTTAACATCAAGTAAACCGTCTGATGAAATACATAAATGAAATTAAATTTATTGGTATCTTTTTACTAATAAGTGCTGCTATTGCCCTAATTTTTCAGTTTTCCGGGTTCATAGATCAATTCGATCAACGCTGGATAGAGCAAAATATCCATGACAAAGGGCAGTCAGGGCTCTTGTATTTTATTGCCGTAATTGCTTTGGCAACGAGTGTCGGCCTGCCAAGACAAGTAGCCGCCTTTGCTGCAGGCTATGCCTTCGGTATTTGGCAAGGTACAGTGGTTGCTACATTTGCCGCAGCGTTAGGTTGCGGCCTTAGCTTTAGTTTTGCCCGCTTTATTGCCAGACCAATGGTACTCAAGCATCTAAATGACAAAGTCGAAATTTTTAACCGCTTTTTACAGCACGATACCTTTCAAAAAACGTTTATCATCCGCTTAATACCTGCTGGCAATAATTTCTTGTTAAACCTGGCGGCAGGTGTTGCTAACATTAACGCCTTTCGATTTATTAGCGGCTCGTACATAGGCTATTTTCCACAAATGGCGATCTTTGCTTTGGCGGGCAGTGGCGTACAATTAATGTCATATTGGCAGATTGGCGCCAGTGCTCTGTTAAGTGTTATTGCTATTTTGTTGAGCTATCGATTGTATCGCAGATATGAATCAGATCTACAAATTAATAACTAGATGGAAAGTAAACAAGAGGTAGCTAGTTTGGCTGCCTCTTGCTTTTCAGATAAAGGTTAAACTAAGGAGGTTAACATTTCTTCAGCATAACTGACCAAGGGCTGGTTGTTTCGAATTTTAGCGACATAATCGGGGTTAGCGATAAACGGCCGACCAATTGCGATAAGATCAAACTGGTCTCTCTCTATTGCTGTACTTGCCGTTTCAGCACTGTAACTACCGACACCTACTAAGGTTTGATTATAGTTAGCTCTAACATAACTAGAAACACGACCCCCTAAGTAGTCAAATTCCATGCCATCATCAAAAATACCAATATGCAGAAAGGGCAAACAAAAAAAGGCCCCGTAGGGCCTTAGTAAAATAGTATCAAGTTGTTGAATATTATTTCAGCGTTAATAAATGCAAAACAAGATTTTTATAGTCATTTAAGAAATCCTTTTTATCTAAGCCGCCAGCTTCAACTTTGTATTTTCCATTGACAATAATCGTTGGTACGCCAGTAATAGCGCCTTTACGTGTCATCTCGTCCTGGAATTTTTTCATTTGCTTGGCTTTTGAATTAACCCCGAAGCTGCTCATCAACTTCTCAAATTTTTCGCCATCAGCGCCAACACTTTCAAATAACTTGCGTAACTCTGCAGTCGAAGCAAGAGGTTTACGTTGTACTTGAATGGCATCAAACATTGCCGCAACTAAGGTTTCTTTTTGCGGCATTTGCATTGCAACAACCAAAGCCTTAGTGATATTAAATTGCACTTCCGGACTGGCCGCTCGTAAAAAATCTACGTGGTTTTTTTCAAAGCTAGAGCCTGCAGGTAATGACTTGGCAATGTCTTTCATTAATGGCTCAAAGCGTAAACAGTGAGGACAGTAGAACGAAAAATACTCGCGCACTTCTGGTTTAGCACTCACTTTTTCGTTAACGACGGAGTAATGCGTACCTTCTTTATAATCGGCAGCTTGTGAAGCGAATGGCACGAGTAAGGCCACAAATATCATACTGATAAATTTTTTCATATTTTCTAAAATCCTTGCATATTTTTATCTGTCTATTTGGCATCGGTAATCGTTAACCTTGATTTAAAAATGCTGGTTCAAGCTTAAACTTGGCTCTTGTAAAACTGCATATTGCTCTTTTAACATTAAAATCTGCTGTTCCCAATACTTCTCGGTATTAAACCAGGGAAAGTTACGGGGAAATGCCGGATCTTGCCAGCGCTTAGTTAACCATGCCATATAGTTAATTAATCTCATTGTTCGCAATGATTCTATCAGTGATAGCTGGCTATGTTCAAATGAAAAAAACTCCTCATAACCCAAAAGCAGTGTATCCAATTGTAACAGCTTGTTTTGTCGGTCTCCGGAAAGCATCATCCACAAGTCCTGAATCGCAGGGCCAGTACGGCAATCATCAAGGTCGACAAAGTGTGGTCCGGCATCGGTCCAGAGGATATTGCCGGCATGGCAATCGCCATGTAAACGGATCTGGGTTTGTGGTTTGTATTGTCCTGCAGCTAACTCGATCACCTGATCCAAAATGGTAAAAAATGGTGTCTGCAAACCCGGACTCACCATATCGCCAGCACGAATTATCGTGCGAGCTTGCACTAAACTTTCTTCCGTACTTATCATTGGCCGGTGCACAAACGCTTGCTGGCTGGCAACGGCATGAATGCGCCCGACAAAGCGCCCCATCCATTCAAGTTGGTCTAAATTATCCACTTCAAAAATACGACCGCCACGGCAAGGGAATACCGCAAAATAAAAGCCTTTATGGCTAAATACACTTATCCCGTCACGAACTAGTGGTGCCACTATCGGTAATTCTTCTGCGGCCAGTTCAAGGGCAAAATCATGCTCTTCCACAATGGCGGCTAACGACCAACGGTTCGGACGATAAAACTTGGTAACATATTTAATGTTGTCATCGTCATGAAACTGGTATACCCGGTTTTCATAACTATTTAATGCCAGCAATCCGCTGGCTACACTAAATCCCGCCGCTTCCAAACCATCAATAATGGTGTCGGGATTAAGTGTGCTAAAACTAAAATCTGCCAAGGGAGCCGCCATTATCGTTTATTGAAAAATTTGCTGCCTTGTTTAATGATCACATCATTATCCGTTGGCTCTATTTTTTGAATGACAAAGGATATATCTGTCATATATTGCTTAATCTCAACAGGATCAATGGCAATGCTGATGGTAATGGTATGGATATCCGCAGCCTTAATCGTGACTTTTTTGTCCCCTTGCCATTGATAATTTGCGAAACCTTCAACACTAATTTGGTAAGTGCTTTCAACTTGCGATTTATTCAATATCTTCAAGGTGTAAACGTTTTCCACAAAGCCGTCGATATTTTCACGAGCGAGGGTATTTCGGTCACGAATAATATCCAATTGCAGCGGCACCCGGGTTGCCAAATCGGCGATAAAAAACCCACACATCAATAATAATACCGTAGCATAGACAAATAATTTCGGCCGAAGGATATGTACGTGCTTTCCTTGTAACGCGGTTTCTGTGGTGTAACGGATTAAGCCTTTGTTGTACTTCATCTTTTCCATAACGCCGTCACAGGCATCGGCACAGGCACCACAGTTAATGCATTCGTATTGCAAACCGTTACGAATATCGATACCGGTAGGGCACACTTCCACACACAAACTGCAATCGATGCAATCGCCTAACCCTAATTCTTTAGGGTCAGCTTTTCGTCCGCGTGGACCTCTGCTTTCACCACGATTGGCATCATAAGAGACTGTTAGTGTATTTTGGTCAAACATCGCCGATTGAAAACGAGAATAGGGGCACATATGCAAACACATCACCTCTCGCATCCAACCGGCATTACCATAAGTACAAAAAGCAAAGAAGGTGATCACACTCACCACCGTAATGGAGGCGCTAAAGGTGAAAAAGTCTATGGTGAGTTGTTGCATCGGGGTGAAATAGCCGGCAAATGTTAACGCCGTTAGGGTGGAGAAGATTAACCAACAACCATGTTTTGCCGATTTCCGCCACAATTTATCAAAATTCATCGCTTGTTGATCTAAGCGTTTGCGCTTATTCGCCGCTCCTTCAAATTTCTCTTCAAACCAAATAAAAATGAAGGTCCAAACGGTTTGCGGGCACAAGTAACCACACCACACCCGACCAAGGAACGTGGTGACAAAAAATAATAAAAACGCACTAATGATAAAGAGCCAGGCCAATAAGGTTAAATCTTGTGGCCATAAGGTAAGCCCCCACAGATTAAAGCGTTGTTCGCCGATATCAAATAATATGGCTTGCTGACCGTTATACTGCAGCCAGGGCAGAACGGCAAACAGTGCCAAAAAGAAGAAATTCATCTTGCGGCGAATTGCTTGAAAAACCCCTGTTACTTTTCGAACATAGATTTGATCGCGAGGTTTGTATTGTTCAACGCCGGAATCTTTCGGTTTTTCAATCCTAATATTTTTTACTGGAATGGTTTTAACAGGTATTGCTTTAGAATGAGTTTTCGTTTGAGTTGTCTGTTCTGCTGATTTAGGCCTTTGCTGGTCAACCATAACCTTTCCCGAATGCGCTTAGTCTTTTTATGGGCTAATTATAACAATAAAGGCATATTATTGTGTGATTTAGATTAACTTTTTCAGTTTTTTTAGCATTTATACAAAAATACGGTATTATCTAAATTATATACAAGTTAATTTGCGCAACCAGCAGGGATCAGGACTATGAAAAACATATTAATAATCATTGTCGCCATTGCAGTATATCTGCACTTTTACCCGAATGAGCAAGTCAATGAGTGGTACGATACTTATATTGGCCAGGCCAAACAGAGTTTTTCGGAAGTAGCCGAGACCAAAGTCAAAGTTGCACCCAGTAAGCTGCTCAACGAATTAAAAAGAGATTTTGACAAGTACACAAAAGGTGAAATCGCATATCTCGAAAAAATTGCTTCATCGAGAAGCTCTGTGCGCGCCTTTCATCAAGAATATTGCGATAAAAACAACGGAAATTCCAGATTACGCCACGAACATCTGAAGAAGGTGTGCAGTACCATAGAACAATATCGCATTCATAATTAACGACTAGGTGTTGGCGATAAGAATGTCCAGCGCTTGCTTCGACACTGGCAATAATTGTTCACCATCACTTTGATAATATTCAATGACATCTACTTTCATCGACTTCGCCCAAAATGCCACGATATGGTGGGCAACTTCAACTGCCGCCTGCTGTTCATCTCCAGCCAAACAAATGTTTGCTGCAATTTGATTGAGCATTTTGATTAAATTTTGCAGTTTTAGCGACAACATAGTTTTTCCTTTAAGCCTATTGGTGCGGCCAAAGCCGGCCTATATAGAACTGGCCAGCGCAACCTTATTAATTTTGTGACTAGCGCTTCGCTTTTTGTAAATACTCACCCTGTTTTTGCGAAAACTCTTGATAGCGTTGCTGCCAATTAGAGGGTGTTTTTACCTTAATTGCTTCTACCGCGGTCACCTTATATTCCGGACAGTTAGTCGCCCAGTCTGAATTGTCTGTAGTTACCACGTTTGCGCCACTTTCCGGGTGATGAAAGGTGGTATAAACCACCCCTGGCTGCATTTTCTCGGTAATATGCGCGCGCAACACCGTTTCTCCTGCGCGGCTGGCAATACCAACCCAGTCACTTTCATTAATGCCGCGTTGCTCGGCGTCATTCGGATGAATATCTAATCGGTCTTCGTCATGCCAGTGTTGGTTATCGGTGCGTCTGGTTTGTGCACCAACGTTGTACTGACTCAAAATACGACCCGTAGTTAACAACAATGGGTATTTACGACTGGCACGCTCGGTTGTGGCAACAAATTCGGTAACGGCAAATTTGCCCAGGCCAATGGGGAAGTCGTGCAAATGCATGGTTGGCGTACCATTTGGCATATGCTCATTACATGGCCATTGAATGGAGCCAAGTTGCTCGAGCTTTTCATAACTCACCCCGGCAAAACTTGGCGTTAATTCGGCAATTTCCGCCATGATCTCGCTTGGATGCTGGTAATTCATTTCATAACCAAGCGCGTTCGATAATGCCATGGTTGCTTGCCAGTCAGCCATCCCCGCCAATGGCGGCATAACTTGTCGTACCCGGTTGATGCGACGTTCTGCATTGGTAAAGGTGCCGTCTTTTTCTAAAAAGGAAGCGCCAGGTAAAAATACATGGGCATATTTCGCCGTTTCATTTAAGAAAATATCTTGTACCACAATACAGTCCATCGCTTTCAATGCCGCTTGTACATGTTGGGTATTCGGATCAGACTGAGCAATATCTTCGCCCTGACAATATAAGCCTTTGAAGCTACCATCGATGGCGGCGTCAAACATATTGGGTATGCGCAAACCCGGTTCTGCATCAATTTTCACTTGCCACACTTGCTCGAATCGCTCGCGGTTAGCTTTTACCGATACGTGCTGATAACCCGGTAACTCATGGGGAAATGAGCCCATATCACAGGAACCTTGCACATTATTTTGACCACGCAAGGGGTTCACCCCGACCCCTTCCCGACCGATATTGCCGGTAGCAAGTGCCAGATTAGCGATACCCATAACCATGCTCGAGCCCTGGCTATGTTCGGTTACCCCAAGGCCATAAAAAATTGCGCCATTTTTCACGCCAGCATACAAGCGGGCAGCATTACGCAATTCAATGGCATCAATACCGGTTATATCGCTAGTAGTTTCCGGTGAGTGACGCTCATTTTTAATAAATTCAAGCCAGGTATTAAATGCTTGTTGCTGACAACGCTGCTCGATAAAGTCTTGATCGAGCAATCCTTCAGTGGCAATCACATGCGCCATCGCATTGACAAATGCGACATTGGTGCCAGGGCGAATTTTTAAATGGTGATCGGCCTGAATATGGGCGCTTTTCACCAAATCGATTTGGCGCGGGTCAACGACAATAAGTTTTGCCCCCTGACGCAGGCGCTTTTTCATCAACGAACCAAATACCGGATGGGCATCCGTTGGGTTGGCCCCAATCACCATGATCACATCACTTTGCAGTACCGATTCAAACGTTTGTGTACCCGCAGATTCGCCCAATGTGGCTTTTAAGCCATAACCGGTGGGCGAATGACATACCCGAGCACAAGTGTCAGTATTATTGTTACCAAACGCGGCTCGAATCAATTTTTGTACTAAATAGGTTTCTTCATTGGTACAGCGTGAGGAAGTAATGCCACCAATCGAGTCTTTACCATGTTCACTTTGAATATCTTTAAAACGTGTCGCGGCAAAATCTATTGCTTGTTGCCAGCTCACTTGCTGCCATGGTTGGTCAATAGAGTGACGGATCATCGGCGTAGTAATACGGTCTTCGTGAGTGGCATAACCAAAAGCAAACCGACCTTTTACACAGGAGTGGCCCTGATTCGCCTCTCCGCCCTTGGATGGCACCATACGGATCACTTCATTGCCACGCATTTGTGCTTCAAAAGTACAGCCGACACCACAATAGGCGCACGTGGTGATAATACTATGCTCAGGTTGACCTTGCTCAATAACGCTTTTTTCCATTAACGTGGAGGTTGGACACGCTTGCACGCAAGCGCCACAAGAAACGCAATCCGAACTTAAAAAATCGTTATCATTGCCGGCACTGTCGATACCGGTAGACACTTTTGAGTCAAAGCCGCGGCCATCAATGGTTAAGGCAAACGTACCTTGCACTTCTTCACAAGCACGAACACAGCGCGAACACACAATACATTTACTCGGATCGAAACTAAAATACGGGTTGGAGCTATCTTGTTCTGCCGTCAGGTGATTTTCACCACTGAAACCATAACGGACTTCACGCAAGCCCACAGCACCAGCCACATCTTGTAATTCACAATCGCCATTGCTTGGGCAGGTTAAACAATCAAGCGGGTGATCCGAGATGTACAATTCCATGATGTTGCGCCGCAATTTGGCAATTTTTCCGTTTTGCGTGGTAACCTGCATACCTTCCTCCACCGGCGTAGTGCAAGATGCGGGCATGCCACGACGGCCGGCAATTTCTACCACACACATTCGGCAAGAACCGAATGCTTGCAAGTTATCGCTGGCACATAATTTCGGGATATTAATGTCGGCAAGTGCGGCGGCACGAAACACCGAAGTGCCGGCAGTAACGCTGATACTCATGCCATCAATCTCTAGCGTTACTTGCTTATCACTAATAACTTCTGGGGTGCCATAATCCTTTGAAAAATCGACCTTTGAAAAATCGGCTTTACCAAAACCCGCGGTTGCAGGGTCAAAATATTCAACCATGCTAGAAACTTTCATAACTAAAGCACCTCTTTCGCTAGTGAATCTTTTGGCAATAGCTCTTCGCCAAAATATTGCATAATACTCTGCACCGGAAATGGCGTCATACCGCCCATAGCGCATAATGAGCCAACCACCATAGTGTCGCAAAGATCGGCAAGTAACTGCAAGTTAGCATCACTATCCTGGCCGTTAGTGATCTTATCGATGACTTCGATACCGCGAGTAGAGCCAATACGGCACGGCGTACATTTGCCACAAGATTCGACTTTACAAAACTCCATGGCAAATCGTGCTTGTGCCGCCATATCGGCTGTTTCATCAAAAACCACAACGCCGCCATGGCCAAGCACGGCACTTATTGCGGTGAAGGATTCATAATCCAATGGCGTTTGCCATTGCTGTTTCGGTAAATAGGCACCCAATGGGCCACCAACCTGTATTGCTTTTGCCGGTTTAGCCGAATAAGTGCCCTGACCAAATTCAAACACTAATTGCTCTAAGGTGCAGCCAAACGCCAGTTCAACTAAGCCGCCTTGTTTGATATTGCCTGCCAGTTGCATTGGCAGCGTACCGCGCGATCGGCCCATACCAAAATCTTGATAATACTGGCCACCTTTGGCCAAAATTATCGGGATGGTAGCCAAGGTAATAACATTATTGACGATGGTGGGCTGGCCAAATAAACCTTCAATGGCCGGCAATGGCGGTTTCGCTCGCACCATACCACGCTTGCCTTCCAGGCTTTCAAGCAAGGCGGTTTCTTCACCACAAATGTAGGCACCAGCGCCAATACGAAGTTCTAAAGTAAAGCTGTTGTTACTGCCACCTATGTTGTTGCCTAAAAAGCCGGCTTGCTCCGCAAGAGTGATTGCCGCGGTTAATTTTTCCGCCGCTTTTGGATATTCACTGCGCAGGTAGATATAGCCTTGTTCAGCCCCTACCGCCAGGCCTGCGATCACCATGCCTTCAATTAATACATAAGGGTCGGCTTCCATGATCATTCGATCGGAAAACGTGCCGGAATCGCCTTCATCGGCATTACACACTATGTACTTTTCGCTGCCCCTGGCATCGAGTACGGTTTGCCATTTAATGCCCGCCGGGAATGCTGCGCCACCACGGCCACGTAAACCAGATTCTTTGACAATATCGACCAACTCTTGCGAGCAATGTGTTAATGCTTTTTGCAAGCCTTTAAAACCATCATGTTGTTGGTAATCGCTTAATGATAACGGTTCGGTTATGCCAACCCGGGCAAAGGTTAAGCGTTGTTGATTTTTTAAAAATGGAATTTCTTCAGTAAGACCATGCGCTAACGGATGCTTACCAGCATGAATGAAATCGGCTGCAAACAATGATTCAATATCATCAACGGTTACCGGACCATACGCAACACGCCCTTGTGACGTTGCAACTTCCACCAATGGCTCCAAATAAAATAGGCCACGAGAGCCGTTACGTACGACTTCGATTTCAATATCTTTTTGCTTGGCAACATTGCTAATGGCCTGACACACATCATCGGCGCCCATGGCAACGGCGGTGGTATCGTCGGGAATATAGAGTTTAATCGCTGCCATTAGTTTAACTCCACCACATACGTTGTCAGTTTATCTAACAGTTGCGCAAACTTTTCCGCGTTCATTCGACCATAGACTTTATCGGCAACGCGTATCGACGGGGCACAGGCACAATTGCCCAGGCAATACACTGGCTCCAGGCTAAACTGTTGATCTTTTGTGTTTTGGTGGTAATCAAGGTTTAGCGTGTTCTTAACGTGTTGTTCAAGCTCTCGACTGCCCATGGCCTGACAGGCTTCGGCGCGACAAACTTCAATCACATGCGCGCCAACGGGCCTGGTTTTAAAATGATGATAGAAGCTGATCACCCCATGAATTTCGGCTTCCGTCTGGTTTAATGCGCTAGCAATTAGTGCGATTGCCTGTGGCGGAATAAAGCCCAGCGTATTTTGAATATCGTGCAATACTGGCAACAAGGCACCGGGGAGTTGTCGCTTTTGCTCAATAATATCGGCAACGTGTTGTTTTGCCTGTTGATTAAACTCCGTCATGTTAATGCGTTCCTGACAATTTACGGTCATCAAATTTTGTTAGTTTATAGCGATTGAATATTAACGGTTGTTGCCCAAAGACTGTAAGGTTTCGGCAAAATTAGCAGCGCTTTGCTGCTGCTGCTCATGCTGACCATCAACAATCACCCACTGCCCATTGACCATAACATCTTTAATCGGGTTTTGCTGACTGGCAAAAATCATGCTGTCGATAATAAATTGATTTTGATTGGCAAACAGTTTGCTTTGCTGATTATCCAACACCAATAAATCTGCTTGCTTGCCGAGTGCCAGTTCACCGGTATTGCTATTGGTACTCAATGCCCCCGCACGAGCCGTATGTTGCCATAAGTTTTGCCCTACCGATTTTGTATCACTAGTCGCTAAAATGGCCCGCTGCTGCCTGAGCAAGCGTTGTGAGTATTCCAATAACCGTAACTCTTCAATGGCACTAACACTGATATGACTGTCGGAACCAATAGCCACTTGCCCGCCATCGGCCATAAATTGCGTAGTGGGGAAAATACCATCCCCCAGGTTCGCTTCCGTCGTTGGGCAAATTCCAGCTATCGCTTTACTGGCAATCATGCCGGCAATTTCGCTGTCATCAATATGGGTGGCATGGATTAAACACCAGTGTTGGTCGAGCTCGACATTATCGAGTAACCATTGCACCGGGCGCTTGCCATAATGCGCAACACAATCCTGAACTTCTTTTTGCTGCTCAGCAATATGAATATGCACCGGCGCTTTATCATCCAAACTGCGCACATGGCTGACTGCGGCCATTAACGATGCTTTATCTACCGCGCGTAATGAATGCGGCGCAATGCCAACATTGGCATTACCTTGTAGTGCGGCCAGTTCAAAACAGTCGCTAACCAGTTGATTGAATTGTTCAATAGAATTGATAAAACGCTTTTGACCAGCATTAGGCGCAAGCGGTCCAAAACCGCTAAAACGATACATTACCGGCAGCATAGTAATGCCAATGCCACTCACTTTTGCCGCATTAAATACCGCTTTCGCCATTGCCGCCAACTGATTATGAACATCGCCCGATTTTTGATGATGCAAATAATGGAACTCGGCTACGCGGGTATATCCGGCTTTTAGCATTTCGATATAAAGCTGTTTGGCAATAATTTCGGCTTGTTCGGTCGAGATATTATCGAGAAACTGATACATAATTTTGCGCCAGGTCCAAAAACTGTCACCAGACTCACTGCCTTGTTCAGAAAAACCGGCAAAACCACGCTGAAATGCATGCGAGTGGCAATTCACCATACCGGGTAAGACCGCACCCTCGGCAATCTCTGCGTCATCGTATTTACCATCGGTAATGTTGACGAGCACACCGTTATCAATATGCAAGGTTTTGTCTTGTTGCCAGCCGTCGGCTAATAGAATATTTGCGGCAAATAATTTTCTCATCGGTGTAAATCGTCCTGGTGTTGTTTGGGCTGCGGTATCAGTGCGTGTATATTAATTTTATCTGGCGAAGGCAATCATGGTTTCAACCAAGGCTTGTAGTTTTAGCTTTACTTGCCCGGCTAACTCTTGGTTATACTCGTTTGTCGGCTCGTTCAAATAAGTGCGTTGCGATAATTCCAGCTGCAAAGTATGAATGTTTTTTGCTAAATCGGCATACTCTCTGGTGATATAACCGCCTTTGAATCGACCATTGGTGATGGTGGAATAAGGACCAAAATCAATGTCATTGACCGCATCGATTAACTCAGCTGCGCAACTAGTGCCATTATTGGTGCCAAAATTAAAATCTGGCAATTGACCATCAAAAAAACGTGGCACTACTGAGGCAATTGAATGCGCCTCTAATAACACCGCCTTGCCAAATTCGTTTTGCAAGGCTGCCAAAGTCGATTTTAACGCCTGATGGTAGGGTTGCCAGTACAATGCCACCCGACGTTGATTTTCAGGTTCATCAGGTAAACAGCCCTCTTGATATAAGCTTGCAGAGTCAAAACTTGTGGTTGGACATAACTCAGTAGTATCACTGCCCGGATATAAATTAATGCCGGTTGGATCACGATTCAAATCAATCACATAACGATTATAACGAGGCATTAAAATATACGCGCCCAATTCAACCGCAAAATCGTACAATCTATCCATGTACCAGTCGGTATCTTGTACCGACAGACCAACGTCGGTCATTTTGGCTTTAATGTCATCAGGGATGTCTGTGCCGTTGTGCGGCATACTGATTAATAACGGGATACGACCTTTCACTAAGGTATAAGATGAATTGCTCATGACTCTCTCAACGTTTACTGTGCTCAATAACCCAAATTCAGGTTAAGTACAGTATATCAACCTAACTAGTCTCAGCCCAGAAAGTTGTATATACAATTAAATATTAGTGCCAATTTATCATTTTCACCAAGCGCTGGCAAAGTAAATTCTCAGCTGCCGAGATTTTTATAACTTTACTGGTTCGGCGATTAAATTTGCTATTTCTGCTAAGTTTTGTTTTAATGCGCTAACTTTCGAAACGAAACTTGTGCTTTAGCAGTAAATTTCAAACGAAACATGTGCTAAACATTGATTTTTTCATTAACGATACAATAAAAACTATGTCGAAAAGAAATACTCAACAACGCCGTCACAATATTCTTAACCAGGTCACTCACCAGGGTGAAGTTAGTGTTGACGCGTTGGCCGTTGAATTTGAAACATCCGAAGTGACTATCCGTAAAGATTTATCGGCGTTAGAAAAGAGTGGTTTGTTGTTGCGTAAATATGGTGGTGCAATACCGCTACCGAAAGAAATCACCTCGCCAGATCATACTGATAAAGTTTCAACACAAAAATTAGCCATCGCCATCGAAGCGGCAAAACATGTCCGTGATCATAACCGTATTATCGTCGATAGCGGCCGCACAACCGCGGCAATCATTCCAGAACTTGTGCATAAAAAAGGCCTGGTGGTAATGACTAATTCATTATCGATTGCCGATGCACTGAACGCTCTGGAGAATGAGCCAACATTATTGATGACTGGTGGTACCTGGGATAGCAGCTCTGAAGCATTTCAAGGAAAAGTTGCCGAATTAGTACTAAAATCATATGACTTTGACCAATTGTTTATTGGTGCCGATGGCATCGATATTGAGCGCGGTACCACCACGTTTAATGAGCTGATCGGTTTGTCACAAGTGATGAGTGAAGTCGCCAGGGAAGTAATCGTCATGGTTGAGTCTGAAAAAATTGGCCGCAAAATTCCCAACCTGGAATTGCCATGGCAGAGCATCGACACCTTGATCACCGACGACGGTTTATCAAAACAGATGCAATACGAAATTAGCGCGCAGGGGATCAACCTCATCTGTGCACAGATTAAATAAAGAAAAATAAACGAATAGATTAAGGGTTACTATGTGTGGAATAGTAGGTGCTGTAGCACAACGTGATGTCGCAGACATTTTAGTAGAGGGCTTACGCCGTTTAGAATATCGTGGTTACGATTCGGCCGGTGTTGCCGTTATTGGTAATGATAATAACTTACAACGGGTGCGCCGCTTAGGCAAAGTGCAAGAACTTGCCAATGCGCTCACCGAAACACCAACCAGTGGCGGTACCGGTATCGCCCATACTCGTTGGGCAACGCATGGGGTGCCCAGTGAAGCCAATGCCCATCCGCATGTGTCGAGCGACAATATTGCCGTGGTACATAATGGTATCATTGAAAACCATCAGGCATTAAAGCAGCAGTTAAGCGCGCTTGGTTATGTGTTTGTCTCAGAAACCGATACCGAAGTAATTGCTCATTTAGTCCATCATGAATTAAAAACCAGCGACAATTTATTGCAAGCGGCACAAAAGGCCAGCAAGCAATTTGAAGGCGCGTACGGCACAGTGATCATGGACACCAATGATAAAGATCGTGTTGTGGTTGCACGTTCCGGTAGCCCATTAGTCATAGGTTATGGCTTAGGGGAAAACTTCCTCGCCTCCGACATGATGGCGTTATTACCCGTCACCCGTAGATTTTCTTTTCTGGAAGAAGGCGATGTCGCTGAAATCACTCGTTTTGAAGTAAACATCTTCGATAAAGACGGTAACAGCGTCGAACGCGAAATCAGTGAAGCCAGCGTTAGCCACGATGCCGGCGATAAAGGCGAATATCGCCATTACATGCTCAAAGAAACTTACGAGCAACCTACCGCGATTCGTAATACTCTGGAAGGTCGTTTTAGCGACGGTAAAATTAACAGCAATGCCTTTGGCGCCAGTGATCAAGGCGTTAACGCTGATGAAATATTTAAAGACATCGAACACGTGCAAATTATTGCCTGTGGTACCAGCTACCATTCAGGCATGGTCGCCCGTTATTGGTTAGAGCAATACGCCGGCGTAAGCTGTAATATTGAAATCGCCAGTGAATTTCGTTACCGCAAATCGTTCGTGCCGAAAAATGCGCTAATTGTCACCATTTCTCAATCGGGTGAAACGGCAGATACCTTAGCCGCCTTACGGTTAGCCAAAGATTTAGGCTATCGCGCCAGTCTTAGTATTTGCAACGTACCTGGGTCTTCACTGGTTCGTGAGTCCGACTTAGCCTTTATGACTAAAGCCGGTGCTGAAATAGGGGTTGCTTCGACCAAGGCATTTACCACCCAGTTAGTCGGCTTAATGATGATGACGATTGCCATCGGCCAACACAAAGCCATGGATGAAGCTACACAGAAACAGTTAGTGTCTTCATTAATGTCTCTGCCGAACAAACTGGAAGAAGTACTCTCTCTTGCCAGTGAAATCGAAGGCCTGGCCGAAGATTTTGCCGACAAACAGCATTCCTTGTTCTTAGGCCGTGGCGATCAATACCCAATTGCAATGGAAGGCGCGCTGAAGCTGAAGGAAATTTCTTACATTCATGCCGAAGCCTACGCTGCAGGTGAGTTAAAACATGGCCCGTTAGCGCTGATCGATGCCGACATGCCAGTGATAGTAGTAGCGCCACAAAACGATTTAATTGAAAAATTAAAATCCAACGTCGAAGAAGTTCGTGCCCGTGGCGGATTAATGTATGTGTTTGCCGATATTGATGCCAAATTTGCCAGTGACGACACGATGAAGGTGATTAACGTGCCACATTGTGATGAAGCCATCGCTCCAATCGTCTATACCTTACCATTACAATTATTGTCTTATTATGTGGCAATTATCAAAGGTACTGACGTTGACCAACCACGTAACTTGGCAAAATCGGTTACGGTTGAGTAGCAGCTAAGTCGATTTAACCTCTTTTGTCGGCAGACAATAAAGTCTGATCATTTACAATAAAGATTGACCTTTTACAATAAAGATTGATCATTTTTATCTTCCTGTTAAACTACGCCTAACAGGAGGTTTTTATGTCTGACTCAAATAAGCCCTTAAATAGGCAAGATAAAAAAAGGCTTGAACATCAACGAGGTCAAGGGAGTGGAAAAGCATACATCCCATTTGTTCAGGTCGGTGAATTCAGTGGTTCTGGTGAAAGCATCAGAGTAAAAAGTTCAACAGTTGGACGCCTTCACCATTTTCACTCCGGAATCGAGCTTGCTGCTTTTCTTATTTTCGATCGTTCATCTAACATCACAGATATACGAGAACAATTTCCCTTACCTTTAAGTAGCAGCCTAACAATCTGTGAACAACTAGGTATCAAACATCCCCAAGTTAAAGGTGAACTTTACATTGTATCAACGGATTTATTATTGGATTGTAAAAATAATACATCCATAGCTATTGCCGTTAAGCCCGCAGCACAACTAAATGACAAACGAGTATTGGAAAAACTGCAAATAGAGAAAGCTTACTGGGAGAATAAAGGTGTTAAATGGTATATTTTTACTGAATATGAACGTCCCTCTGAATTAAAAATGAACCTTCAGTGGTTACGCTCATTTTTAGATGCTGATACCTCGATCGATTATGAAATCTCAGACGAAGATGTTCAAACTTTGATATCTCGCCTTTCAAATTCATCTACTAAAAAAATAACCAAGCGATGTGGAGAGCTTGATGATGAATATCATCTTTCACCTGGATTTCACATAGAAATATTTAGATTTGCAATTGCTAATAACTTTATAAAAGCGGACCTCAGGCAGCAATATATTAACTGGAAAGTCGAAGATTTAATTTTCGTTGGTCATGAAAAAAATAAAGGAGCACTTGGGCATGTTTCTTAATAAAGTCTATAAAGAGCAACACTCAGAAAAGCAATTTAGAGTTGTCTTCGAATACATAGATTACGTATGGATTATTAGTATAAACGATGAAAGCACCTGGCCAGTAACCCGCGCAACTGAGGAGTTAGAAACACAAATTGCTAACTCTATATTAACCCTTGTTGACGAGCCATTTGAATTAACAACACCAGAGCCGGGATCTAACCAGGAATTTAAAAGAGATGAAGCGTTCATATCTTTAGCCCCACTGCTCCACAACTATCATTGCTTATTTGAAAAAAAATCTAGAAATGTCCTAATTCTAGAAGCTATAAAAGTTTCAGGTAAAAAGCGTATATATATAATTCGGCAACTCCATCGTTACTGGCGAAGGGGCATGTGTCCCAACGCCTTAGCACCCGATTACCATTTGTCTGGAGGAAAGGGAAAAGCAAGAAGAAAGACGGAGAAGAAGCTAGGTAGAAAGAGAACCATATCTGCTGGAATTGGCATTATTGTTACAGAAGATGTCGCGGCCATTTTTCGTTTAGCTATAGATGGTTTTTTTATCAAAAATGACAAGGTTTCAATTACTGACGCACATATAAAAGCCATTAGTATTTTCAAGTCTCGTTATCCAAATGCCGACGCAACAAACATACCTACTCTGAGACAGTTTCGATATTTCTATATCACAAATTACCGAAAAAATGAGGTGGTAAAGAAGAGAGTTCCCGCAAAAATTTATGATAAAGATATCAGAGCATTAACTAGTACCTCGACTTATCTTAATTTTGGCCCGGGGGCTCGCTATGAAATAGATGCAACCATAGGTGACATATATCTTGTTTCTGAAAATGATAGAGAAAAGATTATCGGAAGACCGGTAATTTACATGGTGAAAGATGTGTTTAGTCGCATGGTTGTTGGCCTTTATGTCGGACTAGAAAACCCATCATGGATCTCCGCCATGATGGCTATGTCTAATGCGTTTTTGGACAAGGTAAGCTTTTGCAAAGAGTACGGTATAGATATTGACTCTTCTCAGTGGCCAAGTATAGGCCTTCCTGCGTCGATACTTGCAGATAAAGGTGAACTCTATAGAAGGCAAGCTGATGTTTTAGTAAATGCTTTTAATATACAACTCAGCAATAGCCGATCATATCGCGGTGATGATAAAGGGGGAGTTGAGCGGTATTTCAAAACAATTCAGACAAAATTTAAGCCCTATGTCGAAGGTGTTGTCGAACCTATTAATGGTAAAAAGCGTTTAGGTAAGAGATATGAATTAGATGCAACGCTGACACTTCATTCATTTACGGAGATAATTATCCATTTGGTGATTAATCATAACAATACACAAGTAGTTAAAGGTTATGATTTTTCTTCTGATATGCCAGAGGAGTTGCCCGCTGTACCAATTAAACTTTGGAATTGGGGAATTAAAAACCGCACTGGCCGCTTAAGACCCTGTCAGGAACGTTGGGTAAAAGTTAATTTATTACCTCATGAAAAAGGCACTGTTTCGGAACTCGGTATAAAATTTAAAGGAATGTATTATACCTGCTCGGAAGCGCTTCAAAGAGGGTGGTTTGATCGGTTCAAACAAAAAAGGCCTAAAAAGGTTGAAGTTGGTTTTGACCCAAGGCGTACAAACTTAATTTACCTTCGTCCAAATAACGATTATAAGGATTACTGGATATGTGAATTGGCCGATAGAAGCCGAAGATATGCGGGGCTGTGTTTTGTGGATGCCGCTGGAATAAGAAAAGAAGCCAAAGAATCAGAAGCAATGGCTAAACAAACACAAAACTATGTTGCTCCAGATTTGCAGGTAAAAATAGAAGAAATTGCATCTCGAGAACAAAATAAGAAGGTAAAATCATCAAACTTAACTAAGTCACAAAAACTTGCAGGAATATCAGAAAACAGGCGTGAAGAAAAAGATCTGGAACGTGATCAAAGAAGCATTAATTTAAAGCCTGAACAAGCTGAAGCTAACTCAGCGGATATCGTTGAACTAAATTCAAATAAAAAACCAGACAAGATCAAATACCCTTCACTAGAGCAGTTTTTCGAGGATGACGATGAATAACATTCCAGAAGCCAAGTATATTGCCCCCGAAATTGAAGAATATAGTAATCATCCGCTAATAAATGCGCTGCCCGCTATTAATAGCCCTAAGGATACCGCTAAGTTTTTAAATCTCCTTCCTAAGGTCGGTGAAAGTGAAAAAGCCTTGCCGGGATACTTGCGAAGACACGCCATGATGCGAATATTGGATGGCTTTCTATATCCGACCAGCGCACATCTTCAACTTGAACAGATGATATCTAGCATGATTAGGCGTGGATATTTAAAGCGAAGCATAGCATCACCAAGCTTTCATCGAAATTTAAATGATATATCTAGGGTAGACTTTAGGGCTATAGCAAGAAACAAAACTAATACTGTTTTTTCAAGCTCCGTTATAGGTTGTTCTGGCACAGGGAAAACTACAGCGATAGAAGCTATCTTAAGAAGCTATGAAAATCAAGCCATATTCCATCCGGAATACCAGCATATACAATTGGTTTGGTTAAAAATTGACTGCCCTCATGATGGTTCAGCCCGCAGCTTATGTATTCATTTTTTTAGAGCTGTGGATAATGTTCTTAATACTGAATATGAACAGCTTTATGTAAAAGCGCGCTCATCCGCAGAATCGATGTTAGGAGATATTGCCAGAATTGCCGCACTACATTCTATAGGTTTACTAGTAATTGATGAAATACAGCATTTACAGGTAGCAAAGTCTGGCGGAGTGGAAAAGCTTTTAAACTTTTTCGTCACCTTGAATAACGTGATTAAAGTACCAGTATTGCTTGTAGGAACCCCAAGTGCCTTGAGCTTATTTTCACCAACGATGAGATCTGCAAGAAGAGCTGCCCAAATAGGGTATATCCAATGGGATCGCTTTACTAAGTCGCAATCTCAAGAAGATGAAGAAGATTGGGATAAATTTATTAAACGACTCTGGAAATTACAATGGTTTGCCGAACCGGTAGAACTTACAAACCAATATAAAGAGTTATTTTGGGAATATACACAAGGTATTCCCCATATAGCGGTTACCTTATTTTATTTGATCCAATGTAGGGCCGTTGCCAGTGGATATGAATATTTTAATTTGGATTTAGTTACCGATACTTATAATGAAGAGCTTTCGATTATTCACCCCATGATTAAAGCGCTTCAAAGTGGCAGAAAGTCAGAGATCGATAATTTCGGTGATCTGCAAATTACCGTAGAAAACGTACCAGCACTTGCTTCTGAACAAATTAAATTAATTGAAGATGTTCCAGAGGAAAGCCACCACGATAATTTTAGTGCTCTTGTAGAAATGCTGATTAAGGGAGGGATTGGCAAGGATCTAGCGCCTTTAGTAGCGCGCCAAGCCATAGAAGAAAAGCCTAAAGAAGATTTATTTGGCCTAGTGGCTCATATCAAATCGTTACAGGATAAGCCTATAGATTTGGGAAGACCAAGCAACAAAAAGAAGCAAAAACTCCAGCCGAAATTCATGATCCAAGATCTTCGACAGTTTCACAGCTCCGAACCATTGGGCACCTATAAACACTTGAAGCAGGAAGCGATTATTTTGGATATTTCACCTTATCTTTAAAAAACTAACACTTATTGTAAGCCGATTATCTAACGTTAATGAGAATTCTAGACTAGCTCATAAAGATTGGTGTGTGTATCCCGCACACCTCCTGCTCTCCACCTGTTAGTGCCGGAGCAAAACCGCAGTTATTTGCCGCAGAATAATTAGAAAAAAGTATATAAAATGACCGTTGCATTCGAAATGGTTATAAAAGGTGAATTTAATATGATCTTTTTATTGTGTCGGTTTCTTTGGGTTAGGAAATCTTAGCTTCCTTCCTAATTTTGAGTTCCCAAGTGAGTTTTGGCGAAGGTACGGAGAGCAAACTTTGTCGCAACAATGACAAAAAACGCTGTAAGAATTGGTTTTAGTCTCAAGTTTGATTTTGGTAGGGAAAGATTTCCGCTTTTCAATGAGTAAATCACATAATGATATTACCTTGGAACCCTTATGCGTCACTTTTTGCTTTAATCGCTCTCGGTAACGCTTTTGTCTTGCAGCATGATTGATACGGCCTTGATAGGTGCTTTGGTAGCGTTTTCCAGCTCTTTGGCGAGCCTTTAACGACATAATTGGTGAACAGTGCTTGCAGTACCTGTTTCCTCTATCACAACGGCGACAAATGATAATGATAATGATAGAATGACAGCATAAGCAGCTATATTGCCTTGAGCTATCTTGCATACGGCCACCAAAACCTTGATCTAAAAATCAGTTTGTATTTCTACCTGGAAAAATGTTAACCATTTATTTGTTGATACCTTTAACGTACTAACTTCTGACATTATCTAACGGCTAACAGCGAAGAAATATTAATTTGTGGTTTAAGGATATAGCTAAGATTTTGAATAATTCAAAAATATAAAATTTTACTGGCCCAGAAGGGAATAATTTAATATTCGGCAAATAGTGGCGGTTTTAGATCGGCGTTAACACCACCAAATATGCTAGCCAAACTTTAAAAACCTACTTCACAAACTAGTTAGCAAAAAATATCTATAAATTAGGTTCACAAAGCAAGTTCTTCTCTTTGCTGATAGGGCTGTTCAAATTTTACTCGGTCATACAAAACTAGAAAGCACAGTGCGCTATCTGGGTATTGAAGTTGATGATGCTCTTGAACTTCCTGAAAAACGTCAAGAACGATAGACAATTAAAAGGTCAGGTCCAGGAAGGCATGAACGCTTCTGCCACTTTGCTGACGGTTTGGATTGGGCTATCAGGTTTCAACCAACGCACAAATGCCCACTCGGTGTTTCGGAAGAAAATAGATCGATTTCCCTTAAGCAGACATTTGAAACATTAAATCCCTGGCTTATCTACTTATTCGATTTCGTTCTAAAAACAGGGTGTGTTTGGCGACGAGATGCCAGGCCTGATCCGTCCCTTCAGTGCCATCAACCGCTATTCAGCTAGTTGCCTTTATTTTTAACTTGTTCTACTAAGCAGACGTTGGCCTTTGCGAGCATAACGGTAATTTTGAGCATAAGGATACACCAAACTATTGTGAGCCATTATAATATTTTACCGAGGTTTTATGCTCGCTTGTGGGGCTGGTTTAAGCTCATAGCCGTCATTCATATTAGGCTCTTAAAATTTTAGAATCCTTTTAGCTGTCTTTGTTACAACTTTTCTTTTAAGTAATCTAAAAATAACCTAGTTTTAATTGGCATAAATTCACTATTGGGATAAAAACCCCATAGTTGCATCTCATCTGATTGTAACTCAGGAAGTATTCTTACTACTTTCCCTTGTTCCAACTCTTTTTGAATATATATCGTTGGTGCAAAAGTAACTCCCATACCACGTACAACGGCATACACTAGCGCTTCAAAGTGATCAGAAACAAAACTGTAATTAGATAAAGTACACATCTGGCCGTTATCTAGTTCTAATCGGCCAGCTTTACGGTAATAGTTACTTAAAACCATTTTATGTTCACTTAGATCTTCAAGTTTTGTTATTTTTTTATGTGTTTCTAGGTATTCAGGAGAAGCAAATAATCCCAACTTATATGAAATTAAATTTGTACCGCAGTGTGCTGTAGAGTTAAATTCATCCAGTTTTCGGCAAAGCACCAAATCACTATCTAAGTCAGGTTGATTGCCTGTAGGAAGAACAGTTAGCTGAATTTTAACTAAAGGGTATAACTTTAAAAACTCTTCTATATGAGGCATTAAAATGGTACTTCCTATAGCAAGTGAGGCGGTTACTTTCAATAGGCCAGAAGGGTGCAAAGCACTTTGTTGAGTTTCAATAATCATGCTATCGAATTGACGAAGCAAAGCGTGTGCTTTGGGTAAAAATTCAGCCCCCACCTCAGTTAAATTAACTTGTCTTGTTGTTCG
Organism: Thalassotalea sp. ND16A; assembly: GCF_000764205.1. Lineage (GTDB taxonomy): Bacteria > Pseudomonadota > Gammaproteobacteria > Enterobacterales > Alteromonadaceae > Thalassotalea_A. Next base: position 73,355 of record NZ_JQDZ01000067.1, read on the forward strand.
AATAAATAAGGATAGCCCTAGTTGTTTTTCTAGCCAATCTATACGTTTACTCATGGCTGATGCTGTAATCTCAGCTATATTTGCAGCTTCAGTAAAGCTGCCATGCTTTTCTAACAGACAAAAGCTCTTTGTTGCAGTTAACCAATCCATATTAATTCCTATCAAGACCAAATGCTTTGCCTATCATACCATTTTTGTTCTTCATGATTCACAATAAACTACCTTGCCTGATTATCCCATTCAATTTGATTTTATGTATTTATTCTTAGCCATACTTATGTTGTCCTGTGCTCAGTTTGGTAGTCAGATATTTTTTCCTGCATTACCCAGTATTGCTGAGCAATTTGCTATTAGTAATAATAATGCACAACAAATTATGATGTTGTACTTCGTTAGTTTTGGCATGTCTCAATTAGTTTTTGGGCCTTGGTCAGATAGTGTAGGCAGACGAAAAGTCTTTTTAGCAGGCCAACTACTTTTCATTATCGGTTGTTTGTTATCAGCATTTGCAACTTCTCCTTCTATATTAGCAATTGGCAGGCTGTTACAGGGGCTAGGTGCAGGTGCGCCATTAATTGTTAGTAGAACTTTGTTGAGTGATATTTTAGTTGGGAATAAATTGAAACAAGCTACCGCTAGTTTAGCTATTGCTGCAAGCCTTTTCTCTGTATCTGCACCTCTACTAGGGGGATGGTATGTTGATAGTAATGACTGGCAGAGTTTATTTTTGTTTATGACATTTTACTTGTCAGTTATATGGGTTGTCGGCTTTAAGTTGTTGCCTTGTGCATCAGTTAAGACAATATTACCTTCCCCAACAATAATTCTTATAGAGTATGGAAAGTTGATACGTGATAGCCGATTTATAAATGCATCTTCATTTAAGTGGTTGCCCAGCATTTTGTATTTAACTTGTGTTACCTATTTCCCTTTTGAATTTCAAAATAAATTAGTAGTTTCAGCGAAAGAGTACGGCTTCTACATGTCCCTTTGTCTATTTGGCTTAGTTCTGGGTACTTTATTGGGGAAGCTTAGCCAGAAATTTTTGTCACATCAAAATATTTTAGCTCTTTTTTGGCCGTTACTTTTACTATCAGGTGTGGGATTTTATTCACTATCATTTTCAGCGGCTAATATGCTTATTTGTTATGGGGTATTCTTAATTTGTACAGGTGCCTATTATCCTATCTGCTTACAGTTAATTATTGAGCCATTTCAAGAAAAAAAAGGGACTGCATTTGCATTATCAGGAGCTATAGATATGTTTGGTTCTGCTTTGGTAGCTTCTATTGTTATAAAGTATTGCCTAACGGATATGCAATCACTCGGTGCTTTATTTATACTTGCTGCTTTGTTACTAGCAATAAGTTGGTGTTTTTTGTTTAAATTCCCCAAAAGAAAACATAAGCAATATTATATTTATAGTTCCAAATAGCCATCACAAACCATAAGAACTTAATATTTCAGGAGCTTATAATGATAATTGTTAAAACAGAAAGGTTGTATATTCGTAAAGTAGTGAAACCTGATACTAAAGACTTGTATAAGATTTTGGCTGACCCTGTTGTAATGAAGTATTCAACTATAGGTGTTCACTCTAACGAACAAATTTTTGAATATGTTGAAAACTGTCAAAAGCAATATGCTTTGAATGGTTTTGGGCATTGGGCTATTTATAACTTAGATGATGAGTTTATTGGGCTTTGCGGACTAAATAAACATAGGGTCGATGAAAGTGATGTTATTCACATAAATTATCGTATTACTAAGGAACATCAGGGTAAGGGGTATGCTGTCGAATCAACACTTGGTGTACTAGATTTTGCTAAAAATTCGCTAAAGCTTAAGTCAATATACGCACTTATAGAGCCTGAGAATATTAACTCTGCAAAAGTAGCGGCTAGGTCAGGATTTCAATTTATCAAATCTTCTGTATTTCGTAATATTAAAATTGACGTATATAGAGCTTCATTATAAAAAATTATACCTCTACTAGTTTAATTACCTTGATTCAGAGTTTAAGAATAGATCTTAAATGGACTTTTTGATAACTCAAATGCTTCTGTATTTTAGAAAAGACGTGTCGCTTTGACTTAAGTCTCTATGACCGCTTTGGTGGCTCAAGAGCCTGTCAGGATAAAGATAGGTTTATGTATTCTTAACCAACAAAACTTCAAATGGTAATTCGTCACATATATTGTCAGTGAAGCAAGCTCGAACGGCTGCTATGCAGCAAAATGAAAGAATAATAGAAATTACTTGAGGGGCTGTTGATCGCTCACAGCAGCCTGTGAGCCTTTGAATACATTACGTTAAATTGCAATCGGTCTCAAGTGCCCCATGAGCTGTCCATTAGCAATTTCTAATGTACAATATTTAGATAACCGATAACGCTTGCGCGTTTTGTTAGGTGTTTACACTGTAACATGCTGAGTACTACCTTTAAATTGCGAAACTAGTTTAGCTAGATCTTTGTTGTTCTCACTTGAATAGACGTATTGCTTAGCTGCAAGTATGCTGCGTTTATTTAGGTTGTCTGTATCTTTCTCGTCAAGTTGTACGGCCGTCATGTTGATTAGATCGTATTCACTCTTCGAATAATTTGCAGATGGCGAAAAAATTAGAAGCAAGTCAGAGCTTAGCGGCAGTGTGACCTCGGAAACAGGGTGAAACGGGCCTATTTGGGAATTAAGTTCTCGATATTTTTCTGGGGCTTGGAAAAATACTGGGTTGTCTGAAGTTACAAACGACATTCCTTTTGCTGGCATAGCAAAATGCCAAACTTTTCCCATTAGGTTAATTGCGCCTTCCTGTGCTGTTGCCAGCATTGCCTTGAGGCTGACAAATGACTCTATATCAATATTAATCTTACCTTGCTTGTATAGGCTGTCTATTGAAACAGGTAGGGTTCCATCTTTTCTCGCTTTATCTACTTGATGGGATAGTCCTATTTCTACAACCTTTCTATACATTTCTTCAATGCCATTCCGGAAATTGGGCACCCTTGTTAATTGCATTGCTGTGAAGAAGCTTAAAACCGCTTTCTCATCTTCACTGATAATAACCTTCTCGGCATTATTTAGACTGTTGATCTTTTTAATTATTCTTGGCGTTTTGTCTTCAATTTCATGGAAAGCATTTTCCATAGTTTCTTTGTCGGTAGAGCCATCTTCATTTTTTTGCGCGTAGTATTGAAATTCAGAGCAAATTCTATTTACAGACTTAGGTCGTTTAAATATTTCACCTGTATTTTTATCATATTGCCAAATAAGAGATTTCTCACCAGGTATTGTAAACCCTCGAAGATAACCCCTTGGTACGTAATGTTGGTTATCTTTATCCATGTTGGGAGCTTCCTTTACGCCTAACGCCATGATAAGAGGCGTATTAATGTTGGCTAAAATTTGTGAGAAACGAACATCTAGCCAACTTTAAGACGTCCATCCACTTAATCATCTTGTTAGAGTTACTTACTCATATCCTGTCGTATGCCTTTGTTTTATATCTTGAACACTTTCACCATATAAAGCTTGTACGCTTGAAAAATCGACCTCGACTTCCGGTTTTATGAGTTCTAGTAATATTTCGTTTTCATTGTTGGAATAACTAATAAGCTTTCCGAAGTTTTTTAGCCTCTTTAAATCTATCTTTGTTTTGGCATATGTTGGAAAGTTTTCTAAGAAATCATTAAGTTCAGTGATTATATGGTCAGTTAATTTAATACATCTTTCAGTAACATCAATTAAAGCAACTAACCCTGCACTTCCAAAAGCTTGTTCAGCTTCTTGTGCAGTGATATTGGCAAAAGCTTTATTTCCGTATGTACCTAATATCGCTTGCTTAAATGCTTCGTTAATTTCGTTTCTCTTTTCCCACATATGCAAAAGCGCATTGTAGTTTCCGATCATGGCATTGATTCGAGGAATTTGTGCCCATTTGTGTGGTTGTTTTTGATGCTCTTCTTCGGAAGGAACGATAAAAGCTAAATCTTGATAATTTTCTGATACTGGTTCGGATTTCATTAGAATACTTGGAATTGATGCCAACCGTTGAACAGGGTTAGCTTGCAACTGTTTGTGATAATTGCTTTTAATCGCAACTAGCGATGACCTTGCTCTTTCAACATCTAATGTCCACTTATTCGCTGCAATTAGTTTATCTTTTTCTAATTTAAGGCTTTCTTGTCTCCCAAGTGCTAGATGAGCGATAAAAGCGCCCAATAATGCAGTGAAAAATGCACTTGCGATTGGAAAAATATAATCTTTGAAATAATTAGGTTCTTGTTTCAAGCTTTCGATAGCTGAAACTATCATTTCCGTTTCTTGATGCACGATATTCCCTTGTAGCTCTAACAGCTTAATAAGAAGAAAAACCTGCATTTGCTGTGTAAAAATGTAGATTTTGTATATAGCGCCAATGACGCATTATTCGCGTGATACGGCCGTTGGCAGTTTTAATTATTTGTAAATCTACAATACATGATGTTATTGTAATTGCACAAGTTTTTTAGTGGCCGTCACCGACCGCTTAGAGCTGATAACGAGACATAGAAAGGGAAATTCCATGAAAAATATTGATGCCATTAATACTGGTGCTCTGTGGCAAAAAAACACGCGCCATAATTGATGAATAATATAAAAGCTTTATTAATTTTAATTGTGCCATTTATAGTCGGGTTGTTTTTCAAATTAGTATTTAAAAAAACTAACCTCTATATCAAAGCCATATTGGTTTTATGGCCTTTTATTCCTGTTTATATAGTAGATACAAACTATATATTGCTTTTTGGTCCTCCTACTGATGCCCCTATGACAGCGGTTTTATATTTTACTTTTTCAATTCCTTCGGCATTTATCGGGCTATATGCCTATAGCTTAAATATTGAAGAAATGATGTCCAAAAAGAAGAATAAAGATTAACGACTATAAATGGCACTAAACCGCTCCTCGCGGTAGGGGCGCTCCTTTTCTAGCCCCGTTATTTCTCAAATCATGACTATCTTTTCTACGCTTATCGAGCGAGGTATTTTCCTCGTTTGATAGGAGTAATTAAGATGAAAATTTCTACTTATTTTGACCCAGCCCTTCGCCAACGCATGAACGATGATATGAATGTGCGTAAGCTCTCTGCAAAAACACAAATAGGCTACATCCGAGCCATTAATCGACTGTGTGAATATTTACATCATTCGCCTACAACCATTACCCGTGAAGAATTGCGTCAATTTCAACTGTATTTGGTGAACGACGGCGCAACGGGTGCCACCATTAACGGCATTATTGCAGGCTTGCGGTTTTTGTATCAAATCACGTTGGATAATACACACGTCGTGTCCAAGTTACATACCATACCCATAGCGCGTAACTTACCTGTGGTGCTAAACCTTGATGAGGCAAAGCGCTTTCTTGCGGCCGCGGTGCATCCAAAATACAATGCCGCCTTTTCAGTGGCCTATGGTGCTGGGCTTCGCGTCAGCGAAGTGGTCTCACTGAAAGTCAGTGATGTAGACAGCGAACGTATGGCCTTGCGTGTTGAACAAGGTAAAGGTGGTCGAGACAGGTACGCCAAATTATCGCCAGCGTTGCTTGAGCATTTGCGCAATTGGTGGTGCTTTGCCAATAAACATGGGCAAATGTATCGCGAGGGTTGGTTGTTTCCAGGCCTTGATCCCATTAACCACATGTCGGCTCGACAATTAAGTCGAATATGCGTAGAAACCGCTAAACAAGCAGGCATTGATAAAAAAATATCTATGCACACGCTGCGTCACTATGTGCCCTTCTTGACTATGTCTTGTAGAGCCACAATAAGTTGGTTTTACTGGCAAACAAGCAAGGTAGTAACGACATAGTCTGGTCTCTTTTGATCAGATCTGCATAGAGGTCCTGTCCATAATACAGAGTATTAGCAATGACAAATTGGCTGTACATTAAAAAAAGGGATTATATCGACCAGTTAATAGTCTATTGAGCTTTCTTAAACAACCTCTGAACGAAGAAATTATGTCTGGTATTCGGGTGACGTTACGTTCGCGAGGCCAGTAATTTCAGGGCCTGTCTGCCGTATACTTCACGTTAACCGACATAGTCAGGAAGGGCACATAGTGGCGTAGGCTGTGCATAGATACATTTTTCCTGATCCCTGCATCGAAGGCCGTTGCTTTGCAAATTCGACTGAGATGTCTGGCGGTCATATGGTTGATGGGATTGAGTCCTGGAAATAACCAGCCATTTTTGAACATCTGCCCATGTTTATTGGCGAAGGACCACCAATTGCGCAGGAGTTGAAGTAACGCTGGGGATAGCATCGCATACCGATCTTTGCTGCCTTTGCCTTGCTCCACCCGCAACACCATACGCTTACTGTCAATATCACTTACTTTCAACGCAACTACTTCGCTTACCCGTAACCCCGCACCATAAGCAACCGCCAGTGCGGCTTTAAATTTGGGATGGGGTGCGGCTTGGATAAATCGCCTGGCTTCATCAAGATTTAAGACGACAGGCAAGGTACGAGCAACCGATACGGTACTCATTTTGGCGACAACCTCAGGCTTGTTTAATGTGGTTTGGAACAAAAATCGAAGACCTGTGAGGGTGGCATTGATGGTGATCCCTGAATCCCCGTTATTGACCATAAAGAGCTGAAACTCACGCAGTTCTTCGTCGGTTGCCGTTTCTGGTGAATGTTGCAGATATTCACATAGCTTATTTATCGCTCGGATGTAGGCAATTTGGGTTTTGGTGGCCAGTTTGCGCATCGTCATATCGTCGTTGATCCGTTGGCGAAGGGCATTGTCAAAATGAATTGAAATGTTCATGTTAATTACTCCTAGCTAGATGAGGCGAAATACCTCAACGCTAAGGGTAGAAACAATACAGGTTATCGGTGGGAATACAGGGCTAGAAAAGATCCCCATTACCGCGGGAGCGGTTTAGTTCAAAGTGGTAATTGTTACCATTAGGGAAGCAAGCTCGAACGTCAGCTATAGGGAAAAAGTGATTAAAATCAGAAGATGCTTGTGCGGCTGTTGATCGCTCTTATGCGACCGTCGCAGCTATTGTTTATTTATACAAACACAATACATGATGTTATTGTAAAAACACAAGTTTTAAGTGGTCACGATCGACCGCAGTGAGCGAAACAGCAGACATTGGAAGTAACTTTGAAAATATGGGTATTAACCAGAAACAAATAAAAAGAGGCCGATTATCGACCTCAGTATTATTAGCTTGCTGATACTTGCAGATGGAGATGCAATCCGCAGGCGTTAGCTGCTTTCACGGCAGTTTTTAAACTAATTGAAAGGTTTTCAGGATCTAAAACCCTTTCAACCACTGAACGACTAGTTTGCATAGTTTTGGCAACATCACTCTTAGATAGGTTCTGTTCTTTCATTGCTTGTTGCATCTTCCATGACAAAACTTCTTTCATCGCTTTTAATTCAACTTCTTCTTTGATACCTTCTTCTTGTAAGAAGTCATCAAAACTCGCCCCTATAGGCATAGTACGCCTCCTTAAATATTTTTCATTCTACGTTTAGCTAAATCCAAGCCTTCAGGTGGTGTTTTTTAGATTTTTTAATAAACCCATGAAGAAGCACCATCTTTTCACTATGCACTGTAAACAGCACTCTAGCTATTTTTTAATGAGGTCAATTCTCGCTTCCCATAAATTAGCCTCCATTTTTCTAACCACAGGCATGCCAATTGCATATTCCGGAGCATCGTGAACAGTCATTCCGGCCCATCGTGAACACCTATTCTGGTTTAACGTGAACAGTCATTCCGGTTTCATCGTGAACACTTTTTCATGATTTTCCGGAATCGGTGTTCACGATAAACCGGAATCAATTTTAACGCATTGATAATTAACTATTTTTGTTAGTCTAAAGCTATCTTTTTTGAATTAGGATAGACAATGGCTACACCAAGGATAACAATGCGAAAAATAAGAGAAGTATTACGACTTAATTTCGATGCCCGGTTAAGTATTCGAAAAATCAATGCCAGTACAAAAATCAGTGTTGGTGCGATCCAAAAGCTGTTAACTAAAGCCAGAGAGTTAAGGCTTGGTTGGCCATTGCCTGACGATATGAATGATGGTGAACTGGCAAAGCTTTTTTATCCTCAAGCCGATAT
>NZ_JQDZ01000068.1 GCF_000764205.1 Thalassotalea sp. ND16A
GCAAATAACTCTGTATCAATTAACCAATTTGAAAGCATGAAAAATAGCCCTGTCTAAATAGAAGGTGCTATTGTCGTATGATCGTTTTTCTTGTCAACCGATCGTTTTCCTTAACTGATCGGTGTTACGACCTTCGTCAGGATGACGTTTTAAGTTAATACGAACGGTTGCGCTATAGTGAAAAAGTACTCCGTCTTCCCGTTGAAAAACGGGATCTCATGGAACGTATCGTGCTTTCAATAATGAATTTACTTGGTTTAAAATATACTGCCTGTACCTTGTACCCCGTATCTTGTACCCGAAATATCTTTCTTTTTCACCCCAAAAGTGGTATAAAACGCCGCTCACTGAAAAAGTCATTTTGACTTGCAGTGACAACTGCTCATTTTAGAGCAAATTTTGTTGCCCAATGTTGGGCACAATTTATATAAACTCACATACATTCGGCAAACATATTCCGGGGTGCCTGTTACCTGCTTAAAGGTGACTATAGGTTGGAAATATGGAATGTATGAACGCTTAACCCCAAGAGGAATTTACAATGCCAAACGTATCAATGCGCGACATGCTTAAAGCTGGTGTTCACTTCGGACATAAAACTCGTTACTGGAATCCTAAGATGAAATCATACATCTTCGGTTCACGTGATAAAGTTCATATCATCAACTTAGAACAAACTGTTCCAATGTTCAACGAAGCTCTTAACTTCTTATCAGGCGTTTCTGCTAAGAAAGGTAAAGTATTATTCGTTGGTACTAAGCGCGCTGCTAGCGATTCTGTTAAAGAGTCTGCTGTTAAATGTGATCAATTCTACGTTAACCATCGCTGGTTAGGTGGTATGTTGACTAACTGGAAAACAGTTCGTCAATCTATCAAACGTTTAAAAGATCTTGAAAGCCAAAGCCAAGACGGTACATTTGATGCTCTTACTAAGAAAGAAGCATTAATGCGTACTCGTGAAATGGAAAAGCTGGATAAAAGCCTTGGTGGTATCAAAAACATGGGCGGTCTTCCTGATGCATTATTCATCATCGATGCTGATCATGAACACATTGCTATCAAAGAAGCTAACAACCTAGGTATTCCTGTAATTTCTGTTGTTGATACAAACTCTAACCCTGACGGCGTAGACTACATTGTTCCTGGTAACGATGATGCTATCCGTGCAGTAAGCTTATACCTAGATACAGCTGCTAACGCTGTGATCGAAGGTCGCGAAACTAACATCGCAGTAGCTGCTGAAAAAGACGGTTTTGTTGAAGCAGAATAATTAAACCTTAGTTTAATTACATTTCTTTAGGAAGAGGGCATAAATCCTCTTCCTCTTATTCATTACAGATATTTGAGGAATTAACTCATGGCAATTACTGCTAAACAAGTTAAAGAACTTCGTGACCGCACTGGCGCGGGCATGATGGATTGTAAAAAAGCTTTACAAGAAACTGACGGTGACATCGATTTAGCGATCGAAAACATGCGTAAGTCTGGTCAAGCCAAAGCTGCTAAAAAAGCAGGTAACATTGCTGCTGAAGGCGCAATCATCATTAAGCAAAACAATGGTGTTGCAGCATTAGTTGAAGTTAACTGTCAAACTGACTTTGTAGCGAAAGATGGGAACTTCTTAGAGTTCGCTAACGCAGTAGCTGAAGCTGCTGCAGCTAACAACGTTGCAATCGAAGAGTTAAAAGCACAGTTTGAAGAAACTCGTGTTGCTCTTGTTACTAAAATTGGTGAAAACATCAATGTTCGTCGCGTTGAATACGTACAAGGTGCTTCTGCATCTTACATTCACGGCGGCACTATTGGTGTTGTTGTTGCGGGTGAAGGTGATGCAGAATCACTGAAACACGTTGCAATGCACGTTGCTGCTTCTAAGCCTGAGTACGTTAACCCATCAGACGTTCCAGCTGATGTAGTTGAAAAAGAAAAATCTATCCAAATCGATATCGCGATGAACGAAGGCAAGCCTGCTGAAATCGCTGAGAAAATGGTTACTGGCCGAATGAAGAAATTCACCGGTGAAATTTCTTTAACTGGTCAAGCTTTCATCATGGAACCTAAGCGCACTGTAGGTGACGTTCTTAAAGAGAAAGGCGTAAGCGTTTCTGCTTTCGTTCGCCTGGAAGTTGGTGAAGGAATCGAGAAGAAAGAAGAAGATTTCGCAGCTGAAGTTGAAGCTCAACTAGCTGCTGCCAAAGGCGCTTAATAGCCTTTAGCAAAAGTTTCTAATAAAGGCCTTATCGTTTCGCGATAAGGCCTTTTTTTTGTTTATGGATGAACTTTCCAAGATCGGCAGAATAGCTTTCTAAGTGGGATATTGCATCGTACCGGTCAATGTAGAGCGGTTGAAATATCAAATAACGGCGAATACTTATTGTTTAATAACTTTAGGACATCATTTTACCGGTAATGACCTTTCATTCTGTGCAAAATACCATACAATTTAATCAATATTATCAATCACTAATATCTTGCAAACTACCGCCGTAGCTAGTTTATTAGAACTAATCGGTGTATCTTTGCCAAATTATCAACAACTGTGGAATTACTATGAATCTTTCATTAACCGAAGAACAAATGATGATCCAGGATATGGCAAAGAAATTTGCTGAGTCTGAACTTGCACCAGTAGCGGCCAAACTCGACGAAACCGGTGATCAGCAAATATTTAAAAGTAACCTGGCACAGCTGGCGGAACTTGGTTTTATGGGATTGAATGTAAGAGCCGAATATGGTGGTGTGGAAGCAGGTACGGTTGCATTCTCATTAGCGATTACTGAAATTGCCCGCGCATGTGCGTCAACAGCCGTTACCACATCGGTTACCAATATGGTGGCGGAAGTCATTCAAGCAGTAGGTAACGAACAGCAAAAACAAAAATATTTACCCAAAATTTGTTCCGGTGAGTATTTAGCCGGTGGCTTTTGCTTAACCGAACCAAGTGCGGGCTCTGATCCTGCAGGGATGAAAACTACGGCGACCAAAGATGGTGATGATTACATTTTAAATGGCAGTAAAATTTTTATCACTAGCGGCACTTTTGCTGGGGTGTTCGTTGTCTGGGCTGTTACCGATACTCAAGCCCGCAAAGGCAAGGGCATTTCCTGTTTCTTGGTGGAAGCTGGTACGCCTGGCATGAGCATAAGTAAAAACGAAGAGAAAATGGGCCAGAAGGCCTCTCCTACTAACGAGGTTAGCTTTAACGATTGCCGCATTCCTGCCAGTGCTATGATGGGGCAAGAGAACAAAGGTTTTGCTATTGCGGTTGGTGAATTAGCTGGAGGTCGTATCGGAATTGGCTCTTTAGCGCTTGGGGTTGGTTGTGCCGCTCTTGATTATGCCAAAGAGTACATCAAAGAACGTAAGCAGTTTGGTCAGCCCTTAAGCAACATGCAAGGATTGCAATGGATGCTTGCCGAACGCTACACTGAAATGGAAGCTGCACGTTTATTACTGATGAACGCGGCAAGTTTAAAAGAGCAAGGTTTACCATTTGCCACTTCCGCGTCAATGGCAAAACTATTCGCTTCAGAAAAAGCCAATGTCGCCTGTTACGATGCCCTGCAATTGTTAGGTGGTGCCGGTTACATTAAAGAATACCCAGTAGAACGTATGGCTCGTGATGTGCGCATTACGGCAATTTATGAGGGCACAAGTGAAATTCAAAAAGTCATTATTGCCAGAGACCTGCTTAGCTGAATCTTAAACCATGTTCAATCATTTCTTTACTCATTGTAAATCGTATTATTCTGGTGTTGCCATCAGTGTGATCATCGCGATTGCTTCTGGAGCACTTGCTCATCATTATGATGCACCAGTTATGCTGTTTGCTTTATTATTAGGGCTGGCATTGCACTTTTTATACGAAACACCGAAACACCAGGCCGGAGTTGATTTTTCATCTCGGGCGTTGTTACGTTTTGCGGTTGCACTACTAGGCGTTCGTATTGCCTTCTCAGACATCGTCTCTTTGGGTATTACACCGCCGATGATAGTAATGGCAGCTATGGCCATTATGATCACATTTGGTGTTCTTCTGGCCAGGGTACTTGGTTTGCCAACAGTCTTTGGCGTGTTATCGGCAGGCTCTGTAGCCGTTTGCGGGGTATCAGCTGCAGCCGCTATTTCAACCGTGCTACCCAAAAAGGATCACCAGGAAAAGTTCTTTGCCCTTACCGTCATTGGCGTTACTGCCTTTGGCACCCTTGCCATGGTTGTCTATCCACTGGTTGTTTCTTATCTGGGATTAGCTGATGACTTAGCCGGAGTATTTATTGGCGGTTCAATTCATGATGTAGCACAAGTGGTAGGGGCAGGTTACTCAATTTCACCAGAGGCAGGGGATATTGCTACTTACATCAAATTATTGCGCGTTGCCTTATTATTGCCAATAGTGATGATTATCTTTTTCGCTTTTAAAGAGCGTGATACCAAGATGGAAGGTGGGGTATCTACTTTGATTCCAACATTCTTGATTGGGTTTTTCGTGCTGGCGTTATTGAACAATGTAGGCTTCATTCCGGCGGAAGTTGTTAGCCTAATCAAAACCTTATCAAGCTGGTGTTTAGTAGTATCAATTGCTGCTATAGGGATTAAAACATCATTAAAACAAATTGTTTCGGTTGGTTGGAAACCGATTGTATTGATCGCCGCTGAAACGGTTGTCTTTGCCGGTTTAATACTTTCGGGCATTTATTTATTTGCCTAAGCGTGTTTAGGTGATTAACGGTAACCGAGTCGTAGGACGAAAAATTTCACAGTTGTCATTTTGCACTATACAGTTACTGCTTTAAAGCTACTCTAAATAAAAGGAGCTAACTCCGCTCTACACACCTGAAAAATTTCTGCTATACATGTAGGAAGAATAAAGATTTACTTTAAAAGTATGTTCAAGGGAAAATAATGAAAGCGACAGCTAATTTATTTCAAGCCAGTGTTTTTTTAACTGCGATGCTCTTACCTGCCCACCTACTGGCAGAAGAAACAAAGTCAGATAAAACCTCGGCTAAGCCCGAATCCACTCGCAAAAATCCGCTAAAAAAAGCCATTATGATGCCGGTGAAGGTTTCGGTTCTCCGGGGGAAACTGGCCATCAATTAGAAGAAGACAATAAAGACAAGTTTCCTATTTTTCGTTTTCCTAAAGCTGATGCGTTAACCGCAGATTGGGATGCGTGGAAAGCCAGGCTTTATGATGATACCGGTTTTCAATTTGGTATGGCCTATACTGCTTTTGCGCAGCAGATAATCGATCCCGATGTAACCCCCGATAGCGCTAGCAGTGGTCTGTTAAGAACGAGCATTAAATGGGAACTGGTGAACCGTGGCAGTAAAAATGTTGGTGCCTTAGTGCTGGCTTTATTAAATATTTTGACACTCGTTCCGATTTAGTTGGGTTATCGGTGGCACACGGTAAAATTATCGAGCCTTTATACGATTTAGGTGGTTTTAATGAATACACCACCACCATTGAAACTTTTTACCGAATTCAGTTGGCAGAAAATTTAGCTATAACACCTAATCTGCAATATATCATTGACCCTCATAACAATACCAATGTTGACAGTGCAACGATTGCGGGCGTGCGAATTCGATTTACCCTGTAATTCCGATCGTTAGTATCAACAGCAAATATTACCCGCGAAAGATAAGGGATCGATTAAACATCTCTAGCCAATACTTTAATTTTCGAACTCATCGGCACAACATTCGTCTTGCAAAAATTCTATCACCTGCAAAAATTTATCATACTCGACTACACAATAAAGAGTGCGGCCTTCACGGCGTTGAGTGATTAACCCTGCCGATGCCAAACTTGAGATATGATGGGATAAAGTTGAACCAGGGATGCCCAGCTCTTCTTGTACTGCGCCTACAGCAATGCCTTGGACGCCAGATTTTACCAGCCGTTTAAAGATGGTAAGTCTGGTTGGATGGCCAAGCTCTTTAAATGCCTTGGCGATATTTTCAATATTCATAGTAAACCGTTTAAGTCAATTTATTTCGATATTACTAGAAATATGTTGACTCGACAAGTTAGAACTATGTAATTCGATAAAGCTAGAAGTGTCGAAGTGTATTTAATATGACTATAACCAACCAAATGATATGGGATTCGCTTAACATGTTTGCGTTTCTTGCCGTAGAACTTACGCTATTGTTTTTATTGATAAGTTATTTAGTGGGGGGATTACAAGAGTACATTCCTCCGAGTAAAATCCAGAGCATTTTAAGCAGTAAAAATGGTAAGGGGTATATCATTGCCGGCTTATTAGGGGCGATTACACCGTTCTGTTCATGCTCCACCATTCCTTTTTTAAAAGGCTTGTTACGCGCTAAAGCAGGCTTTGGCACCATGATGGTATTCTTATTTGCCAGTCCACTGTTAAATCCGATTATTATCGGTCTTTTCGCGGTGACGTTTGGTGTAAAAGTTACCGTGTTCTACTTTGCTATTGCCATGGGAGTATCGGTTATTGCCGGTTATACCTTGGAAAAATTAGGTTTTGAACAATACATCAAAGCAGAAGCTTATCTGCTGGCAGAAGAACAGGCTTGTGCTAGCAGCTGTTCAGGCAATGTTAAGCAACCAAACAAATGGATGCGGATTTGGCGCAGCACCTGGAAAGATTTTCATAAAGTATTACCTTACTTAATTGGTGGTATCGCCCTTGGCTCAATGATTTATGGCTTTATGCCGACTGAATTTGTTGCCAGTGTCGCCAGTGACAGTAACCCGTTTGCCGTCCCCATTGCCGCGATTATTGGTATCCCGCTATACATTCGAGCGGAAGCGGTAATACCTTTAAGTGCGGCATTAGCGGCAAAAGGTATGGGGCTGGGCGCGGTTATGGCATTAATTATCGGCAGTGCCGGTGCGAGTTTAACGGAAGTGATTTTACTGAAATCGATATTTGAAAACAAAATGATAGCAGCGTTCTTAGTGGTGATATTAGCGATGGCGGTTGGCTCCGGTTTCTTATATCGCTTCCTTTTTTAATTAAAGTTTCACTTTTGGGAGAATATTAAATGTCACATATCAAGTAAGTGACATTTAAACGCCAACTGACAATTCTAATTTGGGATTGTATGGTTTTGATTAATTAGTTGCCGTTACCAGTTTTGCCGAAAACAGGGACGTGCCGTCTATATGCATTGCTGCAATTTATTGGTTATGTTGTCACACCTAATACAGATACTATTCAGATACCGACCGTTTTGGTAAATAACAATTAAATACTCAATTTGAAAGCGATTAGTTTACTGGTCGCTTTTTTTTTACTTTTAAATTACAGTAGCGTTAATATTACAATTGAAGTTAATCAAAATTGCTATGACCATTGAATTACGTATCGCCGATTACAGCTATGCACAAGACTGCACCGACCTTATTTTTTTATTAAACTCATATGCTACCGACCCAATGGGCGGTGCAGAGCCATTAAGTGAGTATGCTCAACAAAATCTATGTCAGGAACTGGCAAAACGCATCGATGTATTTACCATTCTTTGTTATGTAGATGGCCAGCCTGCCGGTCTTTGTAACTGTGTTGAAGGGTTTTCTACTTTTAAGGCCAAGCCGCTGATAAATATTCATGATGTTGCGGTTCTTGAAGGATTTCGCGGCTTAGGTTTAAGCCATAAAATGCTTGCTCAGGCAGAAGAAATCGCGCAACAGCGCGGTTGCTGTAAACTCACCCTTGAGGTGTTAGAAGGCAATGTGATTGCCAAGAAGAGTTATGAAAAGTATGGCTTTTCCGGCTATGAACTCGATCCGAAAATGGGTGGTGCAATGTTTTGGGAAAAGGCGTTATAGCAAAGCCCGCTATTTCGTAACGTTCTGCATTAAAGATAATGGCGCCTGGGACTGGTGATAAAAGGTTATTAAAAAGAAATCGATTTACGACCCGATCTTGAATTCGGGGTATTCGGTTTCTCTTGCGCTTTTGCTTTCTGTTTTTTATTTGCTTTGTTTTTCGCTTGTTTCGTTGCCGCCGATTTAGACTTTGAATGAGCAACAGATGATTTTTTGCCTTGCTGTTTCTTGGCATTCTGGTTTTTTTGCTCTATGTCCGGAACAACCGGATCTATGTCTTGGGTAAATTCCTCAATAGGCTTCGGATCTGGATTTAATATCGGCATAACTGCCTCGCCATTAAACTGCACGATATCTTCAAAATAAACTTTTTTACGCTTCTGGTATTCGACTTCGCCATTAAGGTACACGTAGCCCTCAGATATCACCATTTTCGCTTCACCGCCGCCGCCAACAAGGTTCGCAACTTTTAACAGCTTACAAAGCTCTATAGGTTCTTGTTCAAACTCTATGGCTAATACTTCTATTTCCAAAATGGTGTCCTGATAAGATAAAACGTATTCAGTAAGTTTATCATTAATTAATTTCCTTAGTCACAAAAAAACGCCCAATTTGAATTGGGCGTTTTTGATAACACTCAGGAAAACTTAATTTGACAGATCAGGTTAACCTTTTAGGGAGTAAATAAAGCTTATTATTCAGGGCTAGTGATGAAGTTAACTTGATAAGTCACTATTTCAACTGAAGCTATATCGGTAATGCTGGCTGAACCGATACTTTGTGCCATGTGGTCAGCGGTTTTAGTTGCGCCGTGATTTTGCGCGAAAGTAATTATGTCTTCGCCATTACAAACAACGCCTAAAGCAACGGTTTTTTCACTTAAGCGATGTGCTTTTAAGGTTTTGTTAAGGCGTAAGGTATTATTGCTCATTGCCGCTTTACAAGTATCGACTAACGCACTTTCCATATACGAGCTCATTGGTGCAGCTGAACTGGTAAAACTTACAAGGCTTGCGCCGGCGATTAAAAGGGTGGTTGAGATAGCAGTTAAAGTTTTCATAGTGTTTATCCTGTGTATTGTTTTAAAAATATATATTGTCTTTTTTGATGTTCTAATTAACTAGACGGGGGAATAGTCTGTTTTAGTTGCATAAAAATTACAGCAGGATGTAACAAAGTATGTTTATGTAAAATTTATGTTAATTGCCAGGTTTGTCGGCTATGGTTATGAAATTGCTGGCTTTTATTATGGTTGGGTGAGCTGTTATTTAACGCGGGTAAAAATAATTTATTACATTCAGCTGATTATTTTGGCAATTATTTCTACTTTTAAGCAGATAATTTCATTAAAAAGCTGAATATTTCCTGAGAAATATTAAAAAATAAAAATGTCAGGTGAATAAAAAACGCTATTTTGGCTTTTGTTTAGCAATATCTGACGATGCCTTAAACAAATTGTATTAAAAAGCAGCATACGAACAAATAATCGAAAAATAAATTCAACTTAGTGTTGACAGTTTTTTGCCGATCCCTATAATACGCATCACTTTCTTCAAGCAATTAATTGCTTCCCCATAGAAAGTCGCAAATATTGCGGACGATTAGCTCAGTTGGGAGAGCATCGCCCTTACAAGGCGAGGGTCACTGGTTCGAGCCCAGTATCGTCCACCATTTTTTGCAAGTTTAGTAAAACTTGGATAGCGTCGTTGGAGAGCATCGTCCCTAACACAAGAGCGCGAAGGTCACTGGTTAGAACCCAGTATCGTTCACTATTTACTTTACAGTTTGATTTGAAATTGTTTGGACGATTAGCTCAGTTGGGAGAGCATCGCCCTTACAAGGCGAGGGTCACTGGTTCGAGCCCAGTATCGTCCACCATTCGATTTCAATTCTATTTTTACTTGTTGGACGATTAGCTCAGTTGGGAGAGCATCGCCCTTACAAGGCGAGGGTCACTGGTTCGAGCCCAGTATCGTCCACCATCAAGTAGACTGTTAAAATAGAAAACCTCAAGATCCCGGACGATTAGCTCAGTTGGGAGAGCATCGCCCTTACAAGGCGAGGGTCACTGGTTCGAGCCCAGTATCGTCCACCATCTCTTTTTAAATCAAATTTTTATTTTTAAACAAACCAATATCTTTTGGTGTATTCGAGTATCTGACCGATTAGTTGAAAAAGCATCGCCTCCTAATGCAATTGCACGAGGGTCACAGGTTCGAGTCCGCAACTACAATATCGTCCACCATTTGAGCTGTTAGTGTCATCCTGAACTTGGTTCAGGATCTCAAGAACTGATATTTAAACTCATTCTTAGTTTTGCATTTCTTCGAGAAATTAATACGAACCATCTTGCCAGCTAGTATTCATCTTCAGGCGTTAAATAGCAGGTGAATTTAGCTGGTTTAGCTGTTAAAATACGCGGCAATTTTTTATTAATATATTTGCTTGATTGTATTTTCCCTTTTGGCAATACAATCAACGACTTTTTAGCGAGAACTCTATGACTTTAACGACCCGTTTTGCGCCTAGTCCAACTGGCTACCTTCACGTAGGTGGTGCCCGTACAGCTTTATACAGCTGGTTATACGCCAAGAAAAATGGCGGTGACTTTGTCCTTCGTATTGAAGACACTGATTTAGAGCGTTCATCGCAAGAGTCGGTTGATGCCATTATGGACGGGATGAACTGGTTAAACCTGGAGTGGAATATTGGTCCAATTTTCCAAACAGACCGTTTTGATCGTTACAAAGAAGTGATTCAGCAACTGCTTGATTCTGGCAACGCTTACCGTTGTTACTGTACGCCTGAAGAAGTTGACGTTATGCGTGAAGAGCTGAAAGCGGCGGGCGAGAAGCCTCGTTACAATGGTTTATGGCGTGACCGTACAGATCACCCTGCAGATAAGCCTTTTGTTATCCGTTTTAAAAACCCATTAGAAGGTTCCGTGATCATTCACGATATGGTGAAAGGTGACATTGAAATTTCCAACAGTGAGTTAGACGATTTAATCATCGCACGTTCTGACGGTTCACCAACCTATAACTTAACGGTTGTGGTTGATGACTGGGATATGGAAATTACTCACGTTGTTCGTGGCGATGACCACGTAAACAACACCCCTCGTCAAATTAACATTTTAAATGCCTTAGATGCGCCGTTACCTATGTATGCTCATATCCCAATGATTTTGGGTGATGACGGCAAACGTTTATCAAAGCGTCATGGCGCCGTTGGTGTTATGCAATATCGTGATGACGGTTACTTACCTGAAGCGTTATTAAACTATTTAGTGCGTTTAGGCTGGTCACATGGCGATCAGGAAATTTTCTCTCGCGAAGAAATGATCAAGTTATTCGATTTGACCGGTTGTAACCGTGCCCCGTCTGCCTTTAATACCGATAAACTTGTTTGGGTAAATCAGCATTACATGAAGAGTTTAGACCCTGAATATGTGGCTGAGCATCTTGCATGGCATATGAAAGAGCAGGGCATTAATACTGAAAATGGTCCGGCACTGGCAGAAGTTGTTAAAGTGCAGGCAGACCGGGTGAAAACGTTAAAAGAGATGGCGAAAATTTCTCGTTATTTCTATGAAGAATATACATCTTTTGATGAAAAAGCGGCGAAGAAACATTTACGTGGCGTAGCTAAAGCTCCGCTTGAATTAGTACAAACTAAGCTTGCAGCGCTAACCGACTGGACGGCGGAAAATATTCATAATGCCATCAACGCGACGGCGGAAGAGCTGGAAGTGGGTATGGGTAAAGTCGGTATGCCATTACGTGTTGCGGCAACGGGCGCCGGTAATTCACCGTCACTGGATGTAACGCTTGAGTTATTAGAGCAAGATCAAGTGATTGTCCGAATCGATAAAGCCATTGCCTTTATCGATGAGCGTACAGCTAACGCATAAACCTGACCCTTGGTCTTGCTGAACTCGATTCAGCATTTAAACTAGATTTTACAATCTACAATTAAGCTACACTTAACCGTGTAGCTGTTATTCATGGACGAATGATATGCAGAAAATACATGGATGTTTAATTTTCTGACTTATTTTTACCATACACAAATTTTCTTTGGAGAAACGTTTTTGCAATTTGATCATTTTAAACTAGATCGTCGTTTATTAACTGCGGTTGAACACATGGGGTTTGAACAACCCACAGACATTCAACATCAGGCAATTCCGGCAGCAATGTCAGGGCACGATTTAATTGCATCATCAAAAACCGGTTCGGGTAAAACCTTAGCATTTTTATTGCCGGCGTTGCAGCGTTTAATCAAAAATCGGGCGTTATCGAAAAAAGATCCAAGAGTATTAATCCTCACCCCAACGCGTGAGCTGGCGAAGCAAGTTTTTGCGCATTTAAAAGCGGTATCTGCGGGCACTCAATTTAAGTCAGCGCTAATTCTAGGTGGTGAAAACTTTAACGATCAGGTGAAAGTATTAGATAAAAATCCCGACTTTATTGTGGCAACGCCAGGAAGATTAGCAGATCATTTATCGAAAGGTTTGTTCTATTTAAATGGCTTAGAGCTATTAATATTAGATGAAGCAGACCGCATGCTCGATTTAGGTTTTGCCCCACAACTTAAGCAAATTAATGAAGCGGCCGATCACCGTAAACGTCAAACGTTAATGTTTTCGGCAACGCTGGAGCATGAGCAAGTAGAAAATTTTGCTAAAGATCTATTGAAAAAACCGAAACGTATTGCCATTGGTGCCATTACCAGTGAGCACAAAGACATTAGCCAACGTTTCTATTTATCTGATCACTTAGATCATAAACAAGCATTGCTGGAGCACTTTTTAGCGAAAGAAGACTTTCAACAGCTGATCATCTTTACCGCCACCCGCAGTGATACCGAGCGCTTAGCCAAAGAGCTTAATGAAAAAGAACTCAATGCTATCGCCTTAAGTGGTGATCTTAGCCAAAGTGAACGTAATAGAGCGATGGACGCTTTTTCAAAAGGCCAAAACAAGATATTGGTCACCACCGATTTAGCCTCGCGTGGCTTAGATTTGGTTAACGTATCGCACGTCATTAATTTTGATTTACCCAAGCATTCAGAAGAGTATATTCATCGTATTGGCCGCACCGGCAGAGCAGGCTCAAAAGGCGATGCAATTTCATTGGTTGGGCCAAAAGACTGGCAAAGTTTTGTAAACATTAAAGCGTTTTTGCAACAAGAGATGGAATTTTCGGAGGTGGCCGGCTTAACCGCCAAGTTTAAAGGCATTAAACCGAAAACGAAAAGCAAAACCAAAGATAAAGCAGTTAAAACTAAAGCTGCAATTAAGAAGAAAAAAGCACCGGTTAAAGTGAAAAAGAAAATTGTCTTTGTCCAGGATGATGCGGGTGATATGCCAATCATGCGTAAAAAGCCAGGAAAAATGGTTGAAGATGCGGATTTTGAAGAAGTCGAATAACTAATTTCAACACCTAATACCGGATAAAATAAAAACCGCATTTAGCTATAGCTAAATGCGGTTTTTAGTTATTAGCTTAAAATTATTTGATGTTTGTTAAAGAGTATTTCTATAAATCACACCATTTTTCATCACGATATTGATAGTCGCCACCTCTTTATAAACAGGGTCTGCATCAAACCAAGTTGTTGTTGCACCTAATACACTCATATCTTCTAAAGGGTTACCGTCAATAAGTAATAAATCTGCGGCAGCGCCTACTTCAACAACGTCTAATTTACCTGCTGCGGCATACGGATTACGAGGACCGGACATTGCAAGCATTTCGCCACCAACGTAATCGGAAGCAAACACCACTTTCACCTTGTTTTTCATTAAGCGCTCACCGAAATCACCATGGCCTGAAGTTTGCGAGATAAACGCGCCGGATGGGAATATACGTGGGCCAACAACGTGGCCATCAATTAAACCGGGCATTAGCGGTAGTTATTCCTGCCGCGCTTAATAAAGCGATTGCAGTCAATTTAAATCTAGAGTAAGTGTCGTGCAGTTTTAATTCATAAAAAAAAGAGCTCAATGAGCTCTTTTTAATGTTTAGGGTGTATCGTTCATGAATTAACTGTATTGAAACTCCATGAGCTGTGGTAATCCTTTATGGATGCGCGTCTGCAACTAATTCAGACTGCGATACCTGGTATTTGTTATGTTTGTTTGCTTTTAAAACCCCTTTTCGATGTTGCAGGGCAGATTCCATTTTTTTCACTGAGTTACCAATGGCTACATACATATCATCATCAGAGGCAGACACTGCAACTTTTTGATTTTCGTAGTTGGTAACAACTTCAATTTTATGGGCGTTTTTGTCGACCGTAAGTATTGCTTCGAGGGACATTAGACTTGGGAAATGTTTTGCTACTTTTACATATTTGCTATTAATAACATCAATAATTGCATCGGTAATTTCTACGTGATGGCCAGAAATATTTATTTTCATATATGTCTCCAAAATTTTTTATTAACAAGGATACTCAAACTGCACCCTTAATATAAGCATGGGGCTTACTTAGTATTCTTACAAGAGTAATTTAAAAAATAATTGATATAAAACAACCTAAATATTTTTTATGTTTTATTTTCAATGCTTTACTTGCAATCATAAGTGGTTAGCATATGTTCAAAACTTAAACTAATAATTTTCTTAAGTATATTTTCATCGATATCGGCAAGCTTATTTATGTAAAGACAAGATTTTCCGGTTTTATGTTTGCCCAGTTGAGCCAGCAATTCGGTAAATTGGCTAAAGCCTTGCGTGATATAGATTGCAATATTTTGTTTTCTGGGTGAAAACCCGGTTATCGCTGCATCTCCTTCTCTTCCTGATTCGTACTGGTAATGATATTGACCAAAACCAATGATTGAAGTTCCCCACATCACAGGTTTTTTATTGGTAGTGTCGCTGAATATTTGCAGTAACAGTTCAGTGTCTACGCGTTTTTGTTGCGATTCAACGTTGTTGATAAATGTTTGTACATCAAGTTTACTGGGCTGGGTTTTATTTTCATTCATCAATCAATATGTCCTGTTTATTTTTCAGTTAAGGTGACTTGATATCAAATTCAACGCTGGCATGTTTTTCTGCACCAGGACCAAGCGGTTGGCCATAACTAAACTCAACAAAATTGCCATCAGGGTCTTTAATGCCACAATAATAACCTACCGGATAGGGTTCTTGCTTGCAAGGCCAGGCAAGAATGTTTTCAGATTGCGCTTTCGCGGCAATATCATCGACATCTTGTTTGCTTTGTAAGGCAAAACCAAGGTGAGAAAAATCGTTGTCTTGTTGGTTTCTGGCCGGACCGCCGGGCAAAATGACGATGATAAAGTCTTGCTCATTACCGCTTTCCGCGAGCCAGACTATACGTTTTCCATCTGGACCATTAGGCCGTCTGTCACGAATTAACTTTAAGCCAGCGTATCGTTGATAGAAGTCTAAACAAGCTTCTAAATCTTGTACGTGTAAGGCGATATGGGTCAACGATATAGACATAAACAAAACGCAATGAGTTGCTAATGTTTAAAGTATAGGATAAATGTAAAAAGGAAAAAGGAAAAAGGAAAAAGGAAAAAGAACAAAGTTAAAAGAAACAGAAAAATTAAGGGGACCGCGATATTTAATTTTTGGAAATAAATATCGCGGTCCCCTTTTTCATAGCTAAAATTCTAGCTATTAAGCCTGGCTTTTTAAGTACTCTTCGTACGTACCAGAGAAGTCAATGTAGCCATCTTTGGTTAACTCAATCACCCGGGTGGCAAGTGTCGAGACAAATTCACGGTCATGCGATACAAACACTAACGTGCCTTCGTATTTTTCCAGCGCCATGTTTAATGCTTCAATCGATTCCATGTCCATGTGGTTGGTTGGTTCATCCATCACTAAAACATTTGGCGTTTGCATCATCATTTTACCAAACAACATCCGACCTTGCTCACCACCGGAAAGAACTTTAACCGATTTATAAATATCATCGGCAGAGAACAGTAGCCGACCTAAGTAACCACGAATAGTTTGTTCGTCATCACTAGGGCGACGCCATTGGCTCATCCAGTCAAATAAAGTCATGTCGTTTTCAAAATCGGTTGCATGATCTTGGGCATAATAAGCAATTTGGGCATTTTCAGACCATTTAATTGAACCGGTATCCGGACGGTAATCGGCATCGCCCATTAAGCTGCGTAAAAATGTGGTTTTACCAATACCGTTTTCCCCGATGATGGCAATTTTTTCACCAACTTCAGCCATTAAATTAATGTCTTTTAGTACATGGTTGTCGTCAAAGCTCTTATTCATCTTTTCGATAACCAGCGAGTTACGGAACAGTTTTTTCTCTTGGTCAAAACGAATAAATGGTGTTACCCGGCTCGATACTTTTACTTCATCAAGCTTAATTTTATCCAATTGCTTGGCACGTGAGGTTGCTTGCTTTGCCTTAGAAGCATTGGCCGAGAAACGACGTACGAAGTCTTGTAATTCAGCGATTTGTGCTTTCTTCTTGTCATTGCCAGCCATTAATGTGGCACGGGCTTGCGTTGCAGCAAGCATGTATTGGTCGTAGTTACCCGGGTAAATACGTAACTCACCAAAATCTAAATCCGCCATATGGGTACAGACACTGTTTAAAAAATGTCTATCATGCGAGATGATGATCATGGTGGAATTACGTTCGTTGAGAATGTCTTCTAACCATTGAATGGTGTGAATGTCCAGGTTGTTGGTAGGCTCATCTAACAGTAAGATATCTGGATCAGAAAATAGCGCTTGTGCAAGTAGCACACGCAGTTTCCAGCCTGGCGCTACGTCGCTCATCGGGCCAAAATGCTGGCTTACCGGAATGCCTAAGCCTAACAGTAATTCACCGGCACGACTTTCTGCGGTATAACCGTCCATTTCGGCAAATTCAACTTCTAAGTCGGCCACTTTCATGCCTTCTTCTTCGCTCATTTCGGCTAAAGAATAAATACGATCACGTTCTTCTTTTATCGCCCATAATTCGTTATGGCCCATAATCACGGTGTCGACTACTGAGTAGTCTTCATAAGCAAATTGATCTTGACGTAATTTACCAACCCGTTGGTTAACATCTACCGATACCGTGCCACCACTTTGCTCTAAGTCACCACCAAGTATTTTCATGAAGGTTGATTTACCACAACCGTTAGCACCGATTAAACCAAAGCGGTTACCACCACCAAATTTAACTGAGATGTTTTCAAATAAAGGTTTAGCACCAAACTGCATGGTGATATTAGCTGTAGATATCAATGGATTTTCCTAAGGTATAAATTTTGTGCGCATTATACGCGAGAATAAGCGCTAGAAGTAATTTTTATTTGTTAAAATGCTTTAATAACAACAAAGGGATCATTACTGAGTAATAATCCCTAATATGGTCAACATTTTTAAATGATATAGCTTAACGCGACGGTTTCTTTTTCGGCTTTTTAAATTGGTCGTTACTAAAACGGGTTAAGCCTTTTTGTGCTGGTTTTTTACCGTAAGACTTACCTTTGTTGCGGTTTTGCCCTGGCGACGTTTTGTTACCCGACGAATTATTTTTACCTTGACGATAACCCAGGTTTTTCTCACCGCGGGTCTCTGCCGGCACTAAACAGCCAGGACCGCTACCAATGAGTTTTCGCGCTAAGCCCATTTTGGTTAACGCTTCGCGGATGATTGGCCAGTTGGCCGGATCGTGGTAACGCAATATCGCTTTGTGTAAGCGGCGCTGAATGGTGCCTTTTGGCACCGGAATTTGCGCGCTGTCTTTTCTTATCTTATTCAACGAGTCCACTTCGGTGTGATAGATAGTGGTGGCATTGGCTAATGGCGATGGGTAGAAGTTTTGTACCTGATCAAGCTTAAAGTTGTTCTCTTTTAGCCACAACGCCAGGTTTACCATATCTTTATTGGTGGTGCCTGGGTGCGCCGAGATAAAATACGGGATCAAAAATTGCTTTTTGCCGGCCAGCTTTGAGTAATGATCAAACATTTCTTTAAACTTGTGATACGAGCCCATGCCAGGCTTCATCATTTTCGCCAATGGACCTGCTTCGGTATGTTCGGGAGCAATTTTTAAGTAACCGCCAACATGATGTGAAGCGAGTTCTTTCACGTATTCTGGATCGCGTATTGCCAAATCGTAACGCACGCCAGAAGCGATCAATATTTTCTTTATGCCTTTTACTTTGCGCGCACGACGATACAAATCAATGGTTGGGGTGTGATCGGTATCCATATGGCCACAAATATCTGGCCATACACACGATGGTCGTCGGCAGGTTGCTTCCGCTTTCGGGCTTTTACAGCGCAGTTGATACATGTTGGCGGTAGGGCCACCCAAGTCTGAGATCACGCCGGTAAAACCTGGCACCTTGTCACGAATATCTTCAATTTCATCAATAATTGATTGTTGCGAACGTGATTGAATTATACGGCCTTCATGTTCGGTTATCGAACAAAATGAACAACCACCGAAACAACCACGCATGATGTTGATTGAGGTTTTGATCATGTCATAAGCGGGTATTTTGGCATCCCCATAACTCGGATGTGGTACCCGTGCATAGGGTAGGGCAAACACCCCATCCATTTCTTGCTCATTCAGCGGATAAGCGGGTGGGTTTAACCAAATAATTCTGTCGCCGTGGCTTTGTACTAACGCACGTGCACTGGCGGGGTTCACTTCTTGATGGAAAATGCGAGAGGCGTGCGCATAGAGCATTTTATTTTTGCTTACTTGCTCATAAGATGGCAATTTAACGTACGTTTGTTCCCACGGTTTGTATTTTTTATCCCAGCTTTTATTCTGATAGTCGGCTATCTGAATCGGCACGGCTTCGACCGTAACATCGACAACTGACGAGTCGCTGTTATTGGTGGTTTCACTGCTATCAGTTTTATCACAGTTCGATGGCGTCATGTCTTGATATGGGCTGGCAATAGGTTCTATTTTGCCCACTTTATCAATAGTTCGAGAATCTACACCGCGCCACCCAGGCAAAGGCGTTTTACTTAAAAATGCGGTGCCACGAATGTCGGTCATGGTTTTCACGTCTTCACCACGGGAAATACGATGAGCAACCTCCACTAACGGACGCTCAGCATTGCCGTAAACCAGAATGTCGGCTTTGGCATCAAATAATACGCTGCGGCGTACTTTATCAGACCAATAATCGTAATGAGAGATACGACGTAAACTCGCTTCTATACCACCAATGACAACCGGTACGTCTTTATACGCTTCTTTACAACGCTGAGAATAAACCAATACCGCACGATCTGGTCGCTTGCCACCTTCATTGTTTGGCGTGTAGGCATCGTCATGGCGCATCCGACGCTCGGCGGTATAACGGTTAATCATTGAATCCATGTTACCGGCGGTAACACCAAAAAACAGGTTTGGCTTGCCCAATGTCATGAACGCTTGTTTTGAATGCCAGTCGGGTTGTGAGATCATGCCGACGCGAAACCCTTGCGATTCCAGCATGCGGCCAATAATCGCCATCCCAAACGAGGGGTGGTCAACATAGGCATCACCCGTTACCAAAATAATGTCGCAGCTATCCCAACCCAGGTCATCCATCTCGCGTCGTGACATAGGAAAGAATGGTGCTGTGCCGTAGCATTCAGCCCAATATTTAGGATATTCAAACAACTCAGTTTTTGGCAATGGGATCATAAAATAGCGTTACCTTGGTCTTATACAATAGGGGCTAGTGGAAAAATATCGGCGGATTATAACAGACTTAGAGAATATGTGTGGTTAAAAATTGTACAGTGTTTACACTTTATAACAAAAAATGGAATATATTGTATTCATTTAATTTGCATTTTTCCCCGAGTATTTGCTTAAATGTGCTATCAGAATTTTAAGGTGTATATAATAACTATGAAATATCCTTTAGTTGCGGCTTCGATCAGCGTATTTTTAACCGCTTGTGCCGCCAATAACGTGGCGCCAAGTGATGACAACAGCCACGCCAGTAGAGCTCCATTAACCGCTCCGGTACAAGGCGAAGCGGTGCTAGCACCAAATGTGTCGACAGAACTTACCTTAGAAAAAGTGATGTCTGATCCCGATTGGATAGCACGCTCACCCGAATCTTGGTATTGGGGGGATGACAACCAAACGGTATTTTATCAGCAAAAGCGTTTAGGCAACCCAATTAAAGATTTATACAAAAAATCAATAATGGTTGAAGGCAACGGCGACAAAGTTGCCTACCAGGATATGCACGTTGCCATCGATAACGATGCACTGTTAAGTAGCGACGGAAAAAGCGAGTTATACACCTTTCAAGGCAATGTATTTTTAAAAGATATCGCCAGCCAAAACGTGCAACAGCTTACCTATACCTCGGCGACAGAAAGCCAGGCGATGTTTTTAAGCGATGGCCGAATTGCTTATCGCGTCGGTGATATCTTTTATGCACACGATGTCAGTAACAATCAGGTGCGTGAATTAGCCAACTTGCAAATGACCAACACCCCAGGTGGTAAGTCGAAAGAAAAAAGCTACATTGCCAAAGAGCAGCACAAGTTAATTAAATATGTGGCATTGCAAGAGCGCAATGCCAGTTTACAATCTGACGAAGATAACAATTTACGCAGCGAAAATGAGACCATTGCCACCTCAATATTTTATTTTGGTGACTCTAAAATGGTGCGTCAGGCGCAATTATCACCCAATGGTGAGATGCTGGTAGTCAGTGTTGCCAACAACCAAAGTTGGAGCAATGACGGCGATATCATGCCAAATTACATCACCAGTGATGCCACCATCGCCGCTGAAAAAGTTCGTCGTCGAGTTTCTGATAACCGTCAATATTCTGAACAGGTGTACTTGTTAGATTTAGTAAACGATGCGCAATATCTATTAGGCTATGATTCATTGCCAGGTTTTGATGAGGATGTATTGGCGCAGGTGAAAGCGGAAAATTACCAGCGTGAAGGTAAGGAGTACAAGTCAGAGAACAAAGCTCGAAACATTCATACCATGTACAACGGCATTCAATGGCACCAAAACTCAAACCAGGTTGCAGTAATGATGGAAGCCTGGGATAACAAAGATCGCTGGATTGCCACCATAGATTTTGACCAGAAGAAATTTGTCAGCCAACATCGCTTACACGACGATGCCTGGATCAACTGGGACTTCAATACCTATGGCTGGTTCGATGAAAGTGAAACGCTATATTATCTCTCGGAACAATCCGGTTACGGTCATTTATACGTACAACCTGTGGGCGGCAAAGCGAGAGCGCTAACTTCGGGCAATTATGAAGTTCGTGATTTAACCAAAACCAAAGACGAAGACAGCTTTTATTTTCAAGCCAATAAAAAACACCCGGGCATTTTTGAAATTTATAACGTAAATGTCGACAGTGCCACCATTACCCCGATAACCGATTTAGGCGGCAATAACTCTTACCAATTATCCCCTGACGAGACGAAGTTACTGATTGAGCATTCAACCACTACCATGCCGCCAGAACTTTATGTGCAAGACGTAAATGTTGATGCTACGGCGGTGCGTTTGACGCATACGGTTACTGAAGAATTCCTAAGCATGCCTTGGACAGCGCCAACGATTGTGGAAGTGCCATCGTCGAATACCAAGCAAGGTATCTTCTCAAGAGTATATCAAGCAGCGCCTGGCGATGATGTAAGTGCGGCTGATACAGCTAAAGGCAAAGCGGTAATGTTTGTCCACGGCGCCGGGTACTTACAAAACTCACATTTGGGTTGGTCAGGGTATTTCCGTGAGTTCATGTTCCACTCTATGTTGGTACAAAAAGGCTATACCGTCATTGATATGGATTACCGTGCATCAAAAGGCTATGGCCGTGACTGGCGCACGGCAATTTATCGCCACATGGGCAAACCCGAAGTAGAAGATATGGTAGATGGTGTTAACTGGTTAGTTGACAAAGCCAATGTAGATAAAGACCGTGTTGGTGTTTATGGCGGCTCCTACGGTGGCTTCTTAACGCTAATGGGGTTATTTACCGAACCAGAAGTATTCCAGGCCGGCTCAGCACTGCGTTTAGTCTCTGACTGGACCTCATATAACCACGGTTATACCTCGAATATTTTGAACACCCCAGAAGATGACAAGATTGCCTTTGAGCGCAGTTCGCCAATTTATTTTGCCGAAGGGTTAAATAAGCCACTATTAATTAACGCCCCTATGGTGGATGACAATGTCTTCTTCCAGGACAGTGTACGGTTAGTGCAACGATTAATTGAATTGGAAAAGACGGATTTTGAAACGGCGATCTTCCCGGTAGAGCCACACGGTTTTGTGCAACCAAGCAGTTGGCTAAACGAATACCGTAAAATCTTTAAGTTGTTTGAAACACATTTATAAATCACATCAGCTTAAAATAAATCAGGGGCGTTAAGCCCCTGATTTATTCCATTTTACTAAGTTTTATTAAAACTCTACTTTGACCCCGAATTTGTAGATCCGGCCTAATACATCATAGGTGCTCGGGAAGGTATTACCATTGTTAAAAGTGGTATCACCGGCCTCGCCACCAACCACTGGTGGATCTTCTTCAAATACGTTGTCCACGCCTACCGTAAATTTCAGGTGATCACCGTAGTGATAGCTGGCAACCAGGTCGACATAATCGACACTGTCCATGGTTCTAAAGGCAGGGAATGTGTCATCATATACGGTGTCGTCGATATCGACACTGTCAAGATGACGCCATAACGCCGATACCGTCAAATCATTCCAAATCCAGCTGGTGCGCTGGGTCCAGTTTAATTCCGGCGCCGGATCACATTGGGTACCAAAGGTGCCCAAACAATCAATGACCGGAGCTAAATCTGAGGCTTTCGATTCCTGAGTCAGGTACTTGTTGACGACAGCGGAAAATTGCAGCTCGCCCCAATCGTTTAAGTCAAAGCCAAAATTGACGGCAACTTCAATGCCTTCCACCCGTTGATAATTTAAATTCGTGGTAAACTGATCGATACCAGAGCCAGAAACGGTCAAGTCGCCACCTACGCGGTTGATTTTTGCACACTCACTGGCAACAGCACCCTCGTAACAAGCGTCAAGTACTTGCTGTACGGTGAATTCGCCAATCACATCTTCAATATCGATATCATAGTAATCGACCGAGATAACCCAATCATTAAGCCAATCTGAGGTCCAGACTACGCCAGCAGTAAAGGTATCGGCTTCTTCTGCGCCTGGCAGGTTATCAGGATCACTACCTGAAATAGTATTAGCCTGTCCTGAAATGAAATTTTGCACTTGGCCTACTTGTGCATCCGTCATACCGGTGGAAATACAAAGGTCGCGTAACTCTTGATCGATATTTGCGGCATTGGCAACCGAGCAGGGATCCGTTCCTGCATTATCCAGGCCGGTTACCACCGGCGATGCTATCTCGCCGACGTTTGGCGCACGGGTTGCAGATTGTTGCATTACCCGAATCAGGATATCTTCAATTGGGCGCCAGGTTACGCCGAACTTCCAGGTATCTACCGAGCCGACGGAATCATAATCGGCTGCCCGATAACCAAACTCGACGTCAAGAGATTCGGCCATAAATTGACCGTTAAATATTGGCATGATCCCTTCGAAAAAGAACTCATCGGCTTTATAGCCGCCGCTGATCGGCAACAGGTTACCGCCGGCGCCGCCTTGACAACTTGCAGGCGCTAACTTCAGACATTCATCCGGGGTTAACGATCCCGTTTCCTTGCGATGCTCATAACCAATACTCAATGACAGTGGTTCGCCTGCCCATGGGGTTTCAATAAAATCAACCGGGCCATTAATAATCACCTGCATGACCTCTTGATCATAATTTTGTGTTTGTAGTGCGATAGCCCTGGCATAGCCGGCCATTTCAGGGGTGATGGTGCCAAAACCGCCAAACAGATCGATTGGCACACAGGTCGAGTCGCCATTGGCACAGGTTTCTCCATCGGTACTGTCGAGGGCATTTTGAATATTGGTTAAATTGGTATAGCCGTCGCGAACGGTTACCCGATTCGCTTCACCATACATGTATGAAACATCATATTCCCAATCTTCGTATAATACCCCTTCAACGCCAACTAACAACTGGAACTGATCATTGTCGAAGCGCTCGGTTCGAGCCCCCAACTCTAGCGTGCGTCGGCGCAATTGAACATTCAGATAATCATCCACATCGACGGTACCATTGCCATTGATGTCTTGCCAGTTCGTTTCGTCTAGCAGCCCACCAGCTAAGGCCGTGTTACCGGCGTCAATCATAAACTGCCGTGCCTGATCGCCAATAAACGGATTGGCCAATGGCAGATCAAATGCTTCTCCAAATGTTCCTGAAGGCGCAACCTGTTGATCTACGGTGACATTGGTAAATGTTGCTGAAGTGTATACCTTGGTCTCGTCATTAATATAATAATGGGCAAGCGCGGTAGCACTATAGCGCTCTTGCGGAGTTTGGTAATAATTGAACGGGTTAAAATTAAACTGACTACACTCAGTGCCTAAGGTTCTGTCATTACGAAATTGTCCGGCAGCGGCAGCACCGCCACCCACAATGGCAAAACGGGTCGGCATAGATGTGGTTGAGCCACCGGCTTGGACAACATTAGGGCCACGACAATTTTCGTCGGCCGGTTCTAAGGGGGGTTCACCCGCTAAAAATTGTTCATAACCCGCCCCGCTTGCCGTCTCTATGCCAAGCAAGCCCAGCGGTCGGTCTCCCAAAAATACCGGTTTTCTTTCCATCCAGCTTAACGACACCGCCACATTGCCGCGATCATCATCCAGGCTTGAACCTAAGGTTAACGACAGATTATCTTTGTCGCCATCGCTGTCTCCAGTTTGCGAGTGGGTATATTCCAGCGCCACTCCCTGAAAATCTTCCTTCATAATAAAGTTCACTGCGCCTGCTATGGCGTCAGAGCCATATACGGCAGAAGCACCACCGGTGACCACATCGATGCGATCAATTAGCGCAGTAGGTACGATTGCGGTATCTACCTCACCATCAAAGTTAAATGGCACCATG
Organism: Thalassotalea sp. ND16A; assembly: GCF_000764205.1. Lineage (GTDB taxonomy): Bacteria > Pseudomonadota > Gammaproteobacteria > Enterobacterales > Alteromonadaceae > Thalassotalea_A. Next base: position 24,833 of record NZ_JQDZ01000068.1, read on the forward strand.
CGGCGGCCATTCATTAATACTAAAGTCCTTTCTGGCCCCAGGCCGCGTAAATCAACGGTAGCAGCACCGGCAGAGCCGTTATTGACATTTGAACCATCGCCAGGTGCGGTACTTGGCAAATAGCGCAATATCTTCTCAACCTCGGGTTCTTGCAAGTAAGCTATATCTTCAGCATCCATGGATAAGACTGGACTGGTAGAGGTGGCCCCAGGTCGACGGATACGGCTACCGGTTACGGCAATGCGCTCAATCTCTTGATCTTCGTCGGCGGCAGGTTGCTCTTCTGCGGAGTGAACCGCGGTGTGTATTGAAAAAAATGGTACAACAGAAACCATCAGAGCAAGTCGAACCGACCTTGCTAATGTATTTATATTAGACATAATATTTTCCCTGTTTGTATATCGTTATGTTTTATATCGATATTCAGTATTTAACTTAGTCTAATATTTGATAAAATCAAATTTAAAGAAATATTTCTTGCAACGGCAGCTAAAAAGTGCATTGAAAAGCTCATTTTCGCTATCAAAGAGTGAACATTATTTTTATGTTGCTTGCTGTCAAGACAAACTACACATTTAAGCCACGATCTTTTATAATGGCGCTCTTAATGATTGATTAACCAAACTAGAGTTCTAGATAGATGTTAGAAACAACCTTAGCCGTCGATTTTGATTATACTTTCCCTGCGAAACCCGCACCGCTTAGCGATGCCGAAAAAGCCGAGTTTAAAGCAAAAATCAAACAGCTTCTCATTGAAAAGAATGCGGTACTCGTTGCCCACTATTATACCGACCCTGAAATACAGGCGCTTGCCGAAGAAACCGGTGGCTGTGTCGCCGACTCTCTGGAAATGGCGCGCTTTGGTAATCAGCATTCTGCACAAACTTTGGTGGTTGCTGGCGTTAAGTTTATGGGCGAAACCGCGAAAGTGTTAACCCCTGACAAAACCGTAGTGATGCCAACTCTTGAAGCCACCTGTTCACTAGACTTAGGTTGTCCGATAGAAGAATTCAATAAATTTTGTGACCAACACCCAGAACGTACTGTTGTGGTGTATGCCAACACATCGACGGAAGTGAAAGCACGCGCCGATTGGATTGTCACCTCAAGCTGCGCCTTAGAAATTGTTGATCATTTAGACGAGCAGGGTGAAACCATTCTTTGGGGTCCAGACAAACACCTGGGTGCTTACATTAAAAAGCAAACCGATGCCGACATGATCATGTGGGATGGTGCTTGTATTGTCCATGACGAGTTTAAAACCAAAGCGTTAAGCGACATGAAAGCATTGCACCCTGATGCGGCTATTCTTGTTCACCCTGAATCACCACCTGCAGTGGTCGATTTAGCCGATGTAGTGGGCTCAACCAGCCAGTTGATAAAAGCGGCACAAGAGCTGCCTAATCAAAAATTTATTGTGGCAACCGACCGTGGTATTTTCTACAAAATGCAGCAACTTTGCCCGGAGAAAGAATTCTGGGAAGCACCAACCGCAGGTGAAGGTGCAACGTGCAGAAGCTGTGCCCATTGCCCGTGGATGGCAATGAACGGCTTGAAAGCCATTCACGATTCATTAATCGACCCAAGCGGTCGTGAAATATTCGTCGATATGGACATTCGTGAAGGAGCCTTAAAATCACTCAATCGCATGCTGGATTTCTCAGCAAGCTTGAAAAAATAATCCCCAATTTATACGAATAAACATCATATTGATGATAAAACGTGCAAATGGTATAGCAAACAACTATTTGTGCTTGCGTATGGGAGAATTATTTCCTAACATACGCGCTCGAATTACCTCGCGTTAACCATAACGCTGTAGTTCGTCATTCCGGCGAAAGCCGGAATCTACAATCAGAATTTAGGTGACGTGTCCGAGTGGCTGAAGGAGCACGCCTGGAAAGTGTGTAAAGGGAAACCTTTCGAGAGTTCGAATCTCTCCGTCACCGCCATAAAATAGAACCTCGATGAATTTCGAGGTTTTTTTATGCGGTAAGGAAAGGTGAGAACTCTGAGAGTTCAAAAGATTTGTCAGGAACAAATCTTCACGCACTTGTGCGCCCGCAGGGGCAAATATACGGATGTATTTGCTACATCTCTCCGTCACCGCCATTATTTGCATCCGTGCAATGTCGGATTATATGACATCCATGTCAAAAACCGCGATAAAATAGAACCTCGATGAATTTCGAGGTTTTTTTATGGGTGAAAAAAGAGATATGAGATTTCTAAGAGTTCGAAAGACTTGTCTGGAACCAATCTTTACGCGCTTGTGAGACTGCTGGGGAAATATATGGATACATTTTCATCTACGGTACGTGCTGTTAATCTGTTCAAATGCACTTTCGCCTGGCATGAATAAACTATATACTTTTCAATAATAAGGAACTAATGCACACTCACCATAGTGAAGCGTATATCCACGGCAGTTTTTGTGAAAATAGATAGAACCAAACTTAATAGCCTTTTGCGTAGTGGTCTGAATCCAGAGATTAAGACACGCAAGCAACTTGCTGCCCATTTAGGCTTAGATCCCACTTCGCTTACTCGCTGGTTTGCGACCAGAGATCGGTTGGGTAACCCGAGATACCCGGTAGTACCCGACAGACATGTCACAAAAATTTTAGCGCTTTTTAGCTTGTCTGCTCAATGTCTTAATTTAAGTGATGAAGAGTTTCGTCAACACTGTTTTGAATTATCATTGCAGCAGACAAAAAATCAAAATGACCTGGCGCAGCAGTCGCTATTAAGGCTTGAAAAAGTTGCGCAAAGAAAATTTGCCATACAAGACTACTCGACGCCGAAAAATAGCAAACGTCCGCTTTTAGTCGCCGCAACATTACTGTCTATTGCCGGCGCAATATTATTCATAAATATAAATAGCCAAGAGTATGGTGAATTCTCGCTCACAACCGAAAAATCAGCATCGGATATGAACAACTGCTGGCAGGGTTATTCATCATCATTAGGTGATTTTAATCGAGAGGATAAGGCCGATCCTTGTCATTATAGTAAGTTGTTACACAATGCTTTGGCGCAATTAAAAGCAAAAAATGAAAATATGGATTTAGCCAAATCCACAGAAGAACTTGCAGCTAACCAAGATTACATCATTTTTCTTTCTGAGCAGTTAGACCAACGCAGAATCAAGGATAAAATCAGCATTAATATTGAATTGGGAAAAAGTGAATTGCGCCGTTTAAATTATCTGGCAGCGCAAAAACACTTTCAAATTGCCAGTAATATTTTGGCATCCTCATCAAATCCTGACCCCGAAATTGCCGCCGACATTTCAGCTTACATTGAGTCGATTAAACTAGAATTAAACTAGGATTAAATTAGTTTACTCAACCTGTGCACATGCCACTCGCAAATTTCATTGTCGAAAACAACGTAAAAATTCCGCCATTGATTAAATCTTGCATTGACCAGCTTTTCTGTACATATAGTGCAAAAAAACAACTAAATTGACACATAATTGGCATTTTTGGCCTGTTTTATGCCGTTTTCTCGTACAAATGCTGTCCTATGCCAACAACATTATTGAATAATTGACACACATTGGGCCTTTGATAACACGTTTTAAACGTCTAAATTACTCCCTGAATTGTACGTAATTGCATTGCTTTAAAAATTAATCATTATAAAAATCATAAGCGCAATTTCGTCGAACAAAATGATAAGTCAGGAGTTAGTATGAACAATACAAGTGTCTATGAGATAGAAGATAAAGCTGAGATTGAAATTGCCAGCAAGATGTTAAATGTAAGTGCCGTAACCTGGTTAACCACCGCTATTATGGGTCAGTGGCTTTTTGCCTATTACATCCTGGTTTTTTACGGAGGACATGCGGTGCAAGGTGACTGGGCGGCTTGGTCAAATCGAATGATCCATGGCTTCATTGACGGTGATTGGTTTGGCAATGCTATGGTGATCGTGCATATTGTATTGGCCTGTGTGATCTCGTTCTGTGGACCGCTACAACTTATTCCTCAACTTCGTGCAAAGTTTCCTGTTTTTCATCGCTGGAATGGCCGCGCCTATATTATTACCGCGTTAGTGATCAGTGTTGCTGCCATTTATTCGATATGGAGCCGTGAAGCGGTGATCGGTGGTGTTATTGGCCAAATAGGAACTTCCCTCGATGGTGTGCTCATTATCCTGTGCGCAATAATGGCAGTGCGTTTTGCCATGGTCCGTCAATTTAACCGTCATCGTCGCTGGGCATTGCGCTTATTCATTGTGGTGGCTGGCGTATGGTTTTTCCGGGTGATCCGCGGCTTCTGGATATTCATCAATGATGGCACCTCGCCCGGGACCAACGGCAATTTGACCGGACCATTCGATTTGATCCTGAATTTTGCCGGGTATTTGTTCCCTTTGCTGATGCTCGAAATTTATTTTCGCATCAAAGCTAACGGCGTGCCGGCAGCACAATACACTCTGGCAAGTGTAATTTTCATGCTGACTGCGGCCATGGGCATTGGCATATATTCGGCCGCACATATCTTTTGGCTACCCAATATCTAATCGCAGTAGTATCAGCCAAGCGGGCACTTTTTCTCCGAGCATTGAAAGACTTACCAGCCCAAACCGATGTAAATTAAATTGAATGATAATGAGTTGTTATGCACATACCAGAAAAGAAAATGAAACGATTTTCAACATTTAACAAGGTGGCTTTTGCTACCGTTAGCATTGCCTTACTCGTCTTCGTTTGGGGTCGTATAAATGCATTGAGCAGAAATGTTGAAGTATCCCGTGATGAGATGATCATCGCGACTGTTGAAAAAGGTGATTTGATCCGGGAAGTCCGTGCGCCAGGGACCTTAGTCCCGATAGCACTGAATTTTTTGGCGGCAACGTCCAATGGCCGAGTCAAAAACATATTACTTGAAGCCAGTGATGCTGTTGATGTAGGCACGGTTATAATGGAACTTGAAAACCCAGAATTAAGCCAAGCTGTTGATGAAGCAAAACTGGAAGTTGAAGTGTTGCAATCGGCATATCATTCACTGCAACAACGCTGGCAGCAAGCATTGCTCAAACAACGTATTGTCGTTGCGGATTTTAGTGCGCGCTTTGAGATTACCAAGCTGCGCAGAGAAGCGAATCAGCGACTATTAGCCACAGGCGCGGTATCAAGCATTGATTACAATGAATCCATATTGCGGGAACAACAACTTAAATTTCAACATCAATTAGAAATAGAATTGTTAGAAAGTCTACCGCAGCTTAGTCAGGCAGAATTAGTCGCGGCGCAAGCCAAAACTAACAAGGCGACCCGTCAGTTATTATTACAGCAAAAACTGGCGAGTGATCTTTATGTGAAAGCCACCACCAAAGGCATATTACAGGAAGTAACCTTGCAAGTTGGCGAGCCCTTTAAAGTGGGCACTGTGCTGGCACAAATAGCAGAACAAGATAACTTAAAAGCGGAATTACGCGTTCAGGAGAGTCAGGTCAAAGACGTCATTAAAGGCCAGAGTGTGGTGATATCCGCAGGCGGCAAAAAAGCCCATGGCGTGGTCAAACGCATTAATCCGTCGGTAAAACAAGGCGTGGTGATGGTAGATGTTTACTTTACCGATGACGCGTTAATTGGTGCCCGTCCAGATTTGCGTATTGATGGTGTGATTGAATTGGAACACTTGAAAAATGTGTTAAAGATAAAACGCCCGGTCTTCACTCAGGAGTATTCTTCCGGCAGCCTATTTGTACTGAATAAAACGAAAACAGTGGCAGAGCGTAAACAAGTTAGATTTGGTCGCAGCTCGGTAGATGTTATCGAAGTATTGGAGCACTTAAATATTGGCGATCGTGTTATTGTATCCTCAACCAATAAGTACGACGAGTTAACAAAAATATCCTTGTATTAATACCAAGTTGATTAAATATCTGCTCATTTTTAATGGTTAAAACGAATAACTACGGCTTTATAAAATTGATAAGTACGAAAGCATGGATGCTGCAGGTAGAGCGACGCAGGATGCCAAAGCCGAGAATAACTACTGACTAAATTTTATGCATTGTATTTATCCGTTTTACCTCATGAAAAAGTAGATCACATATTTAGTCAAATTGGTATAGCCGATGACTTTAAGCGCAAACCCGATGAAAATTAACAAAAGAATTTTGATAGAAATACCCCAGATAAGGATAATGCTGCAATGCAAACACTAGTGGAAGACATACAATTTGCCTATCGGAGTTTCCTGAAAACGCCCGCGGTTTGTGCCCTAATTGTGATAACTCTGGCGTTAGGGATTGGTGCCAATGCGGCAATATTCAGCCTGGTTCATAACGTGTTATTGGCTCCTCTGCCTTTTGCCGAGGGAGAGCAGCTGATTAAGTTAAAAACCAATAATCCTGAAATAAACCGTTTTGATGTACCGGTTTCTGTGCCGACCGCATTGGATTATATTGACAAAAACGACAGTCTCTCGCATTTGGTGGAATATCATCAAATGCCATTTACGCTCCTGGGATATGGTGATGCCGCCAATGTAGAAGGAGGGGTTGTCAGCTGGAACTTTTTTGAGATGCTGGGTATTCGCCCGATTTTGGGGCGCACCTTTTTACCGGGTGAAGATCTGCCGGGCGCCAAACCTTTGATTGTTTTGTCTCATCATTACTGGCGGGAAAAGTTTGGCAGCAATCCCGATGTGGTCGGTACTATGCTGGAAATGAATGACGCCGCCATTGAAGTTATCGGGGTATTACCGCCTTTGCCGGCGTACCCATTTAAAAATGATATTTGGATGGGGTCTTCTTCTTGTGGCGGCCGGGGCAGCGATATGTTTATCGGTCAGCGTGACCGGCCGATTTCTATGATGTATGGAAAATTAAAATCCGGCGTGAGTTTACAAAATGCCAGTCTTGAGTTTAATACTATCGCCAACCATTTGCTATCTTCATACCCTGACGACTATCCGCAGAGTCAGGGGTTGAGCAATACCCTGACGCCAATGCGCATTGATATGGCAGGAGACGCCGGCCCTACCTTTTATCTGCTCATGGGGATCACGGTGCTGGTCTTACTCATTGCCTGTGCCAATGTCGCTAATCTTAACCTGGCACGTACGGCCAGTCGTAAGCAAGAGTTGGCAATCAGAGAAGCGTTGGGGGCAAACCCAAGACGTATTGCCCGGCAGGTACTAACCGAGAGTATTATATTATCCTTGTTGGGTGGGCTGTTGGGATTGGCGCTTGCATTTTTGAGTGTTGACTTACTCTCTGATTTTGCCGCGCTTTATACCCCCCTTGCCAGCGAAGTGAAAATTAATGGCAGTGTACTCACATTCTGTTTAATGGTTTCATTGCTTACCGGTATTCTCAGTGGCGCCACCGCCGCATTTCAACAGCGTAATATTAACGAAGCCTTAAAAGAAGGCAGCGGCAATATTACCGCCAGTGGCAGTAGTACCAGGTTGCGTCAAATTCTGTTGGTTAGCCAATTTAGTTTGGCATTTATTATTTTAACCAGCGCCTCGCTAGTGAGTTTAAGCTTGTATCGCTTGAGTCATCAAGCTACCGGCTTTGAAACCACCAATGTTATCGCGGTGGACCTGTCTTCGAGCGCTGACGATCGGGTGTCATTTGTGCTTGATACGGTACATAAACTCGAGGCCATTGCTGAAATATCTAGCGTCGGTTTTGCTTCTGAAGTGCCATTGATTAAAGGCCGGGATAAACGCCGATTCTTTCAAATAGAGGGGCGTCCACCGATTGCTCGTGATGAACGCTTTGATGCCTTGAAAAATGAAGTGTCGGCAAATTTTCATCAGCTGCTGAGCATTCCGTTATTACAGGGACGTTACCTTAACGAGTCAGATGATAAAAACAGCCCCGGCGCTACCTTAATCAATCAGGCATTTGTCGACGAATATTTTGTTAATGAAGACCCAGTTGGACAGCGATTGTCTTTGGATGAAGGCAAAACCTGGTTAACCGTACGCGGTGTGGTCGGTGATATTCGTGAAGTCGGCGTTAACATTGCACCAGTCCCGACATTTTACGTGCCTTGGGTGGCAAGCTGGCATTATGATCTACAATTACTGATCAATTCTAACGCATCGCTATCGTCAATTACCCCGCTGCTAGCTGATATTATCCATGAGGTGGATCCCCAGCAACCGGTAGCGAACGTCGCCAGTTTTGACTACATCAAAGACAATTCGCTGGCTTCCTCTACATTGGTCGGTTTGCTGGTATCGCTGTTTGCCTTACTCGCCTTTTTAATTACCCTCAGTGGCGTGATGGGCGTCGTGGCTTACAATGTCAGTCAGCGCAGAAAAGAAATTGGCATTCGCGTAGCATTGGGTGCTAATCCCAAACGAATCCGTACCTTATTCGCCATTCAGGGTTTATCTTTATGTGGCGCAGGCGTCGCTCTGGGGGCATTTATCATGGCGTTTATTTCACCCTTACTGGGTAGTGTACTTTATCAAACCGAACCCTTAAATCTGACTATGTATGTTGCCACGGCTGGCGTTGTGATGTTTGTTGCGGCAATCGCAATTCTGCTACCGATCAGGCAGGCAACTGCGATTGAGCCTAACCAAGCTTTACGAGAGCAATGACAATTAATTTAACCAGAAAAGTTATTCCCTTAGATAAAAAAGATGTAAAAAAGGAAACACAATAATGAGCGATGAACCACTTATCCAATTAGAGTCACTGACTAAAAGTTTTACTACCGAAGCCGGGATCATCAGTGCTATCAAGGATGTTAATTTGACCATTAACGCCGGTGACTATTTAAGTATTGCCGGGCCTTCCGGCTGCGGAAAATCAACCTTAATGTCTATTTTGGGCTTACTTGATACCGCCACAAGTGGTCAATATTTATTAAACGGTCATCAAGTGCACGATTTAGACGTTTATCAACGCGCCGAAATTCGCAATAAAGAAATTGGTTTCGTGTTTCAGGCGTTTAATCTCATTGGTGATTTAACGGTACTGGAAAATGTCGCTTTGCCTCTGTCTTATCGGAAGATGAAAAAACAAGAGCGGCTGGAGATTGCGATGCATTCATTGGAAAAAGTTCATATGGCCGACAGAGCCAAGTTCTACCCGGCGCAATTGTCTGGCGGACAGCAGCAACGGGTTGCCGTGGCAAGAAGTCTCGTCGTAGATCCTTCTATCTTGCTGGCCGACGAACCAACCGGTAATCTGGATTCGGCCAATGGTGGCGCCATTATGGATTTATTTGATGAGCTCAATGATGAAGGGAGAACGATATGCATGGTGACTCATGATGCCCGGTTCGCCAAGCGTAGTCGACGAGTGGTGGAACTGAACGACGGCGTGCTTCGCTAAGCAATTAATCGCAACCGAAAACAACTTGTCAGAAACGGCATTTGCTGTGAAATACGCGGATGCCAGTTATAACATCCGTTGGTTTTCAGCCATTAAAGAAATAGACTTTTGTGGCCATGCGACATTAGCAACTGCCTTTGTCTTATTTAATCAGGATAAAGAATTCCTAATTAGCTAAAAACAAATAATAACTAGGCGTTAAACTAATGTGCTTAAAATTGGCAATATCGACTATACTGTTCAATTATTGAACAGTTCTATTTATTTTTGTCTGAATAAAAAGGAATTGATGATGCCAAACCGGAGAGATTTTCTTAAGCAAGGGACCGTAGTCGGTGGTGTAGTTTCCTTGAGTTCCATTTCGCTTTACAGCGGAAAACTGTCACTGCTAGGTGGCAAAGCCCATGCTAAAGAGGCAGAGCCGCCGCCATCGCCGATACCGGAAGGGTGGCAACCATTTACCCAAAACTTGCAAGCCCCGCTTCGATTGATACCAGTCCCTCTTGATCCGCCACCAGGAACAGGGGAACTTTTGCCCGAGGATGGCATTGGTGCCCAGGTCGGCTCTGAGGCAGTCTCTAACGGCATAGCCCAGGAATTCTTTGATAAGCGGTTTAATCTGAGCCGTGAAGACGTACCTGAGCCATATAAACAAAACTTGATCACCTACCAGCTCACCATGAGAGAGTTCATGGTGCCAATGTTTGGTGACGGTTTTCCAAAAGTGCCAAAGGTTGGCTACTTTGGCCTAAGCGATGGTGTTCTTGACGGGGAAGAGCTACCAATGCCGGTACCAGCTCCCAACTCTACCATCATCGCCCGCTTCAAACAGCCGATAGTGGTGCGCGTTACCAGCAGGATAAACGTAGAAGCCTCAGTCCATCTCCATGGTGGTCATAACCCGGCCCACTCGGACGGTTTTCCCGATTTTTATGTGTTGGAAAATCAAACCCGGGATTATTTCTATCCCAATTGCGTCCCGCGCCACGACGGTGACTTGAGCCGCTATGATAATTTCGATCTCAGTGAAGTTCCTTCCACATTGTGGTATCACGATCATGGCATGGACGCCACCGGTTTTAATGTATCAAGAGGGCTGGCGGGTTATTATCTGGTAACCGATGAGCTCGAGCGAGAGCTGATGAACCCCGAGCGGGAGGGCGGTCAGGTATTACCCAACCTGGAGACAGACTATGGCGTGTTTGACATCCCGTTGGCGTTGTCAGATCAGCGACTGAATCCGGATTACACCTTGCATTATGATTTTCTCGACCATAATGGCCGCCTGGGTGATCTTTTTACCGTCAATGGCTTCGTCCAACCGGTACTCAAGGTACAACGACGCAAGTATCGATTCCGCATACTCAATGCCTCCAATGCCCGCTGGTACACCATCCGCCTCAGTGACCGGCAACCGTTTTTACTGGTAGCAACGGATAGCTGGCTGTTGCCGGAAGTTCAGCGCCACCGCAAATTGACCCTGTCGAATGGCGCACGTCGCGATATCATCGTTGATTTCAGCAAAGCGCCGAATGAATTGTTTCTGGAAAATATCATGGAGCAGGAGGATGGCCGTGGCCCGAAAAGAATTAACCCCAAGGCGAAGGTTCGGTTGATGAAATTCGAGGTTGAGGAAGAGGGGGACGAGGATGTCAAGGATAACCTGGTTATCGCCGAGGGCACTAAGCTGCGACCGCATGTGCCGCTAAACCCGGACGATGTCCAAATCACCCGAACATTCGAATTAGAACGTCGTAACGGCGCCTGGCAAATTAATGACAAATGGTTCAGTCCGCGCCGTGCCGATGCGGTGCCAGCGTTGGAACAAACCGAACGCTGGATATTTAAAAACAAAAGCGGTGGCTGGAGTCACCCCATGCATGTACATTTAGCCGCTGCGCAGGTGCAAAAGGTGAATGGCCGTAAACCGCCAGCCGATGTTCGCTTTAATTCCGATTTATTAGCGCTTCGCGGCGGCGATGAATTTGAAATTCTTATCCGTTTTTCCACCTTTACCGGCCCGTTCGTGTTCCACTGTCATAATTTAGAGCACGAAGATATGCGCATGATGGGCGTTTTCGATCCGCGTCCCGTGGGTTATCTAAGCCCGTTAGATGGCAAAACAGCGGTCGATTCATCGATTTCTGGATTAGAACATGAACCCGATGATGACGATGTGTTCGAGGACTTGGATTTATCCCCAATTGAACATGAGGGGGTGGGTCATCCACACGGTGATTTTGAGGCTGGCGGTGGGGGGGTAGCGCCCAGTCCTGACGAAAAAGAACAGGAAAATGAATCAGGTGATGATCGCCGCAGCAAACGCAACCCACGGGGAGGATAACAGCCATGAAAATTGTAGATAACGAACGGCGCAAGTTCCTTAGGCTTGCCAACGGCACAAAAAAAATAGCGAAACAGTCCGACAGATTTGCCAATCATCCGCTGCGCAATCAGTTGGGGCAGGATGTCAATTTTTATACTGATTTGGTGAGAAATAGGATCACCATCGTGAATTTCTTTTATACCCACTGCGAGGGTATTTGTTTGCCAACGACGGCCAACTTACTGCAAGTACACAAGCGATTAGGGCCAAGAGTCGGCAAGGAAATTCTGTTTTTGTCGATGTCTTTAGAGCCGGAGCGGGACACACCGGCCAAATTGCATCAATATGCCAGTATGTTCGGTAATCCCCACGGCTGGCTGTTTTTGACCGGCAAGTATGAGCACTTGGAGGAACTGCGTTACCAGTTAGGCGCCTATGATCTGGATCCGATCATCGACGCCGACAAAGAACAACACACAGGCCTGGTCACCTTTGGCAACGATCGGAGTAATCGCTGGGCGGCATTACCGGCATTGATGGACGCCGATGGCTTAGCACGCTCTATCCGCCGGATCACTCGCTAAAGAGGGGTACCAACAGAGCAAGTTTTTTCGCCGGAATCCTATCTGAAAATTTTACTGGAAATAGAGTACTCACGCCCATCCCGTAAAGTGCTGCAAGTAAACATGGATAATTTGCCGCAGCAACGATTTCCTGCAAGCTGCCATCGGAGACCTTGCCCCTAGTTATACCGATATATTTGACCGCATGTCGAGATAGGATACCAATATTTTTGTCCTACACTCGTCGGTCACCCCTGCGGCAAAATCCTTTTCATGATTATCAATCCGGTTATCAGGAAGTAATTACAGTGTTAAATAGTGGCGATCTTTAGCCGGTGCGAGAGCATTCCGTTTCTTTTTGTCCCCCCGCGATGCCCAGCTCTTAGTTTATATCATTTTGTTAACATTGAAATTTTTCGAGCGAAAAAATAAAAATCTGCAATACTTTGGTTAATAGCAAGCTGCTGCCCAGACTGTTATTAAACTGAACCAAAGATTCATTTTTAGCCCCAAACAGGATTGAAATAATAAATGGCGGTTGCAAACACAATGAATCCCTATACCGGGGAGTTAATCAAATCGTATCGGCACGATGATAAAGCTGACATCAATACTAAACTTGCCACATTGCAGCACAGCTTTAAGGCCTGGCGCAATGTTGCGGTAAAACAACGTGTTGTCGTCTTGCGACAAGCCTGCCGGTATTTCGATAGCAATCGCGAACTCATTGCCAAAGAGATCTCTGCCCAAATGGGCAAGCCGCTCAGGCAAGCAAAAAATGAAGTGCATGGCTTTTTTGAACGGGCTAATTTTTTATTGGACAATGCCGAACAGGTTTTATCGGCAGATATTATATCTACAGGTATTAGCGCCGAACAAGACGGTATCGCCCGCCGCATTGAACACTCGCCGTTAGGCACTGTCCTTATTCTGGCTGCGTGGAATTACCCGTTGCTGATCGCGGTAAATGGCGTGCTTACCGCGTTACTTTGCGGGAATACGGTATTGCTCAAACACTCGAGTATCACCCTCTCTATTGGTTTGCATTTTGAACAGGCTTTCGGCCACATCCCAGGTTATGAAAACCTGATTAAACATCTCATTGTCGATCATCAAGCTCTGAGCGAGATTATCTCAGAGGCGGCAATTGACCATGTTATTTTTACCGGTTCAGTAGCGGCAGGGCAAAGCGTGTACCAACATACCGCTAAACAGTTTAATCAATGCCATTTAGAGTTAGGTGGTAAAGATGGGGCGTATGTTGCCAAAGATGCTGACCCGGTAAAAGCGGCGGTAAGTATTGTCGATGGCGCTATGTACAATGCCGGCCAGTCTTGTTGTGGCATTGAGCGGGTTTATGTGCACGAAAAAATCTACTCAGCATTTCTGGCCAAGAGTGAAGAGTTGATTGCCGGTTATAACATGGCTGATCCTATGGCGGATGACTGTGATATTGGGCCGCTGTCTCGGCCGCAAGCGGCAGTGGAAATGCAAACACAAATTATGGATGCGCAATTGAAAGGGGCAAAAATTATCCTTGGTGGCAAAACCCAAATTATTGGCGGCAGCACATTTTTCCAGCCGACGTTGTTGACCGATGTTAACCACCAGATGCGGGTGATGCGCGAAGAAAATTTTGGCCCGATTATGCCGGTGATGAAAGTTGACTCAGACGAAGAGGCGCTGGCGCTTATCAATGACAGTCGTTATGGATTAACCTCAGCAATTTATACTAACGATGATGAGTTGGCTGAAACATTTGCCGCGCAGGCACAAACCGGCACGGTATTTCGTAATCGCTGTGACTATTTAGATCCGGCATTGCCCTGGACCGGCTATAAAGACAGTGGCATCGGCAGTGGCTTATCGCAATATGGATTTTTTTGTCTCACCCGGCCAAAAGCAATTAACTTTCGCCTGAAATTGTAATTAGTCAACTTGGTATATAGGAAGCTATGATGGAAAAAGCCTATGCAGATAAAATCAACCAACTAAAAGCCGAAGCCGTCACTTGGGTGAAACTGGCCTTCACCGATATCGATGGCGTGCACCGCGGCAAATATGTCAATATCGAGAAATTCATTTCGATACTTGAGAAAGGGGCGGGTTTTTGTGATTGTGTGCTCGGCTGGGATATTAATGATCAGCTGTATGACAATAGCGAGTTTACCGGTTGGCATACCGCTTTCCCTGATGCCAAATATCGCGTCGATATCAGTACTGAGCGACGTCTTCCAGACGAAGGTGGGATGCCGTTTTACCTGGTGAATTTTGTCAATGACAATGGCGAACCTCATCCCATTTGCCCGCGCAGCCTGTTGCAAGGTGTTGTGGCAAAAGCAAAATCAATGAATATCAATATCAAGTTAGCGTTTGAATATGAATTTTTTGTGTTTGATGAAACCCCCGATTCGATTCGGGCCAAGAATTATCGCGATCTCAAGCATCTTACGCCCGGCAATTTCGGTTATTCGTTGTTGCGCACCAATACCCATTCAGAGCTCTACCATGATTTTTTGCACTATTGTGAGCAGATGAACTTCTCTCTCGAGGGGATTCATTGTGAAACCGGCCCCGGAGTATGGGAAGCGGCACTGCTTTATGATGATGCGCTAGCGATGAGTGACAAAGCCTCACTGTTTAAAACCTTTTGCAAAAGCTTTTTCCAAAAGAAAAACCTGATGGCTACGTTTATGGCCAAATGTTCGATGGACTACCCCGGCCAAAGTGGTCATATCCATCAGTCTCTGCTTGATGCCACCACAGGAGAAAGCCTGTTTTATGATGAAAGTGCCGATCACCAGATGAGTCCGTTGATGCAACATTACATTGCCGGCCAGCAACAGTATTTGTCAGCGTTTTTACCAATGTGTGCACCCACCATCAACTCATACACTCGTCTGGTTAAAGGCTTTTGGGCCCCTACGGCGGCTACTTGGGGAATTGAAAACAGGACAACGGCGTTGCGTGTCATTGGCGACAGTGCTGCTTCAATGCGAGTTGAGTTCCGTCTCGGCGCAGCCGATGCAAACCCCTATTTGGCGGCTGCGGCAATCATTTCTGCCGGGCTGTTAGGCATAGAAAATGGCTTGCAGCCAACCGCTGCAATCAAAGGTAATGCCTATGAGCAAGAACACAGTTTGCCTGGAAATTTACAACTTGCCAGCAATTTAAGAGATGCGGTAAGAGACTTTAAAGCTTGTGCTGAAGTGGAACAAGTGTTCGGACCACAATTTAGCCAGCACTTTATCGCCTCCAGACTTTGGGAAGTCAGAGAATACGAAAAGCAGGTAACCGATTGGCAACTACAACGTTATTTCGAAATCATTTAGACCACTTACTAAGAGATTAATACTGGTATGCAACAATTTAATTTTCCTACTCTGGTTTATTTTGGTGAAGATGCGTTGGTTGAGCTTGCCACTACCATCAAAGCCAAAGGTTATCAAAAGGCGTTACTGGTATCAGACAAAACGCTCTCAGCGTTGGGCGTTGTTGCTAGCGTGAAATCGATAATAACGCAACAGGGTATCGAGGTTATTGTTTTTGACCATGTGCATGCCAACCCGATAGAAGCCGATGTGGAAAATGGCGCCGCAGTATTCAATGACCAGGATTGTGACTGCATTCTCGCCCTCGGCGGTGGCAGCGCCATGGATGTAGCAAAAGTGATTAAAGTTGCTGCAACCCATCCTGGCCCCCTCAGTCAATACGATGATGCCATTGGTGGTGATAAACGTATCATCAATGCAATGCCGCCACTGTATGCGATACCAACCACCGCCGGTACGGGCAGTGAAGTCGGGCGTTCCGGGGTGATTATTCTTGGTAAAAGCAAGCTAAAAACCATTATTTTTTCACCGAAGTTGATGCCCGATATTGCCGTGCTCGCCCCGCAATTAACCACGGGTTTACCCCCTCATATCACCGCAGCTACCGGCATTGATGCCTTTACCCATTCGCTGGAAGCATTCTTGGCGCCAGGTTTTCATCCGATGGCCGATGGCATTGCTCTGCAAGGCATGCGGCTTTGTATTGAAAACCTCGACACCTGTGTTAACCAAGGCAGTCAAATTAAGGCTCGCGGTAACATGCAGGTGGCGGCGATGATGGGCGCTACGGCGTTTCAAAAGGGTCTGGGCATGATCCATTCTCTTGCTCATCCCTTATCGGCTCAGCACAATATGCACCATGGTTTGGCGAATGCGTTGTTGTTGCCAGAATCGATTAAATATATTGAACAATCCCCTTTAAATTCAGAGCAAAAACAGCGAATTGAATCGGTGCGGCAACTGTTTACTGCCAGCAACCTGGCGAAAAATACACTCTCTCAAACCTGTCACCAATGGTTTCACTCGCTGGGCATTACTTTTGGTTTGCGCAATTATCACATCGATGAGCAACATTTAGCCGCTTTAGCCGACGATGCCTTTGCCGATCCTTGCCATCAGAGCAATATCATTACGGTATCCAAAGCGGATTTATTAACCGTCTATCGGCGGGCATTGTAATGCATATTGGCTTGTTATTATGTGACCATGTGCGTCCTGAATTATTGGCGGTCGCCGGCGATTATCCGGATATGTTCAGATTGATGTTTAACCAATATGCGCCGCAAGTCAGGTTATCGGTTTTTGATGTAACAACCGGGCACTACCCTGACGATATTGAGCACTGTGATGCGTACATTTCTTCGGGTTCAGCCGCTTCGGTTTATGACGATGAAATCTGGATCAAAACTTTTGAAGATTATCTCAAGCAGTTGCATCTGGCGAAAAAGACGTTTATTGGCATCTGTTTTGGTCATCAAATGATGGCCCAGACTTTGGGCACAGAAGTTAAATTAGCAACCAATGGTTGGGGGGTTGGGGTCAAACAATATCAGCTGGTCACTAAAAAACACTGGATGAAACCTTATCTCGAGACTATCGATATCGTGGTATCGCATCGTGACCAGATTGACTCTTTGCCCGCAAATGCCCAGTTGTTGGCGACAACCCCACATTGCCAAATCGCCATGTACCAAATTGGCGATCACTTTCTTGGTTTGCAAGGGCATCCCGAGTTCAGTGTTGAATACGCCAAAGCATTGATGGATTATCGGCAAAACATTATTCCGCAAAATATTTTACATGCTGGCCGTAAAAGCTTAGCAAATGAATTAAAGATACAATTCATCGTCGATTGGCTGATTGGCTTTATTCAAAGTAAGCCGGGCTAGGCAGAGTGAATTAATGTATTTTCTGAGCATTGATCAAGGTGGCAGCAGTACTCGTGCGTTGGTATGTGATGGCAAGGGCGGTATTATTTGTCAGGCTCAAATTGGCGTTAACACCAGGCGCAAAGGTGTTTTTGTCGAGCAACAACCCGATGAAATATGGCAATCGGTAAAACACTGCATTCAACAGTGCTACCAAAAGCTGTCAGCAACCCAGCAAGGCCAACTGGTCTCGGCCGCGTTGGTAACTCAACGTTCGAGTTTTATCGCCATCAATACGGCAACCAATCAGCCGTTAACCCAAGTGATTAGCTGGCAAGATACTCGCGGTCAGGACTATCTCGAGGCATTAGAAATTGATAATGCCTGGTTACAAAAATTAACCGGTTTAAGGGCCAGCAGCCATTTTGGTGCCAGTAAAATGCTTTGGTGTTTAAAGCATGAGCCAGCGGTGCAAATTGCCGCAAAAAACAACACCTTGATGTTTCTGCCCATCGCTTCGTATCTGGCCCATTGTTTAACTGGCAATATGCATTACTATGTCGACCCTGCCAATGCTTCGAGAACCTTATTATTCGCTATTGAAAATGCTGGCAGTGCCGCACATAGCGATAATTTAATTGTTGACAGCGCAAGTTCGAATACAAGTGACAGTGAAAACGGCAATGACAATCAACCCGGTTTGCACTGGAGCGAACCTCTATTGGAATTATTTGCCATCAAAAAACATGAAATTTTGCCAACCAACAGTCTGTTTGGCCAGATAACCGTTGGTAAGCATGTTATCCCGTTAAGGTATGTCAATGGCGACCAAAGCTCGGCATTATTCGCCTATGGTATGCCAGGCCGAGAGCAAATATATCTAAATATGGGAACCGGGGCATTTATTAGCCGACTCAGCGCCAGCAGAGAAAACACCGATAAAGATTTATTACACAGTATTGTAAGCACCGAGCAATGCGGTGATAGATATTGCCATTATTTTGCTCTGGAAGGGACGATAAACGGGGCGGGAGCCGCGCTTGAACTCATGGCAAAAAAATTGGCTGTTGATATCGAAAAACTAAATGTGTTGAGCACTACTGAGGAAATTGTGCCGTTATTTGTCAATGCGATTGGTGGTCTGGCCGCACCTTATTGGCGCAGCGATATTCGCTCACATTTTATTGGCAAAAGCAGTAAAAAAGCAGAAATGATCGCCGTAGTTGAGAGCATTGTCTTTCTGGCCGTCACCATTATCAAGCGAATGTCGAAGGGGCCAGCAGACATGACAAGCTTGGTGATCACTGGAGGGTTAGCCAAGCATGATGATTTATGCCAACTTATTGCCGATTTGAGTGGTTTAAACATTCTGCGTAAACAACAAGTTGAAGCAAGTGCACTTGGCGCCGTTTGGTCACTGGCAGGGCAGCCCGTTGACTGGTTAACTGAACTTTCTACTCAGCAATTTATCGCGCACAAAAACAGCGCGTTATTACATCGCTTTAAATTGTGGACGACGGCGATGGATGACTTAACTACAGTTTAACTAAGCTTATCAAACTCAATTCAAAAAACTAGGGTCTGTTGACCTTTGCGGTACAAAAATGCACAGCAAAGGTCAACAGACCCTAGTCTAATGTAAGCGTATTAACATCGGCAATTTTTTTACGTTTACCCAGTGTTTTTTCAATCAAGGCTACTACCGTCTTGCTGGTAGCCCTAAAGGTAGTCAACTTCCCCCCATACAAGCTGATCACTTCCGGCGAAGTCATTCCCTGATAAATGATACTTTGCCGTTTACGGTCAAATGCCTGTTGTTGCTGTTTTGGTAAAACTCTAACCCCAGCAAAAGCATCAACTACCTTAACGGGTCTTTGCGGAAAGTAATGTTGGTATATTGTCAGTAAATAATCAATTTCCTGCTGTTTTGGGGTAATTTCATCTGGTAAATTTGCCAGTAGGGTTTCGGTGGTGCCCACCAGTGTTTGTCCTTGCCATGGCATCACAAAAACAACCCTGTCATCGATTAAAGATTCCAGATAATAAACATGGGTCATAGCCGGCGTATCTAAAATAATGTGCGTGCCCTGCACCCAGTCAATGTCAAAACCGGGGATAGAGGGGGTTATCTGCTTTAACACCTGATTCACCCAGGGACCTGCAGCATTTACTATGAATGCAGTGGTCACCTTAACTGTGTTGGTGTTAGATTGATTTTCGAATTGATTATTTAGCTGATAATTGATCGCATAACCGTTAGCTGTTTTTGTGCCGTCAATAAATGCTGCCTGAGTTACGATGGTTGCGCCTAATTGCTGCGCATTGTTTACCACTGCCCGGGTTAATTGGGCATCATCAGTTTGTGCATCCCAATACTGAAAAACCGCTTGCAGGTTGTCATGCTTTAAATGCTCTAATTTGTGCCATTCACTTTTCGGCAATTGCTTAAACCGGCTCAGCGGGTCTAATATGCAAAGCATCGCATATAAACTTAGCCCGGCTCGCAAGGTCCATTTTCCGCGCCGGGAATTTTTATAGACGGGAATATAAAAAGCAACCGGTTTGACTAAATCAGGGGCTAAACGTAATAATGCTCGACGCTCTCTTAACGCCTTAAACACCAGGTTCAGTTGGCCAGTTTCCAGATAACGCAAACCGCCATGAATTAACTTGCTCGAGCAAGATGAGGTTTGCTCGGCAATTTCACCTTGTTCCAGTAATAATACCTTATAGCCAGCCGCACTTGCCGCCTGAGCAACGCCAGCCCCGGCGATGCCGCCACCAATAATGGTGATGTCATACTTCATCAGTAAGTTGCAACCCCGCAGTTTGCAATTGTCGTTGCAGTTTCGACGGGTAAAAGGTTTCAAAATGGCGAATGCCGCGGTAATAATAATGCATGGCTTCATGACGATCGGCAATTTCGTAAAGCACCCATGTACATTCACGGTCGCTAAATTGAAAGCCAGGAGGCACAATATCTACGTCGCAATAGAGGTATTGCGGCTGCAATGTTGTCAGCATTTTTTCACAATAATTATGCCATGCTGGCAGTACATAACCCAGTGGTAAGGTTGAGCATTGTTTGCATACTCTTAAAAAGCGGTAAGAAAAACTGATTAACACCACTTGTGCTGAAATTGGCGTTAGCTCCTGGATCAGCTTGTTAAACACATCCCGATATGTAAAGTGAAGAAAGTTCACCCGTTTTACTTCGACAAACAAGGTAACATCGGGAAACGAATCGAGTAATGCCACCACCTCAGATAATGCGGTGATAAATCCATTGCGTGGTTTTGTCAGTTGGTGCTCATTATTGATTAATTTCAGTTTTTTTAGCGATTGCAAGTCAAGGCTGGCAACCGGCTGGTCGACACCTGTCATGCGCAGTAAACTTCGATCATGAAACAGTACCGGCACACCGTCTTGGCTGAGCTGAACATCGATTTCAATTAACTTTATACCCTGCAATATGGCAGTTTTAATGCTTTGCAGAGTATTTTCAATGTGCCACTGGCAATCACCACGATGGGCGACAAGAGAAATTGTCATAAAAATTCCATTATTATTCTTAGCAAAGTTTGGTCGCTAATTGCCAATTTATCAACTTTAATAAAGCAAATTCAATTACTTCTCTGGTATTTCAACAAGAAAGAGCAAACAGCAGGCAATCAACTTTAACATCGCATAGAGAGCAGCAGGCAGTTAGTGCTGTTGAGTGATAATTAGTCTGTTCAAAAGTCGTATACTATTGAGTCAATTCTCTGGTCGTCGGTTCGTTGCGGCTCCCTGTACATATCAGATGACGGCAACTATAATCTGACAAGGAATACTCTGTTCTTGTTCCACTAGTGAGCACACCCCCTTAGGCACCAAGTCCAGCTCGAAACGTTGCCTGAAAGACTGATAATGTAAATTAACCCAGTGTGGAATGACAATGCGAATTTTGTTGGTTGAAGACGATTACAAACTAGCCCAAGACCTGCAGCAATCCTTGCGCAAGGCGGGGTTAGCTGTTGACCATGTCTCAACCGGCAAAGAAGCCATGTTAGCCCTGGAACATCCCGAAACTGATGCCGTGATCCTTGAGTTGAGTTTACCTGATATTGACGGTATTGAAGTATTGAAAAAAATCAGGAAACAGAAACTGAATGTACCGGTCATTATCTTGACCGTCAGAGGCTCGATTGAACACAAGGTAATGGGGCTCGATGGTGGCGCCGATGATTATTTGGTTAAGCCCTTCCATATGTCGGAGTTACTGGCGCGAATCAGGGTGATTGAACGCCGGTTGGGGACGGCCACAACATCGATAATAAAGATCGGCCCGGTTGAGCTCGATACCGTGGCTCATTCGCTAAAGGTTGTAGATCATTCGTCTGAATTATCCAAAAAAGAATATATGGTTCTTAAGGTATTAATGGTGAACGCCGGCAGAATTTTGTCCAGGGAACAAATTGAAACTCACCTTTACGATTGGGGCGAAGAAATTGCCAGTAATGCGATTGAAGTGCATATTCATAATTTACGGAAAAAATTACCGCACCAATTTATCAAGACAGTGCGTGGTGTTGGTTATACTGTCAAGAAAAGCGATGAGTAATAGATTTTAGCCTCGACCCTCCCGATTATATCCATACAGAAAATACCCTCCCATTATCACTTAGTTGTTTTCCGAATTTATTTTCTCTGGTAAATGAAAATAAATTTTATTAGGGGAATTAGCGACTTCAGGCGTTTAGTGAATAGAATTACATTAAATTACAAAATAAAGCTTGTGGGAGTTATTAATAACAGGCTATTTTATATACAGAAATCAGGCTGTTTAATATACAGAAAGCAGGCTGTTTTATATACAGAAATCTGGGCTATTTAAGTTTATCTTAAGTTTAATCCCGTAATATTCGGCGCTGGATTTTGGCAGGCAGTTTTGCCGATAATCAACAAACTAAACACTTCAGCAATGATCCCGTGCCAAACAGGTAAATGCTCCTGCGCTAGGATTGTTCTGAATAAAAGTTACACGCGGCGGTACAAATATTAACCGTTAGTATCCGCTACAGGCTTATGTACCAAGTATAAAGCCAAGCTCAGAGAGCGCAATTATTTTAAGGTAGAAATTTACTTGATCAACCTAACAACAATAAGGTTTGAACTTATCAAACCATTTTTAAATGCCACAGGGCGTAGGGGGGCTTATGTCTAGTTGGATGACTGCTTCCGCTATTTATCTTACGCCACTGTTATTGATATTCTTTTATTATGGCACGAAGAAAAAGGCCCGTCACAATTCAAGCCGGCAGTTTTTGGCTCAGGCACAAGAAGATGGCCTCACCGAGCCAGTCAGTATGCATCCGGTTATCGATACCGCAAAATGTCTGGGCTGCGGCTCCTGTGTCAGGGCGTGTCCGGAACATAATGTACTGGGGATGATCGACAATAAAGCTCATCTGGTTAACCCTGCCGACTGTATCGGTCACGGCGTTTGCCAAATCGACTGTCCGCACGATGCCATCACGCTGGTGTTTGGCACCGAAACTCGTGGTGTCGACATTCCCGAGTTATCGCCTGAATTTGAGACCAATATCCCGGGAATTTTTATTGCCGGCGAACTTGGTGGCATGGGCTTGATCAAGAATGCGATAGAGCAAGGACGCCAGGCGATGGATGCCATCGTTAACAAGACCAAAGGAGCAGCTTCGGACAATAAGGATGTGCTTGATTGCCTGATCGTGGGCTCGGGACCGGCAGGACTGGCCGCGACACTGGGCGCGATGGAGAAAAAACTGAATGTTGTGACCATAGATCAAGATGCTATTGGTGGTACCGTCAGTCACTTTCCTCGGGGAAAACTGGTGATGACGTCTCCTGCCACCATGCCTATGGTTGGTCGGGTTAAATTTAAAGAAACCACTAAAGAAAAGTTGATGGAATTTTGGCTTGAGCTGATCGAGAAGCACTCGGTAAAAATTAACGAAAACGAAGCCATGCTCGATATTCAAAAAAATTCAGACGGTAGTTTTGCTGTGATCACCGCCAAGCAAACTTACCAGACGAAAAGTGTCTTGCTGGCGATTGGTCGTCGTGGCTCTCCCCGAAAACTTGGCATCGATGGCGAAGAATTATCGAAAGTTGTTTATCGCTTGGTGGATGCTGAACAGTACGCCGGCGATGACGTGCTGGTAGTTGGTGGCGGCGATAGTGCGTTGGAAGCGGCCTGT
Source organism: Thalassotalea sp. ND16A (assembly GCF_000764205.1). Classification (GTDB taxonomy): domain Bacteria; phylum Pseudomonadota; class Gammaproteobacteria; order Enterobacterales; family Alteromonadaceae; genus Thalassotalea_A. The sequence goes on from NZ_JQDZ01000068.1 coordinate 48,464, forward strand.
AGTATCGCTGAGCTTGGTAGCAGCCGGGTGACGCTATCGTACCGAAGCGAAGCCTTTGGCCGGGCCAAGAAAAAAAACCGGGAGTGGATCGAGAGGTTGACATCTAATGGTCAACTAAAACTGTTAATGAGTTCGACCGTCAAACAGATCAGTCAGCATCAGGTTGAAATTGACTGCCAGGGTGAGCTATTAACTCTGCCCAATAATGCGGTGATTGTTTGTGCGGGTGGCGTGTTGCCAAGTCCGTTTCTGAAAAAAGTAGGTATAGAGGTTTCGACAAAATATGGCACTCAATAAACTTAAATTATCGGTCCTTGGATATTTGGCATTCTCTTGTTTAATGCCGGTTAATGCCGCAGAGCGGCTACCTGTCGAGGTGCAGCAACAATTGTTATCCGGCGATCATTCGCAGGCACTAACGCAACTGCGCGAGTTAGCGACAGCTGGAAATTCACTGGCTCAGTACCAACTCGCCTTATTTTATCTCGATGGTCAGGCTGTGACTCAGTCGGCCAAACAAGCTGAACAATTATTACTGCAGGCGGCAGACAAAAATAATAAAGCCAGTTATCTGCTAGGCTCACTCTATGCCAGCGGCAAGCAGCTAAATCGGAATTTGCCGGAAGCCAGGCGATATCTCGAACAATCGGATAATGATGGTAACGCAATGGCTGGGCAACTCCTGGATCAATTGTTTGCGCAGACCGACACTTCGGTCGAAAATTCGCAACAGCTGCAGCATTTATTTGAACAGATGATCAAACGCGGTGAACTAGTCAAGGCTATTAAGCTGCATCAACAAGGCGCCCTGCTCGATGCTAAAAATGCCGATGGTGACACGCCACTGTTAATTGCCGTCAAAAATAAGCAAGATGACGTGGCGCTGTGGTTAATGCAACAACCCCTCAATCTCGATGATCAAGATATCTCTGGTAACAGCGCATTACATACCGCAGTGGCCAATAACCAAGCTAATGTTAGTAATATTTTAATTAGAAATAAAGCCAATATTAATATTACCAACAACAAAAAGCAGACACCTTTGATCTTAGCTACCATTGCTGGTAATTCTGCCATAGCGCAGAATTTGATCAACAAAGATGCAAATACAAGCACCAGGGATGTTACCGGCAAAGCTGCGATTAATTACGCCGCGCTCGCGGGGATCGATTTGATCTTTAACGTAGCGCAGGCCAGTGAGGACAAACAGCCACTGAGCGAAGAGCAGCTAAACATTAGATTACAAGCATTAACGCAACAGGCAACAGATGAAAAGAGTCCTTATTATAATTGGCCGGTTTTATCGATCGCTGTTGCCCAGAAGCAGTCAGAATTAATCGATCACCTTATTGTTGCTGGGCAAGATCTGTGGCAAACCAATCCCCAAAACGACAATGTACTAGCCATCGCTATTAACTCTGGCGAGACGGAACTTGCACTCGCCTTGCTGCAACATTCTGAGTCAGGTATATCGCAACAGGACCCGTTGACAGAGTTATTTGAAGTCGCAATTAAGCAAAATAATGCTGAAGTGGTAGCCAAACTGCTTGAGCTCACTGACGTTGAGCCACTGAAGAAATTGCCGATTGAGCAAACCCCTTTATGGTTTGCGATCCTGCATGATACTCCGGATATCGCGAAGCTATTGATGCCTAAGTTACCACCAGATAACCGTCTCGACGCTCTGCAGCGCTCCTACCTGCTGCTGGCAGCAGAATTGAATAGGTCAGAAATCAGTCTGCTGCTTGTGGCAAGCGGTCTTGAAGTTAACCAACAAGATGTCAAGGGGCGTTCGGCACTCTGGTATGCCGCCAATCTTGGCAATAGCGCGACAATGAATATTTTGTTATACAAAAACAGTGTGGTCGACATGCCTGACGAGGAAGGATATACCCCGTTATTGCAGTCTGTCATTAACGATTGCTTAGAATGTGTTAAAGCACTATTAATGAAAGGCGCAGATGCCGAGTTACAATCATCGAACGGCAATTCAGCGCTGATGCTCGCCGCTCAGGGCAAAGACAAAATATTACAATTGATCCTGGCACAGCAGGTGGATATTCAGAGCCGAAATAATCAAAGCCAGACGCCACTGTTATTGGCGGTAAAAAGTAATAGCCTTGGCTGTGTTAAGCTGTTGCTAGAAGCGGGGGCTAATCCAGAGCGAAAAAATTCCAATGGCGAAAATTCATTCGATTTGGCTAAATCAAACCAGGCCATGTTGACGTTACTGGAAGCCGTTTAAAAGCATTTTTTGTACTGATTGGTATAACATTATATTGCATTGACCATACTGTTAACACCGCTACGGCGGTGTTTTTGCTTTGCATCAGCAACCAACCAGCGTCGGCTCCCGACTTGCGCTGTATGTTCATAATTTAGATACCAATTCCGACAATTTATTGGTCAATTTAGAGCTTTGAAAGAGGCGAGTTTAAAAGGCTTATCTACTGCGTTATAGATTTTAACAAGGGAATAACCCTTCTTTGCAATCAATGCCTTGTATATAAACCTTTTAATTCTCGCTAAATGGTCAATCAATTATCGGACTTGGTATTACACCCAATTTTCCTTCACTATGTTAATTGGTTGTGAGCCTGATTATCTGCTCGATCAGGGAATGTAAACGACATGTTATTTTTTGTATCAATTACCTTCTTTTTGTTACCTGGGGGTGTTATTTAAGATTTCCTTAAGTTTCAGACCGTACAATTCTACGCCATTAACGGTACGGGATTTAACCAGAATTAGAAGGTATTCTAATCAGCATAAACCATTGGTTTGTGTATCAGGTTTAAAAACGTCCCAAGAGACCGTTTTTATTCTGAAGGTGTGAATTTACTCGATGATGTTAACAACAATAAAAAGAAAGCTTATTGAGCCGTATCATAATACAGCCAGGCCAAAGGAGTCTTATGTCTAGCTGCTTTTCTACCTCAATTCTTTCCGATATTCCTTTACTGCGTAGCTGTTGCTATGGAGCGTAAGGACAAAAGAAAACCACTCTGAACGTTAAATTGTGTCGGTTGCGATGTTAATGATTGGCTAGCCAATCATCATTAAAAAGCCAACAGCGATATATTTTCCTGTCCTCAAGCAAATAGCTTGTGTCGGGCCTTGTCATCAACATCAATACAAGGCCGGTTATCATCAGGGCAAAATTAACGAGCAAAGTATTAGCCAAAAGTGAGTTTAATAAATGAATAAAAAATGCAGTCTATCAGTCATTATCAGCCTATTGTTGGGTACCAGTTACAACTGTATGGCCAGTGAGGCACAGTACAGCCTGAATGGAAATATTGAGCATCAGATCGCTCCCAATGAAAATTTATTCACGGTATCAAAAAACTACAATATCACCTTGGCAAATTTACAGGCCTGGAATAATATTGACGACGTGAACCAAGTTGCCTTAGGGCAAAGGATCAGCTTGCGCGATCCGACTCTGGTGCAAATGGGTTCTAAGACAAATGATACATCAGGGTCTGCTAAGCAGGACACACAAGCAGCAAACCGTCAACAGCAGCCCCCAACAGGCAATAACCGTCAAAATATCATTACCGAACATGTGATCGCTCCGGGCGAAACCTTATACAAGGTATCAAAAACCTACAATATCAGCATGGCAAACCTGCAGGAATGGAATAATATTGAAGATGTTAGCCAGGTTGCCGTAGGGCAAACAATACGCCTGCGATCGCCAATGTGGAAGCCCACAGAAGTTGTGCAAACTGAAAATCCGAAGAAAAAAATTGAAACCGCGCTGGCTACCGGTGAATATCGTCTGGCAATCAGTTTATTAACCAAGGCGCTCGATCAAGGCAGTGTTGCTGACCAGCAGTTCGCCCTGGAGTTTTTGGGGGTTGCGCGGGAAAAAAATGGCCAAAAGGCCTTTGCCAAACAGACTTACCAAAAATATCTAAGCAAGTATCCAGATTCCGAAACCGCAGCAAGAGTTAAAGGCAGACTCGATAGCTTGATCGGCCTTGAGACGATGAGCAAAGACCGGACGCTAAAAAAAGGCCAGAGTAAGAGGAAAAAAGCGAATGCCTCGTTTACCCGCGGCAGTCTGGCAACCGACTATCGTAAAGGCATATTGACCAATGACAGTGGTCATAGTGATGCTACTATGTCGTTGGTAAGTGTCGATTTGGATGCCAGAGGTCGTCATGAAACAGACGATTATGATCTCGGCTTCAGAGCTTCATTAGGCCACTACCAAGATTTAATGGATGACGCGGGTGATACCAGTGAACAACTGCGCTACTTGTATATTTCTGCCAATAGCAAAGACAACTTATATCAAATGCAATTGGGCCGGCAACGTAGCCGTGGCAAAGGCATCTTTGGTCGGTTTGACGGTGTGGTGTTAAGCACCGAAACGATGCCAGGGGTACAATTTAACTTTGTCGCCGGCTACCCGGTGGCATCGACCAAAGACACCTCTTTGGATTCGGAACGAAAGTTTTACGGCTTAAGTATGGACGTCGTCGATTGGTGGCCAGGCTTAGAATTGAACATGTTCGTCTTTGAACAGTCGATCAATGATATGACAGATCGCCGGGCAGTCGGTGGAGAAGTTAATTATTATCAGAATGGCACGTCAATAAATTCGATGATTGACTACGATATTTTCTACAGCGAACTAAATGCATTACTGTTATCGGGCAGTCATGTAACCGATTCGCAGCAACGCTTTAGTTGGTCAATGAATTATCGGAAGAGTCCTTACATGAGCACACGTAATGCGCTTATCGGGCAAACTGCCGACAGTTTTGCCGAGTTGCAGAACTTGTTCATCACCGACGAAGAAATTTTAGATCTTGCTTTAGACAGAACACTGGAAAGTAAATCAGCGTCCGTTGAATTTAGCCAGCCGTTTGCTGAGGATTATTATGTAAACGCCCGTGTCACCTATATGGATCTGTCTGGTGCCCCCGAATCTGGTGGTGTGCCTGAGATCAGCGAGACCGGTGAGCAGTATTATTATGATCTGTCGCTGGGGGCGAATAAACTTTACAGCCTTAATGACAATAACGTATTGGGCTTACGTTATTCCGACCTGTCCGGCTCTGAGGTTTATTCCATTTACGCCACTAGCCGGTATCGCTGGAATGAGTCGCTGACAATCATGCCGAAATTAAGGTATGACAATCGCGATAATAGTAATGGCACCAGCCAGGAAAATATTGCACCAACGGTGAGAATTCAATATCAGAATCTTCAGCACTATTTTTACAGTGATGTGGGAGCCATTTTTTATAGCTCGGAATCGGATCTGTTTCCGACCCAAAAATCTACCCACTCTTTTCTTTATCTGGGCTACAGATATTATTTTTAACTTCTCGCTTGTCCCGCAATCAACAAATCGGCAGAATGCATGGACGCATTTTGTCGTAAATAAACGCTATTGTGTTGTTCCTGCCGCCAGATATTATTCGTGATGCACCCGACTGATTAAACATTTTGCTGCTGTGCTTATTGTGGCTGACTCGCCGCCAAACCGGGTGCAATATTGTTTTAAAATGATTACCTCTCTGATCGTTTATAGCACGGCTAAATTCGCACAATAACAGACACTTTTGTCCGGCAGAGTCCGCCGCAAAAGCCGGCTCTAACCTCAGACTGTTCTCTTCTCCTCATTCATTACCAGCCATTATCGCCAACCCTATGCTCAGTGTTATTTTGCTGATGACAGGCGCCGCTGCAATCTCTTAGCTCTGAAACGCTCTGATTATCATGCTCGTTGGCTTCATAATCATTGGCATGACAACCCGCACAATCTGGACCGTAGGGGTGTCGCCAGGAAATGATTTCGTTGTTATTTCTGTGGCAGTCTATACAGCCAAGATTTTGGCGATGCTGGCCGGGATACTGCCCTGTGTGCACGTAATTCGTCGGCGTCCAGGCTTGGGTGGTGTGGCAGTCATCACATTCGACCGAAGTGATGAAGTGGCCGGCATTTTTACCGGTAGCGATATTGCCATTGTGACAGCCAGAGCAGGAGCCCTGTACCTCGTTATGATCGACTCTGGTAGCTGGTGTCCAGGTCAGGGTCGAATGGCAGGCCTCACAGACATTGCTCGACTGTATATGCTGGGCATTCTTGCCGGTAGCGGTATTGCCATCGTGGCAACTGATGCAATTGCCAGTGATGCCGGCATGGTCAAATACGGCGGGCGTCCAGGCCTGGGTGGTATGACAATCATCACACTGACCCGTGGTCGGCAAGTGGTTGTTACCTTTACCGGTGGCGGTATTGCCATCATGACAACCAGCACAGGATCCCAGTACCTCGTTATGATCGACGGTGGTCGCCGGTATCCAGACCAGGGTCGAATGGCAGGCTTCACAGACATTACTCGATTGAATATGCTGGGCATTCTTGCCGGTGGCAGTATTGCCATCGTGACAGCTGATACAATTGCCAGTGATGCCGGCATGATCGAATGTCGCCGGGATCCAGGCCTGAGTGCTGTGGCAATCATCACACTGGCCGGTGGTAGGCAAGTGATTGTTACCTTTACCGGTAGCGGTATTGCCATCATGACAACCAGCACAGGAGCCCAGTACCTCGTTATGATCGACGGTGGTCGCCGGCGACCAGACCAGGGTCGAATGGCAGGCCTCACAGACATTACTCGATTGAATATGCTGGGCATTCTTGCCGGTGGCAGTATTGCCATCATGACAGCTGATGCAATTGCCAGTGATGCCGGCATGATCGAACGTCGCCGGGATCCAGGCCTGAGTGCTGTGACAATCATCGCACTGGCCGGTGGTAGTCAAGTGATTGTTACCTTTACCGGTAGCGGTATTGCCATCATGACAACCCGAGCAGGAGCCCAGTACCTCGTTATGATCGACGGTGGTCGCTGGTGACCAGACTAGGGTCGAATGGCAGGCCTCACAGACGTTGCTCGTCTGTATATGCTGGGCATTCTTGCCGGTGGCAGTATTGCCATCGTGACAGCTGATGCAATTGCCGCTGATGCCGGCGTGATCGAACGTCGCCGGGGTCCAGGCTTGAGTACTATGACAATCATCACACTGGCCGGTGGTAGGCAAGTGGTTGTTACCTTTACCGGTAGCGGTATTGCCATCATGACAACCCGCACAGGAGCCCAGTACTTCGTTATGATCGACAGTAGTCTCCGGTGACCAGACCAGGGTCGAATGGCAGGCCTCACAGACATTACTCGACTGAATATGCTGGGCATTTTTGCCGGTGGCGGTATTGCCATCATGACAGCTGATGCAATTGCCAGTGATGCCGGCATGATCGAACGTCGCCGGGATCCAGGCCTGGGTGCTGTGACAATCGTCACACTGGCCCGTGGTAGGCAAGTGATTGTTACCTTTACCGGTGGCGGTATTGCCATCATGACAACTCGAGCAAGAGCCCAGTACCTCGTTATGATCGACGGTAGTGGTCGGCGTCCAGGTAAACATTGAGTGACAGGCCTCACAGACATTACTCGACTGGATATGCTGGGCATTTTTACCGGTGGCAGTATTACCATCATGACAGCTGAGACAATCGCCGGTCACCCCTTCATGATTAAAGTTCGCTGGCGTCCAGGCCTGGGTGCTGTGACAATCACCACACTCCTGAGTGGTGGGTAAGTGATCGGCGTCTTTGCCGGTCGCAGTATTGCCATCGTGACAAGCCGAGCAAGAGCCCTGTACCTCGTTATGATCGACGGTCGTCGCCGGTGACCAGATCAGGGTCGAATGGCAGGCCTCACAAACATTAGTCGATTGAATATGCTGGGCATTCTTGCCGGTGGCAGTATTACCATCATGACAGCTGGTGCAATTGTCGCTGATGCCGGCATGATCAAATGTTGCCGGGATCCAAGCCTGAGTACTGTGACAATCATCACACTGGCCAGTAGTCGGCAAGTGATCGACACCTTTACCGGTGGCAGTATTGCCATCATGACAACCAGCACAGGAGCCTAATACTTCGTTATGATCGACGGTCGTCGCTGGTGACCAGATCTGGGTCGAATGGCAGGCCTCACAGACGTTGCTGGTCTGAATGTGTTGGGCATTCTTGCCGGTGGCAGTATTACCATCATGGCAGCTGGTGCAATTGTCGCTAATGCCGGCATGATCGAACCGTGCCGGGATCCAGGCCTGGGTACTGTGACAATCATCACACTGGCCCGTAGTAATCAAGTGATCGGCGTCTTTACCGGTGGCGGTATTGCCATCATGACAACCAGCACAGGAGCCCAGTACCTCGTTATGATCTACGATAGTGGCCGGTGACCAGACCAGAGTAGAATGGCAGGCCTCGCAAACGTTGCTTGTTTGAATATGCTGGGCATTCTTGCCGGTGGCAGTATTACCATCATGACAGCTGGTGCAATTGTCGCTGATGCCGGCATGATCAAATGTTGCCGGGATCCAGGCTTGAGTACTGTGACAATCATCACACTGACCCGTGGTCGGCAAGTGGTTGTTACCTTTACCGGTGGCGGTATTGCCATCATGACAACCCGAGCAGGAGCCCAGTACCTCGTTATGATCGACAGTAGTCGCCGGTGACCAGACCAGGGTCGAATGGCAGGCCTCACAGACATTACTCGATTGAATATGCTGGGCATTCTTGCCGGTGGCAGTATTGCCATCGTGACAGCTGATACAATTGCCAGTGATGCCGGCATGATCGAACGTCGCCGGGATCCAGGCCTGAGTGCTGTGGCAATCATCACACTGGCCGGTGGTCGGCAAATGATCTGCACCTTTGCCGGTAGCGGTATTGCCATCATGACAACCAGCACAGGAGCCTAATACTTCGTTATGATCGACGGTGGTGGTCGGTTCCCAGCTCAGAGTCGAGTGGCAGGCCTCACAGACATTTGTCGTCTGGATATGTTGTTGATCTTTACCGGTTGCGGTGGTGCCGTTGTGGCAGCTGACGCAGTCGCCACTGACGCCGGAATGATCAAAGGTTGCCGGTATCCAGGCATTGGTGGTATGGCAGTTGTCACACGCCTGAGTGGTCTCAACATGGTCGGTCGGCTTGCCGACAGCGGTATCTTCGTTGTGACAACTGGCACAATCGCCGCTCACAGACTGATGCTCTACCCGGTATATCGTGCCCCAACCAACACTGAGATGACAGTCAGCGCAGCGGTTATTGGTGTTCATATGGTTGTTGGGTTTAATTGATGCCTCGATAAAGCCACTACTACTATGACAGAGCTGACACTCGGTAGGAATTCCTTTAAACTGATTGTTAATATGGCAATCTTGGCAGTCTACGGCAATGTGCTGGCCATCGAGAGGAAATGCTGTGGCTTGATGATCAAATTCAGCGGCCGGTGCAGCTTGAATCCAGCAAAGGCATGCCAGTAACATCAGGCATGAAACGAACTTGATATAACTAATATTGGAACTCATCGAAACGCCTCGTATTGTGACATCGTTGACAATCGTCGCCAAAACCGCCTTGATGAACGTCATCCTGACGATGACAGGCAACGCATCTTTTCGGGGGGGTAAGGGGGGCAGGCAGTTGACTGGTGTGGCACAAATCACACATTAAATCTGTGTGTGCGCCATCTAGAGCAAAATTGGTTTGCTGGTGATCAAACTGCCACGAAGTCCAGCTGGAAGAATTATGACAAGTCTGACATTCTTCGCCCAAGGTTTGTTGGTGATTATCATCCCCTGCATGACAGTCAATACAACGGAAAGATTCGATGGCATAATCGGCAGAGAAATGACAGGCCTGACATACCAATAACTGGTGAGCACCGGTAAGCGGAAAATCACCAAAATCGTGGCTAAAGCTGACTTGTTCGTTCCATTTTTTTGATTGGTGACAGTTTTGGCATTCTTTGCCCAAGTTTCCCTGATGTGGATCGACCGGTAAATGGCAATCCACACACTGCCTGACCCGTTCTTCATCTGCTCTGGTTTGACCGGGCAAATGACAGCCGTCACATTCGACTTCCTGGTGCGCGCCCAACAAGTTAAAATCTGTTTCTTTATCATGGTCGAAATTAATCTTGTCCCAGCTCTTCTCGTTATGGCATTGCTGACACTGTTCACCGTTACTGCCATGATGAACATCGTTGTCGCTATGGCAACCATTGCACTTGTTAGAAGGATTAAGCTCTTTTGCATGGCAGGCAACACATGCAAGCTTTTGATGTTTGCCATTGAGGCGATAATTGGCATCCTTGAAATGATCGTAACTGTTGTTCTGCCATTCTTCTTCGTTATGACAAGATTCACATTTTTGGCCAAAGACCTCAAAATGTACGTCTTTTGCCAGATGGCAATTGACACACATGCCACCAATGGGGTCAGCCACATCGTCAACATGGCATGCCTGACAAACAAGGTCCTGATGTTTGCCTTTTAATGGAAATTCGGTTTCTTCATGGTCAAATTTATTTACTTTCCAGACTTTTTCGTTGTGGCAGTCGGCACACTCTTCACCAAGCTCCCCCTGATGCGGATCGTCGTGACAGGAGTTACAGCTGGTCGATTCCAGCCGAAAATTTTTATCTTCTGGTTTATGGCAAAGATCACAGTTGAGGCCGAGGTGGCTATCTTTGAGGGTAAACTCGGTTCTGCTGTGATCAAAGTGATCTCTGTCTAATGAGGTGATATCAAATGTTCTGCCCTTATGATCGGTGTGGCAACTGCGGCACTGTTCAATTTTTGCTTTCTCAATAGTACTGTGGTATCTACGGGCGTTTATCAGGTCTTCGTTTATTTCTTCGTGGCAGTCCAAACACTGGGCAGATGGATTGTCACTCTCATGACATTCATTACATTCATTTTCAATTTCCTGATGGCCTTGGGTTAGCTCGCCTGGCATCAGTAATAGCTGCTCTATACTGACCTCAGAGGTTTCAGCAACGGCGTGGGTCGCGATAACAAGTAACAGCAGGGACATCATTCTGGCTGTTGTCCATGTTATGGTAGTCATACAAACAAGCCCCCTTGTTTTTTGATCCTATAATAGATATCGCTCATGAGTTATTTAACCAAGCTATTGGTTAAATAATTGTCTAACTGATCAGAGTCATTCAATAATCAGTTAATAGATGTGCACCACAAATACGTGAATAATCCCGGTAATTATCATCAATAGAAAAAATGGATAATGAAACACATGCCACAGGGCAAAGAGCCGAGTGTATAAAGCGTAGTTTGCCATTTTTCGCAACTTGAACAGTCCCTTATCCCAATGTTTAATCCCTAAGATTAATAGTGCCAGTTGCTCCTTGTTGCCGGCGGCTTGTGCTTTCAGCTCCTTTGCCTGAACCTTAGAGTGCTTTTGAATTTTTTTTATTCTTTTAGCAACGGCCAAACTGGCGGTCAGCCGCACATTTTTGTGAGTCAACTGGCTTTCAATCTGGCTTAGTTCATCTTGAACTTCGGTGCTAAATAAGGCGGTTTCGGTAAAGTGATCCTTACTCAACTGATAATCTGCATTCAGTTCGGAAAATTCAATTTGTGCACCATAGAGGCCGCGATGGAGTTTTTGGTAGACATAGCGTCCTACCAGGCCACTGCCAGCCACTAACAGCATACAAACAAGGGCAATGCTGCTATTGAGTGAGCCCAGACTAAAGTTGCTATGGAGCATGATAAACACTGGACCCCATAGACCAAAAAGCATGTGCATTCGAAACCAATGACGAACTTTAAAAGCGTTCTTCATTGGTTTCCAGTATTTACGCACCGGATAGAGCAATAACAGTATCATCATACTGCCACCAATTATGCCGAAGGCATATCCCCACCCATCTTCGGCGGTGTACCAGTATTCGTCTCTGAGGCGCCAGCCAAGCAGCAAAACTGCCAAGATGGTAACCGTGGTAAACGTTGTAGATTTTGAAATTTTATCCATCCTTTATTCTAGCAGACAATTCTTATCTAAGTTCAATAAGCAGAGTAACGACTCCGAATTGAACAGCTCAAACCCTTGAAAAACGGGAGAACAAGGTAGCTTTTATTGGCCCCTCAATTTACCCCGGAAGACCTTTGAATCGGCAGTTTAATTGCTTGATTTATAGGCGAAATATTACTGGCTAAGCTAGAGGTGTGAGTTCAAATATCTCTCTGACTTCCTGCTTGAATGCCGTTGAACTGTGCTATGATCTTTTGTTTTTTCATTCAATAATGAGTTGTTTAATCGATTTTTTTCATTAACATAAAAACGCGACCTAAGGCTAATGCCGATCACTTAACGCAAAAATGATCGGTTGAACGATCCTGCAGGTATGTAAAAATCCGTATTCAAATTTTGAATACGGATTTTTTATGCAAATTGCCCAAGCTCTTTCGAACGTGTCTCTTAACAATGTCACCGAATTTCAAAATTTAACGGATGTATTGTCCCAAGATCTAATTGAAGAAGGGTTAAGGCACCATGGAATTGCCACGATAAGAAAACGAAAACTACCTATGGAACATATGGTGTGGGCCGTGATTGGCATGGCTTTATTTCGGAAGTTTTCAATGCGCCAATTGGTGAATCAACTCGATATCATTCTTCCCAATGGTACTCCTTATGTGGCTCCTAGTGCCTTAACAAGAGCAAGAAAGAAGCTTGGCAGCGACGTAATGGCAACGATTTTCAACAGAACTCAAAAACATTGGAATGAACAAGCGGAACACTCAGCATGGCATGGACTTAATCTTCTAGGCGTTGACGGTGTAGTTTGGAGAGCACCAGACTCTAAAGCAAACAGTGATCATTTTGCTAGGACATCTAATAGCCATGGTAAGGCAAGCTATCCTCAAGTTCGTATGGTCTGTCAAATGGAGTTAACGAGCCACATGTTGATAAACAGCAAATTTGACAGTGTCAAAGAGAATGAAATGAACTTGGCCGAATCTTTAATTGAAAACACACCAGACCATAGTCTTACGTTGTTTGACCGAGGGTTTTATTCGTTAGGGTTATTGCATAAATGGCAATCAACTGGTGAAGTGCGCCATTGGCTGATGCCGTTAAAGAAAAATACTCAGTATGAGGTAGTACGTAGCCTAGGTCGTCAAGATAAGTTAATACAGTTGACGTCTTGTGCACAAGCGAGAAAAAAATTTCCTGATTTACCTGAGACTGTAGAAGCTAGATTAATTACCAAAACAGTGAAAGGTAAACAGGTTCAAATCTTAACTTCTATGGTTGATTCTATGCGCTTCCCTAATGCGGATATTGTTGATTTATATTCACATCGTTGGGAAATTGAAGTTGGCTTTCGGGAAATGAAACAATCGTTACTCGATAATAGATTTACCTTAAGAAGCAATCAGCCTGAGCTTATTAAACAAGAGCTATGGGGAATATTGCTCGCTTATAATCTATTGCGTTTTCAGATGGTTCTGATGGCCAAGCACTTGGGAGGTATAGCACCCAATCAAATCAGCTTTCATGGCGCATCTATGCACATAATTTACCAATTAACGCTATTGCCGTTTTGCACTCCAGGAAGAGTTCCCAAATTTATTATGGACATTACTAAGACAGCTCAACAGTTTGTATTGCCAACCAAAAGGGAGCGAAGTTATCCTCGGGTGTTAAAGTGTTCAAAAAATAGATATCCCGTCAAAAAAAGAAATGCCGCTCACCTTAAGTGAACGGCATTACGACCTAAGGCCGCGTTTTTACTTACTTAACAGGCGGTGCTTAAGGAGTCATAGTTTCAATTTCGACTTCGTCCGCAATAAATACCTCGCCTTCAAAATTACCCTTTACCTCAAGCTCCATGCCATCGCTGAGTTGCGCAAAAAAATCCTCGCGGCTAACACTAACATCTTCGGCGGTTTCAAAGCGTGTTGTCTCTGTCGTCGCAACCTCGGTGTCGGTTAGGGTGAACGTAAACAGCTCGGAGTTTATCGCACTTACCAAACCGGTTAGCTCAAGCTGGTCGTCATTATCATCGTCATCTTGAATTTCAAGCTCTACTTTAGTCGCAACGAACACACCCTCTACACCCTCTGCGCCCTCGACAAATTCACCGCGCACTTCGACCCGGCCGGTGCTCATCGCCAGTGCCGCCAAAAACTCGGCTTTAGACACCGCTAGCCCATTCTCAAGCTCAAACTCAGACGCGGAACTGATATCGATGTTGATACCAACCACGGTGAAGCTGTCATCGCCAATGTTTTCGGCGATGCCTTCAATTTCCTGGCGAAGATCATCTTCAAATTCTGCCCGGCGGGCAATGAAGTCATCGAGCTGCATTTGGCCTTTAACTTCCAGCATATCGCCTATTTGTAACACTTCGAAGAAGCTGGCTTGACTCAAATCGTCGCCGTCAAGCGGCCTGAATTCTGTCATCGCATTAGTGTTGATGGTTTTACCAAAGATAACAAAGCTAAGGGACTCGATGTCTATGCTAGTTACCGGACCGGTAAGTTCTGGCCGGTTATGTTGCTCCAGTCCTTCGTCTTCTAACTCGACCTCAACCGCCACAAATACCTCGTTGTCCTCGTTGTCAAAGTTGCCTTTAACCTTGATAACCATGCCATCGACGAGCTGGGCAAAAAATTCGTCGCGGCTAGCGTCAACGTCATCGGCGATTTCAAATTCGGTGGTTGCCGTGGTAGCCACCGGTATACCCGCAACCGAAAAGGTGAACAGCTCGCTGTCGATATCACTGACCAAACCGGTGATGCGGTCTAAATCGTCTTCACCGTTGTCATCATCTTCATCCTCACGAACAATTCTGGTGGCAATGTTGTCACCATCGGCATTGCTAAATCCTTTCACCTCAACAAAATCGCCAACGCTGAGTTGGCTAAAATTAAAGAAGCGTTCATCGGCATCCGATTTGTCGTCCATCCGAGTTAGATCGGTAACGCTAAAGGTCACCCCCAATACGACAATGGTGTTATTGGTCGCATCTATCGCCTCGATGACGCCATCGACTTCAACTTCCAAGTCGTCTTCAATTTCAACTTCACTGGCAACAAGCACATTGTCGTCATTAAATTGACCTTCTACTTCGACATTGACATTATTGCCCAACTGGGTTGAATCGCCGTTTTCAATTTCGGTTTGACTATTGGTGGTCACGTTAATGCCGTTAACCATAAACTCAGTGGCTGAGACAAAATCCGTAATTAGCCCTTTAATTTCAGCGTGAGAGTCTGGTTCGTCGTTATGGGTAATAAGTTTTACCTTATCAACCTGCAGGGTGTCATCGGTTAAATTGGTTAACAGGCCTTTTACTTTCACCTGCTGGCCATCGGCTAAGTCCGCAGCGGTGAAGTCATCAAACTCTGCCTCGGCATAGTTGATGAGTAAATTCGATAAGCTGAACGTTTGTGCCACGGTGTCTAAATTATTGACAAAGCCTTTAATACTGATTTCATTATCTTCATCGTCGAGCTCAATCCGCGTTGCCACTAATTGCTCGGTGTCATTGAAAAAACCGTTAACTTCAACGAAATCGCCCATTTCTAAAGTTTCCGGGCTAGTGTTTTCAAAAAAAGTTAGTTCATTAAAAAGAATGATTTGGCCGTGCACGGCAATGTAGCTGTCCATCAGGTTTATTTCATCGATAAACCCTTTTAACTCGGCGCTATATTCTATGCTACTGGCGGTACCTGTGTTGGGGGCATCAATATTCACACTGCCCGACAAGGTTACTATCATCCCCACCGACAAGTCGTTTTCGGAGAGGCTGTTATCGTCATCGTCAGAAATTGAACTCGCCTCAGTTTCATATTCAACCCCGTTAACAATAACACTGCCAAAACCGCTGATCTCACCCACGGTGGTGATATCTGTTGTTGTCGGCGGTTCTTCAGGTGGTGGCTCCGGCGAACTCGAGGAGGAATCGTTACAGGATACAATTAGTACCGTAAATAGCAGCATAAACAAGGGGTAAATTATTCTGGGAATTTTTATAATCATGTTACATCTCCATAGGAAAATTATCGGTGGCAGAAGCTCCAAATATCTAACAGCTAGAAGTATAGTGCGATTTTTGTACAATTTCCTTCGTCGGCGAGGAAAATTTTGCAAAATATTCACCTGTGATTGAGGTTACTCCTGGCGATGGTGCAGCAACCGAAAAGTTTAAATTTTGCCTGAGGCAAAACCTGTTAAAAACTCACCTCGAACACAGTAATAGTCAAACCGAAGTTAAACCTTTGAGAAAAAAGCATAAATTCAGTAAATTTGCCGTTACCGCTGACCGTAACTCCGAGACTAGGCTACTCTTAATCGCATTCATTCGCGGTAATGGCAGACATTTGGCGTAGGTAAAGTGCGCATCTGAGAAAACCCACAGTTGATAAATAAGTATCAGTTTTCTACTATACTTTTAGAATAAATCTACCGTACTTTTAGAGTAACTCTACCGTGTGAACTGATAATGACCACCTTGAAGGAGAAATTTATTCGCCAGTTTTTATCGTTAATGCTGTCTATCATCGCCGCTTATTTGTCGCAACAGGTTGTGGCAGCAGAATTTATGAGTGAGGTAACAGCTAAAGACAAAGCCCTGGTATTGTGCATCAATGAACTTGCCACTAAAAATAACTGGCAAGGTATCAATGATGTAAAAATAATAAAATGCCACGGTAAGGGGATAAAGCAGTTAACCGGCTTAGCCATTTTTGCCAACCTGGAAGAACTGTCGCTGTTTAATAATGACTTGCGAGCTGTCGACCTTCGTCCGTTTAAACAGTTAAAAAACGTCAATATTTCCAATAATAAACTTAAAAAAATCCAGCTCTCTAATTTAGCGAACCTGCACACCCTCTATTTGTTTAAAAATCAATTAACCACGATTGATTTCTCGGGATTAAGCCAGTTAAAAAAACTACGGATCACCAATAATAAACTGCATCAGGTTGATATTTCTGAACTTGTGTCATTAGAGAAAGCCTATTTTTTTGATAATAAACTTGAAGATTTATCGCTACGCGGGTTAGCCAAGCTTAATTTCATCGAGCTGCGGCAAAACCCTATGCCTGATGAAGTATACGATCGCTACGATGCCTTAGAGGGCATAACCATCATTCATGATGGCAATGCCGATGATTGGAAATAACCGCACTAGCGAGCTTATATGTTGAAGGCGATTGAGGCAAACCAACTATTTAAATCATAATTCGCCCGAGAGAAGTAGGGTATGCCATCATTGCTGCGGTAATCGGCATATACCAGTTTTAATTCCCACTTACGGCTGAATCGATAACCCAACTCAAGATCAATTTCAGCACCAATATTGTCACTGTTGCTGTAATTATCAAAATGGTGATAAACAATACGCCAATTCAGTTTGTTTGCCCGGCCTCGATAAGTGATGTACTTATCCCTTAGCCCCGTTTGCATACCATAGCCGGCAAAAACATCGGCCCAGCCTTGAAATTTATGATTTGTCGCTAATGGGGTTTGAAAGCTGTTGTAGTCATCTTGAGAGAGGATCTCCTGGCTAATATCGAGACGATGACTCTTGTATTGCAGCCCGAATTCAAACAGGCTGTACCAGGCGTGATAATTTGTCAGGTTGTTGGCGCTATCATTTTGATGGGCATACTCGAGTACATAACGGTATTTTATTTTACCGGGTTTGAATTCATCTCTTATTCGAACGCCTGTGGTTGCGGTGGAAAATAACGGTTGCTCCCGGTTATCTATATAATAATGATAACCAATGATAGTTAAATCATTTTCAGTTTTGTATTCTATATTCAGTAAATGGCTGTCTAACTTATGTTCACCCAGTTCGCTTGCTGGCCGCTGTTCGAGCAGACCGAAGCGAACATCGTCTTTTGGCAACTTATGATTCGAGTCCTGACCAAAAATGCGATGGACTTTATTGCTATACAGGTATTGAATGTTAATATTTTGCTGATTGTTATATTGCAACTTCAGCGCATCGAAACTTTGCGGTGTTTGCCAAAATTCAACCGCACCTACCATACGTTCGTTATCAAAACTGATACTTTGCCGGCCGAGACTGGCGCTCCAATAATTATTGCTGTCATAGTGAACAAAGCCCTGAGTGAGGTTGAAGCCGTCCGGATCGGGAATTGGTGAAGTAAACCGAGTTACAGTAACCGAGTTATAATCTTCTTCATTGAAGGCATAAACATAATTGGGCTTTAGTAATAATTGCCATTGTGCCGCTTCGTCCAGTTCAAACCGTGAGGTTAAGGTAAACCGGCTGGTGAATGCTTGGGCATCACCTAGCAGGTCATCGCCTACCGATTGATATCGGGTGCGCATAGCAAAATCATGTTCACCGGCGATTTCCACAAATTCTGTGGCAACAGTGGTTAAGCTAAAACCTGATAACAGCAATAAGGAGAGAATTATTTTATGCTTTGGCATTGTTGTCCCATTCGGTTAAACGTACACATAAACCGCGGGAAACAATTTGTTCACTTGGTTCGCCAATGGCAGAGCCGCCAAATTCTTCAATGGTAACCATCAGAGAATGAGAATCTTTAATCAATCGCCATTGGGCGACAGAGAGCTGCTGTTCAATCAGTGCTTGCTGGTCTGGGATAATCCCTAAACTGCGAGCTTCACCATCTGTTTTTGATAGCACCCATAGTTCAAATGATTGTTCTGTAGTTATCTCAGGACCGCCAATCATATTGACAATGAGCGTTCTTGATTCGCCATAGGTGCTGGCAACCAAATGAGCTTGTTGGCTGTGATCAGTGAGTACCGCCACATATGAGAGCGGGTCTTTATTTTGACTGCCGACGAAGGATTGATAGCCTACATAAGAGAGTAACAGGATGAACAATACCGACAATACGGGGGAAAAATTCGAGCGGCGAGCAATCAGCATGGAAAAAAGTTGATTGCTAACCTTGGTTACTTTCTGCCAAACCCCAAGAGATTCCGTCTCATTGTTTAAGCGGTTTTTTTGAGCTTGTTGCTTAGTCGGTATAACCTGCGCGCTAGCTTCTGGTTTGTCTGCAATCTTGGCATCCTCAAGAGCCAACTGCTGGCTGATCTTCTGCCAATTATCTTTAGCGGCAGGCAGCAACGGAGTATGTATGTCTAAAGTGATCAAGCGGTTTTGCCAAAACTCAATGCGTTGCGCGAGGGCCTGGTTATCGCATAGCAAATGTTCGACCCGCCGATGCACTCGGGGCGGCAGTAAACCTAGCAGGTATTGGCTAGCTAAATGTTCAATCACCTCTGTGCGGTTATATCGGTTTAATTGTTTAAGCATGATAGCAACCTCCCCAAGCCTCGGCGGATCCAAGATTTTATGGTGTTTATCGGGGTGTTGAAATAAGTCGAAATTTCATTGCGACTATAACCATATAAATAGGCCATTAAAATGGATTGTCGTTGATTGGATTCTAATTGATTCAAACAATAATCAAGGGAGTCATTCTCATAGGGCGTTAACTGCGCATTTATGGTCGCAGTATTTTCCTTGTTAAGTTCAAATTCATTAAATTCGATGGTCTGATCTTGGCACCGGCATTTGTCATAGCGCAAACGGTCATAAGCCCGATAACGGACAATACTGACTAACCAGGTGAAAGCCTGACTTTTATCGGCGTGATATCGATGGCGGTTTTGCCATATTTGAATAAACGCTTCTTGCAAGACTTCATTGGCACTGTCGATATTGCCGATGATGCGAAAAGCAATGCCGTTTAAACGGTGCGCACTGAGCAGGTAAAGTTGCTGAAAAGCGTGTTGGTCATCAGTTTTACACTGTACCAACAAGTGGGTTAATTCACTTCCCAGAGATTCAGGTAAGGCCTTTTTGCACTCAGTTGCCTGGTCTGTTGTTTCAGACCACGACTTATCTGACGATTCTTTGTCTAAGTGCAAAGGCATTTCTTTCACCAACGATAGTTTTTATGCATGCTGTTATAACTATAACAACTGCGGTTAAAAATAAAAGTGACTTTGGATAAATACAAGATCATAATTTTGCTCCGGCAATTGTGGAATGTCCTCCTTTTTTCTCAGACCAAAACGTAACTGCAAATGTGAAATCGGTGTGTACTCAGCCACCACAGAATAACGGGTTTGCTGGTTTTCACTTACGTCCCGGTCAGGGTCGAAATATTCAGCGGTTAGTTTAATATTAACGCCTTGCCGCCATTGATAGTTTACTTCTAACAAGGATGCGAGTTGTTCAATATCCTCACCATTAACAGTGTTTGCCTGTTCCAGATTAATTAAATCGGCCTCGGCCAGAAAAGTAAAATCACGCCACTGCAGCCCGCTATATAAATTAACCATGGTGGTTTGTTGATCGCCATCATTTAAGGCAAACGATGCGCCAGCCCGAAACTTGCTGAACAGATGCTCAACCCGCATTCCATATAAAAAGGCATCATCATCATTGCTCGCCTGGCTGGTGCCGTTGCTGATATAAAAATTGACAGTGGTGTTGGTGTAATCAATTGAGAATTCAACGCCATTATCTGAATTATCAAAATTCATCCCGGTTGCCTGGCGAATAAAGGCGCTATCATCTTCAATACGCATGCCATAGGGGACAAAAAACGTTCCGGCTTTGATATAATATCTCTGGTCAAATTGATACATAGCATAAGCTTCGCGATTGATTGCCGTGCCTGGCGCAACTTGCTGGTCCAGATAAAATGATAAACCTGAGTTAGGGATAGCGATATTCAGATAAAGTTGTGCATTGCTTAATTCGAACGTTTTTTCAGTGTTATCATCATCATCGTTTTGGCCAATGGCATTGAAACGCGCATCAGCACCTAAGGTGAACAACTGGCTAAGTTGAGCTATGGCTTTACTGTCATAATCAATAGTCTTCGCCGGTAATAGTGACTGCCCGTAGTTTCTGCCAAATTCATTACGTAAACCACCACCATTGGGATTTACATGGCAAGCCATGCATTTTAAATTGGTTTTGTAGGCCAGGTATGGCTCGGCCGAGCTGTTAAAGCTGAGACCAATGGCCATGGTACATAATAGGGTAACGATTGTTCGCTTAATAAGATGTCTGTTCATAGTTAAATGCTCCGCCGTTAATTCCATTATAGTCACCATCGAGCAATTGACCATGGGCTGAGTGAATTGAGGATATGTTGTTGTTATTTAACTCGATACTGAGTTGCACCTTAGCTTGCTGCACTGGTGCCGGTAGTGCCAAAGCATTGGCAACATCAAGGGTAACGACTAAAATATTATCTGCCGCTTGGCTCAGGGTAAATTCATCACTATTGAGTAATTTTTGCTGCTCAGCAGTGGTTAAAGTGATGGCAACCTGTTCAGTGGTTAACGTGGAAAAATTCATTGCCCGGTTAAACCAAAATGAAAGCTCAAGACGGCCTGGCTCTGCTGTTGAGCCTGATTTAAGTTGCGGCAAACCGGTGCTCTTTGACATAACCCGGGTGATCACGGTGGGGGTTAACAGCGACTCTGGCGCTTGCGCTCCTAGCTCAATCCATTCTTTTATTGCCTGGATTTCCTCCTCGGCCAGCGGCGGTTGTCCTAACGGCATTCTGGCACCAGCCAGATTGTTGCCGGTAACTTTTAAATACAAGTAGGATTGCTCTGCATCACCGGGTAACACCCGTTTAAACAGCGGGTTGGCTGAGTCAACATTGATTAAATTTGCGAGAGATTGTTCAGTACTTGATAAATTTAATCCTGCGGCAGGATTGGCACCACCATGACAGGTAGAGCATACTGGGCTGAACACATGTTGTTGAATCGAACTTAAGTCGGCAGTAATCCCGGTGCCTGGATCTACCGGCGGGTCTGTCGGAATTTCTTCTATTGGCCGACCTTGATCGTTAAGTCCGTCGCCATCGCCGGCACCGCAGGCAGAAAGAAAAATGAGCAGCAAACTAATAATGTAAGATTTCATCAGTAATTACCTTATTGTTAGATGTTATTAGGTTAGATGTTATTAGGCATATTTGTTTAAAGAGGATAAACACGGATGGGAGCAGGTTCCCATCCGTCATCATGGTTAAGATGATCGTTTATCGACCCGGCTTAAGTCGGGCAATGGTCCAACTACCGACTCTAAGGCATCGCTCCCATATCAATCCATTCTTTTATCGCCTGCATTTGCTCGGCGGACAGCGGGGGCCCTCCAAACGGCATTTGAGCACCAGCCTGCGAGTCGCCGGTAACTTTCAAGTACAAGTAGGATTGTGCTGAATCCATAGGTAATACCCGTTTAAATTGCGCGTTGCCAACTGCGTCAACATCGACTAAATTTGCTAATGATTCTGCAACACTTGATAAATTCATCATTCCCTGAGGAGTGGGGCCGTTATTATGACAACCAGAGCATATTGGCGTGAACACATTGTCTTGAATCCAAGTAATGTTGGCATTAGGATTTACTGGCGGAGGCGGTTCTACTGGCGCCATCATCTCAATCCATTCTTTTATCGCCTGAATTTCCTCATTGGGCAGCGGGTCTTGCATAAACGGCATTCTTTCACCTGCCTGAGGGTCGCCGGTAACTTTTAAGTACAAATAGGATTGCATGGCATCGCTCGGTAACACCCGTTTAAATAGCATGTTGTTGGCATCAACGTTGACTAAACTTGCTAATGATTGTTCAACACTTGATAAATCCATTCCTGCCGCAGGAGTGGCGCCGCCATGACAGCCAGAGCATTTTGGCGTGAACACACGTTGTTGAATGGTATCAATGTCGGGACTAATCTCTGGAAAAATTAAATGCCAGACCCCACCAAGACCATCGCCATTAATTTCACCACGATTCATATCACCTATGAAAAAATACAATGGCATGCCCTTATAGGCCCATTGGTCGGTGCCATTGGCCCGGGTAAAGCGGGTAAAATCGCCGATATCCATTTCGCCTTCATCAGGAACAAACGCCGGCCAGTTAGCCAGACAATCATTCTCATCCAGACAGTTTGACATCTCATCGCCGTCGGGATCAAAGGTGTAGAGGGAGAAACCGTCTTTATCCATCGCCGTGGCTTCGCCACCGACCGACATCAGTACATTGACCAAGCCTGTGGCTGACAGTGAGCGGCCATTGTCGGTAGTTCTTTGTATGGCAGGCTCTAACGTAGCGGTATGCCAAACATCGTTAACTTCATCGCCATTAACGTCACCGGCGTTAATGTCATTGAGAAAGAAATACAATGGTTTGCCTTTAAAGCTCCATTGCATATTGCCATTTCCAACATCAACAATGCTGAGTGGCGGCATCGCTGTTGCGCCAGCATCGGCTAACAGTGGTGGCCAAAAATTGATACAGTCACCGCTACAAACTGAACCATCTAATGGATCGGGGTCGAAGGTATAAAGGGTAAAGTCGTGCTTATCGGCGCGCATAGAGGTGAGAACCCCATCGCTATCGCTTACGGTTAATATGGTTTCGAAACCAACATAGGTGGGTAGTTGATTGATAGTCGTTACTGCTACCGGCATACGGCGGGCTAAATGCCAAATACCACCTAAGCCATCACCCAAAATATCACCCTGACTGACATCCTCATAATAGTGATATAACGGTTGACCATACATAGCCCATTGATTGTCGCCACCGGTACGGGTAATTATGGTGAAAACGTCATTGGCCTGGGCACCACTTCCGGCAAGCAACGGCGGCCATTTCCCGGCACAGGATTCCAAGTCATCCACAGTACCTTCACAAGTGGAGGTATCCATAGTGTCATTATCGAAGGTATACAAAGACAGCCCGGATGCCGCTAATACTAATGAACCATTATCATTGACCACCATGCTGGTCGGTTTTTCTACCTGGGTGGGGAAACTGGCCATTGGCGGGGGGGGCTCTACATAGGTGTCATCATCATCATCATCATCATGTCCACAGGCACTAAGCCAGAAAATACTGATGGCGATAAGCAGCCAAAATTTTATTGTATTCATTTTTACATCCTCTCAGGTGGATTTAATAAATGTTTCGATAACCACTACTGTTTCGATAACAATTACGTTCATTAAGTAATACGCTCGCTGGAGTTAAATAGTTGCAGCGAAGCATGAATTTATTGCTCCTGTGTTTTTGCCAACTGTGATGTTAGTTAAGTTTGAAAGTTAAATTTGAAAATTAGCGGACGGGCCATTGGTTTGTGACATAGTGACTCCCTCCCAATTCAAATCCGTTATTGGAAAGATTAACTACTACGATATGAAAAACTGAAAACTGCAGGACGACGACAAGCCAGCATCCTTGACCTTGAAATATCGGTTAACCCTTATATACGTTGGCATTATTTATAGTTGAAACTCTGAATTTTGCAAGTATGGACAAAAAATACTCTGGTTATTTTACTCTCGCTAAAAATAACGATTGACCTTAGACTTTACTCTAAGGTCTATACTTGCAGACCATAAATGACGGTGTGAAGGATTTAGTGATGAAAATTGGTGAATTAGCAAAGAAATCAGGGCTTTCGGCCCATACTTTACGGTTCTATGAAAAGCAGGGGCTTGAGCATTATGGAATTGATTAACAACTTTATGCTGTTATTTACCGAATCGGCACACCAATGCCTTTATGCTCTTGTTCTGTTATCCCTACTGCCATGGGCATTCGCCGCGCCGGGGCGAGTAAAGCCAGTACTGCAAGTTTTATGGTAGCCACACCTGAAACCGGTGTTGATTCTATCGGGGTTACTTTTGCTCTTATGGGGCCGCTTTAGTGTTTATGCTTACTGGGCCGGCAACGAATATTGCTACCTTGATGGTGGTAAAAAATGAATTAGCCATAGTGCTTGCCGCTTTAATCGTTTGGCAATTTGGGCAAAAGTTAAAGTCGTTAAGGGGGCCAGCGCCTGTGATAGCAAGTTGATTACATGAAAAAGTAGACCACATACTCAATCAAGTTGGTATGAAAAGTCATTAATTGATAGCAACGGTGATAGCCTTGTTCGGCACTGGCTTGAGCACGGCAGTACTGCCTCTATTGGCTTTGGTCTGATATTAATCGTCGTATCGGGACTTCCATTGCTCAGCTACCATGGACTTTTCTTCATTCCCCTGGTCATGGTTGAGCTCAGCGTCTTCATCTTCTTGCCCCTCCCAAGAGTATACTTTGCGTTTAGGTTTGGGATCCCAATGACGAAAGACTAGTGCACAAAATGCACCACTGAGCGCACCAAATAAATGGTATTCAAAGGAAATCCATTGTTCACGCGGCAATATCGAAAGCAACATGCCGCCATACATATAAAAGGCTACCATCATCAGTGCGCTAGAGCGTTTGTCGCGGCGCAATATACCGCTGATAAACAGGTAGAAGAACATGCCATGGGCTAAACCACTTGCACCGAGATGGTAACTTTCTCGGCCAAACAACCAAACACCCAGGCCAGAGACAATCCAGATAATGGCCAGCGTCCACCAGCGCGATTTGGGGTAGCCATAAAGAAGAAAGCTGCCCAATAGCAATATTGGCAGGGTATTACTAATGACATGTTGCCAAGAGCCGTGTATCAGTGGCCCGGTAACAATGCCGATAATCCCGGACGCAGTAAGAGGGTAGACCCCCAGTTGCTGGAAGTTCAGACCAAACATCATCTCACACAGCTTTAGCCACCAGAGTACTAAAACGAAAATGGTGCTGATAGCGATACTGTTTTGCAGCGAAGGGGTTTGCTCAGTCATCTAATAGATCTTGGGATAAGTTAAATCTTTTCAAGGGCCTAAGTTTATACCAAGTTGATTAAATATCTGCTCATTTTTAATGGTTAAAACGAATAACTACGGCTTTATAAAATTGATAAGTAGAATAACTACTTACTAAATTTTATGCATTGTATTTATCCGTTTTCCCTCATGAAAAAGTAGAACACATACTTAATCAAATTGGTATTAGTAATATTTTTAGTGATTCATTTCTGCTTTTAACCAGGCGATAAAAATGTCTAACCTAGCTCTCTTCGCTGAATTGGTATCAAACACTAAAAAGCGTTTTACCGTTAACGGGTGTTTGACCTGAATTGGAATCACCAGTGTTCCAGCCTCAAGGTATTGTGCATATAAAAATTCGGCCGCCAGGGTAAAACCATGGCCGCTCAACACGGCACTCAAGGCGATGTCGGTACTAAATACTTCGGTCCATTGTTGATGGTCTTGATAGTTTTTCACTCCCGCATGTTTGAACCAGGCGTCCCAGCCAAACGGACCCGGCTTCTCCAGACTTACCAGCCAAGTCTTTAAGATATCTTGTGGCGTGTTGAAGTCCATTTCTTGTGCGAGCTTAACTGAGCAAACCGGATAAACATCATCTTCACCAAAATATTCGCATTGTAAATCGTCATGGGTTGCTATATTAGTATCACTGCCAAAGCGAACGGCGAGGTCGATATGATTTTGTTTCAGGTTTTCAAAACGGTTTGAAGAGAGCACACGAATTTTGATTTGTGGATATTGTTGTGAAAATTTATGCAGTTTTGGCATTAACCACATCGATGAGAATGATGGCGTTGAGGTAATGGTTAAATTGCCGGCAATGCCCTCACGCTGAATATTGTTGAACGCACTGGTTAAGGTGTTAAACGCTTGTTGGGTTGCTTGGTGCAACTTAAGCCCATTTTCAGTTAACAGCATTTGTCGGCCCTGGCGGGAGAATAGTTTGCTGCCTAAGGCCGTTTCTAATTGCCGCATTTGCTGACTCACTGCCGCCTGAGACAGGCAAAGCTCTGCTGCCGCTTTACTGTAACTTTGGTGGCAAGCAGCACGGTCAAAAGTGCGCAAATTGTTTAACTGTCTTAATTTCTTGTCCATAGGTAGTGACCATCGCTGGCGCCCAGAAAATGTTGATGGCCGAATTATAACTCAATTAGCCACAGTAATATAAGCCCAGCTTATATTACTGTTCAATAACTATTGTTGGCTTTGCCAGTAGAATCAACGCAATATTGGCACAACATAGTGACGAACTAGTGGCGAACAAAGAGATAACAATCGACTTGTTATCCGCCCGGGATAATCAAATTAGAATCAAGGTTAAAACATGAATTTCAAAAATTTACACCAACAAAATACGCCTTTAGTCATTTGCAATGTTTGGGATGCTGTCAGTGCCAAGAGCGCAGAAAAACTGAATTTTAACGCCATTGGTACCTCGAGTGCGGCAATCGCAACCATGCTAGGTTATGAAGACGGTGAACAAATGAGCTTTGCCGAGTTAGTGTATATAGTAGAAAGAATTCTCGCTTCAACATCACTTCCTCTAACCGTCGACATAGAAGCTGGCTTTAGTCGAAAGCCGGCAGAAATTGCCACCCATATAAAGACACTCGCCGATTTAGGGGTGGTGGGGATTAACATTGAAGATAGTATTGTCAGCAATGAGCGGGTGTTACACAATGCCACCGATTTTGCCAAAGATTTAGCGGAGATCAAACAGCAGCTAGTCGAAAACGAGGTGAATATATTTATCAATGTCAGGACCGATCCGTTTTTATTAGGACATGCTAACGCCTTGGCCGAAACTAAAGAGCGCATTAAACTTTATGAGTCAGCGGATATTGATGGTATTTTTGTGCCGTGCATCACCAATGAAAGCGATATCCTGAATGTGGTTAATCATACAAAACTGCCGGTGAATGTGATGTGTATGCCAGATTTACCCGACTTTAACACGCTGGAAAAATTAAACGTCAAACGCATTAGCATGGGCAATTTTATCTTTGATAACTTGTCCGGCAGTTTTGAAAATACCTTAAGCGCTATTGTCGAGTCGCAATCGTTCAATCCGGTGTTTTAGCCTAGGAATAATTGGATACTTAAAATAGTCGATCAAGCTTTATATACATTCCCGAAGGGGAACTCATCTGTTGTATATATGAGTGACTCAATGACCAGATCATTATACGGATTGGCATTAATTGTGTAGGCAGGGCATTCACTGTTGAAATAACATTATCGAAACCAATACAAACGACACCTTAATAGGTGCCGTTTGATTTGAGAATAATTTGGCCGCAATATCAAATAACTACTTTTTTCAATCTGAAATTTATCGACTAAGCAGCAGTCTGTAACGGTTGTTGCTCAGCCTCTGATTGCTGCTCTTCAGGCTCAGATATCATAAAACTCAGTATGACAGGCACTAAAATCAGGGTGAATATGGTCGAGACCACCAGGCCACCCAGCACTACTGCACCCAATCCTCGGTAAAGTTCACTACCAGCTCCCGGCATTAATACCAGCGGCAGCATACCGCCCACTGACGTTAACGTTGACATCATAATCGGGCGCACCCGGCTTTCCACGGAATCGCGAATTGCCTGGCGTGGCGTTAATGTGCTGTTTTTTAAAATATTCAACGTTTGATGGACGATTAATATGGCATTATTGACCACAACGCCGGCCAATATCACAAAGCCTAAAATGGTGAGTACATCTAAGTTTTGAATTGGCGTGTACCTGTCCATGACACTGGCCCAATGTACGGTGGATAAACCGATGAATCCGCCCAGTGTTGCTAATGGCACAGTTATCATGATCACCAGTGGGTACTTCCAGTTTTGAAATAATACCACCATCACCAAATACACCACTAACATCGCTAAAAAGAAGCTTGAAGCCAACATGCCACTGAGCGAGCCATCACCGAGTAGGGCGGTTTTAATATCATTTAGCTTTCCGGCGCTACCGGCAAGATTCACTTCTACCAGGGGAGAAATAGCG
The DNA here is from genome assembly GCF_000764205.1 of Thalassotalea sp. ND16A. GTDB lineage: Bacteria > Pseudomonadota > Gammaproteobacteria > Enterobacterales > Alteromonadaceae > Thalassotalea_A. The sequence goes on from NZ_JQDZ01000068.1 coordinate 77,091, forward strand.
CCGCTGCTGCGCAGCTCTTCAACCATACTATTGATGGCGGCAATTGCTTGCTCTAACGGCATACCAGCAGGCGGAGTAAACTGTAACGTCACCGCACGTTGGCGAGACACGTGTTTGATCTGATCGACACTTTGGCCGCGCTCTAGTACGGCCAGCGATTGTAAATCAACCACTTGACCTTCAGGAGTCGCTATCGGGGTTTGTAACAGCGCATCAATCGGGAAGTCAGTTTGTTGGGCATTACTGACAATTTTAATGTCTTTTAGCTCACCACCAATTTCAAAACCATTCATTAAAATGATGCCGTCGCCATTAGCTTGTACCGCCAAGCCTAAATCACGACGGGTCATATCTAACTCTGCCAGCCTTTCATCGATTGGTTTAATGGCAAGTTCTGGTGTTGGTAACAAAAAGTTCGCCGGTTCTGGTAAGGTGGCATAGGGACCATAGTCGCCGATTAATTTAAACAATAAGGCCATTGCCCCTTGGGTAATTTGCGGCAAATCATCACCTACCAGATCAATTTGTATGGCTGAGCCGGTGGTACCACCGGTATTAAACAGTGGGAACTGAAACGCAAAGCCGATCACATCTGGCGCATTCACCCCCATTAAGGTTTGATTGAGTAAATCCACCGCGTCGACAGTTTTTGACGCGTCCAGAGGGATCATGCCGTGTAGTATTTGACCGCCCATCGCCACTAAAAAATAATGATCGATCGCTGGCGCTTTAATGACTGAACCGTCCATTAAGTGAACATCGGGACGATTATCTTCGGTAGATAACGGGCCATTACGTAATTTGCTTTCGGCGCTAAATCGGTCACCGGAGATTTCCCAGGCCGGACGCAGTTTTTGTTCGATACGATCGCCAATTTCTGATACTTGGTTTAAGTTATAACCCGGCGGCGGCACCATAAAACCAAAGGCAAAGTTGCGATTACCTTTGGGCAAGTAATCCATCGGCGGGATCAAAATTGCAATGCCAACTAATGTCACTATGGCAAAGCTGGCAATGACCATCAGTCGCTGCTTGGTACTGCCTGATATCTTATATACCAAACTACTGATTTGCTTCGGCAGTTTACTCGCGGTTGCTGAAATTCGGTTCAATAAGGGGTTATTAATATTGACCTGTTTGCTGTCGGCGCGTGCGCGTAATAAGTGCGCGCCAGCAACCGGTATGACTAACACCGAAACAATAAAGCTGATAAACACCGCCGCCATAATGGCTAATGAAATATCTCTGAATAACTGGCCGGCGCTATCGCTGATGGTTAAAATTGGAATAAACACCACCAAAGTCGTCAGCGTTGAGGCAAATACCGCTCCTGCCACTTCTTGAGTGCCTTCGACACTGGCTTTTAATGGTTTTTTACCCATTTCTAAATGGCGGAAGATATTTTCAATGACCACAATGGCGTTATCCACCACCATGCCAACCGCAAAGGCCATACCGGCCAAAGACACGATGTTAATGGAGCGTCCTAATGCCACCAATACCACGATAGAGCCGACCATAGAGATGGGAATAGCAATGGCAATTACGCCGATGGTACGTAATGAGCGTAAAAATAATAACAAGGTGAATACCGCTAACAGACCACCAATCAAGATGTTGCTTTGCACTAAATCAATGGCATTTTCCACATATGTTGATGAATCCCAGGTCTGCACCAGTTCAAAGGTACCGGCAAGACCAAGTTTTTTCGCGTGCTGTTCCAGCAAACCGCCCGGTGAATTTAATTTAGCAAATTCAACCTTAAGCGCTGCCATGGTTTCTAACATATTGGCGCCATTGGCTAACTGAAAGTTGAAAAATGGCATTTTCACCCCACGGGCACGCACCCAGTCGGTCATTTCTTTGTAGGTTTCCACCACTGTCGCCACATCTTTCAGATAAACCGGACCGTTTGCATCTCGGCGCAGCACGGTATTTGCCACCGTTTCAGCGTCGCTAAAGCGGCCCATCGCCCGTACCCGAATATCATTTTTACCGTCCGGTAATTTTCCACCAGAGTAATTGCTATTGGTCAGTTGAATGGCATCTACTAGTTGCGAGTAACTAATGCCGTAATTGGCTAAACGGGTTGAATCAAAACGAATCTGAAGCTCGCGTTCTCGTGCCCCCATAATGCCCACCTTTGAGATCCCTTCTATGTTTTCCAAACGTGGACGTAAACGTCTTTCCATAAAGTCATAAAGGGAAGTGTTATCAAAGTTGGGATCGGTTGCCGCTAAACCCACCCAGGCGATGTAATCAACCGACATCGGGTCAACGCCTTCAACGGTTGGTTCACTGACACCATTCGGGTAGGCCGGTACTTCATTGAGTTTTTGTACCACTTGCGCTTGCGCTTTGGCAATATCGGTACCGGTGGCAAACTCTAAACGAATTTGTGCCGCCGACGTTTGACTGATACTGGTCATCGAAATTAAACCGTTTACATCGGAGAGTACTTTTTCTTGTTCGGCAACCACATCCGATTCAATTTCCTCTGGCGAGGCGTTTTCCCAAAATGTACGTACACTTACCACTACGGAGTCGACCGTAGGCGTCATTTGTACCGGTACTTGGTTAAACGCCAAGATGCCGGCGAGGACCGATAAAATTACGCCGACAATGACACTAATCGGCTGATTTACTGCCGTTTCTACCATTTTCATTACAAGGCTCCACTTTCTGTGGAACTAATAGATGCATCGGCAATACCAGCATTTGTATCAACTTCAACACTATCAACACTATCAACAACAGCAACAACCGGTCCCGGCATGAGTCGTTCGTTGCCTTCGGTGATCACTTTATCGTCGACGGCTAATTGCGGACTGATTACTGCTGCAATGTTACCTTGATGAAATAACACCGATACCGGTACTGGCGCGGCCATTTGTTTATCACCAGAACTCGTCACTTTATATACCAGGTTATTACTGCCACGTTGTACTATCGCGTCTTTGGGTACGGTCAAATATTGTGACTTATCACCCTCAGGCAACCAGGCACTTACTGACATACCCGGCATTAATTGGGAAGATTCAACCTGGCTTACCACCTTGAAGGTACGGGCGCGGCTATCGACATTGCGCAATATGCTAATGTTGGAACCATTAAGCATTTTGCCACCGACATTTAAGCCTACGTTCTTTGGCGCTGTGCGAATGTGCTGAGCAAATCGTTCAGGAACATCTAACCAGGCTTCAAGTTTGCCTTGTGAGGTTAAAGTTAAAGCATTATCGCCAGCACCTAGCCATTGGCCAGGTTCAGCCTGTCTTTGCGTTATTTGACCGTTGAACGGTGCTTTGATCGTCATATCGGCTAACCGCACTTCAATAAATCGCAATTGCGCCTGTAACGCTTTTATCGCTTCTTGAGCGGCTAATTCATTTGCCTTTCCAGCTAAAGCCGCGGCTTTACTTTGGCGTAATCTCTGCTCAGAGATGGCATTTTTGCTCGCCGACTGTTTATAAGCGGTAAAGTCGGCTTCTGCTAAGTCAAATTCTGCTTGCGCTAATGCATGTTTGGCCTCGGCTAATGCGTATTCTGCCACCAGGCGAGATTTTTCAGCCAGCATTTTTCGGTTGTCGATTTGCAGTAACGGTTGGCCAACGGTCACTGTGTCACCTTCGTTGACAAATACTTTCGTCACAATACCGGCTTCGGCTGAGGCTATGCGGGTTTGGCTATGTGCTTTTAACGTACCGGTTACACGTTTATGAGCTTGTAACTCTTGTTCTGTCACCGTTGAAAATCGTACCACTTGATTGGCTGACACCGCCGTTGAGAAAAATACAATAGTAACACTGGCAATACCAATAATAGCCAATGCAGATGCTTTGATTGAGTTTAAAAATGAATGTTGACGCAAGGCGTTCCCCTGATAATATACTTTAAAATATTAGACCAGTCGTCTAGTGGCGGTATTTTCGATCTTTTTTGCGATAGATGCAAGCTATCCGTTATGCAATTTTTGTAAGAAATTGTTAATTTAGTTATAAAGAGGGGTTATTAAGTGGTTGCTAAGTCGTTGTAAAGCGCCTGTTGATTTGGAGTTGATTTAATCTGATTTGAAGGGGGAGATATAGAGAGCTGGAAGCTGCACATAATGTTATCTTCCAAGTTGATTAAATATCGGCTCATTTTTAATCAAATCGGTATTGCTGCATTAAAATCAAAGACATTGATTTGCTAAAAATATTAGCCTTAAAATTTGCAGTCTGGAGATGGCCAGCCAGTTTATTGTTCAACCAATAAAAAGTTAAATATGATCTCAACAAAATCATCATAGGCCTGGGTACTATTGTCCACCTGCATTTGAATGGCGGCGCCATTGCTGGCATTAAATAAAAAACTCGCCATTTTCTTCGCATCGATATGACTGGCAAGTTCTTTTTCTGCTTGCGCTTCATTGATAACCTGGGCGAATTGTGCGTTCATAGAATCTTGTGAGTACTTTAACGCGCCACGCATTGACTCGCTCAGCTTTGATTGCTCTAAAGCCAGCTTAGGTATCAAACATTGGCAATTAATGCCTTCTTCTTCATGGAATCGTTGAATACGAGCAAAAAAGTTTTTGACTCGAGTGAGTGGGGTGGACTTTCTGTCACGAAATATCTCGCGCATGAACTCGGTGTTTTCATCCGTTGCACGTTCTATTAATGCCATGCCAAAATCTTCTTTTGACTTGAAATAATGATAAAAAGAACCTTTGGGCACGCCAGCGCTAGCTAATATTTCTTTAAGGCCACATCCGTTATAACTCTTTTCAATGATGAGGGCATGGCCGGCAGCCAAAATCATCTCTCGGGTATCTTGTTTAACCATTTTACTATCTCGGATAATGTCAAAATGTTACTTAATCGCCCATTATTGGACCAGTCGTCTCAAATGTCAATTTTTCAACTGATTTATATTTATCCCAAGTTCTACTCTTCGCCGGCAACATTTACCAATGTGGCGCTAAGTAACACTATAAAAGGTAAGTAAAGTGTTTCGGGCAGACTCTTATAATACCAATCTACATCAGTATAAAGTTAACTAGGTGCTGATGCAGCGAGAGATGATTGTTAATATGACGTATTTGTAATGATAATATTTGCAATATCAGGGGGATATTAAGTGTTAATAGCAGCTACAGAACAAAATTTAACTAATTTATAACATAAAAGTTATTGATTAATAATTTGGAATCGTTATAATCCTCCCAGCTTGAAAGTTCTACCTATATTTATGTACACCATTTCGTCGTTGCTATTAAGCACTTCGTCCTGTTTGATAAGTGATAGTTTGCTTCCAACTACTTGGTCTTTCATAAGAAAGGCTTTAAATTACTTTTTATTAAATAGGATATTATTATGTCTAACACTACTGGTACAGTTAAATGGTTCAACGAAGCTAAAGGTTTTGGTTTTATCGAGCAAGAAAATGGTCCTGACGTTTTCGCTCACTTCCGCGCTATCGTTGGTGACGGTTTCAAAACTTTAGCTGAAGGCCAAAAAGTTGAGTTCACTGTAACTCAAGGTCAAAAAGGTCCTCAAGCAGAGAACATCAAACCTTTATAATTAATTGTTCTGGTTCTAGCAACCAAAAAACAATTAAGAATTAAGAGTTAAGAAAAAGGTAAGACACTGTCTTACCTTTTTTTATGCCTGTGTTTCAGCAAGTCCATGAGGGAACATTGTTCAAATAACTCTTTGATTAAGTTACGCCGCGTTAAAATTACCATGAAAGCCTAATGGTAAATGATGGCTTAACCAAGCTCTGGCAATTGGTCCATCGGCTATATTTTCAACCTTAAAAATGTTCAGACAAGTGCGCTTGCTTGGTACATGCAATGCGGTGCCAATTAAGTAACCCGTGCCTTCTTTGTTTTTCGGGCAAACGCTGATGTGTTCTTCCACCAAAAAGTCTTTGCCAAAATCGTACTTATCCTGTTTGCCACTATCTACATTCAAACTGCAAACACTGTCACTCCAAAGACTGTTATTGCTGGATGACAGGTGATAGACATACTGATTTCTGCTGCCAACCAGATAGTCACATATCCGTGGAAATTCACTGTTGATCGCAAGCAGGCTGTGACTGGCGCTGCCATTGGGCTTTAACGTAAACATTGCCATTTGGGCATCGACATTGGCGGCAGACATCTTGCCTTGCATCACGTTAGATAAATTATGCAATACATCGATACTGGGGTATAAGCTGGCGTCAAAATGTATGGTGCCATCACGCTCTTCCCAGGCATTACCATAATGAAAGGCAAAGCCAGCGGGCAGCTCATACTGCTTAGTCATGGTTAAATCACTCTTACTCACCACCAGCACTCGCATTGGCAGGGTTTTATCAAAGCCAATGCGAGAGAAGAATCCTTGCTGGTTGTTGCTGGTTGAGCGGCTTGTGGTTAATGATGGCAAAATCAACAGCAGGTGTTTGTCGGTGATTAAAAAATCGTGCAGCATGCCGCCTCGATATTTTGCATCGACAATTTTGACATTTTTCACTTGTCCATTGGCGGATAAATGATAGAGCACAATATGGCCGCTTGGGTTTAAGCCAAAATTCCAAATATCGCCATTGGCTGCAATTTTCGGGTGAGCCGAAAACGGCAGGCCTTTCAGGCTAGTACCATATTTACTTTGCTCACCTAATACGATTTGTTGTTGATAGTCTAAGGTTTGACTATTTACCCTGGTAGCAGAGCCACCTTCCCATAAAGCCCAAAGATCATCACCAACCGGAATCACGTTGGTATTGGCGGTATTTATCATATCAGCGCTAGATACGGGTAACGGCGCGTTTAGTTTGGTATCCGGAGCCGAGTATAAAAAACGCTGTGCTTGTTGTTCTTGTTGAAATTTAGGGGTATTAATGAACTTACCCTGATGGTGTATTTTAGCATTTTCAATATGAAAGCTTTGTAACATACCATCACCTTCGAATAAGTGCTGATAGCGTTGCTCGGCGCGCTCGTGTTTGCCCGGGCCATTGCGATAAAATGTACCATTTAGATCACTTGGTATGCTGCCTTCAATAGTTAACGCTTGTGGCGCAAAGTTTTGTTCGACATTGGCAAAGCCAATTAAATCGGGATTTTCTGCTAGCGCCCGATTAAATAAGTCTTTGTAATTCACCACAAGATTTTGCGTTGGCGTTGCCATCGCTTGAAAGGGGGAATTGATCAACATCGAACCAAGGCCCAATGCCCCCATGCCTTTTAATAACTCTCTGCGCTGCATATTATTTCTCCTGCTAGATTTCTACATTTTGCTGTTCAAATAGACTTAAAATTAATAAATCACCGTACTTTCATTGACAACCTTGCTGACATCATCGCTAACAGAGAATTTTATTTGCTGATAACTTACCGGACCAAAATTGGGTTTGGCGTTATTGGAAAAACCATAGCCCTCTACCGGCATGCCAAACAGATTGGTTTCCAATTTACCGTTGTTGTTTTGGTCGTGGAAAAAGCGCAAGGCATAGTCACCTTTATCTAAGTTTTTAAAGCTTATGCTGGCTTTACCGTTTTTGGCTTTGGTGATAGTAGCCGATTCGGCGTTGCCGTTTTGGTAATTTTCTTCACCCTTAAATATTTGCACATAGAGTTTGCTGGAATCGTCATTGACGCCGTCAATGTTAAATTCAACTTCACCTGCATATGTTGTCGTCGTTAGTAGTAAAGACGTAATCGTGGCGAAAAGTAATGTTGTGCTGTTCATAATAAATCCTTAAATAATTGGTTAACGTAACGTTCGCGATTACTAAACTCGTAGTTATTGTTTGGCTATTGTTTAACTAAAAAGTGATTAGCAATTGCGTCGTGTTGAAAAGACGATAGAATGGAAAAATTAAAATAAACAGCTGAGTTTCGCGAATGTCTTTAAACAATTCGTAAAATGCTCAATTTTGGACCATGTACCGTTGACGAATCGTGAAATAAACCATAAAAATCAACCGATAAGAGCCTTGATCACGAAAGAGGAATTCGTTCATGACTTGCTTACCGTGTTGGTGGTTGGCATCTTGCTAGGCTTTCTGGCACCGTTTGGGATGAATGAAGTACCGTTATTTTTGGCGATCTTTTATTGGGTAGTCACCTGTACCTGTGGCTATTTTATTTATATGCCTTGTAATCAATTAAGTGAGCGCTACTTAGTTAAATTAGTGCCAAATCATTGGGGCAGATTGATTATAACAATGATTGTCGCCAGTGTTTTAATGAGTTTTTTCGTGCCTTTCTCGGTGTGGTTGTTTTTTGATATTACGATAAATTATCCGCAACAATTTTGGCAAGTCTTGCCAAAGGCTATTATTATCGGTGGCATTTTAACCTTTATCGGCATCGTTAAAGATTATATCAACCGGCAAAATGCTAAACTGAGCAAATCAGCACAGCTGATAGATCAACAGCTGCAAGAAAGTAGCAGTCAAGATGAACTGCAACTGCAAAAATTTATGGCGGAGCTGCCCGTGGAAAAACGGGGAAAATTGCTCTGTTTGGAAATGTCTGATCACTATTTGAAAGTCTATACCGATAAAGGCCACCATTTAATATTGATGCGGTTTAAGGATGCGTTAGCATTATTAAGTGGCTATCAGGGTCTACAAACACATCGTTCCTGGTGGGTGGCTATCGAGGCGATAGCAAAAGTTCATAAAGATGGGCGCAAAACTTATTTAGAATTAGCCAATGAATTGCAAGTCCCGGTTTCCAAAACTTATGCTGAGGCAGTAAAAGCTGCTGATATTCATTAATCTTGAAGATGAACAATGTTAAATTAATTTACGTCTATGACCCGATGTGCAGTTGGTGCTGGGGTTATCGTCCGACGTGGCAAACGTTACAGAATGAACTCAAAGGCATTGTTGATACTGAATATCGCCTGGGCGGCTTAGCGCCAGATTCAGATGCACCAATGCCGGAAGAAATGCAATTATTTTTACAGCAAACCTGGCAGAAAATTTCTAATTATTTAGGCAGTGAGTTTAACTTTGATTTTTGGAAGAAGTGCCAGCCAAGACGTTCTACCTATCCAGCCTGTCGGGCAGCATTAATTGCTCGGGACCATGGGCTTGAGCAACAAATGTACTTCGCCATCCAACAAGCCTATTACCTGCAAGCGCAAAATCCATCAGAAACAGCGGCCCTGAGCAGTATTGCTAACTCTCTTGGTATTGATAAAGCGAAATTTAAACAGGACTTGCATAGTATTGAATTTAAAAACCGGTTAGAACAAGAAATTCGCACGGCAAGAGCGCTGCCGATTAACGGCTTTCCTTCCTTAGTCCTTGCCATTAACGGGCAACATTTCCCAGTGCCAGTTGACTATGAACACTGGCAAGCGAGTTATCAAGCGATAAGGCAACTCATTGCAAAGCATAGAGCTGATTAGTTACCAAAAAAATCTTGCAATTCATGCATGGTTGGTTGGTGCCGAAACACTAATTTACCGTCGACAAAAATATTGGGTGAGTGTTTAATGTTGTATTCATTGACCAGTTCAGGATGCATCTCTACATAATCAATATGGTAATTAACCCCAACATTTTTCAGCTCGCACTCTAGATTTGGGATACAAAAATCGGTTTGCGTGACCAATAGCTGAACGTCCATGAAAGCTCCTCAAATTTACGGTATGTTTTATAAGTATAGTGTTCAACTAAAAATATATACAGGCAGGTTTGCTCGCAATATCCCAGTTTGATTAACCATTAAAAATCAGCAAATATTTAATCAACCTGGTATTTTTCTGAGGTTATCTTTGCCGTTTTTGAGCCCATTTGCAGTAAGCTGGGGAGAAATATTAAGGTGAATAATGTACTGATACTCATGCCGCCAATAATAACCGCGGCAATGCCTCGATATAATTCAGTGCCTGCACCGGGGATTAACAATAATGGCAGCATGCCGAAAATGCTGGTTAAAGTGCTCATTAATATCGGCCGCAGACGCAGTCTAACCGCCTGTTTTACCGCTTGCGGCCGGGACAAACCATCACGTTCTGCTTGCCGGGTTTGATGGACCAGTAAGATAGAGTTATTGACCACAAGCCCTAACAAGATGATAAACCCTATCATGGTAAGCAAGTCTAAAGGCTGAAATCCAGTGACCAGATTGGTTAACTGCAAGCTAATGATACCGCCAACGGTGGCAAGAGGAATGGTTAACACCACCAATAAGCTGTCGGTAAAATTTTTAAATAACGCAGACATCAATAAGTACAAGATAACTAACGCCAATAAAAAGCTGCGGCTCATATTGCTAATGGCCAGGGTGAGTGCCTCGGCAGTACCGCGGTAAGCAACATGGCTATTTTGATCAAGGTTGGCCAAAATTTGCGGAGCAACATCCGTTTTTATGGTATTAATCGATTGCTCTAACGACCAATTATCCGGTGGCGTTACTTGCAAAGTAATGGTGCGCTGACGATCAACCCGGCGAATCGTTGACGGGCCAGCAGTGCGCTCTAGGCTTGCCAGTTCCCCGACTAATTGTACCCCTGCATTTGGCGTATATAAGGGGATAGCCGCCAACTCTTCCGGGTTATGCCAATCTTCACTACGAACAAAAATGTTTAATCGTTTTTGCCCATCAAAGTAGTCGCCAACAAACAAACCTGTACCCAATGCCCGGCTTATGGCAGACATATCTTTGCGGCTCCAACCCGCCTCGGCAATACGGCGTTCATTAGGAATTAGCCGTAATTCTGGCTCCGCCAGCGATAACCCTGGTATTGGTCGGGTTTGTGCGCCGGGTAATGCTTTTGCCAGGGCCGAAAAACCAACTTGTGCAGCACGCAATAATTCATCTTCGTTGTTACTTTGAATATCGATATCAATGATCCGACCGCCGCCAAGGCCCCTAAATAATTGTGTTTGCTGAGCAAACGCTATGGTGTCGGGGAAGCCGCTTAACACTTGTTGATTCAAAATGTTTACAATTTGTTTAATGTTTTCGGCGTCTTGCGCGCGTCCGCCCATAAAACCGAAACTGCCAAATATACCCATCCAGGTGTGATCCAATTTCGGTTGTTGTTCACCATCAAGGTGCGGCTTTATCCGCGCGTTGATGATATTCACCAGTTCCTCTCTACCGGCAGCCGCGCTAAGTCCTGGCGGTATCAAGATAAAGGCATTAAAAGAGTTTTGATTACCTTTGGGCAGGTAGTCTGCTTGTGGGAATAACAACCAGGAACCAAGCAGAGAACTGCAAATTAAACCAACCACCCAAAACGTTCGATACTTAGCGCTTCTGGTTAATTTCATTATTGCTTTGGTAATCGCATTCCACCAATGATCATGCGGGTCATGACTATGAATTTGCTCAGTTAAACGGATAGCAGAAGTTGGCAACACCGTAATTGCGATCAACAAAGAGGCTGATACCGCAACGGCGATGGCGATTGCCAGGTCGGCAAACAGTTGTCCGGATACATCTTCTAAGAAGATGATTGGTACAAAGATAGCGACAGTGGTAATGGTTGATGCCAGCAGTGCTCCCCATACCTGCTCTGTACCTTGTTGCGCCGAGCCTTGCGGGTTGACACCATTTTCCCGAAAACGAATAATGTTCTCCAGTACCACAATCGCGGCATCCAATACCATGCCGACGGCAAACGCTAAACCCGCCATCGAAATAATATTCAGACTACGGCCGCTGATGTCTAACGCAATAAAGGTGACAGTAATGGATATTGGAATGGCCATAGCTACGGCCAGGGTCGCAGTAAATTTGCGCAGGAACCACCACAATACCGACACCGCCAACACGAACCCTAATAACAGGTTGTTGCGCACCATCCCCATAGAACGTTTAATGTAGATTGTTTGATCGTACATTTGGATCAGTTCCAATTGAGCTTTTTTCAATGGACCGGAATTCAACTCTTTGATTGCCTGTTTAATGCCTTCATCTACCGCAATGACGTTGACATTACTTTCTGCTTGCACGTTGATTGCGATTGCCATTTCGCCGTCCAGACTTAATTGGCCGGTTTGATCCGCCAAGGCCAAATTGGTCTGTGCCACGTCTTGTAAACGCACCGGGTTGCCATTACGCCAGTCGAGGATCAGCTCATCAAAAGAAGACGTATCGTAACCCCCGGCAAATCGTATGGTGTATCTTCGTCGACCAACATCATTAAACCCGCCTGATACGTCAATATTGCCGCCAACGGTACTGGCTATTTCCGGCAGGTCTAAGTTTAATGCTGCGGCTTTATAGGGGTCGAAGGTAACTCGAATTTCAGTCGGCAAACCACCAAAGGCATTGGTTTGGGCGACCCCTGGAACTCGTTCCAGTTTGGCCTGGATCACATCTTCCACATAGTCTTGATAACTGGCGATATTATTCTTGTTGCCCGGTAAGGGGTGTAAGCCAATCCAGGCAATGGCGGTAAAAATGCTATTGCCGCCGACCGCAAGTACAGGTTCATCGGCATCGCTTGGATAACTTGGCACCTGATTTAGCGCGTTCATCACGTCTACCAGTGCCCGTTCCATGTTGGTGCCAGTTTGAAATTCCAGAGTGATAGAGCCAAACCCCTGACTGGCATTGGAGATCATTTTGTTGATGCCTTGCAGGCCTTTCAGCACATCTTCTTGTGGTTCGATGATTTCTGCTTCCATCTCGTTTGGTGCTGCTGCTCGCCAGGATGTGGAAATACTGATGGTCGGCTGAGTTATGTTTGGCGTTAATTGAATTGGCAGTCGGTAAAGACTTAACGCGCCAAAAAGGAACGTCAGTAAGACACCAACAATCACCGCAGTTGGGTTATGTAATGCTGCCTGAGTCAGTTTCATTGGATAACCAAATCAGAGTTATTGGTTTTTATGGTCACCATTTGCCCTGGCCGCAAGCGTTCGCCACCGCGGATCACAATTTTATCTCCGGGCCTAATATCGCCAATAATTTCGATGTATGCGCCTGAGCCTCGTCCCAGGTTTACGCTGAGTCGTTCTGCACTATTATCGGCGTTAATGCGAAACACACTGACACCATCGCGCCTGATAATGAGTGCGTCTCGGGCAACGGCCAATACTTTTTGACGCTCGCCGTTGGGGATTGATACTTTTACATTGAGACCAACCGGCCACCGGGTATTTTGTAAATTTAATCTAAGTTCCATCAATCGAGATCTTTGGTCGGCCACCGCCACTAAACTTCTCACCGGTACAATAATGCTGCCCAGAGTTGACGTTACCGCAAGTTTCATCTCTTTTTTAATGTACGCATAGGCGCTAACCGGTACCGCCGCGGTAATTTCAAGGGTTGAGGTTGCAACTAAACGAACAATGTTAGTGCCTGGTTCAACCCGTTCACCCACATGCGATAAACGGCTGGTAATAATGCCGGCAAAAGGTGCCTTGAGCTGTAAATAGCTAATTTCTACTTTAATTTGTGCAAGTCGTGTCTTGGCGGCTTCCAGCTCCGATTGCTTTTCAGCATGTTCTGTACTGGTGTTTTCCATTTCTGTTTTTGAGGTCAGGTTGTTCGATGCAAGAGATTGCAGACGCTTTACTTCTTTACTGAGGTAAGACAAACGATGTTTGATACTACTAATCTGGGCGATTTGCTGTTGCGCAGTTAATAACAGAATTTGATTATCTATCGTGGCAATATTTTGCCCTTCACTGACGTTATCACCAACCTCGGCCAAAGCTGTCAGTACACCGATGGTGCGGGCGGAGATTTGTGCATCACTTGGGCTGATCACGGTGCCAGATACCTTGATCGTCGGGGCAAGTTCTTTTAACGCCGCAATGGTCACATTAACCGGAGTAGCAGCCGGGGCTTGCTGGGCAGCTAACGGCGTAGGCCACAGCCATACTAGAGCAAGATGAAACAGAGCAAGATGAAACAAAGCAACCAGCAAATGTTTGTGCGCAAGACTATACATGAGAGCACCCAGACTCCTTTTAATTAATACCAATCCGTATAATGATCTGCTCATTGAGCAACTCATATAAACAACACATGAGTTCCCCTTCGGGAATTCTCAATTGATCACATCATTACGCGAACCGGTATAGCGTATTCGATGGATGAGAAACATATTGCTGAAGTTAGAACCATATCTGTCCCTTTTTTGCGGGTTTGGCGATAATGTTAGTATAGGAGTGATTGCTTGAATTTGTTGATACCAAGTCCGATAATTTATTGGAATCACTGTCATCAACAGCGAATATTTGACTACAATTAACAGGTAGTAATGATTTTGAGAGCCTGGGTCTATGAACATGTTCCACTGGCGGCTGATGCTAATCACAACCTTAATGTGGGGGGTGATGCCCAGTGCCGTGGCAACTCATAAATATCCACAAGCGGATGGATTTGTCCTGCAACGGCAGCAAATGGTTGCGACCATCAAAGACTATAAGGTTGCCGGGATCAACGTCAATGAGCAGCGCATACTCAATGCCATGGCTAACGTCCCACGACATCGTTTTGTCCCGCCACATCAGCGCACTAAAGCCTATCAGGATTCACCGTTAAGCATTGGCTTTGGCCAAACTATTTCGCAACCCTACATCGTTGCTTTGATGACGCAACTGGCAGACATTAGTTTTGGCATGAAGGTTCTGGAAATTGGTACTGGCTCGGGCTATCAGGCGGCTATTTTATTTGAGCTAACCCCCAACGTCTATACCATGGAAATCATCAGTCCTTTGGCAAATCGAAGCGCCAAGTTATTTAACCAGTTGGCACTAACCAAAATTAATCATCAGCACGGCAATGGTTATTATGGCTGGCCACAAAATTTGCAGTTTGATCGGATTCTGGTTACCGCCGCGGCCGCACATATTCCAGTACCGCTGCTGAAACAATTAAAACCCGGAGGACGTATGGTGATCCCGATAGGGCCGGTATGGGGAAATCAGGAATTGCTATTGATCAGCAAAGACGAGTTAGGCAACAGCAGCACTCGCTCAATTTTACCGGTACGTTTTGTGCCGCTCACCGGCACTGGCAACTAGCGATGAAGGTAGTGCACCCAAAGCAATGTTACTGCTCTGCAAAGCTCGTATCGTGATATTAGCCGCTAACCATTCTGAACGCCGACATGCTGGATTAATCACCTTGTTTGCATTGGCTCTGGTGAGCGCTGCCGTACTTAATTTTGAAGTTTTACTGACCCGCCATATTGCCATTGAACATTGGCACCATCTGACCACCGTTGTGATTGCTATTGCCTTGCTCGGCTTTGGTGTTGCCGGCAGTGTGGCAATGTTATTGAGCAAGTCAATTATCAGTCATTATCGGGGCTTTCTCCTGCTGTGTTCTCTGGCATTGGTGCTGAGTTTTCCCATAAGCCAACTGTTAGCAAGCATGATCCCATTGAATATGTTGGCCTTGCCCTGGTTTGGCCAGCAATTTTTCTATTTATTGCTGTATGCCTTGTGCTGGTTGCCACCATTTTTCCTGGCCGGTCTTTATATTATTGTCAACTTTATGCGTTGGCCTAGAGTGATATCAAGGCTATATGGTGCCGATCTTATTGGCGCGGCGTTAGGGGCGGCATTAGCGTTATTCATGCTCGAATTTGACCAATTTGCGTTTGGCATGTTACTTAGCCCGTTGCTGGCGATGGTGGCGCTATTGTTACTGTTGAGTCGCTTAGCGGCGAAAATAGCGATAATAACCTTAATCATTGCCAGTATCTCTATTTTGCTATTCTCCGGGCAACAGTTGTTGCCCGCAACCCAGGTTAATGCTTTTAAAGAATTGAGCATTCGTCAAAATCAACTCGATGCAAAATTGTTATGGCAGCGGGATTCGGCACAGAGCCGACTATCCATGGTATCAAGCTCTGGCCAACATGCATCCCCCGGGTTAAGTTTGAATTCTGAGTCTGCGGCACTGCCACAATGGCAATTATTTCTCGATGGTGCGCAAGCCACACCCATATTGTTAAGCGCCGATAAAGGGACAAGTAAAGCGGTATTTGCACAATCGATTTACGCTGCTCCCTATCAATTACTCAAACGGCAGCCTGACGTCTTATTATTAGGGGCCGATCCTAGCTGGAACAGCTGGACCGCCTATTGGCAGCAGGCCAATTCCATTACTCTAATTGATCAACATAAGCATTTATTGCCGTTACTCACGGCAGTAAATGCTATGGCTGAGGATAACTCTACAGAGCAAGTGAGCAAGATAATCCCTGAGCAAGTGAAAATTGCCAATCTGCATCCCCGGCGTTTTGTGGAAACAACAACACAGTATTTCGATCTGATCATGGCATCGATTGGCAGTGATCCTGTCGGCAGTGCTGCATTTAGCACGAATTACCTGATGACCTTGCAAGGGTTAAGCTCTGCCTTTGCGCAGTTAGAGCCAAATGGCGTCCTGGCCATCAGCAATATCATGGCGCCGCTGCCCAGAGATAACTTACGGGTGATCAATACGGTGGTCACTATGCTCAGGCAACAACAACTTGCTCCCCGACAACACTTGCTGGTGATCCGTGATTGGCGCACCTTGTTATTGCTAGTCAGTAAACAGCCGATCAACAAGCAACAAGCAGAGAAACTTTATCTTTGGAGCCAACAATGGCGTTTCGATCTGGCCGCGTTTCCCGGGTTAACCCGAGAACAGGCCAATCGCTATCATATCAAATCAGGTGTCTTGTATTTTGATCTGATCGCCGCACTTACTGACCCAGCTAGTGAAGTAAAGAGTGCCGATTTAACTAACCAATATGCATTTGATATCGCGCCGAGCACAGACCATAAGCCATATTTGTTTCACAGTTTTCGTTGGCAAAGCCTTGGCCAATTAATCGCAGACTTGCCACAACGCTGGCCATTGCTGGTGGGCTGGGGTTACATTCTCAGCCTGGCCTCATTAGCGCTAATAGCTCCGCTAGCATTAATTTTTATCATGCTGCCACTGTACATGAATCGGCAACCGCAGCCGTCAGAATACAGAAAATTTCGGCCCCTGGTCTATTTTTCTTGCCTTGGTTTCGGTTTTATGGCGATTGAAATCGCCTTATTGCAACAAACAATTTTACTACTGGATTCGCTCACTAGTGCACTGGCGACTGTGCTGAGCGCGGTGTTGATAGGTAGCGGCGCGGGCAGCATCTTATTTGGCGCTAAAACGATTTCACCGTCACGATTGATGTTGCTTATTTGGCTCTACAGCGCGGTATTGTTTTCCGCTTTTATCGGGTTTTTAGAGCTGTTTCAAGCAACGTTAGCCTGGTCGCATCTGGCCCGTATTTCCCTGGTGTTTATTGTTATCGCGGTGCTGACTATGCCATTGGGATTGCTGCTCCCCTACGGTCTGCGCCGACTGCCAGAGCAACAGCCAATGTTGCTCGCCTGGTGTTGGGCGATTAACGGATTTGCATCGGTTACTGGGGTATTGGTTGCACCAATCATTGCCATGGAATTTGGTCTACAGGTACTGCTGGCTTCGGCCCTGTGCTGCTATTTACTGGCGGGATGGGTTAATTTGGCATCCACCAGGAGCTGATATCGTCATTGAGTCACACGTCTTGACTTGCAGGGGGGTAATTCCCCCTAACAGGGAGATAATTTCCTTTAATCAATCGACTATACTCATATTTTAATTGTTTAGCTGTGATGACTTTACCATTTTGCAAAAGGGATCTACTTGTTGTTAACTATTGCGGGGCTTAATTATCGGGTTAGGGATGGCAACGGCATGCGTCGGCTGCTTAGTGAACTGGCGCTTGAACTTGCTCAAGGTGAGTGCATCGCTTTAATGGGGGATAGTGGCTGTGGCAAAACCACTTTGCTTAACTTGATTGCAGGACTAGAACCTATGCAACAAGGGAAAATCCAGGTCGCTGGCTTCTCGTTTAATGGTGCCTCCGAGGCTCAGCTAAGCAAGTTGCGCAAACAGCACCTAGGTATTATTTTTCAACAATTTAATTTACTTTCCAGTTTAACCGTGCGCGACAACATCGAGTTCAGTGCCCGTTTGGCCAATCGTTTTGACGCCAATTTATGTCTTAGGCTGGCAACAGAGCTAGGCATAAAACCGCTTTTTGACCGACTACCCGCGACATTATCTGGCGGTGAAATGCAACGGGTTGCGATTGCTAGGGCACTGGCGGCCCGGCCAAAGTTATTGCTTGCCGATGAGCCCACGGGCGATCTTGATGATAACAACAGTATTAAGGTGGTTACTCAGTTACTCCGTCTGGCCAATTTTCAGCAAGTCGGTTTGTTACTGGTAACCCACAGTAAACGCGTGGCCAGGCGGATGGATAAAATTTATCGCTTAAGTGAGGGAAAGTTAACCCTACTCACTGATGAGTCGGATTAATTAATGAATATCAAAGCCGCCATTGCTAACTCAGAACTCTATCTGGTGGTAAAAACCCAGCTTGCTGAATACTGGCAAAATCCATTGTTAAATATTGGCTTCATCGTCAGCCTTGCCATTGCCACCAGTACCTTATTGGCGATTTTGATGTTAAATCATGCCAGCAAGCAACAATATCAACAGGCCGATACTCGCCTAGGAGCTGCCATAACTTATCACATAAGGGCAAAACAGGGCCAAACAGTGAGCAAGCAAGACTTTGCCCAACTAAGAAAACAAGGATTTAGCAACATTAACCCGGTACTCTCTTTTCGCAAAAAGCTGACAAACGGCAAATGGCTCACCTTTAAAGCCATGGATTTATTGGCGTTGAGCATCAGCAAACCGCAGAGTTTTGATAGCATAAATGTGTTGTTACCGCAGCCCTATGGCAAAAACCTGGGAATTAGTGGTTTGCAAATAATGCTAAGCGATGGCCGCTTACTGCCATTGCGACAAATTACCAAAGCCGATTGGGGGATGACGGCATTACTCGACATTGCTCTTGCCTGGCAACTGTTTCCCGAGCTAAAAGACTTTAGTTACCTGCTGGTCGCTGAAATATCGGCAGAGGGGGTATTGCGGCTTGAACAGAGTTTGCCAGAACATTTAACACTGCAAAAAATCGATTCGTTGCAACAGCGGCAAGGGTTTGCCGATGCCTTGCATCTTAATCTCAGTGCCTTGGCAGTACTCGGCTTTATCGTTAGCGTGTTTATTGCGTTTCAGGCCGCCAATCAGGCATGGCAAAAACGCAGCGAACTGGTTAGTCAACTGCGTTTGTTTGGTGTTTCTTTCACCACCATACGGTTAGCCTTGTTACTGGAAGCGGTGAGTTTAATCGTTGCGGCCAGCGTTATTGGCACGTTTATCGCCGTCGCTTTGGTTTCGGTATTATTGCCATTACTTGGCTTAACTCTTAATCAACTATACCAGCTTAGTGTCAGTGGTCATTTTGACTGGCATTGGCGATATGGTCTCTGGTCTTTGCTGATCTCAGCGTGTGCGGTGCTGCTGTCGTTGTTTAAACAAGTGAAACGGATCAACAATCCACATCTCTTTTTTACCGCGAAACCGGTAAATAGCCGGCTACCGACAACCCTTATTGGCATTGTTACTGGCTTGTTGCTACTTTTGTTTCTGCTGTGGCCTGAAACCGACTGGCACCAGGTCATGGTTAAGTACGGGCTGTTTTTAATCGCCACGGTTGGCATCTTGCCACTGACTATGCATGTGTTGATAAAACTGTTTTTATTGAGCAACAGCCGCAGATATTTTCGTCTTCGTTTGATCATGCAAGACGCGGCTAACCAAATTGGTCGCCGTTTTATCCCGTTGGCAGCTTTTTATCTGGCTTTGTCCACCAGTATTGCTGCCGCATTAATGGTCAATAGCTTCGAAACTGCTTTTGTTAACTATCTCGAACAACAACTCGATGAAGATTTATACATTCGCTTTGAACAGCAGCAACAGCCGCGGCTAGAGCAATGGCTGCAACGTCATCCTCAGGTTATCGAATATTTGCTGTATCGACACGCGGTGGTCAATGTTGGCCAGGACAGAGTCGCCGTCACTACCTATCAGTCGCCAAGACAACTGGCGACACTGGTGCTGAAAACTGAACAGAAAATACTCAATCAAGCAGACCGATATACGGCCATGACTCAGGGCGCGGGCTGTTTGATCAATGAACAATTGGCGCTTAAGCATAATTTAACCCTAGGCAATGAAATTAATCTCAGCCAGGCATCGTCTCAAATGAGCTGCCAAGTCCGTGGCATCTATTACGATTACGGTAACCCAAGGTATGAAATAAGCTTACCATTGCAGTTAGCTCAACAGCAATTATCAGGCTTAACCGCCCGCGGCTATGGCGTTTATTTCAGTCAATATAATACTGAAATAAAACAACAGTTGTTGAGTGAATTGGCGTTAGAGCAGAGTCAATTAATTGAACCGGCTGAAATCAAGAAAATGGCGCTCGATATTTTTGCCCAAACGTTTATCTTGAGTCAGGGAATAGCGGCAGTGTTACTAGTGATTGCTTGCTTTGGCTTGTTTTTGTCGGCAAAAAGTCTCGAGTTGGCGCGTAAAGCCGATTTATTCATCTTAAGCAGCCTGGGTTACAGCAAAATTGAACTGTTTATTCATATGCTGGCTCAGTGGTTACTGCTCGTTGCTGGCTGCATCGTATTGAGTTGGCCCGTTGCTATGGTACTGGCGGAAGTGTTAGTGGCGAAAGTTTTTCCTGTTTCATTTGGCTGGTCAATGCCATTAGTATTGACTGCAAGCCCGTTTGTCAGTGGCAGCTTGATTGGATTGAGTTGTTTGTTCGTCGCACTTGTTATCCCTCTTTATAAACTCAACGGCAGGGGGCATTGGTGAAACTACCGTTGTTATTATCATTGTCGTTATTCTACCTGGCCGGTTGTGAGCAACAGCCAAAGCCCGATAACAATCCGCTTGCACATCTGGCGGCAACAGCGGACCGTTATCAGCAAGCGACAGCTGGCAAGCCGATCAAGTTTCCAGAAGATCACAGCCCACACAAAAATTACCGGCACGAATGGTGGTATTTGACGGCAAACCTGAAAACCGAAAGCGGTCAACCCATGGCGGCACAATGGACCTTGTTTCGTACTTCGGTAAGTCCGCGGCACTGGTATTTTGCCCATGCAACCCTGGCCGATAAAGAACGGCATTTGAGTGCCTTTCGTCATGGTCGGCAAGAGTTTGGCAATGTCACTTTCACCACTAAGCCTTTTAGTGCGCAAATTGATGACTGGCTCTGGCAGTCAGCAACTGACTTACTGCCGGCCAGGTTGCAGTTTGGCGAGCCGTTTAATGCCTCCGAGCCATGGCAGGCTGAGCTTTCATTAGCTCGTGAACATTCAAAACCTTTGCCTGCTAGCCTTAAACCGCAATTTTTTCTGCAAGGAGAGCAGGGCTTTAGCCGTAAACATGCAAGCCTTAATATTGCCTCCCATTATTACTCGCAACCGTTTATCGACGTTGCTGGACGAGTTTTCTGGCAAGGCAAATGGCAGGGAGTCAGCGGTAAAGCCTGGTTCGATCGTGAATGGGGCAGCCAAATGCTGGCAGCCGATCAACGAGGCTGGGACTGGTTTTCATTGCGCCTCGATCAAAATACGGCGCTAATGGTTTATCGTATTCGCTCCAATATTAACGATTATGTTTACGGTAACCTGATGTATCGTAACGGCAGTAGCCAGGCTCTTGTCAGTGAGCAGATATTACTCAACAGCATCACTGACCAAGGCGGTGCTTACCCGAACGGTTTCAGGCTGATTATCGACCATGAACGGGTTGATATCGAGATAAAAGTAGTGAATCGCAAGCAAATTAATCGGTTTGGTATCGAGTATTTTGAAGGCATGGCTACCTTTACCGGCAGCCATCAAGGGGAAGGTTTTGTTGAAATGACCGGTTATCAATAACCGCTTTTAACCACAATCATAAGGACAGCTGTTGGTGTTTAAGATAACCGCCATTCGCTACTCAGGTGTTCTGCTAACTTGGGCGTACCAATAGCCTGTCCACAAATATTACCATGCGGTATCGCCGACATCAGCTGAGCATATTGCTGATGATTTATTTTCACCAAGTTGCGATGATCACCGGCTTCAATATAAACATGTTCGGCATTTAGCAAGGTATCATCTACCATCATTTGAATTTTGTAGGCCAAGCCCATCGCTGGGATTGCACCTTGTTCACAATCGCTAAATAAATCCCCCAGGCGAACCTCATTCAGTAATTGATACTTCTTCCCGGTTAGGGCGTTTACCTGACTAATCGATAGTCGATGGCCCGCGGATAACGTGGCCATAAGGTAGTCACCGTCATTACTTTGTAAAATGATCGCTTTGGCAACCTCAGCCGTTGGTAAATGCGCTGAGTGGGAAGAGTCTAGAGAAGAACTGGTGCGGCGATGTTGCACCAATTCGTAGTCTATTTCGTGCTTGTTTAGATAGTCTTGAAAAGTCATTGCAATGGCCATTTTGCGCTCCTTTATTAATTGGATTGCGTTATAGCAAGTATAGCAAACATTGCTGGCTTGCTGTTTGCTATACTTGGATAAGCAGGGTTTTGGTGAATGACATGAATACGGATAATGTGGATCTCATTGAACGCGTTAACCAGGCGTTTGTTCAGGTAGCGCGAAGCCATTTTATGCCTGAATCGCTGCGCCATATGGCCGAAGCTGACCGGCCGTTTCCTATTGGTTTTGGCCAAACTATCAGCCAACCCTATACCGTTAAGAATATGCTGCTGTGGCTTGCCCCGCAACCAGGCGATAAAGTATTGGATGTTGGCTCCGGGTCAGGCTGGAGCACGGCATTGCTGTCTTTTCTGGTCGGCTCAGCTGGTCGAGTCTATGGCGTCGAAAAAATCCCCGAGCTGAAATCCTTTGGTGAATCGAATTGTCTCAGTTATGGCTGTGCTAACGTGCAATTTTTTCTGGCTGAGCAACATTTGGGTCTGGCAGCTTATGCGCCCTATGATCGAATATTGGTCAGCGCGGCGGCAGCTAACCAAATACCGAAACCATTACTGGCGCAACTGGCGCCCGATGGAATCATGGTGATCCCCGTTGACCATACTATTTATGAGCTGAAAAAGAGTATTACTGGTGATATCGGCTATTGTCAGCAGCATGTCGGTTATGTTTTTGTGCCTTTGGTAGATTGTTAACTTACATTGGTATTGATGGCGAGAGTCATTAGCACAATGCAGTAAGTTGAGGAGAGCGAAGATGAGCAAAATTGTAGAACAAGTAACCGCAGCCAATGATGACTATGCAGCAAACTTTGCCGATAAAGGCAGCTTAGCTATGCCTCCGGCCAGGGGGGTGCCATTTTAACTTGCATGGATGCGCGTTTAGACCCTGCTAAATATGCGGGGCTGGCCGAGGGCGATGCGCACGTAATTAGAAACGCCGGTGGCAGAGCAAGTGACGATGCTATCCGTTCGTTGGTCATTTCTTATAAGTTACTGGGTACCAAAGAATGGTTCGTTATACATCACACCGATTGTGGCATGGAAACGTTTAACAATGACATCATGGGCGAATTATTGGCAGGCTTGAAGAAGTGATTGCGGCAACCGAAGCTGGCAAAGCATGTTGGCAAGGCAAACTAGAAACGTAGTGAAGCTTAAATCTTATATTGCCACCATGGTAAAACTGCCATTTATAGTCACTCACCTATCCAGTTAATAAGCACCGTCATATAAAAGAAGAAGCCTCTTATTCGGGCGTTGATATGCTTATAATATAAAAACGGTTTGTTCAAGATACGAATCCAGAAGTTGATAACAAATAACGCATCTCGATTAGCTTAATTCCAATAGGCAGTGTTGTTGATTAGGATCAAATAAAATCTATAAAATGCACCTATTCATATTCAATAGGGCAAGTTCAGTAGTAAGATAATAGCCCTCATTTCAAAACTAAGTTGTTACCATGATAGTTGATCTAAATAGCCGTTACGGCTTAAATCCTGCGCATAGTGAAGTCGTAGAGGCGTGCAAAATTATTGAGCCGTGCGATACGTTAGATATGGGGTGTTCTAATGGGCGTAATGCTGTGTACCTCGGCCAACTCGGATTTAACGTTACCGCCATAG
This sequence comes from Thalassotalea sp. ND16A, assembly GCF_000764205.1. Taxonomy (GTDB): domain Bacteria; phylum Pseudomonadota; class Gammaproteobacteria; order Enterobacterales; family Alteromonadaceae; genus Thalassotalea_A. The sequence goes on from NZ_JQDZ01000068.1 coordinate 101,079, forward strand.
ATACTAATCCCGGTGCCATTGATATGCTGCAAAGTATTAGTATTGAAGAGAAGATGAATAATATTAAGGCTCAGGTGTACGACATTAACAATGCTAGCCTTGGTGAGGACTATGACTTTATTACCTGTACCGTAACCTTAATGTTTCTCGACCCAACTCTTGTTGATGCTATTATTGCCGATATGCATAAGCGTACTCTTGCCGGCGGTTATAACCTGATTGTTTGCGCCATGAGCACTGAAGAACACCCATGCCCAGTTCCCTTCCCTTATACCCTAAAAGCGGGGCAGTTGCGTGAGGCTTATGCGGGCTGGGAGCTGATTAAGTACAATGAAGATGTAGGTACTATGCACAATGGTGCGAAATTGCAGTTTGCGACCATATTGGCGCGGAAACCTGGCTAAAACAAATAAAACATCCATTGTTAAAGTCTACTCAGTAGGTAAATCGATACCACGTTTCGCCCCACAACGTGTTTCTTTTTACCTGCGAGCTTAAGATGTTCGTTGCAACATTCAGCCCAGCCTTTGCTCACCGCAACAAAAGTATTGGATCTTTTTTTTATTAATCTTGGGTGAGTATATAGAGTTCTATGGATTGGTGTTCTATAAAATATAGTAGCTATATAATTCACAAGTTTAATGGATAACAAATACCAGGGGGAATTTATGTCCAACTGTTTACACCTTGCAATTCCAGCGGGCGATTTAAATCTAGCTAAAAAGTTTTATTGCGATGTGCTTGGCTGTAAGACTGGCAATAGCGAAGAGCGGCGTTGGCTTGATATTGATTTTTGGGGCAACGAATTAACGCTACACCAAAGTGAAGAACGTTTGTCAAATGTACGACATGATGTGGACATGGGTGGCGTTGTCGTTCCTCACTTTGGTATACATTTACCTGAGAGGGAATTTCAGGCCATAAAAGAACGTATTGAAACGGCAGGTATTGCCTATTTAGACAAGCCTTATCGTCGTTTTGTAGACAGTGAATATGAACAGGAAACCTTTTTTATTGAAGACCCTAACGGGAATGTTCTTGAAATAAAAACCATGGTCAATCCGAAAGCACTGTTCAAAGTCGATTGAGAAAAACAATTCTTAATTAGGAAGCGATAAGGGATTATCAGAACCGTCAACTTCTGCCACGACTTTGACGTAAGAGCCTGATATTGTTAAGGTCTGAAAAGAGCGAAACAAGAGACAATCAAGGAAAGATAAAGTTGAGCAAAATATTATTAATTTTAGCCTTGGTACTAATGGCGTACGGTATCGTATTGTCTGTTATAGATTTCCTTCCCGTTGATATGTTTCATAGTTCGAACGAAAACGAATATATAAAATCAGTTAGTAGCGACTCAATATCGTGGTCAGCATACAGGTTGCACGCATTGGTTGTTGGGTTGTTACTTGTGGTGGTAAGTAAGTTCACCACTGGCTGAAATGAGAAGCGGTCGTTGAAGCCTTCATTACTTTCTTTAACTAATTCAAACACGAACTAGTGAAGAAAGGATAATCCCTGTTTCTTTTTATTTTGCAGACTACCAAGCTTCAAACCAAACTGTTTACTTATGCTTTGATATCGCTACTTCTGAAGTTAGCGAAAGCACCAATGTAGAGTTTGTACCTGAAGCCAGAGTAATCTGTCAGTAATCTATAGCATTAAAAGGTTTTAGGTTAAATCAAGTAGCCCCTTGACCTTACAGGACACTTGAGTCCATGTGTAATTTAACGTAATGTAATCAAAGACTCACAGGCCGTTGTGAGCGTTCAGCGGCCGCTGGTGATTAAAGTAATTAGTTAGAAATATACTATCTTGCGCATGATAGTTAACAAGGACGTTTTATGACAAATTTAAAAGTGATTTTGATAGTATCGGTAGTAAGTTTATTTGTTGGTTATAATCTTTACCCTATAGTAAATGGAGATAGCTTAAACTCAAGTTACCAAAAAACCTCCAGATCAGACTCCGCACCTTTGTCTTCCCTAGATGCAGAACTTAGTAATTCAACTATAAATACTAAGCAAGATAATACTTCTTCCACAAACGAAACCTCTGAGCTCTCCAAACTAAAAACTTTAAATGAGGACTTTGACGATGAACATCAGTCTAGTAATGAAGTTGTGTCTAAACAAAAAGCAAGAGAAATTGAACCAACTTATCATGAAGGCAGTTTATCACAGGAGTTAAAAGATTGGTCTAACACACATAAAAAACGGATAAACACGTTAATTGATGAATATGCTTCTGAGCAAACATCACCATTTTTAAAAGACATGATTGAAAAAAACAATGATTTTTTGAATAGTCCTATGGCAAAACAAGATGCAGATACGGATATCAATTGGGCATTTATCATGGAGCAGGATATCAGAAATGTCATTATGCAGCATGAGAATAGTAATGGTTTTGATTTGCTTAACTTGACTTGTAAACAATTAACTTGCGAGATTCTGGGAGTTGAAAGGGAGTTTAATTCTTGGACAGACATCTATGTAAGCATGTTGACTAGTTTAGAGTCTGTGAAATTTCCTGAAAAAGGCAAAGTCCTGAATACAAAAAGCTTTGAGGAAGATGGTTTTCATATTATTTATGCTAAATTGGATTTTATTGGTACTTAACCAATTGAAAATTTTAAGGTCGTATAGAGCGACGTATAGAAAATAAGGAGCTAGTTATCAATAAAATCAAAATTATTGAGTTAGCAGGTAGGCTAGGAGTAGCAATTCTATTTACATTCATTTCCATTTACATGTTTTTAATTGCTAATTATTTAGATGGGAATAAGAAATACATCTTGCTAGGATTAGGCGTTGTTGCGATGGCTATCTTAATGAGAAACATCAAAGCCATTTCAGCCAAAATCAATAATGGCTAAGGACATAATGAGCGAATAAGAGCCGTACAATACACCACTTAATCTAGAAAAAACACACCGTCATTGCGGCGCAGGCCTAACCTCCTGACGCATGCTGTGGCTAGCGAAAATAAACTCAAATAATATCAAGGTATAAATCTCGCCAGTTTGGATTTACCCCTCCAATTAATCTATTTTTCCATCTTCGATGCCACTGCTTTAATCGCTTTTCTCTTACAATCGCGTTTTCCATGTCGTTGAATAATTCAAAATAAACAAGTTTTGTTAAGTTGTATTTAGCACTAAAACCACCAATAAGCTTTTCTTTATGTTGGTAAATTCGTTGAACTAAATTGCTGGTTACGCCAATGTATAATACCGTATTATGCGTATTTGAAATGATATAAATTGCGGGGTGCTTCATGATTGAATTCCTTTTCAATGAATGAAATTTAAGTGTAGCTTAGTTGAAATTAGTTTGTGGAAGCGATTGTTTATAGGCACGCTATATCCGAAAGGGGGTTGCGGCCTGCGCCGCAATGACGTGGTTAATTGTTTCGGAGTATGCCCTGACACTTGAAGGTTAAACGTCTCTCAATGGCACTTTCCGGACCAATTGAAGATTTCGAATTAAGCTAAAAAACTAATTTATAGAGTCACAGCGTACGTCAGGAGGTCCCTCACCTCGCTCCGCTCGTGGGGGATGACGGCGATTTTTTCTACTTCTCATTGTGGCACTATGCACGCATTCAAGTCGCTTCGAAACTGGAGGAGATCCCATTCAAAAGCATAGCGGGATGAAGGTGCTTATTAACGGGTTATGTGAGCGGCTCTCGCTGGCATTCCTTTGCCTACACTGATCCCGCAGCGGTCTTATCAAAGATAGCTCTTTTTTGCACAACTAACTTAATAGCATTGGCATCAATTCGCCGCTTTCGCCGCCCGGGCCTGATGAAGCTTTTTGTAGCTTTCGATCAGTCTTAGGTGCTTGTCTAAGCCTTCTAATTTCATGCTGGTTGGGGTTAGGCCAAAGAATTTCACCGAGCCTGTCACCGAGCCGACCACATTCATCATGGTTTCTTTACCGAACATTCTGTTTAGGTTATTGATAAAGTGTTCTAGTTCTAGCTCTTCATTTAAGGTGATCTCGAGTACGGCATGAACCGCTTGATAGAACAAGCCGCGCTCTACGGTGTTGTCATTGTATTGCAAGAACTCTGCTACCAGTTCAATGGCCTCGTCAAGCTCGCCCAGGGCTAGGTAAATAAGAGTTTTCAGCTCAATAATGGTCAGCTGTCCCCACACGGTATTTTCATCAAATTCAATGCCAATCAGGGTTCTGATGTCGATGTAGTTATCTAGCTGACTTTCCTCTAAGCGCTCGAGCAAACTTGCCAGGGCATCATCACTCAAAGCATGAATATTCAAGATATCTTCGCGGTAATCCAGCGCCTTGTTGGTATTGTCCCAAATAAGGTCTTCCACTGGGTACACTTCTGAATAGTCTGGCACCAGCATACGGCAAGCCGTGGCGCCATGTTGATCAAATACGGCAATGTAAACTTCTTTGCCCAGCTCCGCTAAAATGGCCAATAAACACTCATTTTCTTCTTCGTTACTGCCGGAGAAATCCCATTCGCTGAATTCATAATCATGATCGCTACTAAAGAAGCGCCAAGAGATAACACCGGTTGAATCGATAAAGTGCTCAACGAAATTTTCCGGCTCTGTTACCGCAAGGCTGTTAAAGGTTGGTGGCGGTACATCATTTAATCCTTCAAAGCTGCGCCCTTGCAATAGTTCAGTCAGACTGCGCTCCAGCGCCACTTCAAAACTTGGGTGAGCACCGAATGATGCAAATACACCACCGGTTCTTGGGTTCATTAACGTCACACACATCACCGGGAATTGGCCGCCTAATGAGGCATCTTTAACCACCACCGGGAAACCTTGCTCTTCCAGGGCGTTAATGCCTGCTAAGATACTTGGGTACTTCTCAAGCACGTGTTGCGGCACGTCAGGCAAGACAATTTCTTCTTCGATGATTTGTCTTTTTACTGCACGTTCGAAGATTTCTGACAGGCATTGCACCTGCGCTTCATACAGATTATTGCCGGCACTCATGCCGTTACTTAAGAATAAATTTTCAATCAAATTCGATGGGAAGTACACGGTTTCACCATCGGAGTGACGCACATAGGGAATAGAGCATATACCACGCTCAACTAGCCCTGAGTTGGTATCAATTAGGTGTGAACCACGAAGTTCACTGCCTGGGTTGTAGATGTCTAAGCAATATTCATCCAAAATCCCAGCTGGCAACTCATCATTAGCGCCTGGCTTGAACCATTTTTCATTGGGATAATGAACAAAGTCACTGTTGGCAATATCTGCGCCCAAATACTGATCGTTATAAAAGAAATTACAGTTAAGGCGCTCAATAAATTCGCCCAGCGCCGAGCAAAGTGCACTTTCTTTGGTTGCGCCTTTCCCGTTGGTAAAACACATAGGTGACGCCGCATCGCGAATATGCAGTGACCACACATTTGGCACTATATTGCGCCAGGAAGAAATCTCGATTTTCATGCCAAGGTCGGCCAAAATTCCGGTCATGTTGGCGATGGTTTGTTCAAGTGGCAAGTCTTTACCCAGGATGTAATGGCTGGCATCGTCTTCTGCTTGACCCATAAGCATGGCTTGCGCGTCTTCGTCGAGGTTTTCTACCGTCTCAATTTTAAACTCAGGGCCAGTTTGCACGACTTTTTTCACGGTACAGCGGTCAATCGATCTTAAGATACCTTGTCTGTCTTTATCCGAAATGCTTTCTGGCAGCTCTGCCTGAATTTGGAAAATTTGGTTATAACGGTTTTCAGGATCAACAATATTGTTTTGCGACAGCCTGATGTTTTCCGTAGGAATGTCACGGGACAAACAATACACTCGCACAAAATAGGCGGCACAAAGGGCGGATGAAGCCAAGAAGTAATCGAAAGGGCTTGGTGCTGAGCCATCACCTTTGTAGCGAATAGGTTGATCAGCGATGACAGTAAAATCATCAAACTTAGCTTCAATTCTGAGGTTGTCGAGAAAATTGACTTTGATTTCCATTGCATAGTTTCCGGAGTCGTGCGCTGCAATCGAAAACGTTTAAAACTTTTTGGTCGTTGAGGTTTTAAACGCTTCCAATTGGCGGATTAATCATAATTGCGCTAATTATCGGTTGTTTTTCGGCAATAGTCTTGGGTTAATTACATAAATTGGCGAAATAAGTGGTTTAGGATGAAATGGCAGTGTGGCAGTTAACCGTTATCTTCGTTGATAATACTGGTAACCCAGGTTTCGAAGCTTTTTATTTTACCCCAGGTAAAGTGCTGAGCAGGGGCCACCAGATATAATGAAAGCGGTGTTTGATATTCATAATCCAGCACATTAATTAAATTACCATCGGTTAAATGTTGAGCCACCAGGACTTTGCTGATGAATGCCAGCCCTTGACCAGCCAGCGCATTTTGAATGATTGGGACCGAGTCGTTGGTTTTTAGTTTTGATTTTAGTTGTTCACGGTTGACGTTAAATGTTAAGCAACAGTCAGTAATGGCCTGCTGCACGTCCGCACTGGTATCTTCGAGTAAAGGTAACTTGAAGATGGCTTCACTATCTCTTTTATCACTGTTTATGATTAACGGTGAGGCAACCAAAACGATGGTATCTTCAATCAGCTTTCGGCTTTCAAGTCCGGGGTAAACCCCTAATCCATGCCTTATGGCAATATCTATGTCCAATTCTTCAAAGGTTTCAAGTTTATTATTAGGCGCAAATTGAATATTTAAATCTGGGTTTTGTTGCTGAAAGTCGGTGAACATCGGGATAAGTAACAATGAGGTTACCGAATGAGTTGCGCTAATACGCAAATCATTGCGGTTAGGTTCAAAGGCAACGGCTTTAACTCCCTGGCTAATTTGATTAAAGGCTTGTTCAATAAAAGGCAGTAACAGCCTGCCTTTGTTATTTAAGCGAGTCTGTTTACTTTGCCGTTCAAATAATTGGCAACCTAAATGATCTTCCAATAGGCGGATTTGTTGACTTACCGCGGCTTGGGTTACAAATAACTGCGTGGCTGCAGCTTTGAAGCTGTTACTTTTTGCTGCGGTAAGAAACACAGGCAGTGATTTTAATGGCGGTAAATTTTTCATGGTATAAGAAAATCTTAATTGATGTTAAGTTTATATCGTTTGTAATCAAATAAAGCAAGGGTTAATTTAATCACCTGATTTACTTATTTTAAATGAGGTTGTTATGAAAGTATTATATATAGTCAGCGTATTCTTAGTGTTTTCTCTGTCTTTTGGAAGTTTACAAGCGGACCAGGATAATCGATTTGTCGAAAATGACAGAATGAATATGGCTCTACTCTCTAACACTGGCGGTGTTAAGATTTTCTATCGTGAAGATGGGGGTGAGATTAATTGCCGAGTTGAGTTCCTGTGGAACCAGGAAACTGTAGAATATGCAATGGTACGGGTGAGTAAAATTGCATTTAGTAAACAGCCGTTAACGAGTTGTTTGGCAAAAGAAGACGCAAAGCAATTGCTGCTGAGTACGTTTGAAGCGACAACATCGCGTATTTTTAAAACGACTCGTGGTTTATAACTTTTATAACTCAGGGACTCATTCAATTTTTTAAAATCAAAAATAGCTTATTTAGCTAAAACTATTTAAAATCTACCAAACTTTAAAATTTAAATAAGATTGCCAGATGAATTCACAATTATTTTTTATTTATGACTCCCATTGTCCCTGGAGTTATGCCACGACCGCACTAGTCAATAGCATTCATTCAGCTTATCCAGAGATGCCAATGCATTTATGGCATTTCGCTCATTATGACGGCAGTGACAGTGCCGGTAAGAAGCAAGTGGATGCGGTTGCGAATCAATCCGCGGTCGAATTTGGTGAAGACTACCTTGATTGTTCGAATGTGCCACAAAATGCGACTTTGGCAGCAAACCTGATGGCTTGGGTAAGTCATAAACACCCAGAGCTTGCGTTAAAGGTGCTGACAGTATTGCAGCAACAACACTTCATCGATAATACCCCATTTACCGATAAGGCGGATTTTAGTGACATTGCTGAGCAATTTAAATTGTCCCCTCCGGGCAAAGTGTTCAAAAGTGAGTTAACCAAAGATGCCGAATTCGCTTTAGGCGAAATTGGCGAGATGCAAGACATTATTGCGACTACCGCTTTTCCCGCGTTAATGCTTGCTGTTGGTGATCGTTTGGTATTGCTTAATCATAATTTATATTTAACCAAGCCCGATGCGATAGTCGAGGCGGTGGCGCAAGAGCTTAACGCTTAGGTAATTGATGATGAAACGTGTTGTGTTATACACCATGAATCGCTGCCCCCATTGCGAAACGGCAAAAAAATACCTTGCTCAGCAAGGTATTAAATACCGCTTGTGTAATACCAGTACCCCGGCGGGACGAAAAGAATTCAATTTAACGGGTTATCGCGGTGTGCCAGTATTGAAAATAGGCGACCAATTTCTCAATGGTTTTACCATCAAAGGGTTTCAACAGCTTTATCATCAAAAATGATACTTGATGGATACGGATGTTTGCTCGTAACCCTCACTTTCCTTGAACCCTAGCCCTAAACTCACGTTCTTGGAAATGTGGTATAGGCCAGTGATGCCGGTTTCATTGGAATCTTCAGCAATAGCCCCCCAGTAATCAAGACTTTTGTCATAATCAATGTCGAGATAGGTGTAATAAATATTTAACTCTATTTTTTCAGCGACGAATGAGCGCAGACCAAGCGTTGCCGCGTAACCATCATTATCTGCTTTGTTGCCACGGCTTTGATAGTCAATGTTTTTCAGCGCAAGAATTGCGTAAAACTCAGTGAATTCATTAAACTCATAATTATAACCTAAACCAATAAAGTACCGGTTGATGTCAGCATTAGAAAAACTGTCATCTAACTTGTATTCTACCTCTAACGCTTCATATTGGGCGATGATAAACACATCGCTAAACAATGCATATGCGCCAGTAACAGCATAACCATCAGCGTCTAACCGTTCATCAATTGTTGCATCTAAATATTGAGCCTCGAAAAAGTGCCAATTGGGTTTTTGCGCCGAGCTTGAATAACTGGCAGTTAATAACAGCAATAAAACAGGGGTTTTCAGACAGGGCAGTGATGGTTGCGCAATGGCAATTGTTTTCAGCAATCTTTTCAACATAGTACAATCCTTGTGACTTAAAGAAGTTGCTATGAATCTATCTTAAAAAGCAAAGTAATACAATGGTTTGTAGAGGATTTATAAGCCTTAGATAGGTAAGGCTTAATTAAATAAAATTTAATATTTTTTTATTTTTTTAAATTAACTACGTAGCGACCCACCACGTTGCCATCAATAAAGCGTTGTAAGTACTCGGGCACTTGCTCAAGGCGTATTTCTTCCGCTAATTCAGCCAGATTGTCTAGTTTCATATCGGTGGCGACACGTTGCCAAATGTGCTGTTTTGCAGTTAATGGAATGTTTACCGAGTCAACGCCTAGCAAAGATACGCCGCGGGTAATGAACGGGAACACATTTAAGTTAAAAAATGGTGATGCGGCGAGTCCACAAGCCGAAACGCCACCGCCAGGTTTTATCTGTTTTAACAAGTTTGCCAGGTAATCACCGCCCAAGGTGTCGATACCATGGGCCCAAAGACCTCGGCCCATCGGACGTTCATTGACTTCATTAATCACATCGCGGTGCAATACTGCGCTTGCCCCGATGTCGGTTAAATGTTCGCTTTGCTCCGGCTTTCCTGAAAAAGCGGTCACTGAATATCCCAGGCGCTTTAATAACGCGATGCTAAAGCTGCCTACACCACCCGTCGCTCCGGTAACGGCTACGGGCCCATCAGCAGGGGTTGCGCCCATTCGTTCTATTTTTTCGACACAAAGCGCGGCGGTCAACCCACCGGTACCGTAGATCATCGATTCTTTTAAAGACAATGTCGCAGGGCATTTAACTGCCCAGTTAGCCGGTATTGAAATTCGTTGCCCCAACCCTCCAGATGTGTTCATTCCTAAATCATAACCGAAGACGACTACTTCATCACCAACATTAAAGGTGCCGGATTTATCGGCTATTACCACTCCGGCAGCATCAATGCCTGGCGTATGCGGGTAGTTTTTGGTTACCCCTTTATTGCCACTGGCAGATAACGCATCTTTAAAATTAAGAGATGAATAATGTACGTCGATTAACAGATCATTATCGGGTAAGTCGTTAATGCTGCGCTCGCGGATGTTTTGGCTAAATTGCTTGTCAGCAACTTCTTCTACATAGAGTGCATTATAGGTGTTTTCGTTGGCCATCTTCATTCCTGTTGAAAAGTTATATTAATAACCTAGCAAACTGGTTATTACTGAGCCAATAAACTTTAGTCTATCGGGGCAGAGTGTTGTCTCGAACGGTAATTCCAGAAAAAATTTCATTACCAATCATCACGTTTGCAAATATGTTTTGTGATACTTTTGTGATTTTTGCGTGATCTGGTTGCGACATTTCCTCTTCATACTGAATGCAGTTTCAGACAGCAGTGAATAAGGAATAATGATGATGAATATTAAATTAACGGCAATACCGAATAAATTACTACCAATAGTGACTATGTTACCTCTGCTTTGCGCCGGTGCTTGGGCGAATGCCGCGGAATTGGAAATAACCGTGAGTAATGTCACCCAAGGCATATATTACACCCCAATCATAGTCGCTGCTCATACGGCAGATACCAGCATTTTCAGAAGTGGTGAAATGGCGAGCAGTGAATTGCAGGCGTTGGCTGAAGGTGGCGACATTTCTGGCGTCGCCGCAATGCTGGCAACGGCATCTGCGGATATGGTTGAAAACCCAGCTGCGGGCTTATTAGAGCCAGGGATGTCGACCACAACCATGCTAACTACCAGCGATGGCAACAACTACTTATCTATTGCCGCCATGTTGTTACCCACCAATGATGGCTTTGTTGGACTCGACAGTTGGATGCTGCCAACCACTGCCGGCACTTACCAATTTACCTTAAATGCCTATGATGCTGGTACCGAAGCGAATGATGAAATTGTTGTTGGTATGGTTGGAGGGCCACCGGGAGCTCCGGGGATTCCGGCGGCACCGGGTATGGATGCGGGAACTGGGGCAACCGGAGTCACCACAATGGAAGCGAATACCTATGTGCACATCCATCGCGGTAATTTAGGTGATGATGATGACATGGCCGGTAAAAGTGATTTAAATAACACCATACATCGCTGGTTAAACCCGGTGGCGGAAGTCACGGTTGTCGTGAAATAGGAGTGGATAATCATGATTTCATTAATGCACAAAATTAACTTGTCAAAAACCGTTTTCACTGTTGCCACTGTCAGTTTATTGGCGCTAACCGGCTGCTTTCATGACGATGATGACGATGATGACATAACCATTGAGCCACCGATCGATCCGGTTGTTATTTCCTATCAAATTTCGGTAAGCAATATCACCCATGCGCAGCCAATGTCGCCGGTTACCGTTGTGCTGCATAATGGCGGTCAATTGTGGAGCATTGGCGAGCCCGCTTCTGCTGCTCTGGAATTACTCGCCGAAAGTGGCGACGGTAGCGATGTGCTCAGCCTGGATATGGTTTTAGCCAGCGGCGTCGGCGAGGGGGTGTTAATGCCAGGGTTAACGCAATCGATAATGGTGACCAGTGTTGAAGTCGTACCCAGTCATTTGTCACTGGCGACTATGCTGGTGAATACCAACGATGCCTTTACCGGCGTCAATGCTATGTCGTTAACAAATTTGGCTGTCGGCGAAAGTATTTCTATGCTAACAAGTTCTTATGATTCAGGAACCGAGAAAAACTCTGAATTAGTCACGACAATCCCGGGACCTGCCGGTGGTGGGGAAGGCTTTAATGCCGAGCGAGACGATGTCGACTTTGTTGCAATGCATCCTGGTGTGGTAAGTCAGGATGATGGCTTAGCTCAGTCGGCTTTAACCAATGCGCATCGATTTGACAACCCTACTTTACGCGTCACCGTTACTCGTATGGAGTGACCTTAGGGAGTACCTTTCTGGGTATTTATCCACCTAAGGTCACTTTTGACCTTAGGTGGAGAAATGTCAGACACAATTTTAGTGGTCGAAGATGAACAAGACATTGCCGATTTAATTGCCGTGCAACTGCACGAGTTATCTTTGTCGGTAGAGATTTGTCTTTGTGGCAACGAGGGGTTACTGAAAGCGCTCAGTAAAGATTACGCCTTAGTGATTCTCGATGTCATGTTACCCGGAATATCGGGGTTAGATATTTGTCGGCAGCTGCGCAGTGAAAAACCGGAACAAGCGATTATGATTTTAACCTCACGAACTTCAGAAACCGACCGAGTTTTGGGTTTAGAACTTGGTGCCGACGATTATATGACCAAACCTTTTAGCGTACGTGAACTGCAAGCGAGAGTACGTGGTCAGTTAAGAAGAGTTCACTTATTGCATCAATTACATCAACAGCAAGGGCATAATGGCACCGATGTAGAACAAATGTTGTCAATAGGGCACTTAGAAATTGATCAAATTAGTCATCAAGCCCGTCTTTCGGGAAATCCACTCGAGTTAACCGCAACCGAATTTGATTTATTATTGTTTTTAGCATCGCATCCTGAACAGGTATTTTCGCGGGCACAATTATTAGGCTCGGTATGGGGTTATCACCATAGTGGCTATGAACATACCGTTAACTCTCACATTAACCGGTTACGCAATAAACTTGAACAAGACGTCACTAAGCCTTTAATTGTACAAACCGTGTGGGGAGTTGGCTATAAATTCAACCGGCAAGGCGTGTGCGGATGAAACTTTCGCTTTATCAGCGATTATCGCTGTCAATAAGCTTAGTGTTTATTGCCATTGCCAGCGTATTTTATTTTTGGTCTGAGCAAGTAGCAGAGCAACTTAGGTACCAGTCGCAACAACGGTTACACCTGTCGCTTGCGGCGTCTTTGGCCCGTGATAATCCGCTGTTACAACAAGGGGTTTACGAGCATGGCGCGCTTGAAAATCTGTTTCATACCTTAATGGTGCTGGGCCCCGCATTCGAATTTTATTTTCTCGACCCAAGTGGCAGCATTCTGACTTATTCGGCAGATAAATCTTTGGTAAAACGCGATAAAGTGGATTTAGCGCCGATATTTTCGTTAATAAAAGAACACGCACCACTGCCGGTTTTTGGCGATGATCCGCGCCACCTTAGCCGTAAAAAAATATTTTCTGCGGCGCCAATATTTAATGGCGCTGAATTAACCGGGTATCTCTATGTCATCGTTGCTGGCGAGCAATACGATGAAGTGTTTAATTCGAATCAGTTAAGTCATCAATTGAAAATGTACCTGGTGTTAAGTGCGGCAGCCTTAGGGTTTTTGCTGATCTTGATGCTTGGCTTGTTTCGTTTTTTTACTAACCCTGTGCGTCAGCTAAATCAAGACATGCAAGCCTTTATTGACTCAAACTTTGATAGCAGTACCATTAACTTAACTCGCTGGCATGGTAACAGCAGCAATGAAATGCACCAATTAGGTTGTATGTTTGCGCAATTGGTTAAACAGATAAATTATCAATTGGCAAAGCTAACAAAAACCGATCAGCAGCGACGAGAGTTACTGTCACATATTTCTCACGATTTGCGCACGCCCTTAGCCTCAATGCAAGGCTATATTGAAACCTTAGCATTAAATTCGATAAGTCTAACTGAGCAGAAAAGACAACAATTTATGCAAACAGTGCTACGAAATTCTCAGCAGTTGAATCAATTGATCGATCAAATTTTTGAATTGGCGCATATTGAGGGCGGACAGGTCTCGGTTAACCAGGAAGTGTTTAATTTGGGTGAGTTACTCTATGACATCGTGGCCAAATTCAGCTTGCAGGCGAATGAGCGCAACATCACCCTGAAGATAGCTCCACCACAGTGCAATGTACAAGTGTATTGTGACATTGGTAAACTTGATCGAGTCATAAGTAACCTTATCGAGAACGCCTTAAGGCATACTGATGATGGTGGAAAAGTTACTTTATTGATAAAAGATATTGATCAGGCACAGTGTCAGCTAAACGTTATAGATAATGGCAGTGGCATTAAAAAAGAAGAGTTGTCCTATATTTTCGATGCCAGGTACCGTGCCAGTAATTCTGTTGAGAATGGGCAAAAGCACAATGGCCTAGGGTTAGCCATAACCAAACAATTACTGCATTTATTGAACATTGATATTAAAGCCGAAAGCCAGTTTGGTAAAGGCAGCCAATTTAGTTTTAATCTGCGCAAAGCAAATACCGGTTAAAGTAAATTATCACTGAATGGGAGTTTACTGTAGCGACTATAAATTTGAATTGCTGTAATGCGACGGTGTTTGTTGTCAATGTTATAAAAGTCGGGCATGATTAACTAAAAATAATAAGGCAGTATCATGCTTACTTTAACCTTAATTAATATTGCTATTGTCGCGCTATCGGTGCTTTTGCATTATGAGGTCTTGCTTGCTCTCTCGAAAAAACTGCCGTACCTGCATTATAAAAATAAATACCAAATTGTCATTGGTGTGTTTGGCGCATTGATTGCCCATTGTATCGAAATTTGGATATTTGCCACCACCTATTATTTTTTATTAAAAACCGATAAATTTGGTGTCCTTGAAGGTAATTTTGACGGCAGTTTACTCGATTGTGCCTATTACTCTTTTACCAGTTATACCACATTAGGCTTTGGTGACATTGCCCCACATGGCGCCATTCGCTTTGTTACCGGAATTGAATCGCTTACCGGCCTGGTGCTGATCACCTGGACCGCATCCTTTTTATTTTTAGAAATGCAAAGGTACTGGAACAAGAATTAATCCCTTTGGTATAAGAACACTGAGGATTTACCCTACCATCAGCGTTCAAACCATTATCTCTTATCCAGGCGAGTTTTTATTGGGTGATATGATTTTGATTGGCAACCAAATACAAAATGCAATCAGACTTGGCAATCGCCAATTGTTTGGTTGCCATAAAAATATTCAAATCAATTTTAGAAACCAGCTGGTTCGAACGTAACGCAAAATATTGATCCACCACATTTTCACCGTTTACATCCAATACTTGCAGGTTTTCCAAGCCGTAGCTGTCTAACCAACCCAGTATTTGGTTAGCGCGGATAATGCCAAAGTTATGTTGCTCAATGTTGTTAATCAAGGTTAAGCCATTTCTGCCTTCATCAATGCCATGGTACGAAATTGGTATGCCTGGCTTTACTTGTAAGCGTAGCGGTTTAAGGTAAATATCAATTTCTTTGTCAAAATGACAATTTTCCAAATCTGTTATTGTGGCTAAGTGTTTGATGCCACTGTACGCCACTTCATGCGATTGAATATCACAACTGCTGCCACATTCGATGGTAATGGTTTGGCAGCCAAAGTCTTGCTCCATCAATGCACCTAAGCGAATATCTGATAAAATCAAGGTTTGGCAAAAAAGCGCGGTTAGCGATAGTGCCATCTCATTCTTTTCAACGCTTACCGAAAACGCCGGACTAAAGCCGGAGGTATTGTGTAAATCGACTACGACTTCGGGTTTTACTTCTCTAATGGCGGTTGCAATGAGTGCTGCTCTTTTAAAGTAACCATACTCGAGTTCAGCACCAAAACATCGGTTTAAATCCATACCGTCGTCAAGGTAGCGATGCTGAAACATTGGCGCATGGCTTGCAGCCTCTGGTGAACAAATAATGAATCTCAAATTGGTGGCCGGCCTGTCTCCGGCTTTTAATGCCGTTAACCAACGATGTACGGCGATTAATCCCGAGGGTTCGTTGCCGTGAATCAGGGTGGTGATCACCCGGGTTCTGCTTTGCTCTTTGCCAGAGATGTCGATAATTGTTGGACCACTAATCGACAGTAAAAACTGATCATAGTCCGCTTTTAACGACATGATATCGGGATCTTGTAAGTAATTTATTTCGGAAAAATCTATGGACATAATCGCTCCCAGTTTGCCACAGGTTCACAGCTTTGGCTGTTTTTAATGTATTGCATGACTAATTTCTTGCAGGCGGTATCTTTATCAAATTGTTGCTCATAGAATTTTTGAGCTTGTTGCTGCCAAATTGCGCCGGTGATATTTTGCGCCAGGCGTTGTTCAATAATGCCGATGTATAAATCAATTTCATCGGCTGCAACAGCTAACGCTGCCAGACCGGATTTAGCAACCGGAATTAAGGTTTTAATTACCGTGCTGATTGGCACTTCCTCCGGCTGATATTTGTTGTGCAAAGGCCACAATATTTTGGCGTTTAACCCCGACTGAGCTGCACGATAAAAATTATATTCGGCATGTTTAAAAGGTAATACGCTAATCACTTCGTCAACGGTGTCGCTCATGCCATTGGCCAAACCAATCGCAAAGGCTGCATTTGCAACCATATCTATGCTGGTTGGCCCGGCAGGAATTGCTCTAAATTCAATGCGCATATGGCCATTACCATGATGATCGTAAACGGGTCGATGCCATGGCCATAACGTGCCCATGTGTAAAGACAATTCACTGAGCTCGGGCAGTTGACTGTCCTGCTTGCGGTATGATTCTTGGCTTACGGTTACCGGCAAAATTGGCGAATAAAGCGAAACGGCTTCGGCAAATATTTCCCAAACACTGGAACGCAGCCAGCCAAAGCCAAAATTCACTCGTGCCGGTTGCTGCCATTGAATATCGTCGCGATTGCGAATATCGATAGACTGTTTGAATAATGCAATGCGGGTTTCGTCCCATAAACGATTGCCCAAAAATATCGGCGAATTAGCGCCAATGGCGGTGACTAAAGGCAGAGTTAATTGTGCGGCATTAAAAACTTGTTTAAATTTATCAAACGGCGTCATCATGTGAACTTGAAAAGACGTATTTGCCCCTTCTGCACATATGTCACCAACGGTGATGTTTACCGGCTCTTCGCCGTTAATGTTGATTTTAAAATCGTCACCGCGTTGCTGATAGAGCTGTTGTGATAAACAGTGATAGCGCCCCAGATCCGTCATATATTCACTGTTAAGGTGCTCGGCTCGAAGCGTAGGTAAAATACCAATAGGCACAATTGAGATGCCGTGAGGTTTGGCAAGGGCTTGTAAATGGTCAGTCTTTTGTTGAATTTCTTGACGCAATTGACTAAAAGGCCGGCCCTCTTGTGCTACCGCAGATAAATTCAGCTCTAGGTTATATTGATTCAGTTCGGGTTGAAATTGTGGGTCATCAAGTTGTTTGAGTAACATTTGGTTGCTTAAACTTACCTGACCTTGCTCGTCGACTAGGTACATCTCCAGTTCCGCGCCAAATTTCAGTGTTTGCTTACCAAAGTTGGGTTGTACTAACACCTCTTTTAAATGCTCGAGTTGTTGATATAAGCACTGTTGAAATTGCTGGAAATCTTCTGCGCAATATTCCAATTTTGTTATATTTTTACCCATATAAGCCTACCCTAGCATCGTGATTAGGGTAAGCATGCGCCTGAAATGGTTAGAATGTTTTGATCGAGGTCAACTAGGAAGTAACTATCTCCTGCTGTTTGACAATGGACGGGCTTTTACTGCAGGTGAATTAAACTTTTGCTCATTGTTAAGCCACTAGACATTATACTTTATAAGCGGGTAAATCAAAGTTTACCGCTTTATTACCATGCATGGTTAAGTAACCTTTATAGCTGCTTTCGCCATCGCCACTAAACTCAAATTCGAATACACTTTTAATAAAGATCCCTTGCCGCTTGGAAGAACCAAAGCCAGTTTTGCAGCGGGCAATCGCGATAAATTGCAAGCCGTGTTGTTCACAATGTTGCGTAGTTAATGCGCGCGCACGTTCGGCAATTTTTCTCAGGGAAATAAAATACCAAACGATCAAAAAAGTAAATAATAAAAAGTAAATTTCAGCCATGTTGGTACCCTAACTATTGTCCTTTTACTTGCGCAAAAATCTGACCAATTGCTGCAGATAATTGCTCGCTACGCTGTGGGCTGCGAATGCATTGCAACAACGTTGGCCTGATAGCGGGCAGGGCGATCAAGTCTTGAAAAACCGCCATGAAAACATCTTGTGCCACCAGGCCAACCAGTTTCTCTAAAAATAAAGTTAACGTATCCAGTTCGTCAATGGCCAGCCAGGCTCTGCCTGAAATGGTTAAAATAAGATTTAACTCGGTTATCTTTTCATTGTTGATGATCGCAACGATTAACGCTTTCACCACTGGGTTTTGTGCATTGGCAGATACGGCTCTAAGAATACTGGCTAGTCTCTCGGCATCGATGTTGCTTTTACTCAACTCGACGTTTGCCTGCTCGATAAATGCCGAGACTACTGAAATGGCTAATGGCTGATTTTCTAAGGCCGAACATAACGGGTTGAAAACCTGACTTGGAACATGAGCTAGGGCATGAATTAACGCCTGTTGATTTTCTACTGCATCAAGTCTGGCGGCAAAATCACATAAACCTTGTACCCCTATGCCTTGCCAGCTATCCCAACCAAGTTTGCCGCTAAAATATAACTGACAATGTTCGTAATGCTCAGAAGCGTTTTGTTTTAAGTCGCGTTTTACCACCGCATTGAGTGCTGCTAACTTGTATTGTGTAGGCTTAAAGTTATACGGGTTTGCTTTTAACAGTTCTTCTTGTTTTTCGCTAGGATCTTGGCTTAAATCGCTGCCAAGTGCTTCTAAAATTATCGCTAAATAATGGTTGCGCGCGCCCTGATTTAATAACCCCCGTTCATCAAGAGGGAATTTGACAAACCAAATGTAAGGCGTCGCTGGATTTTTTTGCCAAAATACTATGGCAAAACAAGCATGCCCTTGAATCGGAAAAGGGTAAGGTTGCATGGCTTTTTCTACTTTTTCAAAGTCTTGCCTGGCAAGCTTAGTCACTTTTCTACCCATGTCGTAAATACGATAGGAAGAGTCAGATAATTGTAAAAGTTCAGAAATGGTAGATATGTTTTGCTTGGTTGCCATTATTTGCAGGTAATCGATGAATAATGTCGGCATTATATACCCAAGCTATGTCAAAGTAATACCCAAAACGATTTTAAATAATTATAATGCCAATAATAGTGCTCACTTACTGATTTTTATAATTGCATATGTCGACAAAACACCAACAGCTGCCGCTTTTACTCAATGCCTTAACCACGGCTTTGCGGGCAAGCAATTTATGGCAAATTGAACAACCATCAACATCTGCGCTTGCTAGCAGACAGCCTTTTTGTATCGATACTTTATCGTTTGCGCAATGGCTGCAATTTATCTTTATTGAAAAAATGCAAGAAATGCTAAAGAAAAATCTCGCATTGCCGACACAAATATCGCTGTGTCCGATGGCGGAAGAAGCCTTTAAAGAAAAAGGTAACACGGCTGCAGAGCTAATTAATGTGATTGCCGATATCGATGAGTTGTTAAGTGGCAAGAGAGAGCAACATCTTTATGTCAGATAAACCAAAGCTAAATACAACTAACGTGGAAAGTGTGTCTGCCGCTGAAACTATGGACCTCGAAGCAGAAGAACTACCACCACAATTAACCATTCTTTATCAAGATGAACATTTAGTGGCTGTGAATAAGCCGAGTGGTTTATTTGTCCATCGCTCTTTCATGGACAGGCATGAAAAATACTTTGCCTTGCAATTAGTTCGCGATATGGTGGGGCAATATGTTTATCCATTGCACCGCCTGGACAGGCCCACATCGGGGGTATTGCTGTTTGGTTTATCTGCAGACGTTGCCAGAAACATGGGACAGGCATTTACCGATAAAACCATTCAAAAAACCTATTATGCGTTAACTCGTGGCCATTTATTGGGGGCAGGCCAGGTGGATTATCCACTCAAAGAGAAACTGGATAAATTGGGGGACAAATTTGTGGCTAAAGATAAGCCCGCGCAAGCTGCCGTTACCGACTATAACAGTGTGTTTACCGCATCTTTGCCTATTGCTTTAGGAAAGTTTCCCAGCGTCCGTTACTCGCTCATCTGCTTACAACCGCATACTGGCAGGCGCCATCAAATACGTCGACATCTGGCTCATTTACGTCACCCCATTATTGGCGATATCAATTATGGTGATAATAAGCAAAACCCGTTTTTTGCCGAACATTTTGGTTTTAAGCGTTTGATGTTACATGCACAAAAACTAGAATTTACCCACCCGGTCACCAATCAACCTATGTGCATAACCGCAGATTTCGATGACCATTGGCAACAGTTATTCGCCACCTTGGATTGGGATGTCGCGCAACTTCAATGCTGAATTTATTAAGTGTTTTTTATTAAAAAATCAAATTGGTATAATGTAAGTGATATAGTAAAATTATAACTTAAAATTAAGGTGGAAACGGATGTTCATACAAGATACAAATAAAGCGCAGTTTCGAGTATGGTTACTGATATTTATTTCTTTTGCTTGTTTAAGTAATTGTGCGTCGTTAACGGCGGAAAAAAACTGGAATGAAACGGTAAAATTAGTTTCTAGTGGTGTTGTCAGCATTCAAATGGATGTTCCGGTAAGCTTTGATGGTAAATGGAACAGCAGTAGTGTTGCCACCGGCTTTATTGTCGATGCCAAACGAGGCATTATTTTAACCAATCGTCATGTGGTAACTCCTGGCCCGGTAACGGCTAAAGCCATCTTAATTAATAATGAAGAAATTGACTTAATCCCGCTGTATATCGATCCCGTTCATGATTTTGGTTTTTATCGTTATCAACCTGAGCAGATAAAACATCTCAATCCCCATGAGTTTAAGCTCAGTGATAGCCGTCCAACTGTTGGTCAGGAAATTCGCATTATTGGTAATGACGCGGGGCAAAAAATATCGATTCTAGACGGTACCATTTCGAGACTCGACCGAGATGCTCCGCATTATGGCAAAGGCAGTTACAACGATTTCAATATTTTTTATATTCAAGCCGCTACGGCTTCAAGTGGCGGCTCATCGGGCTCTCCGGTGATAAACAATCGTGGTGAGGTGGTTGCCTTAAATGCAGGAAGTCTATCCAAATCTGCCAATGCGTTCTATTTACCGTTAGGTAAAATAAAATTAGCGTTAAAAAAATTACAAAAAAACGAGCCTATTGCCCGCGGCACGCTACAAACCACATTTAAATCTACACCTTATGCTGAACTAGAAAGGTTAGGGTTAAGTGATGAGTTAGCCCGACAATATCGTACACAGTATCCTGAGTTAAAAGGGCTGTTGGTGGTACGGTCAATTATTCCACAAAGCAATGCAGCAAACCTTTTGGCCGTGGGCGATATTTTATTAGCGATTAACCAGCAAACAATCGCGGAATTTTCAACTCTTGAAAGCAGTTTAAATGAACACTTAAACCAATACATAGACGTATTGATATTGCGGCGTGGCGTAGAGTTATCACAGTCAATAAAGGTTGGTGATTTAAATGACATCACACCTTTGGCCTTCCTAAAATTTGATGGCGGCACTTTTCATAATTTATCGTATCAACAAGCCCGCCATTTTAATAAGCCGATCAAAGGCGTTTTTGTTGCCAATTCTGCTGGTTCGTTTAGACAAGCGGGAGTGCCTCATAGAAGTGTGATCACTGAATTTAATGGCGTTAACATTAATAACGTTGAAGATTTACATAAGCAATTAAGTCAAATTAAAAATGGCAAAAAAGTCAATCTGCGTTACTTTGATGCTGCCACGGCAAATACCACAAATTATGCATTAGTTGAAATTAATCGCACCTGGTTTGAACATAGTTACTGTCAGAAAAGTATTGAATTAGGTTATTGGCCATGCATTAAAGCGACAGCTCCGGCAAAGGTCGAGCAGACTCAGGATAATGGCAGTAACATGCCAGCTGCCATCATAGATAATCAATTAAAAAATGCTTTAGTCAACGTTCGTTTTACCAGCCCCTATTCTATCCAGGGCCGAAGCGGTAACAACAGTCGCTTCGGTACCGGTGTCATTGTTGATGTGAAAAAAGGTTGGGTTGTTGTTCCCCGGAATGTCGTATTTAGTATGTTGGGAGACGTTAAACTAGTCTTTGATAATCGTCTGGAAGTCTATGCTAAGGTTGAGTATATTCACCCGCTGCATAATCTGGCGTTAGTGTCATATTCCCCTTCGTTATTGACGGGTATTGAAGTTGCGCAAATCACGTTAGCTAAACGGGCAATGGTTGCTGGTGATTCTGTGCTGCAAATGGGACTCAATTATGATGGTGTTATTGAATACCGAGACACCATTGTAGATACTCAGGAAGAATTATGGCTTCGTCAGTTTAACGTTCCTCAATATATTGAAAAAAATATCGAAGTCACTTATTTAGTAAACCCTAATACGGTTATTGATGGAATTTTAGTGAATGCAGATAACGAAGTCACCGCCCTTTGGTCAACCTTCGAACAAAGTGGTGAAAGAGGCAAAGACATTACCAGTGTCAGCGCTGGCATGGCGATCGAATATGTTGATGAAATAATGTCACTGGTGAGTAACCACAAGCCGATTTATTCTTTGGATATAAATTTAACCCAAATAGCGCCAGTAAATGCATTACAAATGGGCTTAACCAATGAGTGGTTAATTAAGTTAAAACAGCAAAACCCCAAAACCGATAAGCTACTTGCTATTTATAATGTTGCCGCCAGCTCATCGAGTGCTGAAGTATTTAAACGAGGAGATATTCTCCTGGCGATAAATAATATCCCGGTCTCTTCGTTTCGACAGGTTGAAAAATTATCCCAATTGCCAGAAGTGTCGGTAACTTACTTTAGTGAAGGTGAGGTTAATACGGTAATGCTAACCACAACACCTCTATATGGGCATGATATCACCCAAGTATTTTATTGGTCAGGGTTGTACTTACATGCACCTCATCGGGCCGCACAGTTACAAGGCAACGTTAGTACTGATGGGGTTTATGTGGCAAGTTATAGTTATGGTTCTCCGGCAACCCGTTATGGCATTTATGCGATGCAGCGTATTGTCGAAATTGATGGCCAGGCTATTGAAACAACTGAGGATTTTGTCAAAGCGGTGAAAGGTAAACCTCATCAAACTTCCGTTTTAATTAAAACCTTGGACTTTAATAACAACTCTAATGTGATCACGCTGAAAATCGATAATAACTATTGGCCATTTTATGAAATGAAATATCAAAATGGACATTGGCAAAAAGTGGATCATTTATTAGCCCCTGAATACACGAAAATTTAATACTAATAATTACAGCTAAAAGCACCGGCAGCGGTTAAATATTAAAATCAAAGGTTTATTGACTATTTATTTATATATCGCTTGCCAAGACAAGGTAAATAGGTATACTCACCTCCGCAAGCTTGAAAATGCAATACGATTTATCTCGATTTATAAGTTCAACCTGTTCCAACATATCGACATATTAAGTAATACATAAAAAGCTAGATCTCCATGTCGGGGTTGTAACACAATTAATTTATAAATTTAGGAAAGAGTATTATGTCTGATACAAAATTTGGTTCAGTAAAATGGTTTAATGACGAAAAAGGTTTCGGGTTTATCGAGCAAACTGACGGTCCTGACGTATTCGTTCATTTTCGTGCTATCGAAGGTTCTGGTCGTCGTACATTGACTGACGGTCAGCAAGTAGAATTTGAAGTAGTTCAAGGTCAAAAAGGCCCACAAGCTGAGAACGTAAAACCTCTATAAGCTTTTGCTACTGATGAAAGAGCTGATGTTTGATACATCAGCTTTTTTTTGTCTAAAATATCGTAAATGGTCGTCGTACATTGACTGACACTAATACAGTGTAGCAAGTAGAATTTGAAGTAGTTCAAGGTCAAAAAGGCCCACAAGCTGAGAACGTAAAACCTCTATAAGCTTTTGCTACTGATGAAAGAGCTGATGTTTGATACATCAGCTTTTTTTTGTCTAAAATATCGTAAATGGTCGTCGTACATTGACTGACACTAATACAGTGTAGCAAGTAGAATTTGAAGCTTTTAAATACCCAAGGCGCCCGACTTCTGGTGAATATTGGAACTTTAACCTAAACTAGGGTAGTCAATATGAAAATGGAATAAGGATAATTAAATGCGTAAATTTCTCATTTTATTTTTTATGGTTTTACTCAGTTCTTGCGCAAGTGCTCCCAGTTGGGAGGGCATGTCTGAATCTGAAATATCTAACTGGAAAGACATTGGCGTAACGGTAGAGCAAGTAGGTACCTATGTGGACGCTGGGCTGAAACCGGAACAAGTAAAGTTATGGTTTGAGCAAGGATTCAACAATGCTAATGAAATCATTCCCTGGGCTTTAAATAAATTTACCCCCGAAGACGCTGCCGGCTGGAAAGCGTCAGGATTATCGGTTGAAGGTGCGTTTCAGTGGGCTTCAAATAAATTCAGTTATAGTGAAGCAAAAATGTGGCGAGACGAAAACTTTGAACTCGATGACGCAATTGATAATCGAGCAAAGGGCTTATCACCGGTTAAATAAACTAAAGTCACTTGTTTCTGAACGGGATAACATTATACCAAGTTGATTAAAAGCCCAACTATAATGCTACGCCTTCGCCTTCATTAAGAATATGTAACGGTATTGTCGATGCCATTTCTTTATGCATATGCAATAATCGTAACAGGGCAGAGTGAGAACTGAGGTCGCCCATTTTCCAACTGGCGTTTCCGTACCCCCAGGGGATCATCACTTTACAATTGAGTTCTTTCGCGGCAGTTAGTGCGTCCTCTGGCGTAGTATGAACATAGCGATACCATGCACCGTACTCTTGATGAAAGTATGAGGCAATGGGCAATAAGCACACATCCATATCACCATAGCGTTGTTGGATATCTTTAAAATGTTGAGAATATCCGGTATCGCCAGCAAAGAATATGCGCTGGTTTTTGTATTCCACAACCCAGCCGCCCCAGAGAGTAGCATCGTCATCTTCATAAATGTATGGCACCCAAACTCGGCTGCTAAAGTGGTGTGCGGGTACAAAATGAATGGCTAACTCTCCCATCGATGCTGTTGAAAACCAAGCCATTTCATTGATTCGATAACCGTCTGCGGGGAAATGTTCAGCAAAGCCCATAGGTACGTAGTATTCGGTATCCGGGCCAATTTTCTCAATATCATCCTTATTGAAGTGATCGTAGTGGATATGAGAGTACAAAACAGCATCGATATTGGCAATTTCTTCTTCAGATGGCCAAACGGCAGCTTGACGATTAAAGCCTTCACTGATTCGAAAGGCCCAATTTACTGGCCAGTCAAACTGACCGCTAACCGGATCAAGTAACAAGGTACTGCCGTCAGGACTCTCAATATAAAAACTGGCATGTCCGAGCCATCGAATAGAAAACCCTGTAGTTAAGGGGAGCTGGGGCTGAACCCCGGTAAATTTGCATTTTTCTGCAGGGGCTTCACAAGCCAGCAGTGATGATTTGGGATAACAGTTATCGATGCATGTTTCGGGATACGTTTTCTTTCCTGGGTATAAATTTGAATAGCGGCCCGATTTCGTTGAATCATCTTTATATTTGACCACCGAGTCAGGCTGTTCAATACGTTCGACTGTGTTGCTTGTTGTGCATCCAGCCACCATGAGCAAGCTTAAGCTCAAGCTTAAAGCAATCCGTATCATCCAATTGATCTCTTATTAGTTTATTCGCAGCCGATATGTTACCGATATATCACTTTTTGGCAAGTTTCATCATAGTTTTAACCACTAAAAATGAACCGGCAATTAGTCAAGCTGATATTATTTATCTATACTGATTAAAAATAATAAACAGTAGCTGCTATGAATTATCAAACCTCGTTACAAAACTTCCTCAACAATAGCAATAAACATCGTGATAAGCCCTACCTGCATCAGCCGATAGACGGGAAGTGGCATACATTTTCGTTTAATGAAGTTGAACAACAAGCAAGAGCAATTGCGCAAGGCTTGAAAGCTCAAGGATTTGAACCGGGCGATCGGATTGGCATACTCTCTAAAAATTGTGCCGAATGGTTCATTGTCGACTTAGCCATAATGATGGCAGGGATGATAAGCGTTCCTATCTATTCTACCGCTGGCGCGAAAACCATCACCTATGTGATAAAGCACAGCGAAGTGCGAGCGATGTTTGTTGGCAAACTTGATTCGCTTGATGCGGCAATTGCCGCCATACCTGCTGAAACACTCACCATTGCGTTTCCTTATCCAACGATCAATTGTCAGGTAACCTGGCAAGAGTGGTTAGCCGCTTATCAGCCTTTAACTGAGTTACATCAGGCACATATTGATGATTGTATGTCGATTGTTTATACCTCGGGCACCACGGGCTCCCCCAAAGGAGTAATCATTAGTTATAAAAATTTGGCTTCGGCGGCCAAGTGTACATGCTCGGTAATTAATGCAACTAGCAACAGCCGAGCTCTTTCGTATTTACCGCTAGCGCATATTACCGAAAGAAGTGTCATTGAAGGTGCTGCTTTTGATGCGGGCTTTCAGGTGTTTTTTGTCGATAATCTGTCAACATTCATTGATGATTTACAACACGCATCTCCTACCATATTTTTATCGGTACCACGCCTGTGGGCTAAGTTTCAGTCGCAAATATTGGCCAAAATGCCGGATAAAAAGTTGAAGCTGTTATTGAGTTTACCAATTATAGGTAAGCAAGTGGCGAAAAAGATCCGGTTAAAGCTGGGGTTATCCAACGCTAAAGTATTTGCCAGTGGCTCTGCGCCTATTTCAATTTCACTCCTTAAATGGTTCCAAAAAATTGGCATTAATATCGGTGAAGGTTGGGGCATGACCGAAACATCAGGTTTGTCTTGTGGAAATTTTCCTTTTAATGAACAACGGCTTGGCAGTATTGGTGTACCAGTCGACTGTGTCGAAATGAAACTGTCAGAGCAAAATGAAGTGATGATCCGCGGTGATGCGGTATTTAAAGAATATTACTTAAATCCGGAAATTAGCAAAGCTTCATTTACCGATGGCTGGTTTCACACTGGCGATAAAGGTGAGGTTACGGATGATGGCGCCTATAAAATAGTTGGTCGTATCAAAGAGCAGTTTAAAACCTCAAAAGGCAAGTACGTGATCCCGGTACCTATCGAAAGTATGCTGTGCAGAAACAGCGATATTGAACAAGTTTGTGTGATGGGCTTAGGTCTAAAACAGCCTATTGCTTTAGTGGTACTGGCAGAAGGCATCGATCGCTCTAATAGTGACATCCAAAAGGGACTAGCTGAAACCTTAGTTGCGGTAAATAGTGAATTAGAGAGTCATCAACGGTTAGACTTCTTATTTGTTTGTCGCGACCCCTGGACCATAGAAAACGAACTGTTAACGCCAACCTTAAAGTTAAAACGCGACAATATTGAACAATATTATGCAGGTCAATTACCTAAAGGTGGCGAGAATAAGATAGTGCTGCAAGCTAATTAATATCTGCTTTAATTAAGTTTACTTCAACTGACTTTTTAATTAATCTAATTATGTCTTTAAAATATATATAAGAAAAACAAAGTAATAGGTGAATATATGAATGAAACAATGAAAAAAATATGTACCAGTAATAACAACCCCTTGGGCTTGCTTGCAGTTCGAGTCGTGATGGGCATCATTTTTATTGGCCATGGTTGGGGAAAGTTATTTGCGGAAGGCAACCCGGACAAGTTTGCTGGCTGGTTAGGCAGTATGGGAATAGAGCCTAGCTATATCTTGGCACTTTGTGCAGGTGCAGCAGAAACGTTTGGTGGCATGATGTTAATTGCTGGGTTGTTTACTCGCCTAGCATCATTAAGTTTGGTAGTGCTTATGTTAGTTGCAATCGGGTTTGTGCATTTAGATGCCGGTATGTTTGGCAAAGGCGGTTATGAGTTTCAACTGCTGTTGTTAGCTGGCGTAGTTATGACTTTGATCCAAGGCGCAGGCAAGTACTCTATCGATGAAATGCTCGCAAATAAGTAAGGATAAATTAACATAAGTGATGACCGCAGTGAGGCTGTTGTCACTTAAAAAGGGAAGAAAAATGAAAAGATTTTTTGCATTAGGGATGACTCTTATCCTGCTATCACTGTTAACCGCATGTGGCGGAGATAGTAATAAAGAGCAGCAAAAACTTAATAAAAATAAAGCGCTTTGGGAAAAGCAATATATTGATGATTATGCCTTTGATATTGCTATCGGTTGTTTTTGCGGCAACATGGATACCTCGTTTAGTGTTGAAGTCAGCGGCAGTGAGATAAAGCGCTACAACAATGATAAATTGCGCTTTGAGCAAGGCGATGACCTGTCACAAGAATGGGTAAGTTCCATTCCTGAGCTATTTCAATTTATTGATATGCTAATAGGCACTGTTGATGAAATCGAAGTCGAATACCATGAGCAACTAGGCTACCCAATAAGTATCAGTGTTGATCGTTATAAAGACAGCGTTGATGACGAATTTGGCATTTCGATCACTCGTTTTATTGTTGCCCAGGATTATGGTTATGTTTGTGAGCCAGTTATTGAACCGACATATCGGGTGACCGTGTTAGCTCAGGATAGCTGGCAAAATATCAGTTGTGCTGCTTCTGCAGTGATTCACTCTGAAGACGATAGTGAAGAGCTAGAAATACCTGAAAGCGAAGATGAACAATGCCAGTATAACAGCAGAATTATCAGCTCGTATGATGCCCCATTACAAGGACAGTTAATAATTTCAGCGGCGGGTTATGAAACTTTGCAAGTGGATATCTCGGCGAAAACTATGGCTTGTGGTTTGAGCGATGCAACCGGGCGGTTTTATTTAACCCCACAGCCTTAACCTAAGATAATACAGAATAAAACAAGCCGGATGAAATCCGGCTTGTTTTATTCTGTATTTAAGTTTTAAACTTAAATTTAAACGTTAAAGCGGAAGTGGATCACATCACCATCTTTCACTTTATATTCTTTGCCTTCTAAGCGCCATTTTCCGGCTTCTTTGGCACCAGACTCACCGTTAAATTCAACAAAATCATCATAAGAAACAATTTCAGCTCGAATAAATCCTTTTTCAAAATCGGTGTGGATCACGCCAGCGGCTTGTGGTGCGGTCGCATCCACTTTTACTGTCCATGCTCTTACTTCTTTTACGCCAGCAGTAAAGTAAGTTTGTAAGTGCAATAAGCCGTATCCTGAATTAATTACCCGGTTTAATCCTGGTTCAGTGATACCTAAATCTTCCATGAATTCTTGACGTTCGTCTTCATCCATTTCCGATAATTCACTTTCAATCTCTGCACAAACGGCTACCACTACAGCGCCTTCTTTTTCAGCAATTGCTCGTACTTGATCTAAGTAAGGGTTATCTTCAAAGCCATCATCATTAACGTTGGCAATGTACATCGTTGGTTTTGATGTTAAAAAGTTAAAATAAGCAACAGCGGCAAGTTCTTCTTTGCTTAAATCTAACGAGCGGATCATTTCGCCGTCTTCAACATGCTTAAGAATTTTTTCCAATACTGATACTTCAAATTTAGCGTCTTTATCGCCACCTTTGGCACGTTTGGCTTGGCGGAAAATTGCACGTTCGGCAGTATCCATATCGGCAAGCGCTAATTCGGTGTTGATCACGTCGATATCATCAGCAGGACTGATACTACCGGCAACATGAACGATATTTTCATTGTCGAAACAGCGCACTACATGACCAATGGCGTCGGTTTCGCGAATGTTCGCTAAGAATTTATTGCCCAGTCCTTCACCTTTTGAAGCACCTGCAACCAGGCCGGCAATATCAACAAACTCCATGGTGGTAGGTAGTACTCTTTGTGGTTGTACTATCTCGGCTAATTTATCCATACGTGGGTCCGGTACCGGAACCACACCCGTATTGGGTTCAATAGTACAAAACGGAAAGTTTGCGGCTTCAATACCGGCTTTGGTCAATGCATTAAAAAGGGTAGATTTACCAACGTTAGGTAAACCAACAATGCCGCATTTAAATCCCATGATATGTTCCTATAATCTTGTTTGCTAATTAGCTTGTTGCTTTGAATGTGTGTAGTCTATTTTGCGCTTTTTTTAAGCCATCACTTTCCCAGATGGAAAAGCACCTGGCGGCTTCATCAATTGCTTGCTCTAATAGAACTTGTTCGCTTGCCGGGGCTTTGCCCAACACGTAACCGGTTACCCGGTCGCGATGCCCTGGATGGCCGATAGCAATCCTGAGTCGGTAAAAATTTTTATTATTAGCCATGCACGAGATGATATCTCGTAAACCATTATGGCCACCATGACCACCGCCGAGTTTAATTTTGCAAACCCCAGGATCTAGGTCTAACTCATCGTGAGCCACCAAGATGTTTTCTACCGGGATACGAAAAAAATTCGCTAATGGGGCAACGGCTTTGCCTGAGCGATTCATAAAGGTAGTAGGGATCAGTAAATGGACCAGGTTAGAGCCAATCAGGCCTTTACCATATAAGCCATTGTACTTCTTATCAGGCGAGAGGGTAATGTTGTATTGTTTTGCCAGTTCTTCAACGAACCAGACTCCGGCATTATGACGGGTTTTGGCGTATTCGGGGCCTGGATTACCCAGGCCCACAACCAACTGAATATTAGTCGTCAAGGAGATTCCTTAGCGATTATTCTTCAGTAGTTTCTTCTGCGTCACCTTCAACAGCTTCATCAGTATCTTCTACTTTAGCCGCTTTTGGAACGCTTGCTGATACAACAGCTGAATCGTGATCTTCGCCTTTAGCAAGCTCAACTGAGGTAACGCCTTTTGGAAGAGCGATATCAGATAAGTGTAATGGGTGACCAACTTCAAGGTTAGCAACGTCTACTTCGATGAATTCAGGGATGTCCTTCGGTAAACATGCAACTTCGATTTCATTCAAGTTGTGAACAACGATGTTACCAGCTTTAGTTACTTCTTCTTCGTTGATGAAGTGAATTGGAACTGCAGTGTGTAGTTCTGTCTTCGCGTCAACACGTAAGAAGTCAATGTGCATAACTAAATCTTTAAACGGGTGGCGTTGCATATCTTTGATCACAACATCAACTTTCTTTTTACCTACGTTTAATGATAAAACTTGAGAATAGAAAGTTTCTTCTTGCTGTGCACGCCAAACTTTGTTGTGTGCTAAAGTGATAGATACTGGTTCTTGACCCGCACCGTAAACGATTGCTGGAACTTTGTCCGCGTGACGTAGGCGGCGGCTCGCACCTTTCCCCATGTCTGTACGAACTTCAGCATCTAATTTTAATAAATCCATAATGATTACTCTTTTTAAATATCAAATTGATATTGTTTAAAATTTAATTATTTTTCGCGACCAAAAAATAATGCTAATGCCCATTATTATCAATAATAAGGGCAGCTTTTAGTAAGTTTAGTAACAACAAGGTTGCACTGACTTAAAAAAGGCGGCGAATGATAACATTTTTCAGAGGCTTAACAAACAAAAAGTGCGCCATTAAGCGCACTTTTTTTATAAAGGGGGTACATCTAAAGCAAATTGTTGCGTTTTGTACTTTTCCTTTATTTAATCCACTTGCTATTACGCATCAAACATTGCTGAAATTGACTCTTCGTTGCTTACGCGACGAATAGCTTCAGATAACATGCCAGACAAGCTTAATTGACGAACATTTTTTAATGCTTTGATTTCTGGGCTTAATGGAATGGAATCGGTGACGATCATTTCATCAATAACTGAATTTTTAATGTTTTCAGCAGCGTTGCCAGATAATACCGGGTGAGTGGCGTAGGCAAATACGCGACGTGCACCATGCTCTTTAAGAGCTTCGGCAGCTTTACAAAGCGTGCCGCCGGTATCAATCATGTCATCAACGATAATACAGTCTCTGTCTTTTACTTCACCAATAATGTGCATTACTTGTGAAACATTCGCTTTAGGACGACGTTTATCGATGATAGCCAAGTCAGACTCGTCCAACATTTTAGCGACAGCACGCGCACGTACAACACCACCAATATCTGGAGAAACAACCACTGGATTATCAAAATCTTTGCTCATCATATCTTCAAGCAAGATAGGAGAGCCAAATACGTTATCTACCGGAACATCAAAGAAACCTTGAATTTGTTCCGCGTGTAAATCAACGGTAAGTACTCTATCAACACCTACGCTAGATAAGAAGTCAGCAACTACTTTCGCGGTAATTGGTACACGGGCACTACGAACACGACGGTCTTGGCGTGCATAGCCAAAGTAGGGTATTACCGCAGTAATACGGCCCGCAGAGGCTCGGCGTAGCGCATCAACCATAACAATGAGTTCCATCAGGTTATTGTTGGTTGGGGCACAAGTAGATTGGATAATAAAAACATCCGCACCACGAACGTTTTCGGTTATTTCAACGCTGATTTCACCATCGCTAAAACTGCCTACTTTTGCATCGCCTAAATTAATGTATAAACGATCTGCAATTTTCTTAGCCAGTTCAGGGGTGGCGTTACCCGCAAAAATCTTCATGTCAGGCACTGTCAGTTCCTCAGAAACTTTGATGACATTAAACATAATACAAACGACCTTACTATTTTATTAGTACTAATCAGATGCTGTGTGGGCTAACTAAATGTTAGCAAAACTAAAAACAATATTATTGTTTTTAGTGGCAGATATAAGAAAACCTTATACCCAAGTAGAGCACAAATTACCGATTAAGCAATTTGCTTTAACTCCGCCAAAATAGGCGATTGAGCTAAGCCCTTTGCTACAAATGATTTTACACCATCTGGTAGCTTTGATTGCACGGTAAGCGCCGATTGTTTATCTTCAAAGCTTGAAAATATACAGGCACCAGTTCCGGTTAATCTTGATGGCGCGTATTCTAACAACCAAGCCATCATCTTGGCAACCTCAGGGTAAAGTTTTATAACCAAGTTTTCACAATCATTATGGCAGGCGGCAATATTGATATTTTCAATCGTCATTTTTGCCGTGTTGCGCGGTAAATCTTTGGCAGCAAAAATGGCGGCGGTAGATATAGAACAGTCGGGTATGGTGACTAAAAACCAAGGAGCATCAATATCTACCGGGGTTAAGTGCTCGCCGATACCTTCGGCAAAAGCGGTAAAGCCGCGGACAAATACCGGTACATCAGCACCAAGCTTTACCCCGAGTGCCGCTAACGTGTCTGTTGTATAGTTTAGTTGCCAAATTTTATTTAATGCCAGAAGCGTGGTTGCTGCATTTGAAGAACCACCACCCAAGCCACCGCCCATAGGCAGATTTTTGTCCAGTTTGATATCAACCCCAACGGTGCAATTAGAGTGTTGTTGCAATGATTTTGCCGCTTTTACAATCAAATTATTGTCATTATCTACCCCGGGAATAGGGGTTAATAAGTTAATTTCACCAGTGCTGTTTTTTTTAAATTCAAGAAAATCACCAAAATCCAAAAACTGAAAAACAGTTTGCAGTTCATGGTAGCCGCTTTCTCGTTGGCCGGTGATGTGCAGAAAACGGTTGATTTTGGCAACCGAAGAAAAGCGCTGAAAACTTGTAGTCACTAGTCTATATCCCAATGATGAATGGCAATTTTTATGGTCAGGTCTCGATGCTTTATCGAAATTTTGTTGGCTAAACGATAGTTGTTTACCAAGTTATATTGTTGATAGTCAATGTGCCAGTAAGTATGGTTTACCCAGGCATTTAACGTTTCTGGCAGTTGTGTCGTTTGGCTATATAGTACCACATCTTCAGTTTGGGCTTTTAAGCCTTTAAGCCAGTAACTGAGTGCTTTTACCGGCAAACGTATTGCTGAAACCTGATTAAGCAAATCTTCTAAATTATCATCGGTGTAAGTTTTACCGTTTGCTGTTAGTACATGCTGCTCATTTGCGGAGCTTAGCGTTAATACATTGACGCCAAGAAAAGAGGTGAGCTTTAATTGCAAGGTATTGTTATCTTGTTGCCAGTATAGGTTGGCGCTTTGTTTATCATCGCCTTCAATAAAGGCTATTTTACCTTTAATTGTCCAGCTGGTTAACTGAGCAAGTTGTGCTGCTCTTTCATTTTTGTCCTGCAATAATTGTTCAACAACAGGTTGCTGAGGTAAAGGTGTTGTACAAGCAGTTAAGAACAACATAATCGCCGTTATAAATATATTTTTGCTTGGTTGGGGAAATTTTAATCTACTATTAGACATATTGGTGACAAAAACCTTTTTTTTTATGGTTATATTGAGCCAGATCTATGAATCGTGGCCTGAATTACGTAAAATTACATTATTCATGTTAGCCAATGATAAATAGATTTTACTCATTTATCTAATGCTGATTTTTACTATTGGGTTACCCATTTTAAACTATGTCTATTTTTGCTGTTGGTATTAATCACAAGACTGCGCCAGTTTCTGTGCGTGAAAAAGTGGCATTTACTCCAGATAATCTTACCCATGCACTGCAAGAAATGGTAGAACAACTAGCTTGTAAAGAAGCGGCAATTTTATCCACTTGTAATCGCACTGAATTGTACTTTGTACAAGATAAACCGCTGCTGGAAGTGCAACAGCGAATTACCGGTTGGTTAGAGAGTTACCATAATGTACCTGCCAGCATGATTTCACCTTCGTTATACTGGCACCATGATCAACAAGCCGTTAATCACATGATGCGGGTTGCGTGTGGTTTAGACTCGCTAATTCTTGGTGAACCGCAAATTTTAGGGCAAATGAAGCAGGCATATAGTCAAGCGAAGGCCGCAGGCTCTATGCAAATCATCATGGAACGTTTATTCCAGCGTACTTTTGGTGTTGCCAAACAGGTACGTACCGACACTGAAATTGGCGCCAGCGCAGTATCTGTTGCTTTTGCTGCGGTGAATCTTGCCAAGCACATTTTTGCCAAGCTGGAAAAAAGCAAAGTGTTATTAATTGGTGCTGGTGAAACCATTGAGCTCGTGGCTAAGCATCTATACAATAATAACGTTGGTAAAATCACGGTTGCCAATCGTACTGTCGCCAGAGCTGAAAAAATGGCGACAGAAATCGGTGCCGAAGTGATAACCCTGGCGCAAATTCCAGAACATATTCCTGATGCCGACATCGTCATCAGTTCTACCGGTTCAACACTGCCTATTATTGGTAAAGGCATGGTAGAAACCGCCTTAGAGCAACGCCGTCACCGGCCAATTTTTATGGTCGATATTGCCGTGCCGCGAGATATTGAAGAACAAGTTGGTGAACTCGAAGATGTATTTTTATACACGGTAGATGATTTACAAAACATCATTGCCGAAAATTTGGAAAATCGCCGTAAGGCTGCGGCACAAGCTGAAAAAATAGTGGTAACTCAAACGAATGATTTTATGGCTTGGCTAAGAGGCTTAAATACTCAAGATGCCGTAATTGCATACCGTAACCAATGCTTGAGCAAACGAGATCAATTGTTGGTAAAAGCGAAATTACAATTAAGCCAAGATAAAGATCCGGAAGCGGTAATTGCGGAACTGGCAACAAAATTAACCAACAACCTGATGCACGCCCCAACCCGAGCACTGCAATCTGCAGCGCAAGGTGGCGAGCTAGACAAAATTATTTATCTTCACGATGTTTTTGATTTGGATAAAAAAGATAACTAAATTTAGAACACTTCCATTATAATACTTAAATAAATCGAAGATAACTCTTTTCAAACTAACCCTTGGGTGAAAACAAATAAATGAATGAATCTGTATATCAAAAGCTTGAAGTCTTGGTAGAACGCTTTGAAGAAGTCCAAGCGCTGTTATCTGATCCTGATGTGATTGGCGATCAAGAAAAATTTCGAGCGTTATCAAAAGAATTTTCACAACTTGAAGAAGTAACGAAAGTATTTGGTGACTATAAAACTGCAGAAGAAGATTTTGCCATGGCGCAAGAAATGTTGAAGGATGAAGATCCTGACATGCGTGAGATGGCTCAGGAAGAGTTCAAAACAGCGAAAGCGAATATTGAGAGCTTAACCCAAGATTTACAAATTTTATTATTACCAAAAGATCCAAACGACGATAACAACTGTTTTGTTGAAATTCGTGCCGGTGCTGGTGGTGATGAAGCGGCAATCTTTGCCGGTGACTTATACCGTATGTACAGCCGCTATGCGGAAAAGCAAGGCTGGAGACTTGAAATTCTCAACATGAATGAGTCTGAGCAAGGCGGTTATAAAGAAATTGTGGTGAAAGTAAATGGCGACAGTGTTTACGGCCAAATGAAGTTTGAGAGTGGCGGCCACCGTGTACAGCGTGTGCCTGAAACCGAATCGCAAGGGCGAGTACACACTTCCGCCTGTACGGTGGTGGTGATGCCGGAAATTCCAGAAGCCGATGCCATTGAAATTAACAAAGCCGATTTAAAAGTCGATACCTTCCGCGCCTCAGGTGCTGGTGGCCAGCACGTTAACAAAACCGACTCTGCCATTCGTATTACCCATATACCAACGGGTGTCGTAGTAGAGTGTCAGGACCAACGTTCACAGCACAAAAACCGTGCGCAAGCGATGTCGGTATTACAAGCGCGTTTGCAACAAGCCGAAGACGAGAAACGACGCACTGAAGAAGAGTCTTCACGTAGAAACCTGGTGGCCAGTGGTGATCGTTCTGAACGTATTCGTACCTACAATTACCCGCAAGGTCGAATGACGGATCACCGTATCAATTTAACCTTATATCGCTTAAACGAAGTGATTGAAGGTAACTTACAATTGGTGCTAGAACCTATCATGCAAGAAAATCAGGCCGATTTATTAGCATCCCTTGCGGAACAAAACTAATAGCCTATAGGTTTAAAAAACATTGGTGAGTAATAATATTGGTCAGTAATAACCACGCAGAGTTCACCGCTAACTCTGTAAGTTTAGCCACAATAAAACAGCTTTTTGATTTTGCAAAAAGCTGTTTTTTGCAATTTGAAGATGCTTATGATGCCAAGGCGGATAGTCAGGCGTTATTATCGGCAGTGCTGGCTAAGCCCACCAGCTATTTATTAACCTGGCCAGAAAAACACCTGAGTGCAGAGCAACAAGCACTGTTTTTAAGCTTTGTTAAAAGGCGAGAGCAGGGCGAACCAGTGGCATTTATTGTTGGCAAACAGGAATTTTGGTCATTGGACTTTTTTGTTGCCCCATGTACTCTCATTCCTCGCCCTGATACCGAAACCCTGGTTGAAGCGGTGTTATCGAATAATGAAGTTGAACAGTTGTCTTTGCTCGATCTTGGCACCGGCACGGGCGCCATCGCTCTGGCATTGGCATCGGAACATCAAGCCTGGCAAGTGGACGCGGTAGATTTTAGTGCCCAAGCGGTGCAATTAGCCAAATCGAATGCCGAACAACTGCACCTTACCCAGGTAAATATTTACCAAAGTGATTGGTTCAGCAATATTAGCAACAGTAAAAGGTTTGATCTCATTGTCTCAAATCCACCGTATATCGCTAGTGATGACAAGCATTTAGCCGAAGGTGATGTTCGCTTTGAACCAAAATCTGCATTAGTGGCAGATGAGCAAGGCTTTGCCGATATTCGTCATATCATCGATAAATCACGAGATTATTTAACCACTAATGGCCAGTTATACTTAGAGCATGGCTTTGAACAGCATCAGGGAGTACAACAGCTGTTTGCGCAATATGGTTTCACTAATATCAAAACTTATAATGACTATGGCGGCAACCCACGCATTACCATGGGTATCAAATAGCACTACCTAGATCTTGTCTAGCTAGAATAGCGCTTTGAAAAAGCGATTGTTATAGCAATTTGATTAAACCATTATAAATGAGCAGGTAATTAATCAAATTGGTATTAAGCCTGCGCGTCTAAACGTTGACCATTAACGGCTTTACTATCATCACTCATCAAGTATAAATACAGGGGCATAATGTCATCAGGCTCGGCAATTAAGCCTTTATCTTCAGCGGGGAAGGCGCTGGCTCGCATACTGGTTTTTGTGCTACCCGGGTTAATCGCGTTTACCCGTAAACTCGAACCATCATATTCATCGGCAATGATCTGCATCATGCCTTCGGTGGCAAACTTGGAAACACTGTATGGCCCCCAGAATGCTCGTCCTTTATTACCAACGCCAGAGGTAGTAAAAATCAAGGATGCGGCAGGTGCATGCAACATTGCCGGAATCAATGCCTGCGCAAGTTGCATTTGTGCATTGAGGTTTACTTGCATGACATCGTTCCAAATTTGCGCACTAATTTGGGTAAACGGCGTAAGCTCACCTAAAATTGAGGCGTTGAGTAATGCGCCATCAATATGAGTAAACTGATCGGTGATGGTCGATACCATATCTTTATAATTTTGCGCACTTGCGCCTTTCATATCTAAAGGAATAATCGCTGGCTCAGGGTAACCCGCATTCACTATGTCATCATACACTTGTTCGAGCTTGGCCACGGTTTTGCCTAACAATATCACGGTTGCGCCAAACTTAGCATAATGCATAGCTGCAGCCTTACCGATACCGGCTCCTGCGCCGGTGACTAAAATAGTTTTGTGTTGTAAGCAATGTTGTTGTGCTTGATATTCGAACATAGTTTTCTTTCGATTAATGATTATTGCTGCGTATTCTACCCTTACTCTTGATTTGATTCGAGCATATTCTGAAAAAATGATTTGTTAACTTTATGCGGCTAATGGTAAAAAAATGTAGCAAAGTCATTTTAGTTACGGTAAGTTATATTCAATACAATCTAACTGGTCATACTAGTTAATAAATTTATAACAAAACGCCAATAAGATAATAATATTCAAGGCGAAAATATCGTTCTTCTGGGGAGAAAATATGAAAAAGCTATTCATCGGCCTTGCAATCGCGAGCGCTCTGGGCCTGTCTGCTTGTGATGATGAAACCATCAAAGACATTGAAAATGAAAACGAAGCCTCGGCTCCCGCACTGGCCGTTTCTCGTGTTGCTTTTGATCCGGGCGCTGATGTGCCGGTAATATCACCCCCTAACGATTTGTTATTTAGTGGTCATACAGATGGCACATTAAATTTCGATAGCGCGGTTCCCGATACGACTGACTTTTCCAATCCCAGAGTAGCGTTAAGTGCCCTCGATGGCTGGTCTACCCACCAACCTTTCGTATTAAGCTTTGATTTTGACGAAGGCGTAGCACTCGATCCTGCCGGCGTATTTAACAGCGATGCAGTGTCAATGTACGAAGTGGTGATGGGCGCAGATTTGAATGATGCCGAATGTAACCCGGTGCCTGCAGGCATTGCCTGTAAAGGTGTTAAACAGCTGGTATTAGCCGAAGACTTTGTTGTGCAAGCCGATGGAAGTGACTTGGCCTTCATTCCAATGAAGCCGTTAAAAGCCAAAACCACTTACATAATTGCACTGACCAAAAACCTGAAAGATACCAATGGCGATGCAATTTTAGGCTCGTCTACCTATGAATTAGTCAAGCAAGACGTGTCGACTAAACCTTTGGCCGATCCTGACCAATTTACATTACAAAACATCATCAACAGCTATGAAAACATTGCCGAAGGCTTTGGTTTAAATCGTGAAGAAATCACCTATACCATGGCGATGACAACACAATCTACTGTCGATACGTTGAATGTGACTAAACAATTATTAGCCGCAACATTAAACCCGGCAACAGCGTTATTCCCAACCCCGATGGTGACTAACGTCAACGCAGGTTACACAGCAGCAGATGCGTTAATTGCCGCACAGTTGCTTGATCCTAGCGA
Organism: Thalassotalea sp. ND16A; assembly: GCF_000764205.1. Classification (GTDB taxonomy): domain Bacteria; phylum Pseudomonadota; class Gammaproteobacteria; order Enterobacterales; family Alteromonadaceae; genus Thalassotalea_A. The sequence goes on from NZ_JQDZ01000068.1 coordinate 140,698, forward strand.
CCCACAACTTGTGCCTTTATACAGTAGTGCCAGTATATACGCGGGTGCCATTACTGTTCCATATTACTCACATGTCCCTGGCACGGCCGATTTAACGGAAAGTACCTACTGGCAGGCAATGTGTGACTCTGGTGTGATATTAGCATTTGCCGAGGATTTACCGGCAGAGCCACAAAGTGTGTCTGATGGTGCTTGTATGAGTTTTGGTTTGCGCGATTTAGGCTTAGACGTGGAGCGCAACCTGACCAAGTTTAATCCAATACCTAAAGTCCAGACCATGCAAAACCTTGATGTGCAAATCACGGTACCCAATTTAGCTTACGCCAATATGGTTCGCCCGGCATTTGGTATTGAAGGTGAGTTAGTTAAACCACTAGGTGGCTGGCCAGTTATTATGTTACAGCACGGTATTACCACCAGTAAGGAGCATATGCTGGCGTTAACCGGGGTTTTATCGATTAATGGTTTTGCCACTGTGGCAATCGATCACCCGTTGCATAACTCGCGTGCATTCGATACTGATGGCGATGGCGTAAAAGAAGTAGAAGCTGCGGATAATCCATTTTATTACATTAATATCGCTAACTTGTTAAGTGGCAGGGATAACTTCCGTCAAAGTGCAACCGATTCAATGGCGTTACGTTTGGGCCTTAACTTTTTAAATGGCGATTTAAACGCCGGTGTCGATATCAATCCTACACAAACATATTACGTTGGCCATTCATTAGGGGCGTTAACCGGGGTAGATTTCCTCGCGGTTACTAACACCGAATTTAACCCGCAAGTTGATGGTTTATTTAATGTAAAAGCTGCATCTCTAGCTTCTGCTGCTGGTGGTGTGCCTAACTTTGGCATGGAATCGGCCAGCTTTGGACCGCTGATTAAATTTAATTTAGCGCTAAGCTTATCGCCAGAGTTTGCTCAGTATGCGAATGCGATCAATCCGAACCCAACACCTGACGAGATGGCGGAAATATGGCATTCATTTGAAGAGAATGTGGGTGTACCAAGTGAGATGAGTGCGGGTTTCCAAGAGTGGACGTTCGCGGCGCAATCGATTACTGATTCTGCCGATATGCTTAACCATGTTGAATTGTTAAGCAATAATGGTACCCCGCTGCACATGATTGAAATGGTAGGTAACGGTATGGATGTATTGTCTGATCAAGTTATCCCGCTTAGGGTTCCTACTGCCCCACTTGCTGGCTCAACACCGTTTGCGGGTTTATTAGGTGTTGCTAGAGTATCAGAAACCACTATGGTTGCCGATGGCACCGTATCAGGAATTGTTAAATTTGTGAATGGCGATCACGGTTCGATCATAGATCCAAGGAGCAGTGCAGCAACCACACAAGAAATTCAATCTCAAATTGCCGCGTACTTTGTAACGCAAGGCAAAGCGATTGTGATTACCGATGATAGCGTTGTTTTGAAATAATTTTTCACAAAATTATCTCACAAAAAAAGGAGGCTTAGCCTCCTTTTTTGTTATTGGTGTAGTATCATATCGACAACTAATATTACTCATTCTAGTTCAGGAGAACTCAGTTGGAATTTCTTTACGAATACGGCTTATTTTTTGCCAAGGTGTTTACCTTTGTTATCGCCGTTATTGCCATCATCGCCGCCATTGCGGGTGCCGCTCATAAACAAAAACATAAAAAAGGCGAGTTGGAAATTAATGACTTGTCTGAGCAATTTGCCGATGTTGAACAACATATGGTTGAGCACTTATTATCAAAAGAAGAATTAAAACAACACGATAAAGATTTAAAGAAAAAGCAAAAAGGCGAAGCGAAAGCCGAAAAAGAAGGTGCAAAAGAGTCGAAGCCAAGATTGTTTGTGATTGATTTTAAAGGCAGTCTCGATGCCCGTGAAGTGGACAGCTTGCGTGAAGAGATCAGCGCGGTACTAACGGTAGCAACCACGGAAGATGAAGTGCTGGTGCGGGTTGAAAGTGGCGGTGGCATGGTCCATGGCTATGGTTTGGCATCTTCGCAGCTGGACCGTATCCGTCAACAACATATCCCGCTAACTATCTCGGTTGATAAAGTAGCCGCCAGTGGCGGTTATATGATGGCTTGTGTGGCCGATAAAATTATTTCAGCGCCATTTGCCATTCTTGGCTCAATTGGTGTTATCGCGCAAATACCAAATTTCAATAAGCTGCTGAAAAAGAGCAACATTGAATTTGAACAATTAACCGCAGGTGAATATAAACGTACCTTAACCATGTTCGGTGAAAACACTGAAAAAGGTCGTGAAAAGTTTGTCGAAGAGTTAGAAGAAACCCATGGCTTGTTTAAAGACTTTGTCAGTGAGCATCGTCCAAGCCTGGATATCAGTAAAGTTGCCACTGGCGAACACTGGTTTGGTATTAAAGCGAAAGAGCTGGGCTTAGTCGATGACATTCAAACCAGCGACGATTACTTACAAAATGCGGCGAAAACGGCAAAAGTGATCTCGGTGAAATATTCATTGAAAAAGGGACTTGCGGAAAAGTTTTCGAAGGCGGCTTCACTTTCTATTGAACAAACGGTAAATAAGCTTTGGCAAAATAACCGTATTTTTCCAAGCTAAGTATTATTCATAAAAGGGCAGGTTAGTTGTGAAACAGCAATTTTGGCTCGACTGCTGGAAAAATACGCGTTTAGGCTTTCATCAGGATGAGTTACAGCCATTAATGGTTGAGCATTTTCCCAATTTGGTTAAAGCCAGCGATAATCGTATTTTTGTGCCTTTATGCGGAAAAACCGCCGATATGCTATTTTTTGCCGAGCGCTTTAAGGTGATCGGCAATGAATTAAGTGGCATCGCCTGTCACGATTTTTTTGCCGACAACAAGCTGGTTGCCAAGGTTAAAAAAAGTAATGGCTTTAGCATTTTTGCGCAGGGCAATATTGAACTTCATCAAGGTGATTTTTTTGCCTTAGATGGCAAACAATTTCAACCGTTTGATTGGATATATGATAGAGCAGCTATCATTGCCTTCCCTGAAGATATGCGCAACGAATATGTACAGCAGCTGAAAAACTTTATGACAGCTGCAACTCGTATATTCTTGTTAACCCTGGAATTTCCAGAAGATGAAATGCAAGGTCCACCATTTTCAGTAAAGGAAGATGAGGTGCGGCAATTGTTTAAAGGCTATAAAGTGATTAAACAAGCTGAAAGAGATTTAACCGGGCAAAAATTTGCTCGCTTAACATTACCTTTAAGCTCGATCCAGGAAACGCTATATATTATTTCTAGCGAGTAAATTTATTGCAACACCGAACACAGATAATAAAAGGCCGAAATGCTAAGCATTTCGGCCTTTTTTTTATACCAAATTCACTTGTTAATTTGGTATTTAATCTTTGAGGTGATGAAAATCAATACGATCACCATTGGTGTCATCACTGCTGTTAAATACTGACTGATCAAACTGGCCTTCAGCCTTACCCACAACTACCGTCACCATAGAGTCACCGGTAACGTTTACGGCGGTACGAACCATGTCGAGCAGTCTGTCCACACCGATGATCAAGCCAATGCCTTCAACAGGCAAACCAACTTGCGCTAACACCATGGCCAGCATGATAAGGCCAACTCCAGGTACTCCGGCAGTACCGATAGAGGCAAGAGTTGCGGTAACAATCACCATCAAGAAATCGGTCACCGATAAATCCACATTAAAGACTTGCGCGATAAACACCGTTGCAACACCTTGCATGATAGCGGTGCCATCCATGTTAATGGTCGCCCCTAACGGTACGGTAAAAGAGGCTATCGAGTTATTTACGCCAAGCTTCTTCGTGGTGGTGTTTAAGGTTGATGGAATGGTGGCGTTACTGCTTGCGGTACTAAAGGCAAACAATGCTGTGGTGCGCATTTTTTTAATGAAGGTTACCGGGTTCAAACCGGTTAACAGTTTTAAGATGATCGGGTAGGTTAAAAATGCATGCAATAATAACACCGCTAACACGACCATAAAGTACACTATCAAATTACCAAAAGTAGCTAACGATAGCTCAGTAAATAATGTGGTCATTAAACAGAACACACCATAGGGTGCCAGGTTCATCAGGATAACTACCAGGCGCATGATCACTTCATTAAAGTCTTCAAAGGTTTTGGCAATGCGTTCGCCGGCTTCACCAGCAAGTGCGATGGCGATACCAAATAATAAAGCAAATACGATGATTTGCAGCATGTTACCTTTGGCGAATGCATCAAACGGATTACTTGGGAACATGCCGATAATCACTTGCGTTAATGATGGCGCCTCTTTGGTGGCAAATGTCACATCCGCGGTCATATTGACCCCGTCACCAGGACTAATTAACAGTGCGGCGGCGATGGCAATAGTAATGGCAATCGCGGTAGTCATTAGATATAAACCAATGGCCCGGCCACCAATGCGGCCTAATTTTGAGGTGTCGGTTAAGGAGCAGGTACCGCAAATTAAAGAGATGAAGACTAACGGCACCACTAACATTTTTAAACTGGTGATAAATATTTGGCCGCCGATTTCAAACAGGCCATCGACAAAAAAGCCTCTTACGGCAAAATCAAACAAGCCTAATGGGATCAACAGATCCCCATCTTCGGGCAACATCGCCTGAAATATGGTACCCAGGATGATACCGGCAATCATCCCGATGACGATTCGGCGAGTTAAGCTGTTCGCACTTTCTTTATTCATAATTGTTGTCTTATTGGAATTGTAATTGAGTTAATAAAGTATTTTTTAATAACTGTAAAGCCTAACACTATACACCACTTTTGTTAATGCTATGTCGATGAAAATACAGTAATTAAAGCTTAGCAGCCATTGTCGAATAAGAGAATTAAGTTTTTTGTAGCAAAAAGTAACTCTTTTGTAATTTATCGGTTAATATGTAAATAGATAAAATAAAAATAAACTCAGGGAGAGCGCTTTTCATGAAGCAATTTCAGCATGTTTTTACCCTTTTAATGCTTGTTCTTTTAGTGGGCTGTGGCAGTGGTGATTCATTTAACGGCAGTGGTGATGACCCCGTCGACCCAACCGACCCAACCGCAATGACTGTTGAAGTCAGCATAGATAACTCCTCAATAAGTGCAGCAACTCCTGCTACGGTTACCGCTACCGTGGAATTGGATAGCTCTCCTGTTGCCGGTAAAGTGGTTACTTTTAGCTCTGAACTTGGTGTGTTTGATGTTGAAACCGCAACGGCACTGACCAATGCTGACGGTGTCGCGACGATAGTTTTAACCGCTGGTGCCGTTGAAGGTGCCAGTATTGTTACTGCAACGATAGATACTGGTGAGTTTGGCACTGTTGGCTTTGAAACGGCTGGTGATGCCTCTCAAATTTCCGGTAAAGATGTAAGCATCAGTATTTCTTCTGCTAATGTTGCTAACACAACACCAGCGGTATTGACCGCAACGGTAACCGATGCGGGCAGCCCGGTCGCAGGCGAAGTGGTTAATTTTGGCGCATCCCTTGGCTCTTTATCTCCAACCTCTGGTACCGCGCTAACCAATAGCTCTGGTCAAGCCGTCATCACGTTGAGCGCTGGCAGTGAAGCCGGTGCGGGCATTGCGACAGCAACGATAAATAACGGAGCAAGTGCCGAAGTAGGGTTCGAAACTGCAGGTGATGCGAGTAGTGAATCTGGTAAAAGCGTGATCTTAACTATCTCAACCATAGACGTCAGTATGGCGGCACCCGCAACCATTACTGCCACAGTAAGTGATATCGATGGCCCTATCGTTGGTGAAGTTGTTAATTTCTCATCCTCATTAGGTGTGTTCGCACCGGTATCGGGTACGGCTCTGACAGATTCATCGGGTCAAGCTGTTATTATTTTAACCGCCGGCAGTGTAGAAGGTGCGGCTATTATAACCGCCTCTCTTGCCAGTGGCGAGTTGGACACAATCGGTTTTTCCACCGCAGGTGATGCTTCTGAAGCGGTAGGCAAAAGTGTATCTGTGGTCGTTAATAACAAATTGATCAGTGCTTTGTCTGCGACCACCATTGAAGCAACGGTCTTGGATGAAACCGGCCAACTGGTAAGCGATGAAGTGGTGAACTTTGCTTCAACACTGGGTTTACTTGACCCGCAATCGGGTACGGCGTTAACCAATGCCTCGGGTGTTGCAACGATCACATTAACCGCTGGTACCGTTAAAGGTGCCGGTATTGCCACGGCAACGTTAAGCAATGGTGCCACCGCAAGCGACAGCTTTGCTACCGAAGGCGATGAAAGTCTTAATCAGGGCAAAACCATTACGGTACAAGACATTACTGATACCGTAACCGAAGCCGCGCCATATACGGTGATGGTGAAAGTGACTGAAAGTGGTATGGACCTTGCCAATGAAGTGGTAACGTTTACCAGCACATTAGGCGCATTTAGCCCGGTATCAGGGACCGCATTAACCGATGCTAACGGTGAAGCCAGCATTCAATTAACCGCGGGTAACGTAGAAGGTGCTGGTATATTAACGGCAACGTTAGCCAGTGGTGAACGTGATACCAGTGGTTTTGCCACCGCAGGGGACGGCAGTTCAGTTGCCGGGAAGGTAGTAACATTAGATAGAATCACTGCGCAAATTACCGAAACCGCACCGGCCACTATTACGGTGACCGTGACGGATAATGGCGTAGGTGTTGAAGGTGAAGTGGTCAACTTCTCTTCATCATTAGGCGTATTTAATCCAGTTTCGGCGACAGCATTAACCGATAATACCGGTAGCGCTACTATCATTTTAACCGCGGGCAGTGTTGAAGGGGCCGGTATTGTCACGGCGACAATCGCCAGTGGTGAATTAGACAGCACAGGATTTTCGACATTAGGCGATGCGTCTGAGGCGGAAGGTAACAGTGTGACTGTCTCGATAACCAATAAATCCATTGATGCGCTAAACGCAAGCACCATAACCGCTACCGTTTTGGATGAAAGCAATCAACCGGTTAGCGACGAAGTAGTGAATTTTGCTTCCACCCTAGGTTTACTTGACCCGGTATCGGGTACGGCGTTAACCAATGCCTCAGGTGTTGCGACAATCACATTAACCGCAGGTACGGTCAAAGGTGCCGGTATTGCCACGGCCACATTAAGCAATGGCGCGACCGATAGTGACAGTTTTGCTACCGAAGGCGATGAAAGTCTTAACCTGGGCAAAACCATAACGGTACAAGACATTGCGGCAACCGTGACGGAAGCTGCGCCATATACGGTGACGGTGAACGTGACCGAAAATGGCGCAAACCTGGCGAATGAAGTCGTAACCTTTACCAGCACATTAGGGGCGTTTGACCCTGTATCAGGTACTGCATTAACCGATGCCTCAGGTGTTGCGACCATTCAATTAACCGCGGGCAGTGTACAGGGTGCCGGCGTATTAACGGCGACCTTAACCAGTGGCGAGTCGGATACCAGTGGTTTTGCCACCGATGGAGACAGTACACCGATAGCAGGAAAAGTGGTGACATTAGATCCTATTGTCGGCCAAATCACCGAAGCCGCACCGGCCACAATTACAGTGACCGTGACGGATAATGGCCTAGGCGTTGAAGGCGAAGTCGTCAACTTCTCATCATCACTGGGGGTATTTAACCCAGTATCGGCGACTGCATTAACCGATAACACCGGTAGCGCCACCATAGTCTTAACCGCGGGCAGTGTTGAAGGAGCCGGCATTGTCACGGCGACGATCGCCAGTGGTGAATTAGACAGCACAGGATTTTCAACGTTAGGTGATGCGTCATTAGCGGTAGGTAATGTTGTAACAGTATCGGTCACCAACAAGTCTATCGATGCGTTAACCCCAACCACGATAACCGCTACGGTTTTGGGTGAAAATGGTGACCCAGTTGCGGATGAAGTGGTGAACTTTGCCTCGACCTTAGGTCTGCTTGACCCGGTATCGGGTACGGCGTTAACCAATGCCTCAGGTGTTGCGACAATCACATTAACCGCAGGTACGGTCAAAGGTGCCGGTATTGCCACGGCAACATTAAGCAATGGCGCGACTGATAGTGACAGTTTTGCCACCGAAGGCGATGAAAGTCTTAACCTGGGCAAAACCATAACGGTACAAGACATTGCGGCAACCGTGACGGAAGCTGCGCCATATACGGTGACGGTGAACGTCACCGAAAATGGCGCAAACCTGGCGAATGAAGTCGTAACCTTTACCAGCACGTTGGGCGCCTTTAACCCAATATCGGCTACGGCGTTAACCGATATCAATGGTGAAGCCACCATTGAATTAACCGCGGGCACTGTGCAAGGTGCTGGCATCTTAACGGCGACCTTAACCAGTGGCGAATCGGATACCAGCGGTTTTGCCACCGATGGCGACAGCACGCCGGTCACCGGCAAAGTGGTGACGTTAGATCCAATTATCGGGCAAATCAGCAATGCTGCGGCTGCAACTATTACCGTGCATGTTACGGATAACGGCGTTGGCGTTGAAGGCGAGGTAGTGAACTTCAGCTCATCTCTTGGTGTGTTCAATCCGGTATCTGCGACAGCGTTAACGAATGCGTCGGGTGATGCCACGATCCAACTTACTGCGGGCAGTGTGGAAGGCGCGGGTATTGTCACGGCTACGATCGCTAGCGGTGAACTAGATACTACCGGGTTCGCCACATCAGGTGATACACCAGTGGCCGTAGGTAATAGTGTATCGGTGTCAATAAACAGTATTTCTGTTAATGCATTAACCCCTGCCATCATCACTGCTACGGTATTGGATGAAAATGGTGTTGGAGTTGCGAATGAAGTGGTGAACTTTGCTTCGACCTTAGGTTTGCTTGACCCGGTATCGGGCACGGCGTTAACCGATGGTTCGGGTTTTGCCACCATCACTTTGACCGCAGGTACGGTCAAAGGTGCCGGTATTGCCACTGCAACGTTGAGTAACGATGCTACGGCCAGAGTCAGCTTTGCCACCGAAGGCGATGAAAGCCTTAACCTGGGCAAAACCATAACGGTACAAGACATTGCAGCGACCGTAACCGAAGCCGCGCCATATACGGTGACGGTACAAGTGACCGAAAATGGCATCGACCTTGCCAATGAAGTGGTAACGTTTACCAGCACGTTGGGTGCGTTTGACCCAATATCGGCTACGGCGTTAACCAATGGCTCAGGTGTTGCCACTATCGTGTTGACCGCGGGCAGTGTCGAAGGAGCCGGCATTTTGACGGCGGCACTGGCCAGTGGTGAATTAGATACCAGCGGTTTTGCGACCGCAGGGGACAGCACTGCTGTTGACGGCAAAGTGGTGACGTTAGATCCAATTGTCGGGCAAATCACCGAAGCTGCATCGGCCACCATTACGGTGACTGTGACGGATAATGGCGTAGGCGTTGAAGGCGAAGTGGTCAACTTCTCCTCATCATTGGGGGTATTTAACCCAGTGTCTGCTACCGCATTAACCGATAACACCGGTAGCGCCACTATCGTATTAACGGCAGGCAGTGTAGAAGGTGCCGGTATTGTCACGGCGACCATAAGTAGTGGTGAATTAGACAGCACAGGATTTTCAACGTTAGGTGATGCGTCATTAGCGGTAGGTAATGTTGTAACAGTATCGGTCACCAACAAGTCTATCGATGCGTTAACCCCAACCACGATAACCGCTACGGTTTTGGATGAAAATGGTGACCCAGTTGCGGATGAAGTGGTGAACTTTGCCTCGACCTTAGGTCTGCTTGACCCGGTATCGGGTACGGCGTTAACCAATGCCTCAGGTGTTGCGACAATCACATTAACCGCAGGTACGGTCAAAGGTGCCGGTATTGCCACGGCAACGTTAAGCAATGGCGCGACTGACAGCGACAGCTTTGCCACCGAAGGCGATGAAAGTCTTAATCTCGGCAAAACCATTTCTGTACAAGATATTACGGCTACGGTTACTGGAATCGCTCCATATACAGTGATGGTGAATGTCACTGAAAATGGTATGGATTTGGCCAATGAAGTGGTAACCTTTACCAGCACATTAGGGGCGTTTGACCCTGTATCAGGTACTGCATTAACCAATGGCTCAGGTGTTGCCACTATCGTGTTGACCGCGGGCAGCGTACAAGGTGCTGGCATCTTAACGGCGACCTTAAGCAGTGGCGAATCGGATACCAGCGGTTTTGCGACCGCCGGAGACAGCAGTCCGGCAGCCGGTAAAGTGGTGACATTAGATCCTATTGTTGGCCAAATCACCGAAGCCGCACCGGCCACCATTACAGTGACCGTGACGGATAATGGCGCAGGGGTTGAAGGCGAAGTCGTCAACTTCTCATCATCACTGGGGGTATTTAACCCAGTATCGGCGACCGCATTAACCGATAACACCGGTAGCGCCAGCATTGTATTAGCCGCGGGTAGTGTTGAAGGGGCCGGTATTGTCACGGCAACCGTCACCAGTGGCGAATTAGACAGCACTGCATTTTCAACACTAGGTGATGCTTCTCAAGCCGTAGGTAATAGTGTATCTGTATTGGTTACTAATAAATCGATCAGTGCAGCAAGTGGTTCAACTGTAGAAGCAACGGTAACCGATGACACTGGTGCTTTGGTTGCCAATGAAGTGGTGAATTTTGCCTCGACCTTAGGTTTGCTTGACCCGCTTTCGGGTACGGCGTTAACTAACGCTTCGGGTGTTGCAACGGTCACCCTATCGGCAGGTACTGTCAAAGGTGCGGGTATAGCAACCGCAACGTTAAGCAACGGTGCCACTGACAGTGACAGCTTTGCCACCGAAGGCGATGAAGTTATTGGTATTTTTATTGAGATGTTATTGGTAGAACCAGACACCACAAATGTCATTGATACCATTAATACCACCACGCCAGGCCAAATTATTGCGACGGTAAATGGTCTTGCTGCCGGTGAGAAAGTCTTAGTCACATTTACTACCGAAATTGGTGAGATACCAATCCCAACAGCCATAACGGATTCGGTGACTAATCAAGCCATTGTCGATATTTATGCGGGCAATGATATCGGCGCCGGTACGATAACTGCGACCTTGCGTACCGGTGAAACCGGAGAAGATTTAATTATTGTTGGTGCGGCCGGTTTAGCTATTGGCACAACCACCGTTGGGTTAACGCCAATCTCGGCGGGCGGTTCAACCAATATCACGGTAACGATTATTGACACCAATAATGGTGGTGCGCCTTATACCGAACCCGTTGTAGTGAACTTTAGTTCAAGCTGTTCACTAGATGGCAAAGCGGTTTTGGATGAGCAAGTAACGACGTTCCAGGGCACAGCCATTAGCTCTTATTTAGCGCAAGGTTGTACCGGTACCGATACCATTACGGTAACCGCCAATGCCGGTACTGAAAGTTTGACTTCTAGTGTCGATATTGAAGTCAATGCCGCAGATATCGGTAGCATTGAATTTGTCAGTGTATCGAACGAGAACTTGTCTTTAAAAGGGGCTGGTACGGCTGAGATGCCTGAATACTCAACAGTAATCTTTAAAGTGTTAGACGTAAATGGTTTACCAGCAGCAAATCAACTGGTTGATTTTTCGTTAAATACAGATGCGGGGGGCTTATCGTTAAGTCCAGACCAAGCTCAAACCAACTTAGATGGCTTGGCGCAAGTGGTGGTAAATTCTGGCACCATAGCGACTCCGGTAAGAGTGACTGCTTCGGTCAATCTATCTGTACCGTTAATCTCGACTCAGTCGAGTTTGATGGTGGTATCAACGGGTATACCAGATCAAGACAGCTTTACCCTTACCGCCGATATTTATAACATTGAGGGCTTCCGAATTGTTGGTACTCAATCAATTATTACTGCCCGATTAGCGGATGGCTATAATAACTTGGCACCGGATGGTACCGCGGTTTCCTTTACTGCCGAAGGCGGAGCCATTGAGCCGTCTTGTATTACGGTCGATGGTATGTGTAGCGTCATATTTAGCTCGCAAAATCCACAGCCTTCAGATAATCGCGTGACAATTTTAGCGCATGCGGTGGGAGAGGAGTCATTCCCTGACTTAAATGGTAATGGTCTATACGATGATTCTGAAGAGACAGCCTTTTTAGCGCCAAGTATTATCGATGGCACAGACTATGATCTTCCGGAAGCCTTTGTGGATAATGATGAAAATGGAAGTCGAGATTCGGGTGAAGAGTTCTTCGATTTTGTCGACCCTAATTTTGGCATTCCTTTGAGCTATGATCCCGCAGATGGCCAATACAATGGTAGTTTGTGTAATGAGGCAAACGTTGCATGTTCAGATCAAAAATCTATCCACGTAAGAGGCGATTTGGTGATTGTATTTGCGGGATCTGCGGTTGATGCGACAGTTACTCCAGTATCAACTACCGATAGCGGCGCTACAGACACTGGTGCTAATGTCATTGATATTTTAGGCGTCGGTGTCGGTGCTGCTACCGTATATATCAATGGCCCGGCAGATCAGCCGATGCCTGCTGGCACCACGATTGAGTTTATCACTTCCGTTGGCTCTATCGTGAGTGAGAGTTCATTTATCTGGCCAAATGAATTTAGGACTGGTGGACGTAATTTCTCGGTTGAAATTGAAGGTGGCACTGAGGCCAAAACCGGATCACTTTCGGTGAAAGTTACCACGCCATCGGGAGACTCAGTAGTTTATTCAACCGGAATAAGTGTAGCAATTGTACTTACACCTTAAATATATTTAATAATATCAATCAATCCATAAGGCCTCTGTTGAGGCCTTATTTATTATTAACCGCGGTAAAATTCGTATTTTGTTTGAATATTAAACAGTTTTCGCTAAATTGGTAAAATATATGAAAATATTGCTTTATATTTTAATTTAAATTTTATTATGATGTGCCCTAGAAAAACACGAATTCAACCCGATTTAGTAAATAAAGAACACTCGGGTTGTAAAATAATTGCTTGTCAGTGGTAAAATTTACATATATACCTAATAGCAATAGATAAAAAATTGAGTTAATGGCTAACTCAACAAAATTATATTTCAGATTGACATCTCAATAGCTGAATACAGGAAAGTGAAGCTTTATGGCAAAATCTCTGGTAATTGTCGAGTCCCCTGCAAAGGCGAAGACAATTAACAAATATCTCGGTAAAGACTACATCGTTAAGTCTAGTGTTGGTCATGTGCGTGATTTACCGCACAGTGGCGGTAAAAAAGCCGCCACCAAAACTGCCGCAGAATTGAAAAAAATGACACCGGCTCAAAAAGAGAAGTACAAAGCAAAACGAGAGAAAGTTGCTTTGTTTAGTCGCATGGGCATAAATCCGGAAAAAGACTGGGCAGCAACCTATGCTGTTTTACCAGGCAAAGAAAAAGTCGTCGATGAATTAAAGAAACTTGCGGATAAGGCCGATATGGTTTATCTCGCAACCGATTTGGATCGCGAGGGTGAAGCGATAGCCTGGCACTTAAAAGAAATTATTGGTGGCGATGACAGCCGCTTTTGCCGAGTGGTATTTAATGAAATTACCCAAAGCGCAATTCAGGATGCCTTTAAACAGCCAAGTGAGCTGAATATGCATGGTGTTAATGCCCAACAGGCACGACGCTTTTTAGACCGCGTGGTTGGCTTTATGGTAAGCCCGTTACTTTGGAAAAAGGTTGCTCGTGGTTTATCGGCAGGGCGAGTGCAGTCGGTTGCGGTAAAACTTGTGGTTGAACGCGAACGTGAAATCAAAGCGTTTGTACCAGAAGAGTTTTGGGAAATCGAAGCAGATACCATAACCTCAGGAAAAGACGAGCTTAAATTAGATGTTGCTCGCCAAAATGGCAAAGCCTTTAAACCTGACAATGAAACCGATGCCATGGCAGCCGTTTCGGCACTGCAAAATTCGGCATATCAGGTGAGCAAGCGTGAAGATAAGCCATCAAAAAGCACACCGTCGGCACCTTTTATTACCTCAACCTTACAGCAAGCTGCCAGTACTCGTTTAGGTTTTGGTGTGAAACGCACCATGGGTTTGGCACAACGTTTATACGAAGCCGGCCACATTACTTATATGCGTACCGACTCAACCAATTTGAGTAAAGAAGCGGTTGAGCAATGTCGTGACTACGTTAGCAGTAATTTTGGCACAAATTATTTACCTGAAAAGGCAAAAGTGTATGGTGCCAAGGCCAATGCACAAGAAGCACATGAAGCCATTCGTCCTTCCAATGTGAGCAAAGAAGCCGCATTTTTAGATGATATGGAGCAAGATGCCCGTAAATTATATGATTTGATCTGGCGTCAATTTGTTGCCTGTCAAATGACCGCCGCGCGTTACGATTTAACTACCCTTACGATAACTGCGGGTGAGTTCGACTTAAGGGCGAAAGGTCGAGTAATGCGCTTTGATGGTTGGACAAAAGTTCATTCGCGCAGCGCTGGCAAAAGTGGCAGCGAGAAAGATACTCACTTACCAGATTTAGCGGTGGGCGAAACCGTTACCTTGAAACATATTGAGCCAAGCCAGCACTTTACCAAGCCAACGGCACGCTTTGGTGAAGCGTCATTGGTAAAAGAGTTAGAAAAACGCAGCATCGGCCGTCCTTCTACCTATGCGTCAATTATCTCGACCATTCAAGACCGCGGTTATGTGCGTCTTGACACAAAACGCTTTTATGCAGAAAAAATGGGCGAAATTGTTACTGACAGTTTATCGGGTAGTTTTAAAAAGTTAATGAACTACGATTTTACCGCCAACATGGAAATGCGTCTCGATGAAATTGCCGATGATAAAGCTTTTTGGAAAGATATATTAACCGAATTTTACACCGAATTTACCGATGAACTGCAGCTTGCCGATAAAAGTATGGACGAAGGCGGGATGCAACGTAATCTGCCGGTTATCACCGATATTGATTGTCCAACCTGTAATCGTAAAATGGGCATTCGTACCGCATCCACTGGCGTGTTTTTAGGTTGTTCTGGCTATAGCCTGCCACCAAAAGAACGTTGCACTAAAACCATGAACCTAACTCCTGGTGAAGAAGCGGTAAGCGTGTTATCGGAAGATCAGGAAACGGAAGCCTTAATGGCGATGGAACGTTGTGACAAGTGCGGCACAGCGATGGACAGTTACCTTATTGATGAAACCCGCAAACTTCATGTGTGTGGTAACAATCCGGTTTGTGACGGTTATCAACTGGAGAAGGGCGAATTCAAGATCAAAGGCTACGATGGCCCGGTACTTGAGTGTGATCGCTGCCAGTCAGATATGGAACTTAAGAACGGTCGCTTTGGCAAATACTTCGACTGTACCAATGAAGATTGTAAAAACACGCGCAAGCTATTGGCAAGTGGTGAAGCGGCTCCTCCGAAAGAAGATCCAGTAGATTTACCCGAGCTTAAGTGTGAACAGTCGGAAGCATTCTTTAAATTAAGAGATGGTGCTGCCGGCATATTCCTGGCCGCGAGTACTTTCCCTAAATCAAGAGAAACACGAGCACCAAAAGTTGAAGAATTGCAGCGTTTTCGTGACCGAATATCGCCCAAGTTTTATTACCTGGCCGATGCCCCAGCAAAAGATCCTGATGGTAACCTTGCTGTTGTTCGTTATTCACGTAAAACCAAAGAGCAATACGTGATGACCGAAATCGATAAAAAAGCCACCGGTTGGCTTGCTAAATACGTTGACGGCAAATGGGTTGAAGAACTGGCGAAGAAAAAAGCCAAACCGAAAGCTAAAGCCAAGCCGAAAGCTAAAGCTAAAGCCAAAAAAGCTGACGCGAAAGAATAACCCCTTTTTATATAACGCGAGGTTAAAACCCCGCCAACCATAACAAGCCGCATTTGATGCGGCTTTGTTTATGCGAGCTTAAAAACCCCGCCAACCGTAATGCGAGGTTGAAACCCCGCCAACCGGGCATATTATTAAATAATTGGTTGGCGCCGAGTATATAACGCGAGGTTAAAACCCCGCCAACCTGAGTTTAGTTTGTTATAAAAACTATTTTCTTATAACAAAAAGTTAAAAAGCTATAGATTTTTTAATCATATTGATATATATTTTTAGTATAAATAATTCATCATCTATATCAAATGAAACTACAACAGCTACGTTATATCGTCGAAGTCCTCAATAATAACTTGAATGTATCTGCCACCGCAGACAGTTTATTTACCTCGCAACCGGGCATTAGTAAACAAGTTCGTATGTTGGAAGATGAACTTGGCGTACAAATTTTTGGTCGCTCCGGCAAACATCTAACTCATGTCACCCAAGCTGGACAAGAGATCATCCGAATTTCCTCAGATATTTTATCAAAAGTGGAAGGCATCAAATCGGTTTCTCGCGAATATACTCAGCCAGATGAAGGTAAGTTAAGAATTGCTACCACTCATACCCAGGCACGCTACGCATTACCAGAGATTATAAAAGGCTTTGTGAAAAAGTATGACCGAGTGTCATTGCATATGTATCAAGGCACACCGGCACAAATCAGTGATGCCGCAGCCAAAGGCGATGCCGACTTTGCCATTGCTACTGAATCTTTGCATTTATATAACGACTTGATCATGTTGCCGTGTTACCACTGGAACCGCAGCATCATAGTGAGAAAAGATCACCCTCTGGCGAAAATTGGCAAAATCACCATTAACGATGTTGCGGCTCATCCGTTAGTCACTTATGTGTTTGGCTTTACTGGCCGTTCGGTATTGGATAAAGCCTTTCAAAAAGCCGACTTAGAGCCCAAAATAGTCTTTACCGCCACCGATGCTGATGTGATCAAAACCTATGTCCGTTTAGGCGTAGGGATTGGTGTTGTTGCCACTATGGCGATTGATGCTGAGCAAGATAAAGATTTAGTGGTACTGGATGCCAGTCATCTGTTTGAACAAAGTACGACAAAAATTGGTTTTCGAAGAGGCACTTTTTTGCGCGGTTATATGTTTGATTTTATTGAACGCTTTGCGCCGCATTTAAATCGAGACATCGTCACTAAAGCGATGTTGTTAAAGAACAATGATGAAATTGAAAAGCTGATCGGCGATATCGAATTACCGGTTAAATAAAGAAGGTAAAAGAAGGTACAGGGTACAAGGTACAAGTAGTGTGGTTTACACTCTAATTCTGGCTTTATAAAACAAGGTACACGCAGCTTGTTTTAGATTTCAGAACAATGATATTAAATCATAAAATATAAAAAGCGCCGAAAGGCGCTTTTTAAGTTTAAAGGGTATAGACTTTATCGAACCAAGTAACTAATCTGCTTGTACCTTGTACCTTGTACCTTGTACCTTGTACCCTGTACCCCGTCTCTTGTACCCGCTTCTAACATTCAATAATATTTACCGCCAAACCACCACGTGATGTTTCTTTGTATTTCGTTTTCATATCATTGCCCGTTTCCCACATGGTTTTGATCACTTTATCTAAAGAAACCTTTTGCGTACCCGTACCACGCATTGCCAGGCGTGAGGCATTTATCGCTTTTACTGAGCCCATCGCATTGCGTTCGATACAGGGAACTTGTACCAGGCCGCCAACCGGATCACAGGTTAACCCTAAGTTATGCTCCATACCAATTTCAGCGGCGTTTTCTACTTGTTTAGGGTCGCCGCCTAAAATCTCGGTTAACGCACCTGCCGCCATCGAACAGGCAACGCCAACTTCGCCCTGACAACCAACCTCTGCACCTGAGATAGAGGCATTGGTTTTGTATAAAATACCGATCGCCGCCGCAGTTAATAAATAGCGAATGCAATCATCGTCAGACACAGGTTTTACAAATTTGTCGTAGTAACAAAGTACGGCGGGTAAGATGCCTGCGGCACCATTGGTTGGTGCGGTAACCACTTGCGAGCCGGCCGCGTTTTCTTCATTAACCGCCAAAGCAAACAAATTCACCCAGTCCATGGCTTGCAATGGGTCGGCGTTTTTCTCAACCGTTAGCAAACGATGCAAACTTGGTGCACGGCGGGTAACTTTCAATCCGCCAGGCAATATCCCTTCGGTTTTAATGCCACGCTCAACGCAGGCATACATGGCTTGCCATATTTTTACCAGCTCTGTCCGTATGTAACTTTCATCGTTTAAACATTTCTCGTTGGCCATCATCACCGAGCTAATGCTCAAACCTGATTCTTTACAGATTGTCAGTAATTCATCTGCCGAGGTGAAAGTGTATGGTCGTTTGATATTGGCGTGCAAGGACAGCGCTTTGTCTTTTTCTTTTTCAAATTCGCTGTCTTCAACAATAAAACCACCACCAATAGAGTAATAGGTTTTTTCTAACACAATATTATTACCGTTGAAGGCAAAAATGGTCATCGCATTGGCATGCGCTGGCAGAGTTTTACGACGGTGATAAATAATTGCATCATCTTTTGGAAAGGCGATGGTTTTTTCATTGTTTAAGATGATTTGCTCACTGGCGACGGTGGCGTCCAGAATTTTATCTATGTTGTCAACGGCTACCGACTCAGGGGCTTCGCCATGTAAACCCAAAATTACCGCTTTGCCGGTACCATGGCCAATGCCGGTTTGCCCTAAAGAGCCAAACAGTTCAACCTTGATCCGATTTACCTGGGCAAAAATTTCGTCTTGTTTTAACGAGTCGATAAAACGATTCGCCGCTCGCATTGGTCCCACGGTGTGTGAGCTGGAAGGGCCGATGCCGATGGAGAACATGTCAAATACACTAATCATGATAAAACCTGAATATTTAATGGCGTGTTAACGCGATATTGAAATTATATTCGGATTTTACCCTGAAAGTCGAAATAATCACAATAAATAAAAAGTTTATTTTAGGTGGCTAACCAAGTCTTTTAATATGGCTGCAGTTGCACCCCAAATATTATAATTTAAATATGGCATAAAATAGATATTCTGCTTAATACCATTACGTTTAAGTTCATAACTTAGGTGATTATTTTCATCGATAAAATGATTGAAAGGCACATGAAAAATATCGGCAACCTCATTATCATCCGCTTTGAAAGCATAATTTTCTGGAATAAAGCCGACAATCGGGGTGATCAAGTAACCAGTAATGGTGTGGTATTGCTTTAACTGGCCAATAATATCGACATCGCTTCGAGATAAGCCAATTTCTTCTTCAGCCTCTCGTAATGCGGTTTCAATGATATCAATATCGGTTTCTTCGACTTTGCCGCCGGGGAAACTGATTTGTCCGGCATGATGTTTTAAATGGATGGCTCGCTGCGTTAACACCACCTCTATACCATTATGCGTTTGCACTAGGGGGATAAGTACACTGGCATGTTTCAACTCACCATTGTGCTGATAGGTATGAGTAATTTCATCCAGGTGATGGAAGGCGAAGCGCTGCAAAAACTGCTGTTTATTCATTGCCAATTCCTAGCTGCAACTCTATAAAAATGTACCCTAGTTATTTTTATCCTAGCAGTTTTTATCGAACAAGGGCATGATTATTCAGACTTATTGCACGATTGCAGCACAGGTAATATTTTATTAACTTTATCAAAGGTTTCTTGATATTCACTATCTACTTGTGAATCGGCGACCAAACCGCCGCCAGCCCAGCAGTGAATTCTTTCATTTTCACAAATAAGAGTCCTGATGGTAATACTGCTGTCCATGTTGCCACAAGCTGAAATATATCCAATAGAGCCGCAATAAACGCTACGGCGATGCGGTTCGAGTTCTTCAATGATCTCCATTGCTCTTATCTTTGGTGCGCCCGTGATAGAGCCACCAGGGAAGGCGCCACGCAATAAATCTGTGCCATCAAACCCCTGGGCTAACACACCTTCAACCGTACTGACTAAATGGTGCACTGCCGGAAAGCTTTCAATGGCGAAAAGAGAAGGTACATTCACGGTGCCCGACCGACAAACTTTCGAGATGTCATTTCTCAGCAAATCGACAATCATTAAGTTTTCAGCTCGATCTTTTGCCGAGTTTTGTAACTGCACCGCATACTCTTGGTCAAATTCGTGAATATTCGATCGTGGCCGGGTGCCTTTTATTGGTTTCGATTGTACCTTCTGATTTTTCAGCTGTAAAAACCGCTCCGGAGACACACTTAAAATAACACCATCTTCTATGCGCATAAACGCAGAGAATGGCGCTTTATTGTTTTCTCGCAACTTTTTATAAGCGCTATATTCATCGCCTTGATAAAGTGCAGAAAATCGTTGTGCCAAATTAATTTGATAGCAATCGCCCGATAACAAATACTGCTGAACTTGGTTGAATTTATCTTCATATTGCTGTTTGCTCATATTCGAGCGCCAATCGGTAGTCAGCTCAAAACTTGTTGCTGAAGAGGTCGTGTCGTTATGGTAATAGTTTGTCAGTTTCTCAGCGATGCTATCGCTAAGCTGTTGCAGATTGTTCTCATGGCTCACCAGGGTAAAAAGTTTGCTATTTCGATCGTAAATGATGGCTGTTTTATAGATACCAACTGCCATTTCCGGTAGGGTGATATCGACGCTACTCTTCGCTGGCAGTTGTTCAAAACGGCGTCCCAGGTCATAACTAAAATAACCCACTGCGCCACCACAAAATGGCAGGCTTGCATCTTCGACAATTGACAACGGAAAGACTTCGGCCTGCACTTGCTTAATTAGCGAGAGAGGATCAGCCGTTGATATTTCTACTTCGTCACTCTCTCGGTAATGAATTCTGGTAGAAGTTATCGCTGTTTTTAAGGTGACTACCGGCTCATAGACGAAAATGTCGTAGCGACAGTTAACGTGTTCAGAGTTACCCGAATCGAGCCAAAACGCCCAATTATCTTGCGCCCAAATTTCAAAAAATTGCTCTGGAGTGTATTTATTTGCACAAGTTAGGGGCGAGGTAAAATAAGGTTTCGTTGTATTTTGTGGTACTTTCACTAGGCTTATTACGATCAGTTCTTGGTTTTTGCAAACCATTACATTTAGTTATCAGTATTGTAGCAAACTTTTTTGATGACTTTTATCGATAATATAGCCAATAGTCATATTGTTATCCCAAGTCGAGAGTTGTATCATACTTGCACTTATACACAGCGCACTATTTTCACGATTTAGCTAACAAATCTAACTCGCGGTTATGTTTTGTTACTTTATAGCAAGTTGATTAAAAATGAGCAGATATTTAATCAACTTGCTATTAGCTGTATCGTTTTTGCAAACTTCACGTTAACGACGAGACAATTATGACGGTTATTAAGCAACAAGACTTTATTGACAGCATTGAAGATGCTTTACAATACATTTCTTTTTACCATCCCATCGATTTTATTCAAGCCCTTGAAAAAGCCTACAATAAAGAGCAAAGCCAGGCAGCTAAAGATGCCATTGCGCAAATCTTAATTAATTCACGCATGTCAGCGCAAGGCAAACGCCCGATCTGTCAAGATACCGGTATTGTTACCTGTTTTGTGAAAGTGGGGATGGATGTTAAATGGGATAACACCAATTTAACCGTACAACAAATGGTTGATGAAGGTACTCGTCGAGCCTACAGCAACCCAGATAACCCGTTACGTGCATCGATTGTGGCAGACCCAACCGGCGCGCGTAAAAATACCAAAGACAATACCCCTGCTGTGGTTCATATCGACTTGGTTGCCGGTAGTGAAGTGGAAGTGATGATCGCGGCGAAGGGCGGCGGTAGTGAAAACAAAACCAAAATGGTAATGTTAAACCCAAGCGATTCCATTGCCGATTGGGTAGTGAAAACACTACCAACGATGGGGGCTGGCTGGTGTCCTCCTGGAATGTTAGGCATAGGCGTGGGCGGCACGGCTGAAAAAGCTGGCGTACTTGCCAAAGAAAGCTTGATGGATCCGGTAAACATTCAAGAGTTAATTGAACGTGGCCCAGAAAATGCGGAAGAAGAATTGCGTTTAGAAATTTTTGAACGGGTGAATAAACTCGGCATTGGCGCCCAAGGTCTTGGCGGTTTAACCACAGTTGTAGATGTGAAAATTAATGCGGTACCAACGCACGCGGCGTCAAAACCTGTAGTAATGATCCCAAATTGTGCGGCAACTCGTCACGTACACTTCCACCTTGATGGTAGTGGCCCAGCCGATTTAACGCCACCAAAACTGGAAGAATGGCCAGAAGTGACCTGGGAAGTGGGTGATAATGTTCGTCGTGTTAATGCCGATGGCTTAACCAAAGCCGATATCGCCGAGTGGAAAACCGGTGAAACGGTATTATTGTCAGGCAAGATTTTAACCGGTCGCGATGCCGCGCATAAACGTATTCAGCAATTATTAGAGTCAGGTGAAGGCTTACCGGAAGGCGTAGATTTCAATAATAAGTTTATTTATTACGTTGGCCCGGTTGATGCCGTAGGTGATGAAGCCGTAGGTCCGGCAGGCCCAACCACGGCGACTCGTATGGATAAATTTACTGACATGATGTTAGATGAATTAAACCTGCTAGGTACCATAGGTAAAGCAGAGCGTGGCCCGGCAACCGTTGAAAGCATTAAAAATCACAAATCAGTGTATTTAATGGCGGTAGGCGGCGCAGCGTACTTAGTATCAAAAGCGATCAAGAAATCTCGAGTGGTTGCCTTTGAAGAATTAGGTATGGAAGCCATTTACGAATTTGAAGTAGAAGACATGCCAGTAACGGTTGCTGTTGACAGTACCGGTGAGTCTGCACATGTGACAGGACCGGCGATTTGGCAGAAAAAGATAGAAATTATCGACGCCGCTGCAAAAGCATAACTTAGAAAACTCAGGTACAACAACAAACGCCCGCTAGTAGGGCGTTTGTTGCATATAATAATAAAAAATATAACAAAAGTTATACCAACAAGAGAATATTATGATCAGAAAATCCTTAAAAATTGTGGCACTTGCCGCACTGCCTTTTGCCTCTGTGGCTTTGGCGGTTGAGCAAAACGAAGTGTTAACCGTAGACAAATTAAATAGCTTAAATCAGGTACATAACGTGTCCATTTCACCGGATGGCAGCCAACTGGTTTATGGCATTAAAAAAGGTCAGGAAAAAGGCAACAATCATCTTTGGCTACAAAACGTTAAATCAGGTGCGGTTAGCCAATTAACCAGCCATAGCAAGAGTGAAAGTTCTGTTACCTGGGCAAAAGATGGTAGTGGTGTATATTTCATTTCAAATCGTGCGGGTTCGAGCCAGTTATGGTTTTTATCCGTTAACGGCGGCGAAGCGGTGCAGTTAACCGATTTTCCGTTAGACGTTGAAGGCTATAAGTTATCGGCAGATGAGCAAAAACTAGCCGTTGCCTTTACCGTATTGCCAGGGTGTAAAACTTTCGACTGTACTCAAGAAGCTGTTGCCCTCGAGGAAGCAAAAAAACACAATACCAGAGCTTATGATAAGTTAATGGTACGCCATTGGGATCACTGGTTGGACAATTTTAATTCACACTTATTTGTCGCCGATCTACAAAAGGGTAAAGTAACCACTGAAGCTGTTGATGTTATGGCTGATTGGAATACCGACTTTTCTGGTATGGGCGAAGTGTCGTTTAAACCCGACGGTAAAGCGTTAGCGTTTTCTGCAAAAGTTCCGGGCAATGACCATGCCTGGACTACCAACTGGGATATTTTTGAGGTTAACCTTGAGAACAACGAAGTTAATAACTTAACCGTAGATAATAAAGCCTGGGATGCAATGCCGGTGTATTCATCTGACGGTCGTTATTTAGCGTATAAAGCAATGAAAACGGCGGTTTATGAATCAGATAAATTTAGTTTGCAAGTAATAGATTTACGTACCAACAAAGTAAAAGATGTTGCGCCATTATGGGATCGCTCAATTGCCAGTTTTCAATTTGACAGTGATAACCGCAGTGTAATTGCCATTGCCCAGGATATTGGCCAAAAAAGTATCTTCAAAATCGATTTACAATTCGGTGACGTAACGCCAATCTATAATCAGGGATATGCGGGTGATGTGTCTATTGCCGGTGATGCTTTGTATTTTACCCGTCATAATTTAGCTAGCCCAAGCGATATTTTTACCATCAATAAAGACGGCTACGGCATTAAGCAATTAACCGATGTTAACCAAGAGAAAATGGCAAACATTACCTTAGGGGCCTACGAGCAATTTAAATTTAAGGGCTGGAACAACGAAGACGTGCATGGTTACTGGGTAAAACCAGCAAACTTTAAAGCCGGTGAGAAATATCCCATTGCATTTTTAGTGCACGGTGGCCCACAGGGCAGTTTCGGCAACATGTTCCATTACCGTTGGAATGCACAACTATGGGCTGCGCAAGGATATGCAGTAGTGATGGTAGATTTTCATGGTTCAACAGGTTATGGCCAGGCATTTACCGATTCAATCTCGCATGATTGGGGTGGTAAACCACTTGAAGATTTACAAAAAGGTATGGCGTTTATTACCCAGCAACAAACATGGTTAGACCGTGATAATGCCTGTGCATTGGGTGCATCTTACGGTGGCTATATGATGAACTGGATCATGGGTAACTGGTCAGACGGTTTTAACTGTATGGTTAACCATGCGGGCCTGTTTGACATGAAAAGCTTTTATAACGTCACCGAAGAATTATGGTTCCCTGAGCACGACTTTGGTGGTCCATACTTTGAAAACGAAGCCGAGTACACTAAATTTGATCCTTCACGCTTTGTCGATAACTGGAAAATGCCAATGCTGGTGATCCAGGGTGAACTTGATTACCGCGTGCCTTATGGTCAAAGTTTAGGCGCATTTACTACGCTACAACGCAAAGGCATTGATTCTCGTTTGGTGATGTTCCCTGATGAAGATCACCATATCCGTAAGCCGGATAATTTAAAAGAATGGTACCGTGAAGTCTTTGTGTGGATGGGAAAGTATGTGAAGTAAGAGGTACGAGGTACAAGGTACAAGCAGACCGTGTAAACTATAGGGGCGGGTAATGTTTGTTGAATGTGCTTCGAGCTTCTAGCTACGAGCAGGATATTTTATGTCAAGTGAATGCCTATCTGCTCAGACTTAGCGTTGGTAAGGACAATTTCGTATTCTATCGATAATGCGATCTTCCCGCCGCTCTCAGCTTATCTATATAATCTAAACCATCTAGTTATCGGTGCAGACTGCTTGTACCCCGTATCCTGTACCTTTCACTCTAGGAATAAGATACACTCACTCAATGGAATAACTATGAAACATCTCGATTTTTGTCGGGATGTTTTTTTTGCCTTTACATGTCTAGCCGGGAAATGTTTTAATAACTGTAAATGTATCCAGTGTATTGATTGTTAAAAGCAACCATTACCAATAATAAGAATTCATTATGGCTATTGATTTAAATTTGTTTGTTCTGCTTGCGGCGTTTGCGTTGCTGCTGCTTGTTGCGGTGATTTTGATGTTAAGGAGTGCCCTTACTCAAATTAATCAATTAAACCTGCAAATTCAGGCGCAAAGTGACACTAGCGTATCCATTCAAGAACGCTTGCAACTCAATCAAGGGATGGCGCAAAAACAATTAGAATTTCAGGCGAAATTTTCGTCAAACTTGCAACAAACAATTGGCCAATTACGGTTGTCGTTACTAGAGCAATTAAATTCGCATAAAGAGCAATTTAATCAAAACCAAATAACCGCCATTAATCAACTGGTTGAACATTTAAACAAGTCGACCAAACAAAGTCGGGATGAGTTAAGCCATTCGTTAAAAGACAATGCTGAAGTGCTGGCAAAACGCATGGGTGAGTTAACCGAGAGTACCGATAAACGGCTACAAGATATCTCTGCAGGGGTTGAAAAACGATTAACTGATGGTTTTGATAAAACCACCAAAACCTTTAATGATATTTTAAAACGGCTGGCATTAATTGATGATGCGCAAAAGAAAATAACCGAACTGTCAACCAACGTGGTGAGTTTACAGGAAGTATTGGCCGATAAGCGTTCTCGTGGTGCGTTTGGTGAAGTGCAACTCAATGCGTTGATCCGTAATGTATTACCGGAAAAACATTTCTCAATTCAGCAT
This sequence comes from Thalassotalea sp. ND16A, assembly GCF_000764205.1. Taxonomy (GTDB): domain Bacteria; phylum Pseudomonadota; class Gammaproteobacteria; order Enterobacterales; family Alteromonadaceae; genus Thalassotalea_A. The sequence continues at coordinate 166,593 of NZ_JQDZ01000068.1, forward strand.
ACACTCTCGAACGGTAAGATTGCCGACTGCATTTTATTTCTGCCAAAACCGACCGGCAATGTGGTAATAGATTCTAAATTTCCATTAGAAAGCTATAAACGAATGACCCATATTGATATTGGTGTGTCGGATAAAAAGCTGGCTGAGAGACAATTTAAACAAGACATTAAAAAACACATTAATGACATTAGTGACAAATATTTAATTGATAACGAAACCGCCGATGGCGCGGTAATGTTCATTCCTGCAGAAGCTATTTTTGCGGAAATACATGCCCATTATCCTGAGCTGATTGAAGAGGCATACAAAAAGCGCGTCTGGCTAGCCTCGCCAACGACGTTGATGGCGATTTTAACCACCGCTCGCTCGGTATTAAAAGACGAAGCCACACGCAAACAAATCCACGTGATCCAAGAGCACTTATCACAACTGGGTGCCGATTTTAGCCGCTTCAGAACTCGCTTCGATAATTTGGCGAAACATATCGATCAGGCGGCAAGTGATGTGAAGCAAATTCATACCTCGGCCAATAAAATTTCTGGGCGTTTCGAAAAAATAGAACAGGTAGATTTGGCTGAAGATGAACTGATATCAAGTTAATTAAAACTCGAAGTGAACTAAAATGATTTAAGCGAAAAAAGGGCTGGTGGTAAATTAAATTTACTACCAGCCCTTTTTATTGTTTCAATAAATGCGCCGTTATAACGACATGATAACGTTGATAAATACCACCGAAAGCAATACCGGGCAAACATAGCGCAAGTAATTGCCCCATAATTTTAATGATGGTTTTCTCGCCAGCAATGCTGCATCGTTAAGCTGGTTACCACGTTTCCAGATCCAGCCAACCACAATAAAATAGAACAGCCCCATAATCGGTAACTGGAATGAATTCACCCAGGTGATCACTAAGCCAAACAGAGTATCAAAATTAAATACTATGCTCATACAGGCGGATAATACGATAAGTGACACTATTGCGGTTGCCTTGGTTCTTGGCAGGTTTTTATCTTCAACCAAATATGCCACTGGTACTTCGGTAGATGAAATGGTTGATGTTAACGCCGCCATCGACATCAAAGAGAAAAACACCAAGGACACATAAATGCCAATATCACCCATAGACGCAAATAAGGTCGGTAATACCGAAAAAATCAACTGCGGGCCGCCAATTAATTGGCCATCAACAAATACTTCTTGGCCCATGTGCTGGGCAACAAATAAGGTTGGAATGATCAATAACCCGGCTAAAAAAGCGATCAAGGTGTCCAGTGCACCAATAGATAGCACTAGCTTGCCCATATCGGCACTTTTTTTCATGTAAGAGCCATAAACCATCATGCCGCCAACCCCAATAGATAACGAGAAGAACGCCTGGCCCATCGCCGAGATGATCAATTGTGGGTTCTTAAGCTGACTAAAATCTGGTTGTAAGTACATGGCAACGCCTGCACTGGCGCCGGGTTGTTGCAAAATATAGATAATTAAGCCAATTAATAAGACAAACAACACAGGCATTAACCGGCTTGACCAACGCTCGATCCCGGCGTGCACCCCTTTATTGATAATCAGTGCACTTAAAATAATAAATATTGGAGTAAAGGCTAAGTTTCTGGCAAAGCTGGAGTCCGCTAACCAGCTAGAAAGATCGGCAAAACCAAGCAAAGCCATTAACGGTGAAAGAGCGTGCGAGAGCATCCAACCGGCAACGATGGAATAAAAACTTAACATTAACACCGCGCCTAACAAGCCAAATAATCCTGCCCATTTACCCAAATTGCGCGAGACATTCTCACAGGCATCTTGCAGGGCACCAACCGGATTTTTCTGTGCTTGATTGCCAATATACATTTCGGCAAAGAGTGCCGGTAATGCCAATAAAACGGTGACAATTAAATAGACAAAAACAAAAGCGCCACCGCCGTTGTTTGCCGCTTGTGTGGGAAAGCCCCAAATATTGCCTAAGCCAATAGCAGAGCCTGCCGCGGCTAAAACAAAGCCTATTCTAGAGTGAAAGGAATCTCGTGTGCTGTTCATAAAGTATCTTAAAATATTGTTATTCTTATTTAGTGCACTGAGCTTACCTAGGTTTAAAAGTGTTTGAAAGCCATTTATCGTAAATCATCGAGAAAACCCTGCGTTCAGAGCGTAGCGAAGTTCACTAAAGTTTGAAAAACAAATGCGATAGCAGGATGAAAAGTGAAATTGCACTGGAAACCGAAATCAACACTGATTATGATAGGGAACTGAATTAACTTTTTCGATTTATTTTATGCTGCAGTTCAAAATTATTCCGGTGACTCCATTTCAACAAAACGCCACATTAATTTGGTGTGATACCAGTATGCAAGGTGCCATCATCGACCCCGGCGGGGATGTCGAGCGGTTATTAGCCGAAGTTGAGCAAGCAGGCGTAACCCTGACCAAATTGTTACTCACTCATTCTCATGTTGATCATGCCGGTGGCACGCAAGATATTGCCGATAAATTTAACTTAACCATTGAAGGGCCGCATAAAGCCGATCAATTTTGGATAGATATTTTTGAACAACAAATTCAACAGTTTGGCTTTCCAGGTGCACGGGTGTTTAACACCGATAGATGGTTAGAGCAGGGCGATACTGTAACCGTAGGTAATGAAACGTTAGAAGTGTATTTTTGTCCGGGACATACCCCGGGGCATGTCATTTTCTTTCATCGCGAAAGTAAACTGGCACAAGTAGGCGATGTATTGTTTAGAGGCTCGATAGGCCGCACAGATTTTCCCAAAGGCGATTTAGCGACGTTAATCAATTCTATTAAAACCAACCTATGGCCGCTTGGCGATGAGGTTCGATTTATTCCAGGCCATGGCCCAATGAGCACTTTTGGTGAAGAGCGGGCGAGCAATCCATTCGTTGCTGATGGGGTACGCTAACTCACTTAACTTCTTACTTTTACCTTGTTATTGGTATCGCGACTGGTGCGAATAAGATCATCAGATGCAATTGAAACTTTTGCCTTTGCCAACCTGTCGTATAAAACAACGTTTACCGTTGCTGCAAGGTTCATACAGCCAATAGTCGGAATATAAACTACGTTAGCAGCGTTATCGATAACACTTTGTTCAATGGTGCCATCTTCTGGTCCGAAGATATAGAAAGCATTTTCAGGGTGCTGAAATTCGGGCAATGGGATGGCCCCCTCAACCAAGTCGACACAAACTATACTTGCACCTTCAGGCACTACATCCAATAAGCTTTCGGCAGGCGATAACGGAATATTTAACGACACATTTTTTGTATCAGTATGAAATTTGGAGGCAAAGCCATAACGACTGCCAGTATAAAAAACACTATTTACCTGATAGCAGCCACTCGCTCGCATAATTGCGCCAACGTTAGAAGGGCTTTTCGGGTTGGTTAACCCTATTGTTGCTTTGTTTGTCATTATCAAACCTGTTCGATTTTAGTTGGATCAATTGGGCTGAATTATAACGGAATAGTATCTCAATTTCAGTGCCATAAATGACGAATGATTAATTTTAACTGCTCTGAGGGTCAAATCGTTATTTCAGATCAAAGCCAGGTAGGAATTGCAGTGCATGGCGCTACCGCTGTTGGCCAATATTACTGGCCAATTAGCGCTGTTGATAATTTGGGTGAATAAATAACTGCTACTACACATTAACAAGCGCTTTACCTAGAGATAAAGCGTCACGATTAATTTCTCTCATTAACACCTAACCCCCAAGGGGAGGGAATTGCCAGTTACATCAGCGTTCATTATTTTGCAGAGATATAAATCACTTTTATATTTTGTTTAACATTTGATTGAAAAGCTAAATCAATTATCTGTACATCATCTAAATTCACTTTGAATCGGTGAGGGGCTCTCCGACTCAAGTATTCAGCGGTTTCGTAAGCATTATATTGAGCGGCAAAATGAGTAACGTCTTTGTCATTACAAACCAGTGTACTTGTCACATGCCGAGCACCAAATTTATCTTTGCGGATCGCTTGCTTAAGTTTCGGCATATCATTATTTGCCGCCGCGGTACATATGCGGGTATTTAGTGAATTGTTCATCGCTTTAAAAATATATTTAGTTGCAACATCATTGGCGGAAGTTGCAAAAGAAAATGTTCCAGCAAACAGCAACGTTGTGATAATGGAGTAATTAAGCTTCATAACAACCTCATGATTTTATCGACTCAACAATAAGGCTAGTAATTAATTACTCAAATGTTATTTGGAAAAGATAATTATTTTATCAACAATTACCTTATTGTTTTTATTGATTATTTGTAGAGTTAAATAAAACCCAAATAGTTTGTTCAGGTTTTATATACATGCAGAAATCAATTAAAGGTACAACAAAAATTGCACTATTGATAACTTACAAAATGATTTTGGAATTCAAGCGGTAGAATTTAACAACCGATGTTTTTTGTTTAATCTGTAATGCTGTCAATTAAAACTAAATTAGTTAAGCTCCAATATTTTTTCAATTTCCTTGCTGTTTAGTTTCTGCAGCGTTACTCCGGTCGCACAATGCAACCCGCTTAAGGTTGTATATATCTGGTTTGTATCTTTGGGGGCGGCGAATGCTGTGGTTAGTGAAAATAAAATCGTGATGATTAAAACGATGGTAACTACCACTATTGATTTAGTACTCATAAAACATCCCTTAATTGACTCAGCAACATAAATATTAGCCCTGATTTCGAGTTTTTTTATGTTGAAAAGATAACTGTTTTATTTGATTGTTAATTTACTGTTTTTATTGGTGTTTATATAAACATGAGTGGTTCGGTAATATTACCATCAGGTTTTGTTAAGCTAGAAAGTGGTCGTGCTTAGGATAAATATAAACTTAAATGAACACCATTGTTTATCACTTGAAGAAAAGTTATGAACAAGCGCCGTAACTCCACAACTTATCATTATTCACTTACCGGCGAAAAACAGAAAGTTTTCTTGGGCCACTGGTATCTTTTGGTTAATTTCACTCTACTTTTGTGATTGTATGGTAATTATCGATTAAAAAATAAACCCGACGAACTACAATTCACCTAATTAACTGCTATAACTTATTGTTATGAATAAAAAATGAGTCTCAATGCATGCGAATTGGTGTGGTGTGTCATCCGACAATAGGTGGGTCTGGGCTGTTGGCTACTCAGCTAGGCATTGGCATGGCTAAATTAGGTCATCAGGTACACTTTATTTCACGTACTCGGCCGTTCAAATTGAGTGAAAATTGCCCCAATACTTTTTTTCATCGGGTAGAAGGTATTGATTATCCTTTGTTCGATGATCCGCTATATACCTTTGCTTTAACGGCTAAAATAGTGGAAGTGGTGGATGCTTATAATTTAGACATTGTTCATGCTCATTACTCTATTCCGCATTCATTATGTGTTCATTTGGCCAATGAAATAACGAAGCACAAATTTCCAATGATCACCACTATCCATGGTACCGATGTTACCGTTGTCGGCAGAGATAAACCGCTTTATCCGTTAAATCAATTCAGCATCAATAAAAGTACTACAGTAACAACCGTCTCCAGATACCAGCAACAGTATATTAAAAAACATTTCGACATTAAAAAATCCATTGAAGTGATCTATAACTTCACCAATTTTGACTTGTTTAAAGCCAGCAACGCCAATCATAGCACCCGCAAACAATGGGCCGATGATGATGAGAAAATACTGATGCATATCTCTAATTTTCGACCGGTGAAAAATACCGAGTTAGTGGTTAAAGTATTTTCTCAGGTGGTGAAGTCGATAAAGGCAAAATTGGTGCTGGTCGGCACTGGTCCTGAAGTGGATTTAACCAAATCATTGGCTGCTCGTCTGAACATCCTGGATAAGGTAATTTTTTTAGGGGACATCAATAATGTTGAACAAATTATTGCCAATGCCGATTGCGTGTTCCAGCCCAGTAGCCACGAGTCATTTAGCTTAGTGTTGCTTGAGGCTATGGCCTCAGGGGTTCCAACCGTGAGCAGTAATGTTGATGGCATTCCAGAAGTTGTACAACATGGCAAAACCGGCTTTATCGCGCCGCTGGATGATCTCATCGGCATGAGTGATCATATTAAAAATATTTTCAGTGATGACGTTCTTAGTGAAAGCATGGCAAAAGCCGGCAGAATACGTGCCGAACAATGCTTTGGCTGGCATCAACAGGTACAAAAATATTTAAAGTGTTATGAAAATACACTGCAAACTTTCCACAGCAACAATGTAATTCAGGTAGGACAATGACGACAACGGAAAATAAAACTAAAATGAGTATGTCCACAATCGTGTTGTTATCTTTTGCCATAGGGATAATCTTTGGGCTTTTCTTTGGTGAATATGTCGCCTGGATGGCGTTTATTGGTGACGCCTTTATCAAGCTGCTACAAATGACTATAATTCCTTACATTATTGTCTCTTTGATCTCAGGTTTAGGAAAGCTATCTTATCAGCAAGCAAAACAATTAGGGGTTAAAGTTGGAAAGCTGATGCTGATTATCTGGGGTATTGGTATTTTAGTGATTTACTCGGTCAAATTTACTTTTCCCGATTGGCAAGCGGGAGATTTCTTTAGTTTGGCAGTGTTGAGTGACCCTGAATCAATCGACTTGCTGGACTTATATATCCCGGCAAACCCGTTTTTCTCAATGTCGAACAGCTATATTCCGGCAATCGTGTTGTTTTGTGTTGCCACTGGCATTGCTTTGATTTCAATTAAAGATAAAGACGCGCTGTTGATCCCAATGCAATTATTAACAGAAGCGTTTAATAAAGTTACCCAATACATTGTAAAATTGATGCCTATTGGTATTTTTGCGATGACCGCAGCTACTGCTGGCACCATGGATTTGGCTGAATTTCAAAAACTGCAAGTGTATTTTGTAGCTCATATTATTATGACCATCATATTAACTTATTGGTTTTTACCCGCGATAGTGGCGGTGATCACCCCGTTTTCATATCGGGATATATCGGGTATCGCCAAAGATGCAATGATCACCTCGTTTGCCGCCGGCAACATCTTTATCGTTTTACCTCTTCTGATAGATCGCACCAAAGAATTATTTCATAAGTACAATATTGGCGATGACAATACCGACAGTTATCCCAATATCATCATACCTGTGGTGTTTAGTTTTCCAAATTTAGGAAAATTACTTACCGTGGTCTTTGTTTTGTTTGCCTCGTGGTTTGCTGGTGGTGAGCTCGACTTTATTACCTACATTCCTATGGCGTTAAACGGTTTAATTAGCTTGTTTGGCAGCGTTTATTTAACCATTCCTATGCTGCTGGATTCATTAGAGCTACCAACCGACTTATTTCAATTGTATGTCGTTTCAAGCTTATTTACGTCACGTTTCACTTCACTTTTAGCGGCGATGAATATCTTCATTTTAGCCGTAGGAGGAACTGCGATGTTAGCCGGTATTGCGAAAATAAATATGACCAAGTTAGTCATTTATGCCGCATTAACGCCAGTGGTTGTTGGAGTAATACTGGTTTTAAGCAGTATGCTGTTAACTTCGGTTGTCAGTTCTGAATACGTGATGGACGAGGTTGTTGAGCAGATGAGCACTGCGGTTGAACTGCCCGAAGAAGTAAAAGCCTATTATGTTGAAGAGCTGGCGGCGCCAAGAAAACTTAGAGACATTCAAATGATCAAGGAAAGTGGTTTTTTGCGGGTTGGTTATAACCCTTTGCAGGTGCCTTTTTCATATTTTAATGGCAAAAATGAATTGGTTGGTTACGATGTTGAGATGATGAAGAAACTGGCAACCGATTTAGGCGTGAAAGTCGCATTTTTTCCTTATACCGATATCAGTGCCAGTAAGGCATTAAATCGAGGCCAATTTGATATCGCCATATCCGGCTTGCAAATGACAACATCCAGAATGCAACGGCTAAGTTATACCCAGCCGGTTCTTACTCTACATTATTCAGTCGTGGTAAAAGATCACCGCGCAGATGAATTTGAAGCCGAACAGATACGCAAGCAAAAATCAGTGCTACTGGCAACGGTTGGCGAGTACGCCATAGCCCCTGAAATTGAAGAAGAATACCCCAATGTTATTATTGAACAAATTGAATCGGATATGGAATTCTTCAACGACAAGAGCGATCGCTGGGATGGTTTAATTATCAGTTTAGAGGCTGGCAAAACGTGGACGATTTTATACCCGGAATACACCACCATATTTAATCGTAACGAATTAAAATCGTATCCGGTCGCTTATGGTGTAGCAAGAGGAAATCTGGAGTTGTTAAGCTTTTTGAACAATTGGCTTACCATTGAAAAACAATCAAAATACACAGAGAAATTATACAACTACTGGATTCTGGGTGAAAATGCTGCACCGAAAATGAAACGCTGGTCGATCATTCGAAATGTTTTACATTGGGTTGAATAAGCGGGCTATTCTAAATTAATGATTAATTTAGAATTTATAAAACCAATAATCCTGGCACTTAGAAAATAGTGCCAATAGAAATGAAGAAGACTATACAGATACAAAACCAGAAAAAATAGCAGTCTTTCAATTGAAATGTTATCTAACATTCAACTGCTCTTTTTCGATTTTTTTGTTGAAAGCAGTATTTAAATTATCGTGTCCCAATTTTCAGTTCTTGTAAAGGAAGGACTCTCCCTCCTTTAATTACAGGAAATTTATTATGTAAACACTTTTCTATAAGAAGAAAGAGTTCAGTAAAGTACCATTTATGAAGGATCTTTCTTTCTTGAGATAATAAACCTTCCCAAAATACCACCAAGTAAACCAAGAACTAAAGCAAGAATCATTAATTCTGTAAAATTTAAATATCGCGCGGATATTCCAACTATGGAACTAATAACGGCGATTATTAAAAGACTTATTTGTTTATTTTTCATTCTAACCTCCAAAAAATGCAGCTCAGAGAGCTGCATATACAATCAGGAAAATTCCATAATTATTTCATGGGTTAAATAAGCTATGCCGCCTATAACTGAGCCAGCGAACGCCCCAGGAACTGCTCCGCCTCCTCCGATTAATGTCCCTGCAAGAGCGCCAGTAACACCGCCAGTAAAGACAGCTGCAGCAAATTCTTTAGCAGAATAAGCACCGTTCACATTTTCGATTTCATTTAAAGTTAATTCACGCATTGTTCGATCTCCTTTCGATTTGCGTTAAAGATAATAGGCTTGTTTTTTTAGCCTATGGTATTGCCACTATTGACAATTTTTAATCCATTATCGGCATCATTTTGCAGACATAATTTTCAATAAATAATCGGGACGATGATAAATAAAAATGTGGGAAGTTGGTTGAAAAAAAACGCTAACTATCCTTGTCAATCTATCACACGTCCGTATGTATGAGGTTAGGTTAAAGTGTGGTGTATAAATGAGAAATGTCAAAAATAAAATACAAAAACAGAATTTTCTGCCCTCCTTGGCAATTCTGCATATAGTTCATCCGTGAACAAAAAGCCTGAATAAATTCAGGCTTTTTGATAAACGTTTTTAAAATAAGTCAGTTAGCGAATCGATTTTAAAAACCACATTGACGATTTTGGTTTTTCTGATCAAGCCAAACTTTTAATGGTGCAAAGTAATCTAAAATTGCGCTGGCATCCATTTGTTCAGAGCCGGTAATTACTTTGTGAGCTTGCTGCCATGGCTGGCTTGCACCCATTTCTAATACCTGGTTTAGCTTAGCCCCAGCGTCTTTGTTGTTATAAATAGAACAACGGTTTATTGAACCTTCATTACCGGTAATTTCACACAGTGATTTGTGAAATTCAAACTGTAAAATATGGGCTAAGAAGTAACGAGAGTAAGGCACGTTTCCAGGTACATGATATTTGGCACCTGGATCAAAGTCGGTTGCTGCACGAGCAATAGGGGCTTTCACACCTTGGTATTTTTCACGAAGTTCCCACCAGGCAGTGTTGTAGTTCTCCGGGGTGATTTCCCCATTGAATACTTTCCAGCGCCACTGATCAACCAATAAACCAAAGGGGATAAAGGCCACTTTTTCCAACGCCATCTTCATGAGCAAACCAATGTCTTTAGACTCATCTGGAATGCTATCAATTAACCCTATTTCCTTTAAATAAGCAGGTGTTACAGAAAGAGCTATGGTGTCACCAATGGCTTCGTGGAATCCATCATTTGCGCTACCCTGGAAATATACCGGCTGATCTTTGTAGGCTCGTTGGTAGAAGTTATGACCTAACTCGTGATGAATGGTTGAAAACTCTTCGCCGGTTTTTTGAATACACATTTTAATGCGAATATCATCTTTCGCATCAAGGTTCCAGGCGGAAGCATGGCACACTACATCACGATCTTCGGGTTTGGTAAACAATGAGCGCTGCCAGAATGATTCCGGTAGCTGTTCAAAGCCGAGTGAGGTAAAGAAGTTTTCCGCACCTTTTACCATATCAATTTCTGAGTATTCATGTTTTAGTAATTGCTCGGTTACATCGTAACCCGGATCGGCGTCTTCTGGTGCCACCAGATCATAAACATTGCCCCAGCTCTGGGCCCACATGTTACCTAACAGGTGAGCTGGAATTGCTTCATCTTGTGGCACTTTATCTTCACCGTAATGCTCACCCAACTCGGCACGAACATGACAGTGAAGGGCATCGTATAAAGGTTTCACTTGTCCCCATAAACGATCCAGTTCGGTGGCAAACTCGTCCGCAGACATGTCGTAGTTTGAGCGCCACATTGCGCCCAAATCTGGGTAGCCTAATCCTTGTGCGCCTTCGTTAGCTAATTCAACTTCGCGCACAAATAAGGGCTTCATATCCGGGCCAATGGTGCGCCAGCCTTGCCAGGCGTCAAGCAGCTCTTCATAATTACGCGATTTAGCCATGGTGGCGGATAGTTGCCCTAAGCTTAGTTTTTCACCTTTGGCATTGGTATAACTGCCTTTTCCGTACATACCGCCAAGCTCTGCCGCTATTGTTGCAAGTTCAGCACTTTTTTCTGGATCTTGTGGTGCCGGTAACACCAATGCCTGTTTTAAAATGTTTAATTTACGGCGTTGTTCTGCACTGACTTCAACCTGGTCAAACTTGGCTGCTGCCAGCGCAAATTTCACCCCGGCTTCTGAATATTCCTGGGCCGCGGCAGCCGATAATGCGGCAGTATCATCGGTAATAAAGTTTTGATAAATCCACTCTATTGTAGAACCTTCGTTGTTCAATCGCTCTAATTCTTTCCCTGTTTGGTCGAGGAAAATTTCAACATCCGCTGTGCTGTAAGCTGTTTGAACTGATTGCTCTACCTTGGTATCGGTTTTTTGCTCACAACCCGAGGTGGTAATTGTGGCGGCAATGACGATTGCTGCTGAAGTTAGTTTGAAATTCGTTAATTTATGCATCATAGGAAAAATTTTCTAATTTTTATTTATATATAAGACGCAAACAGTATATTCGAAAAGGGTGAGATAGCAAAGACTAGATAAAAAAAGACCCAACAGCCAATTGACAGATCGAGCTAATGGGTCCAGGGAGAAGGTTTATATAATTAATTATGGTTGATAATTTCAAAATAGCCTATTTTCAACACAACTTTTTTACTTTATTTGTGCAATTTTCTTCAAATAAATGTTGGTTGTTTTATTTGTTGATAAATCACTTGTTACTTGACACTTTTAACTCTTCCTGTCATTTTAAACGCATGTTTTAAAAAATACTAAAATCTATTGTTATTGGCGTTGTTATGGATACAAAAACAAAAATATTAAATGCGGCAGAAATACTTTTTGCCGAAAAAGGTTTCACCGCCACCTCGCTGCGTGAAATTACCAGCGATGCAGAAGTGAATTTAGCGGCAGTGAATTATCACTTTGGTTCGAAAAAAGAACTGATCAAAGCGCTGATGAAACGCTATCTTGATCAATTATCACCGGTGCTGGTGTCGTCGTTAGTGAAAGTGAATGAACAAACACAAAAACCGACGTTAGAGCAGGTTTTCACCGCGTTCGTTGAGCCACTGTTAAGTTTGAACGCCTATCGACAAAATGGCACCAGCATATTTTTGCAGCTGCTCGGCAGAAGTTATACCGACAGCCAGGGCTTTTTACGTTGGTTTATCACCACCAATTACCCTGGAATTATCGATAATTTTGTTACCGCCGTGCATCGTGCTTATCCAGAGCTTAGTACCGAAGACATTTTTTGGCGTTTACATTTTACTATGGGGACTGCGGTATTCACTATGTCTTCAACCGGTGCATTAATTGATATTGCCGAAAATGATTTTGGGGAAAAAGTGGATGTTGCCGGGGTGATTTATCGAATCATTCCTTATGTAGCGGCCGGTGTTGGCGCACCTATTAGCCGAGTCTAAGTAATGTCGTCATTAATGATTGATGTGCAAGGCACATCATTAACGGCTGAAGATAACGAGCTTATTGCTCATCCGAAAGTGGGCGGTCTAATTTTATTCAGCCGCAATTTTACCAGCCCAACGCAGTTAATGGCATTAAATAAAAGCATCAAAGCGATTAACCCTGAACTTCTCATTGCCGTAGATCATGAAGGCGGGCGAGTACAAAGATTTCGCCAAGGTTTTTCTAATATCCCGGCAATGGGAAAAATTTACCCTCAGGCGGCGAAAGCGTCTTCATCGTTGCAGCAAACTTTGTTTGACGCTGGTAATATCGCCACCAACATGGGCTATTTGATGGCTGTTGAAGTACAGAGTGTTGGCATCGATATCAGCTTTGCCCCGGTGCTAGATATCGATGATATCAGTGATGTTATTGGTGACAGAGGTTTTCACCAAGAGCCCGAGATCATCGAAAGTTTGGCCTGTGCTTTTATCAAAGGCATGAGGCAGGCCGGCATGAAGGCTACCGGAAAACATTTTCCGGGTCACGGCAGTGTCAAAGAAGACTCTCATGTGGCAATGGCTGTAGATAAGCGCAGTAAAAACGATATTTTTGCGAAAGATTTATTGGTATTCGAGCGAATGATCAAATCGAATCAACTCAGTGCATTGATGCCCGCTCATGTAATTTATCCAAACGTTGATGACTTACCCGTTGGCTTTTCAGCGTTTTGGTTACAAACCATTCTAAGACAACAGCTTGGCTTTAACGGCGTGATCTTTAGTGACGATTTATCGATGCAAGGTGCTACCCCCGCTGGCGGTTATGCTCAACGCTGTGAGGCTGCCTATCAGGCTGGTTGTGACATGCTACTGGTGTGTAACGACCGGGTAGGGGCAATTGCTGCGATTGATAATGCTAACTTACCGCGCCGAGCAGAGAGCGAGCGACGGGTGAAATCTATGTTAAATAAGTCGGCGTATGATTTTTCTGAGCTGGATAAAAATCCAAATTGGCAAAAAAGTCGACAGTTTTTATTCTGATCTTACTCTATTAGTTCCAATTTAATTGATGATTGAATTTGCCTACTTAAGGATTGGATGACTACATGAGAAGATATTGTTAATTTGCATTCAACCAAAAGCAGAATAGGTCTAACCTAGCCTTAATCGAGATAATAAGAATAATGAGCATCACTAGACAGCACTTCATTTTGATTGCACCAGTATTGGCAGTAGCGTTTTACTTCTTTTTGTCTGGTTCGGGGGTTGACAGTAAACCATCAGTTGCAGCAGCAATAACGTTATTAACCGTTATTTGGTGGGTAACTGAGCCGATACCCATTCCTGCCACATCACTCGTACCTTTCGCACTACTGCCATTGTTCGGCATTCTTGACCATAAAGCAGTAGCTGCATCATTAGGTAGTCACGTTATCTTATTACTGATGGGGGCATTCATGCTTTCTAAGTCATTAGAGAAGAGTGGTGCCCATGAAAGACTAGCCGTCTACATGGTGAAAATGGTAGGTGTAACCAGTGGCAGAAGGTTAGTACTAGGCTTCATGCTAGCTGCTGGCTTCCTAAGTATGTGGATATCTAATACAGCAACCACATTAATTATGTTACCGATGGCTTTAGCTATCCTGAGCCATATTGATAATAGAAAGCTAAAGGTAGCACTGATACTAGGTATTGCCTATGCGGCTAGCGTAGGCGGATTAGGCTCACTTATCGGAACCCCCCCTAACATAATATTTGCCGGCATATATGAAGAACATACAGGCAAAGAGTTTGGTTTCCTTGCATGGATGAAAATAGGCGTACCAGTAGTCCTTGTAGCATTGCCCATAATGGCTTTGTGGTTAACTCGTAACGTAAAACTTGAGCATGAGATAATCTTACCTGAGCTAGGTGAATGGAGACCAGAAGAGAAACGTACATTATGGGTATTTGGTTTAACGGCTTTAGCATGGATAACCAGAGGTGAACCATTCGGAGGATGGAGTTCACTGCTTGATATTAAGATAGCTGGCGATAGCACAGTAGCTCTGTTCTCAGTTGTTGTAATGTTTCTGGTTTCTAATGGTAAAGGCGGCAGGTTACTCGATTGGGATACAGCTAAGTCCATTCCATGGGGTATGCTGCTACTGTTTGCTGGCGGTATTGCTATCGCTAAAGGTTTTACTGCTTCAGGTTTGAGTGCAATACTCGGTGAGTGGTTAACGTCACTATCAAATCTGCCACCGGTGCTAATGATATTAACCATCTGCTTAGTAGTAACTTACTTAACTGAGATAACCAGCAATACAGCTACCGCTACGCTGTTAATGCCGATATTAGCTGTTGCAGCTATATCATCAGGGTTTGATCCTGTAGTGCTTATGATCCCTGCTGCGATGGCTGCTAGTTGTGCTTTCATGCTTCCTGTAGCCACAGCACCAAACGCAATAGCGTATGGGACAGGGGAAATTGGAATTCAAGATATGGTTAAAGAAGGGGCCATCCTGAGCTTCATCGTATCAAGCATTGTCGCCATGGTATGTTACGCACTACTTATGTAGGTTAGTAATCATACCCACAATAAAAAGAAAGGAGCTTAAATGCTCCTTTCTTTTTATTGCCATTACAGCAAGTTTTTAAGCGGTTAATTTATTGGTCAGTTTATCCAGCCTTGCTTTACCGCCTTGTTAGAGAGCATCACCAAAAGAAAGGCAATGATAATCACCATTACTGGCATCACCGCACCACCTGGACCAAACACTTCATATGAGTTACTGATAAAGAAGGCATGAAACATTTGCACTATGATTGCTCCTAGAGAAACCATCAGCAGATTTTTGGCAACGGCCTTTTTTAATGCCAAAAACAAGCAACCTAAGGCACCACAAAATACGGCACAAGCAAAGGCGATGGTTGCCCAAAGCGGGGTTGTTTGATGCAAATTCTGCTCTGCTTCGCTGAGAGCCGCTAGTTGTTCAGCAGTCATGGTTTGCCCTGAGATAAATGCCATTACCCCCATCAAATTCCATATTAACGCCATAACGGCAACCACAGTAAACCAATTAGGCAGTTTAGTTGAATTACCCATATTTTCGCTCATATTATCCTCTTAGATTATTTTATTAATTATGATAAATTTTTATTATTCAACAGGTTAACTATACGAGAAGTGAAAAACAATGCAAATAGGGCAGTATAAACAGCATAAACCACTATCATCCATTGTGGCATCGAATAGCCGATAAAGGACCAGGAAATTTCACCACAGTCACCGGTAGCCTCAAAGATGGCAGGCAACCACTGATGCAAAGGTAACCAGCTAGGGAAGTTTGGCACAAAATCGCAACTGTAAAATAATGAACCGGCATTGGCTTGCATATCCACGTGTTCAATGGCGATAAGCAGGCCCCAAATTGCACCAACAGCCCATAATACAAACGCGGCAAGTCTGACAATTTGTGACTTATTGCCGACAGCGCCAATGACTCCGGCAATAATAATTGCGATTATGGCAACGCGTTGATAAATGCACATGATACATGGCTCTAAACCCATGCCATATTGAAAAAATAATGCACATAACTCCAAGCCTAAAGCGGAACCAGCCAACAGCCACCAGGACAAGGGAGTTAAAACAAAGTTATTGAGACGATTTAACATATTATTGTTATTCCAAGTTAATTCTAGAGATATTTAAGTTTGGCATTTATACCAAGTGGGCTGAGTATACATAAAAAAAGCGCCCGTAGGCGCTTTTAAAATGTTAATTTTTATGAATTTAGTGGTTCGGAGTGCCACCACCATCAGTGACACTGTGATGATGAATCAAGTCCATTTGGTAGAACAACTCGGTATATTCCACTAAGGTACCCGAATAAATCATTGCCAAACCAGCTAGGGTTAATACTACCGTGTATGGTATAGCCATATACACCATGCGACCGTAAGATAAACGCACTAATGGCGCCAGAGCCGAGGTCAACAAGAATAAAAATGCAGCCTGGCCGTTTGGTGTCGCAACCGAAGGTAAGTTAGTTCCGGTGTTAATCGCTACCGCCAACATATCAAATTGATCGCGAGTAATTTGACCGGCTAACAGGGCTTTCTTCACCTCGGTGATATAAACGGTACCGACAAATACGTTGTCAGACACCATAGATAGAAAACCATTGGCCAAATAGAACATCACCAACTGCATATCGCCTTCAAAGGTTAATACCCAGGTAATGACTGGTGTGAATAATTGTTGGTCAATTATTACCGCAACAACGGCAAAAAATACCGCGAGTAGGGCGGTAAATGGCAACGCTTCTTCGAAGGCATGACCAATTTGGTGCTCTTCAATAATACCGGTAAATGACGTGGCCAAAATAATAACGGTTAAACCGATTAAACCGACCGAGGCCAAATGCAGGGCAAGGCCAACAATTAGCCACACAGCAATTAGCCCCTGGGCAAATAATTTGGCTTTATCAGAGGTAGTACGTTGGCTAGATTCTTCTTCGTCAAACTCTACCAACACTTTACGTACGTTATCTGGCAGTTCCACGCCATAAGAAAATACTTTAAATTTTTCCACCAGAAAACAGGTAAGTAAACCGAAAAATAAAACTGGCACGGTAACTGGCGCCATGCGGATGGCAAACTCGATAAAGTCCCAACCGGCTTGCTCGCCAATGATTAAATTTTGTGGTTCGCCGACTTTAGTCATTACCCCACCTAAGGCAGTACCAACACCAGCATGCATTAACAGGTTACGCAGATAAGCGCGAAACTCTTGCAAGTCATCACGAGAATAATCTGGCAGTTCATGGTCTGAGGTATGGTCATGACTGTGACTTGAATGTTTACCGGAGGCAACTTTGTGATAAACCGAATAGAAACCAATGGCAACACTGATGATAACGGCAATTACCGTTAACGCATCTAAGAACGCGGATAAAAACGCACTGGCAAAACAAAATAGTAATGACACCACAATTTTGGATTTCACTTTGGTGATTATTTTTGTGAATAAAAATAACAACAAATTTTTCATGAAATAAATGCCGGCAACCATAAAGATCAACAGCAAGATCACTTCTAAGTTAATGGTTAGCTCATGAAGTACTTGTTTCGATGACGTCATGCCGATGGCGACAGCTTGAATGGCTAGCAAGCCACCCGGTTGCAAAGGATAGCACTTTAGTGCCATAGCTAAGGTGAAGATAAACTCTAACACTAATGCCCAACCCGCCATATATGGCGAAACAAAGAAAAAGAGAATAGGGTTTAAGATAAGGAAACTAATTATGGTGAGCTTATACCATTGCGGTGCCTGACCTAAAAAGTTACGGTATATCGCTTGCATATATGATTGTTGCATGTCGCTACCTTGGTTGATTTTTAAACGAAATGTGAATGATTTTTATTTGGACCACATATTAAGACACTAATAAGCAAGGGTAAACAGCAATTTTATTTAATTTTGATGTAAATCACATATATTAATCTTGACATCCTCTGGTACAATCAGTTTATATAGCATATATGAAGTATTCACTTAACAACCCGCATCTATCACTCAGGGTCTTGTTAACGTCTCTACCAGTGGAATAATAAATGATAATAAAAGCCCAAAGCCCTGCCGGCTTTGCCGAACAGTATATTGTAGAGTCAATTTGGAACGGTGGTTTTCCTCCTGGTTCAATATTACCAGCAGAAAGAGAGTTGTCTGAATTAATTGGTGTTACTCGCACCACCTTACGGGAAGTATTGCAGCGATTAGCCAGAGATGGTTGGTTAACCATTCAGCATGGTAAACCCACCAAAGTGAATAATTTTTGGGAGTCTTGCAGCTTAAATATCTTAAGTAAACTCACCGAACTCGATCAAGAAGGCATTCCTGATCTGGTAGAAAACTTATTGTCAGCGCGTACCAACATCAGTGCAATTTATGTTCGAGCGGCGATTAAAGAAAATGCTGAAAAGGTTATTGAGCTGTTAACTAACTGCCTTGAAGCCAGTAGTGATGGCGATGAATTTGCCCAAAACGATTATCAGCTCCATCATGATTTGGCCTTAGCTTCCAGTAATCCAATTTATGTATTGGTGTTAAATGGCTTTAAAAACCTATACTCACGATTAGGTGGGTTGTATTTTGCTAATGATGATGCCAGAGCATTAACTCTGCAGTTTTATCAAAATTTGATCAATTTGGCCAAACAAGAGCAATTTAATGAATCGGTATTTGCGGTACGTGAATATGGTATTGCCTCAGCTAAAGTTTGGGCTGAATTAAAAGATGATGTATTAAAAGAACTGGTTCTGTAAAAATTAATCGGCTGAATTCACAAAAAAACAGCAGCAATGAGTTGCTGTTTTTTTTTGCTCATCTATGTGCTCAAATTCCCGCGCCATGTAGGGGGAAGAGGGAATGTTTTATCAAAAATAAGTCCCAGGAACGATTAATAGTGGATTTGCGATAAAAACCTAGTAAACTAGTCGGATATTATTTTACTCATTATTGCATCTAGAGGAACCTATGGAAACTATCGATAAAATCAAACAACAGATCTCAGAAAACCCTATCCTTTTATTTATGAAAGGCTCTCCAAAATTACCAAGTTGTGGTTTTTCTTCGCAAGCATCACAAGCGCTAATGGCCTGTGGCGAAAAGTTTGCCTTTGTTGATATCTTGCAAAACCCTGATATCCGTGCGGAACTACCAAAGTATGCAAACTGGCCAACATTTCCACAATTGTGGGTTGATGGTGAATTAGTCGGTGGCTGTGACATCATTATGGAAATGTACCAACAAGGTGAGTTACAACCGCTAGTCAAAGAAACTGCTGAAAAATATAAAGCAGCAGAATAAAAAATTTCCGTAACACTTGTTTTTCTAGTAAATGTATCCATATTTATTGATTACAAGTTTACATTACTTTCGATCTGCATAAACACACAGTTGATTTCATACTTATGCAGATCTAACATTTAACAAAAAATAATTGGAGAAAACCATGAGTGTATTAGTTGGTCGTCAAGCACCAGATTTTACTGCCGCGGCGGTACTAGGAAGCGGTGAAATTGTTGATAATTTTAACCTATCCGAAGCCATTAAAGGTAAAAAAGCCGTTATCTTTTTCTATCCTCTAGATTTTACTTTTGTATGTCCGTCTGAGCTAATTGCTTTTGACCACCGTATGGATGATTTTAAGAGCCGTGGTGTAGAAGTTATCGGTGTTTCTATCGATTCACAATTTACCCACAATGCATGGCGTAATACTCCGGTAAACGATGGCGGTATTGGTCCAGTTCAATATCCATTGGTTGCTGATGTTAAACATGAAATTTGTCAAGCATACGATGTTGAGCATCCAGGTGCCGGCGTTGCATTCCGTGGTTCATTCTTAATTGATGAAGAAGGTAATGTTCGTCACCAGGTAGTAAACGATCTTCCTCTTGGTCGAAACGTCGATGAAATGTTACGTATGATCGATGCTTTACAATTTCACCAAGATCACGGTGAAGTATGTCCAGCGGGCTGGAACAAAGGTGACAAAGGCATGACAGCTTCTACCGAAGGTGTTGCTTCTTACCTAGCGGATAACGCTGACAACTTATAATTTAAATCACTTTAGATTTAATCAAAAAGCTGCCAATGGCAGCTTTTTTTTCATATAGATAAAGTTATATTTTAGAATTGCACTACACTTAAAAAAATACAGTCGGTTTGTCATTTAAAAATGCCAGATTACTGTTAATGATTGTTTTAGTTATATATTACTATTTGTATGTCAAAAATCACGGATTGGATCTATGAGACTGAGTAAACCTTTGTATGAAAAACTTCCCCATTTATATTTTTTTGTAGGGGTTTACCTATTTTATTCTTATGATGAAATAGGAGCCATTATTGCTGCCGTCATCTTTTATTTCGTGGGTTCGGTAGTGTATGTAAAAAGGTCAGGTTATCGTCGTAAAAACCGAATCAGTCAAACCGTAAACCATATGCGAATTCCAGATGTTATCTACGAATATTTTCCATTTGTATTTTTAGCGGCTAGCTTGATATTTTTTAAATACTTGCATCAGCCGTTATTCTTAGGTGCAGCGCTTTTATTAGGCTTAGTTGCAATAAAAAGTTTGATTTTACGCCAGCAATCTAGAAAAGCAAATCCGCTAAGTGCTGGCGCAGGGCATAAAATGTTTTAAAAATGTTCGATGATGATCACAATTCATAAAAGCAATGAGTCACTCAGCGACAGGTCTTAACTGTCAGCGGTTTCACTTTCAACTTCAGCTAAAGGCCAGCCACCTAACTGTTGCCATTTATTTACGATATAGCAAAATAACTCTGCCGTTTTCTCGGTATCGTATAACGCCGAATGTGCTTCTTTATTGTCAAATTCTATATTGGCACTGGCACAAGCTTTCGCCAATACCGTTTGCCCTAACGCTAAGCCTGAAAGAGTGGCGGTATCAAAACTGACAAAGGGATGAAAAGGACTGCGCTTGATATTGCAGCGCTCAGTTGCTGCATTGACAAAGCCTAAATCAAAGGCGGCATTATGAGCCACCATAATGGCTCTTTGGCAGCCATAGGCTTTCATTGCTTTTCTAATGTGCTTAAACATCGACTTTATTACTTCGTCTTCATCGATTGCCCCACGCAATAGACTGTGCGGATCTATGCCGGTAAACTCTAGAGCAGCAGGCTCCAGGTTAGCACCTTCAAAAGGGTTAACATTAAAATGAATGGTCTCTTTAATCGAAAGTAAGCCGGTTATGTCATCCATATGCAAGATACTTGCGGCAATTTCTAACAGTGCGTCAGTTTTGGCATTGAAACCTGCCGTTTCAACATCGATAACCACCGGGTAATAACCACGAAAGCGCTTAGCAAATAGGGATTTTTGTTCTTCAGCCATTAAATTTTATACAGACAAGGATTAATGGCTGAATTATTACAGAATCTAGCCGCTATTTCATCAGTTAACTTGTTAAATGTTTTTGGCTCTGTAAACTAAGCACCGAAAAGTAATAGTACACCTCACAATAAAAGATATAGAGGTGTTTAGAATATAGAGATTATTATGATTAGAACATTAGGCAAGCTTGTTGCCGCTTTAATATTGTTTAGTAGTGTTGCCGCAAAGGCTGCGGTAAATGATGATTTAACTTACGCAAACTATGATCAAGTAAAAATAAGTCATGTGTATTTAGATTTAAATGTAGATTTTAACGAGAAAGCGTTAACAGGTTTTGTCGATATCTCGTTGAACTGGTTGGTAGAAAATGAAACCGTGGTGTACTTAGATACCCGCGATTTAAAAATCTTCAAGGTGTTAGCAAAAAATGCTAATAACAACTGGGTTAAAGTTAACTATGATTTAGCCAAACGTGATGCGGTGATGGGCTCAAAGTTAACGGTAAATCCGGGTTTTCAGGCGCAAACAATCCGTGTGTATTACCAGTCAACCGAAGTTGCTTCTGGTTTACAATGGTTATCGAAGGAGCAAACAGCCGGGAAAAAATACCCGTTCATGTTTAGTCAAAATCAGGCCATACACGCTCGTAGCTGGATCCCGATTCAAGATACTCCGGCAGTACGGTTAACCTATGATGCTCGTATTCGTACCTCTAAAGAGTTACTCGCGGTAATGAGTGCCAATAATGAACCTAACACGGCAAAAGATGGTGATTACTACTTCTCGATGCCACAGGCCATTCCGCCTTATTTAATTGCCATTGGTGTAGGCGATTTAGAGTTCAAAGCGATGAGTGAACAAACTGGTGTGTATGCGGAGTCTTATATATTGGAAGCATCGGCGGCAGAGTTCAACGATACTCAGGCAATGATCACGGCTTCTGAAGCTATGTATGGTGAATATCGCTGGGGTCGTTATGACTTATTAATGCTACCACCAAGTTTCCCATTTGGCGGCATGGAAAATCCACGTTTGTCATTTATTACTCCAACGGTTGTCGCCGGTGATAAAAGTTTAGTGAGCCTAATCGCACATGAGCTTGCTCATTCTTGGTCGGGTAATTTGGTTACCAACGAAAGCTGGCGTGATCTTTGGTTAAATGAAGGTTTTACTTCGTATGTTGAAAATCGCATTATGGAAGAAGTTTTTGGCAGAAATCGTGCGGTAATGGAGCAAGTGTTAGGTGTTGCCGATTTACATACCGACTTAGCCGACCTTCCAGCCAATGATTCGGTGTTGTACCTTGATTTACAAGGTCGTGACCCGGATTCTGCGTTCAGTGGTGTGCCTTATGTGAAAGGTCAGTTGTTCTTGATCTTCCTTGAGCAACGTTTTGGCCGCGAACGCTTCGACCCGTTTGTATTATCCTATTTTAATAACTTCAGCTTTCAAAGCATAGGTACCAAAGACTTTTTAGCCTATCTTGATCAACACTTAATCCGCAAATATCCTGGTGTTGTGAGTCAGGCTGAAGTGAAAGAATGGGTTTTTGGTCAAGGGCTACCAACATCTGTGCCACAACCAACATCTGACATTTTTACCAATGTAACTAAACAATCAGCAAGCTGGTTGGCAGCTGATATCTCGTTAACGGATATTCCAACATCGGGTTGGACCGTACATGAGTGGTTATTCTTTATTAATGGTTTGCCACGCGACTTAAGTAATAAGCAAATGGTTGAGCTTGACCGCCAATATCAGTTGACCACGAGCAGCAATGCAGAAATCGCCCATGCCTGGTACTTATTGGCACTGCATGCCGATTATGACGTTGTACTGCCACAATTGGAGCAATACTTGATTAATATTGGCCGTCGTAAATTAATTGTACCGCTTTACAAAAAGCTCGCCGAAAGTGATGCCGGTTTAACTTGGGTTAAAGCCGTATATTTGAAAGCACGTCCAGGATATCACCCGTTAGCGCAAGGTACGGTTGATGAGATTTTGAAAAAGTAGCTTATTCAAAAATTCAAATAAAAAACCAATTGCTTTGCAATTGGTTTTTTTTATTCTGTGGGACAGGGGAATTAATATTCCTCGGCCGTCATTTGCTCAACAATGACATCCACTTCGCGATGGTGCTTTTGTTTAGCGACAATCACCCTGATGTTTTGTTGCATGTGCTCAAAGTGCAATTCTAATCGGCCGTAACGGGTTTGCTCTGACACGGGGGAGCCAAATTGGTTACTATAAAAGACCGTCACATCATCAAAAGTACTCTTGGTGAAGTAGTTAACCATGGCCGGGTATTTATCGTCAAATTTTGAAAAAATTTGAGCATCACTTAACAAAGGAATTTCTATGCTAATCGTTTCGGCTTCCTTCATTGTTTCTTCAGCGATGGCTACATTGTAACTTGTGGCAACACTCAAGCCACAAACTAAGCTGATTGCAATAAGCGATTTTTTTATTGTCATAGTCTTTATCTGCTATTTAATTCTTTCATTTAATTTAAGTTTTTTTTATCGCTTACGTCAAGTATTAAGATGCAATGGCCACTTTTACTATTGCTTTTTCTTACCAAGTTAATCAATTTACAGAATTTTTTTAATCAAATTGGTATTTGCGATGAATTCTAGTAAGCTGCCATATACCAGTCTGCATAATTTTATAGTCATCTCATTTCTTTTGCAGAGTGGTATTAAAGATAAAATCATAGTTGAGGTTACCGATGAAGCAATGTGCAATATTAACAATGGACTGTCTGGATAATTTTGAAGCTTATGATCATCTAATTGATCACCCCCTGGCTGAACTTGGCTGGCAAACCCATTTGATTTCATGGAAAGCGAAAGGTGTGAACTGGAATGATTTTGATGTTGTGCTAATACGTACCCCCTGGGATTATCAGGAAGATGCTGAGGCCTTTTTAAACGTACTTGAAAATATTGAAGCATCAACAGCCGTGCTGGAAAACAACATTGATATTGTGCGTTGGAATATTAACAAAAAATACTTGCAGAAATTAGCCGACAAACAAGTCAACATCGTCCCCACCATCTGGAAAGACGACTTCGATTTTGCTGAAATATCACGATACTTTTGTGCCTTTAATACGGATCAGATTGTGCTTAAACCTTGTGTCAGTGCGGGTGCTGACAACACTTTCTGGCTGACCATTGACAACTATCAGCAGTTTCAGTCGCAACTAGAACAAGCGTTCATCAATGGTGATTTTATGGTGCAACCGTTTATGGAAGAGATCAAAAAAGAAGGCGAGTATTCGTGTTTTTATTTTGATGGTGTGTACAGTCATAGCATTTTAAAAACACCAAAAAACGATGACTTTCGGGTACAGGAAGAGCACGGCGGAGAAATAAAATTAATTGAACCTGAGCCGATGTTAATAGCCCAGGCAGAACATGCCGTTGCGCAACTAAACGTCTTGCCAATGTATGCACGAGTGGATTTTGTTCGTAACGGTGATCATTTTGCGATGATGGAAGCCGAGCTGATTGAGCCATCGTTGTATTTTAATATGGACGAAAACTCAGCCCCCTTGTTTGCTAAAGCATTCGCCGCGCGGATGCAGCGAGAGCATAATCTCTAGGATACGAGGTACAAGGTACAAGGTACAAGCAGCATTGTTGAGGCTTCAAGTTTGTTTACAATACATACTTGGGGCTTTTTTGATCATATCAGAGCAGATAGTTAAATATGAATCAAAGTCGGTATTTGAAAAATAGAGCCATAGCCTGATGCTCTGAGCTTATCTATTTAACCTAAACCATCAAGTCATCAGTGCAGGCTGCTTGTACCCAGTATCCTGTACCTTCCCTCATGCTATCTGCCCGAAGCTCGTGGTCCGATGCTCTCAGCTTATCTATTTAATCTAAACCATCAAGTCATCAGTGCAGGCTGCTTGTACCCTGTATCCTGTACCTTCCCTCATGCTCTCAGCTTATCTATTTAATCTAAACCATCAAGTCGTCGGTGCAGGCTGCTTGTACCTTGTACCCTGTACCTTGTACCTTGTACCCTGTACCTTGTACCTTGTACCTTGTACCTTGTACCTTGTACCCTGTACCTTGTACCTTGTACCTTGTACCTTGTACCCTGTACCTTGTACCTCCAACCTCCTTGAATTATTCTGTCGCTAAAATGCCATTGATTTCTTCAATATGCATTTTTATCTTGCCCAGGCAGGTGTGGGTATCTTCGTCAGACATATCATTGCCCTCTAACAGGACATAGCGGCCTTGATCGAGGTTTGTCATCAGGGAGAAGTAGAAGGCATCCTTCCAGAACTTACAAGGTGTAGGCTCGGTATTTAGGTGGTCTTTGCAAATCTGTCGATCTTTTACATAGGGCAGAACTGCCAACGCCTTGTGCTTATATACTTTGACTGAAATACCCTCTGGCCAGTGCTTTAACCTAATGTCGAGATCGCACTTAATGTCGGCGTTTTCTTTTTTTAAGTAAACTTTTTTTAGTTCAAATGAGCCTCTCCATTGAGAGAACATATTGCCAGAGAAAATTTTGCTCTCTATTTCATTAAATTTAATTTCAATTTGTTGAGTAATGGAATTGATGTTATCTGACATATTGGTTGTGCCTTTTACTATGTTGGAGTGTGCTGTTCAATGCCGGTATGCTACTGGGACTCCGAGGTCGTGTAAAGTCGTGGGGGAGGGCTTAGTCATGAGTAATTTTAATGGTCTGATAAGTTTATTTGTTGTAGCTACCTGGTTTTCAATATGGCTGTGGTGTGCAGCGCATTCTACGCCTCCAGGCCGGTATTAATTTGATATTGCCCGGTGTAGTTTTACTGTATGATGGCCGATTTTTAGAAGATAACGGTGTAGAGGATAACAGCAATTGCAGCGCTCTATTTTTACTGAACGTAATTACCTTACCTATTTGTGTGGCAGTATATTTTCTACTCAGGGTATTTGGATTCAGCGCATGACTCTGGGCTGGATGATGTGGGATCAAACCCATTCTGAAAGCTGGTTGGGGATGTTGGCCTTTTTAATGTTCTTCCCAACGATTTTAGTGGGGCCGTTGTTTGGGGTGATGGTAGATCGCATTAATCGTCGCCAGGCGGCCGTTATCACCAGTGCACTACTTGCTCTGATCTCGCTACTATTATCCTTATTGGTGTGGCAACAGTTAGTGAGTGAACTGACACTGTTGTTTTTTGCCCTGCTAATAGGCGTGGCCAATAGTGCCTATCAGTCGATACGACTGTCTTTAGTGCCTGAATTGGTCAGTATTGAGAACATGCCTAAGGCCGTGGCCATCAATGCAATTTTATACAATACCTCGCGTTTTATTGGGCCAGTTATTGCCGGGCTGCTGATTAAACATGAGAGCAATGCCACCGCACTGGCGGTGGTTGCCGCCTGCTATATACCGCTAATCCTGGTATTATTACTGTTAAAACTCGATGACAGTCAGAAGGCATCTGGGGTAGAGCAATTTACCTTTTTTATGGACATAAAGGCTGGGTTTAATTACGCCCTGAATTCGGACCTGATCTTGCGTTTGTTAATGCTTATTGCGGTATCTGCTATTTTAGGTCGGGGCTTGTTAGAGATTTTACCGGCATTAGTTGATGTACTCTACGACCGGGGTGTGGAAGCCTTAGCCTGGCTGAATTCGGCGGCTGGAATTGGCGCTATTATTGCGGGTTTATTGCTGTCATCCGCTGGTGCCGAGCGCTTATTGTCAGCCATGCGCATCGCAGCGATTGCCTCAGGTTTACTGTTGATAGGGTTCAGTTATACCAGTAGTTTTGAACTAGGCTTACTGATAGTCGCGGGTTTAAGTTTTTGTGCCACGGTGTGCGGAGTAGGAACCCAGTCACTTATTCAGGTATCAGTGGCAAGTGCTTATCGAGGCAGGGTCATGAGTTTATGGGGTGCCATAAATATTGGCGGTGGAGCATTGGGTGGCTTGTTATTCGGTGTGCTTACCGAGTTTATGGGGTATCCCTTTACGCTCGTCACTATGGGCCTTTTATGTGCTGTTATCGCCTATGTTGCCATGCGTCGTATTGACTATATAAACTAGGTGTAAGGTATGAGGTGCAAGGTACAAGGTACAAGCAGATCGGGTAAAATTTGAGGATAGGGTTATGTTTCTTGAAAATGCTTCGAGCTTCGAGCTTCGAGCTTCGAGCTACGAGCTACGAGCAGCGGGCAGGATATTTTATGAAAAGAGATTGCCTACCTTCTCAGATTTAGCGGTGGTGAAGACAATCGCTATTTCGATCGCTAATGCAGACTGCCCGCAGCTCGTAGCCAGTAGCTTGAAATGAGGTACAAGGTACAAGGTACAAGGTACAAGGTACAAGGTACAAGGTACAGGGTACAGGCAGATCGGGTAAAATTTGAGGATAGGGTTATTTTTCTTGAAAATGCTACGAGCTACGAGCTTCGAGCTTCGAGCAACGGGCAGGATATTTTATGGCAAGAGATTGCCTACCTTCTCAGACTTAGCGGTGGTGAAGACAATCGCTATTTCGATCGCTAATGCAGACTGCCCGCAGCTCGTAGCCAGTTGCTTTCAGCTTACCTATTAAATCTACACCATCTAGTCAACTGTGCAGACTGCCTGTACCTTGTACCCCGTATCCTGTACCTTGTACCTTTTCTAGCAATAATCTCGGCGGTAATGATCGACCCACATAGCCGTTGCACCACAAATAGCGACTGGCATCAACACTAAGTTGACTATCGGTATCATTGCAAACAAAGTCACGGTTAAACCGAAACTAAAACATTTACCTTTGTGCTCAGTAAGTTTTGAGCGCATTTCTAAAAAGCCTATTTTGTGATTATCAAAAGGGTAATCACAATATTGCACCGCCATCATCCAGGCAACAAACGCCAGCCAAACCACTTGCCCAAATACCGGAATGATCCAAAGCACCAGAAAAAAGCCAATGGCTCGCGGCAGGTAATACATTAGCTTGCGCCATTCTCGGGTTAAAGTTCTGGGAATATCTTTCACTACATCGGCTAAACCGCCACCGCCGATGGATTGGCCGGTTAAATGCTGTTCTATTTTTTCACTCAATAATCCATTAAAAGGGGCCGCTATCCAGTTGGCGACGGTTGAAAACAAGAAAGAAAAGCAGATCAGCGCGGTAATGTACAATAACGGCTCTGCGATGTAAGTTAACCAGGCTAAGCTTTCTGGTAACCAGTTTTCAAAGGCAATGATCAGCTCAGAAATATAGCTACTAAGGTAATAGAAAGCACTGCCAAAAAGAATGAAATTTACCAGTAAGGGAACAAACACAAAACGGCGGATCCCCGGTGTTCTGATCAGTTTAAATCCTTGCATAAAATAACCAGCACCCGATTGGGCGATTGGTTGCTGAAAGCTAGCTGTCATCCATAATCCTTAATTTTTTTTTCTTGAGTTAGTATATTGAACTTGAGCGCAAATATATAGCCATTCAATGTTACAAAGCATGTGTTTCTTTGCTAAAGTGGCTCTATACCAAGTTGAACAAATATCTGCTCATTGTTAATCAAATTGGTATGATAGTAATGTCATTAAGTTTGTCGTCAACTCAGAACCGTGGCAGTGATTCAATAATAAACTAAATTTTATTAGTATTATTATAAAAACGATAATAAATTCAAAATAATCATAAATACAATAATCAATGCGCTTAAAACAGATCAAATTAGCTGGGTTTAAATCTTTTGTCGATGTCACTACCGTGCCATTTCCACAACAGATGACGGCAATTGTTGGCCCCAATGGTTGTGGAAAATCCAATATTATCGATGCGGTGCGTTGGGTGTTGGGCGAAAGCTCGGCTAAAAACCTGCGTGGCGATAGCATGACCGATGTTATCTTTAATGGCGCAACTGGCCGAAAACCGGTCGGTCAAGCCAGTGTTGAGTTGATATTTGATAACACCGACAATCGCATTCAAGGTTCAATGGCCGCCCGAACCGAAATCTCGATACGCCGACTGGTGAATCGCGACTCGCAAAATACTTACTTTTTAAATGGCAGTAAATGCCGCCGTAAAGACATTACTGACATTTTTTTAGGCACCGGGTTAGGGCCGAGAAGTTACGCCATTATTGAGCAAGGCATGATCTCAAAGTTAATTGAGTCAAAACCACAAGATTTAAGAATATTTATTGAAGAAGCGGCAGGCGTTTCCAAATACAAAGAACGTCGTCGGGAAACCGAAACCCGCATTCGTCATACTCGGGAAAACCTAATTCGTCTGGCCGATATACGCCAGGAATTGGCGGTTCAACTGGAAAAACTGCACGGTCAGTCGCAAGCCGCAGTCCGTTTTAAAGAATTAAAAACAAGCGAACGCAAATTAAAGGCAGAGTTAACCGTACTCAAATGGCAACACTGCCAGGACAAACTGGCAAAATTTAATCAACAACAGTTGTTGCTGGAAAAAACGCTCGACCAACTCGTCGCCAAGCAACGTCAGGCAGAATTATCCATCATTCAAGCAAGAAAAGTGCAAGATGAAAGTAGCGATGAACTTGATAATTTGCAGCAACAAAAACTCGTTCTTACCACCGAAATTACCCGCTTAGAACAAAATATCAAGCATGCCAAACAACGTAAGTTAGTGCTTGCGCAAGACGTTGAACGGTTAAAACAAAACCAGCAACGTATTAAAGACCATGTAGATCATGAGAGTGAAAAACAGCAAGATCTCGTTGCTGAGATAGAAAACATAGTGCCAGAGATTGATGACACTAACCTGCAACTGAATGAGCTGGCAGACAAGCTTCATGATGTTCAGCATCGCCAACAGGGATGGCAACATCATTGGGACAGTTATCAACAAGAGCAATCACAATCTGCCAATAAGCTTAATTTGAGCAAGGCGAACATTGCTGCCGCAAGTAACTTGATGAGCAAAACGGAACAACGCATAGATTCATTGAAAGCACAGTTGGCGGCAAATAACCTTGAGACCTTGCAAGCTGAAGTAAATGAGTTGCAACAGCAGGTCTCAGAGCAAGCGTCTACCGTGACAGACTCTGAATGCGCATTTAAATTGCAGACTAAAGAGTTTGAACAATTGTCGAGCACAAAAGAGCAAGCAAAATTTGCAGCTCAAACCAGTAAGCAAGAACTACAAGC
Organism: Thalassotalea sp. ND16A; assembly: GCF_000764205.1. Classification (GTDB taxonomy): domain Bacteria; phylum Pseudomonadota; class Gammaproteobacteria; order Enterobacterales; family Alteromonadaceae; genus Thalassotalea_A. The sequence goes on from NZ_JQDZ01000068.1 coordinate 196,993, forward strand.
CCTGACATCCAAACATCAAACCCTGCTGGAAGTTAATTCTCAACAAGCACACTGGCAAAAAAATCAACATCGCTACCTGGAACAAATAGGCTTTAATAGTTCGAGCAATTTAATCGATCAATTGACGGTACAACCCGGTTGGGAAACGGCAGTCGAAATGGTCCTCGGCCAATGGTTACAAGCCGCCTGTTTGGATAGATTACCCAATTCGCTGGATCTAAACGTTGGCTTAATGATAAGCCAATGTAAATTCTCTGAGCACGATCAGGCCGTCACCGCTAAAGCTGACACATTGGCGCAACTCATTGAGGGGGAGCACCCTTTTATTGGCATACTGAATAATATTATCGTTGCCGAAAGTGAAAAACAGGCACTGCAGATAGCAAGAACCTTGGGTCCGCAGCAATCGGTAATATGCCCGCAAGGTGTTTGGCGTGGCCACAATTGGTTGAAAAAAGGCATCGTTGCAGAACAAAGCGGTGCATTAAAACGCAATCATCAAATTAAAAATTTAAGCCGGGATATTGTCAGCAAACAACAACAAGTGAATGATCAGCAGCACTGTTATCTGCAATATGAAAGCCAATACCAACAATTACAGCAGCAAGTAAATGACGGCAAGCAGCAACTAAGCGAACAGCAACGAAAATTTGAGCAACTTAAGCAGCAAAGCAAGCTCAGTGAACAAGAATATTCATTAAAACAACACCAGGTGCTTGGTGTTAATGATGAGTTGGCAATGCAGCAGCAAGCGCTTGCAGATGAACTGGTGCGTTATGAACAATTATTAGCGGAACAATGCGGCTTTGCGACTACACAGCGTAGTGAAACTAATACTGGTGAGATGTTACAACAAGAGCGTGAAACATTAAATGCGTTATTAATTGCTCTCCAGGCCAAACACAAACAGTTAACGCATGATAATCATCAGTTGCAATTACAACTTGAAAAAGCAAAAACTGAACAGGCGTCGATAGACATGGTGATCCGCCGTGATAAAGAACAACAAAACTTACTCGATGTACAGTTACAAGAACTGCTTGTCTGTGAGCAAGACAATGAATTGCCGATTCGAAATGATGAGCAGCAATTACAGCAATTATTGCAAAAAAATTCGTTACTCAATCAACAGCAACAGCAGATCAATGGCGATTTAGCCAAATCGAATGCCTGCATTGATGAATTTAATGCCGGCCAGCAACGATTAATGGCTGCCATAACCGCGCAACGAGATAAGTTATCGCAATTACACGTTGACGCCGAAAGTTATCATGTACGCGCTAAAACCGCGTTAGAGCAACTTGCAGAAATGCAGCAACAACTCGAGCAGGTATTAGCCTTTCTACCTGTTGACGCGAAAGAGTCACAATGGCAGGTTCAACTAGCACGAGTGAATAAAAGTATTTCCCAATTAGGGGCAATAAACCTGGCCGCGATTGATGAATTTACCGTGCAATCTGAGCGCAAAGAGTTTTTAGATCAACAAAATAGCGATCTGGAGTCGGCATTAACGACTTTAGCATCGGCAATAAATAAAATAGATAAAGAAACCCGGGTAAAGTTTAAAAACACGTTTGATCAGGTGAACAATGATTTAAAAGTATTATTCCCGAAAGTGTTTGGCGGCGGCAGTGCTTACCTTGATTTAACTGGTGAAGATTTACTCGATACCGGTGTAACCATCATGGCGAGACCACCGGGCAAAAAAAATAGCACAATTCACTTACTTTCTGGTGGTGAAAAAGCGCTAACCGCATTATCATTAGTGTTCGCAATCTTTAGACTCAATCCGGCACCGTTTTGTATGCTAGATGAAGTGGATGCTCCTTTAGATGATGCCAATGTTGGCCGTTTCTGTAATTTAGTTGCAGAAATGTCAAAAACAGTGCAGTTTATCTATATAAGTCATAATAAAATCGCGATGGAAATGGCCTCACATTTGACCGGAGTTACCATGCATGAACCTGGAGTTTCACGTATGGTTGCTGTTGATATTGATGAGGCGGTTGCCATGGCAGAAGCAGTTTGATACCAAATTGGTATAACCTGAAAAAAAGCAAAAAAGCAGGCTTGGTAATGGAAGTTAATTTTAGACTCATTTTAATCATCATAAGTGCCATCGTTATCGTTGGTATCTATTTTCATGGGCGCAAGAAAATTCATAAGGGCGGAAAAAACCCTTATAAGTTAAAAACGGCAAAGGTCACGGAACAGCCGCTTGAAGACGAAGAGAATGTACAAAATCGTAATTTTGATAGTCATGGCTTTGATCAAGACGGTGTTGGCCGTCCGAAATCGGTGAATTTAGAGTCTGCCGATATTGCTGAGCCTACCGCCGAACAAACTGCCGATATTATTGCCAATACGCCGCCGCCAATAGCCGAAGAGCAAATGGCTGAGCAGGCCCCCTTCATTGCTGAACATGATGATGTCGATACTGTATTTGCCGAAGTTCAGCAAGAAGAGGTTGTTTATGAGTCGGTAGTGAGCCAGCCAAAGTCAGTAGCCAAACAAGATACAACACATTCGAAACCATTGGCCAATAAAGAAGCGACTCGCCAGGCTAACGTTGATGCGAAGTCTGGTAATGTCGTTGATGATTTACCGTCAATTTCAGCAATAGACGACGCCCAATACGATGCCAATGTTGAGCCCGAGCTTGCAACTGCCGTTGGCGCTGAGCCCAGAGAGAGCAAAAGCGTTGATGCCTCTGCTGAAAAGCCAAAAATTAATGTGGTAAAGAACAAGGCGGCAAAGAACAAACCGGCGGTTACAAGAAAGACTCGTGCAGAATTAAAACGTGATCAATTAGAAATGGATTTTGATCGGGCCAACAGCGCGAGAAAAGTCGAATTAGAGCAAGAAGTATTAGCACTTTCTGTGGTAGTAAGCGAAAATCAACAGATATCTGGTGCGGAGTTATTACCTTGCTTTTTAACTCTAGGGTTAAAGTTTGGCGAGATGAACATTTTTCATCGCCATCAGGATAATGCTGGTAATGGTGACATTACGTTCTCGGTTGCCAATATGATGAATCCAGGTACGTTTGATGTGGACAATATGGAAAGATTTGCCAGCAAAGGGATAACCTTATTTATGACTTTGCCAAATGCCGGAGATCCGGCAAAAGTATTCAAACAAATGCTGTCTGCAGCAAAACAAGTATCGAATGAATTTGGCGGGCAAGTGCTCGATGGCCAGCGTAGCGTAATGACCAAGCAAACCGAGCAACATTATTTGAGTAAAATTAGAGAGTTTGATCGCAAGGCACGGCTAGCCGGTTATTAACCTCGACCTTTGTAAACCGTTTAAGCCTCCTTTTGGGGGCTTTTTCTTCCCAATTCATTATCTTAAATAGCAAAATTTAAATGGCAGATGCAATGCAAGCAAAACAACAAATCAGTGAACTTTGTCAACAACTTAACGAATACAATCATCAGTATTATGTGTTAGATAACCCAACCGTACCTGATGCTCATTACGACCGATTAATGCGTCAATTAAAAGAACTCGAACAAGCGCATCCTGATTTAATGCCATTAGACTCTCCGAGCCAGAAAGTTGGTGGTGAAGCATTAAAATCATTTAGCCAGGTGGAACATCAAATGCCGATGTTGTCGCTGGATAATGTGTTTAGTGAAGAAGAATGGCAAGCGTTTGTTAAGCGTATTACCGACAAGCTTGCTGATCGGCAACACATTCAATTTTGTGCAGAGCCAAAACTTGATGGTTTGGCTGTTAGTCTGAGATATGAACAAGGCATCTTAGTGCAAGCGGCAACTCGTGGTGATGGTAAAACCGGTGAAAACATTACCGAAAACGTTAGAACCATCGGCTGTATACCCTTAAAGCTGCGTGGTGAAAACTATCCAGAAATTCTCGAAGTTCGCGGCGAAGTGTTTATGCCGAAAGCCAGTTTTGATGCGTTAAATGAAAAAGCCATTAACAATGATGAAAAAACCTTTGCTAACCCGCGCAATGCTGCGGCCGGTTCATTGCGTCAACTCGATTCAAAGATAACGGCGAAACGTAATTTGGCATTTTATGCCTATGGTTTAGGTTTTGTTAACGATGAAAACTGGCTGGCCAATAGTCATTACCAACGGTTAATGCAGGTTAAACAGCTAGGCTTACCCGTTTGCCCAGAAATCAAGTTGCTCGCCGATCAAAGCGGCTGTGCCGAGTTCTATCAGGACATACTTAACCGTCGTGATGCGTTAAGTTATGAAATTGATGGTACCGTATTAAAAGTTGACGATATTGGCGCCCAGCAAATCTTGGGTTTTGTCGCCAGAGCGCCGCGCTGGGCGACCGCCTATAAATTCCCCGCACAGGAAGAATTAACCGAGCTTTTAGATGTTGAATTTCAGGTAGGCCGTACTGGCGCTATTACACCCGTTGCTCGATTAAAACCGATATTTGTGGGTGGTGTTACGGTGAGTAATGCCACTTTGCATAATCAGGATGAGATAAACCGCCTCGGTTTAAAAATTAAAGATACGGTGATCATCCGCAGAGCAGGGGATGTGATCCCGCAAATTACAGGGGTTGTTTTGAACGAAAGACCTGTAGATTCGAAAGATATTATTTTTCCAACAAATTGCCCTGAATGTAATTCAAAAGTTGAACGTGTAGAAAAAGTACATCATTTTAAAACAAAAGAATCTGAATCGTCTTCTCAGGCAACTTTTCGATGTGTCGGTCGATTGTCATGTAAAGCACAACTAGTTCAATCAATTATTCATTTTGTATCTCGTAAAGGCATTGATATAGAAGGTTTGGGCGATAAAATCGTAGAACAGTTAGTTGAAAGTAAATTGGTTACATCGCCAGCTGATTTATATCAATTATCAATAGAAGACTTTTTATCTTTAGATGGTTTTGCAGAATTGTCCGCAAAGAATTTATTTGAATCCATTCAAAATAGAAGAAATATTACTTTAGATCGCTTTATCTATTCACTTGGAATCCCTGATGTTGGTGATTCAACATCTAAATCTTTAGCTAAAGAATTGGGTTCCTTAAATTCAATAAGAAAATGTCACCCTATATTGTTGTCTTTCATTTCAGATGTTGGAAATGAAACAGCAAAAGAGGTTTTTGAATTTTTCAATGATAAACATAACATCATTGTCTTAGATAAGTTTAAATTTGATGAAATTATAACTATAAGTGATGAACATCAAGTATCTTATAATTTTGCTAGTAAAGTTTTGAATGAAAAATGGCGAATTATACACAAATTAGGAATCTTAAAGGTTGGTGAAATAGCATCTAAAGCACTAGTTAGCCGCTTATTAGATTTGAATGATTTATTAGAGTTGAATTATGAAAGATTCTTATCTATTACAAATGAAAATAACAAATTACTATCTTTATCAATCAGAAATTCAGTTTTAGATAAAATTAAAGAGTCTGATTTTAGAGTAATGGTTAACGATATACAGAGTAGTATTGATAAATTAGATTTAGTAAATGTATCTGAAGAAGATACAAGTGATGTTGGTGGGCTAGAAGGGCTTGTTTTTGTACTTACTGGAACAATGAAAAGTATTAAACGTAGTGAATTAGGTAAACTACTTGAAGCTCACGGAGCTAAAGTTACCTCAAGTGTTTCTATTAAAACAGATTACTTAATTGCCGGAGAAAAAGCCGGTAGTAAATTAGCTAAAGCTGAAGCTCTTGGAATTAATATAATTGATGATACAAAAGCTTTAAACCTATTGGAACAAAATGGTTTTTAAATAGTGTAAAAAGGAAAATTATGGCAAGTGAAAAACCAACAATGATTTTATTATCGAAAACAGATTTAAATAGAGATGCCATCTCTGAATTATCTGATTCAGAAGCGTGGAAATTAATTTATTCTTTTAGAAGTAAAAAAGCTCAAGATACAAGATTACAAGTTTGCTTTACTGGCTTCGGAATAAGTAAGAAACAAGAGTTAGTTGAAATTGCGGACCAAAGGAGTTTTAAAGTTGTTTCATCAGTGACTAAAAGACTTGATTTTCTTTGTGGAGGTGAAAATGCAGGCCCTAAAAAAATTGAAAAGGCAGAAGCTCAGGGTGTTCAGTTTCTTAATGAAAAGCAGTTTCTTTGTTTAATTGAAACTGGAGAAATACCTTAGGCTTAGGCAAATATCTTTGTTTTTTGAGTTTTACAGCGAAACCCATTATTTGGTTGCTGGCGAAAAAACGGGTTCAAAATTAACGAAAGCAAATGCTTTAGGGGTAAAAGTGCTGACCGAACAAAATATGCTAGATTTACTTCAACGCCATGGCGCCTAATTTATGGAATTATTTCTAACAATACTGCTTTTCGCCTTTTCCAGCACCATTACCCCCGGGCCAAATAACGTTATGATCATGACCTCAGGGTTAAATTATGGTGTGAAAAATAGTTTGCCACATTTGTTTGGAATCTGCCTTGGTTTCCCAACTATGGTGATAATCGTCGGCTTAGGCTTTGGTGTGCTGTTTGAGCAATATCCGTTTATTCACCAAATCATAAAAGTGTTGGGCATCGCTTATCTGTTGTATCTTTCATGGTTAATTGCTAATGCCAACCCAAACACACTGGAAGGAAAAAACTCTAAACCTTTTACCTTTATCCAAGCATTTTTATTTCAATGGGTAAACCCTAAAGCCTGGGTAATGGCGACAGGTGCCATTGCGGCATTTACCAGTGTGTCGGGCAGTATTTTATTTGAGGTGAGTTTGATCAGTTTTGCCTTTCTAGCGGTTGCATTTCCATGCGTTGGTACTTGGCTTTATTTTGGTGCAGGGATGAAGCAGGTATTACAGCAAGAGAAATATCAGCGCAGGTTTAATGTGACTATGGCATTACTGCTAGTCTTATCGATTGTTCCGGTATTATTAGAATATAATTCGTAATCCGAATTCAGCCGTAAAGTTACGATGAATTCGCAATTGCCTGAATTTTCTGGTTCTCTATTACGGTAAAAGCCGCACCATCGTTAGGTTGATTAGCAACTGTTATCATTGCTTTTGCCACATCGGCGGCCTTAATTGGTTTAAACGCTGCCAATGGGCCGATAAAGATAAAACCAATCAACTTGAATAACAGCGCACTCATTCGTTCAGCCAGACGAAACTCTTCTCGCTCGCCTAATAACAAACTCGGTCTAAACACATAACATTGAGCAATATTGAAAGTTTTCACCGCCATTTCCATTTTCCCTTTGGTCGCGCTATAAAACGATTTCGAGTTCGCATTGGCGCCAAGGCTGCTAATCACCAGAAAACGTTTAACCTTTGCTGCGCAAGCCAGTTGAGCGATATCTTTCACTAATTGATAGTCAATACGGGCGAAGTTTCCTTTGCTTTTGGCTTTTTTGATGGTTGTGCCTAAACAGCAAAATATTTCATCTACGTTAAATAGCTGCGCATATTGTTCAATATTGTTGAAATTGATTACCTGCTGCTTAAATTTTGGGTGTTGTAAGGCAATAGGTGCTCTAACGGCAATAAGCACACTATGGTAATTGTGGTTATTTAACAGTTGCATTAAACAAGCCTTGCCGGTTAAACCGTTAGCACCAAATATTAACGCTGTCTTCATCTAAATCTATTCTTTTGAAATGTTTTTATACCAATAAGTAGTAAAGATTAACATTTTCATGCAAAAAAATATAAGGAAAATGTTCTTAAAAAAATATCGAAAATATTAAAAAAAGTGCTTGCAAAAAATCAGGGCAATAAGAATAAGGGGTGCCAAAAGTTATCCACTGATTCTGTGCAAAACTTTTAAATTTGCAATTATGTTGACTGTAATAAAACTGTAACCGCCGTGTAATCTTGCAGAATTCTGTAATTGTAAACCATCACTTTCTCTACAATGCTTAATACATATGGGGTTACAATGTTGCTAACAGACTTATCCACAGACTGGTTGAGCAGTTATAACAGCATGAAAATACAAAATATGAATGGCTGTTATACTAAAAAAGTGCTGTCAATGGTTTTTAATTTGTTGCGATTTTATCGCCGACAACAAAAGTAACGATAAAAAATTGGCATAGATTTTTATTTAGGTGCATTATCCGTCAATATGTTGTATGGCACTACAGGTCTTTAGTGCTAGGCTCTGCAGCAAAGTTGTACAATTAAAAATAACCAAGAACTTAATTATTCGTCATAATTAATGCTGAGTTAACGGGAAAGGCAAAGAACGTAAGGGCTTGTTAAATTATATTGACTTAGTGCTAGATTAATACATGAAAGTCAAAGTGAAAGCCCTAAGTCCGTATTTAAAGCGGGGTTGTTAAATAACTACTTTGATCAACTTATCAACAGCACTCATTTACGATAAATAAAATAGCAAATTATCGCTTTTTTATTTTCTGTGCCAGCAACATACCAACCACCATGAGTAAAATAAACACCAATATTTTTTCATTTGCTGCCGTTATGTTGGCAATTGCAGGGCCCGGACAAATGCCAGCAATTCCCCAGCCAATACCAAAAATTGTTGAGCCAATAATTAATTTTTTATCGATAACCGCATTGGTTGGGAGGTTAAATATTTCGGCCAATAATGGTTTTTTCATCTTTGTAATGAACAGTTGATAACCGATGATGTAAGTAATAACGCCGCCACCCATAACAACAGCCAAACTGGCATCCCAGTAGCCAAAAAGATCTAAAAAGTTGAGAACTTTATTGGGGTTAACCATTTGCGCAATGGTTAACCCAAAACCAAAGACTAAGCCACATATCAGCGCAATTAAATTATTCATGGTTAAGCTCCAATAACATGACGAATAATGAATACAGTGACGATTGCGCTCGTCATAAAGGTAACCGTGGCAGCAATTGAGCGTTTCGAAAAGCGACCAATGCCGCAAATTCCATGGCCACTGGTACAACCTGAACCATATCGAGAACCAAAACCCACTAAAAATCCGCCAATGATAATAGCGGTCCAACTTAAATCGATGGTTTGCGGAAGAGTAAAACCCAGTGGCGAGGCGAATACCGGTCCAATAATTAGCCCCAGGATAAAATACACATGCCAGCTTAACTTTATTGGCAATTGACTAATTAGTTGGGAGAATATACCCGAAATACCGGCAATTTTACCGGTTAACAGCATTAATGATAATGCCGCCAGGCCAATCAATATTCCGCCTATTAAGGCAGAGTAAGGAGTAAATTCGGTCATAAAACACCTTTAGAGTATGTTGTAATTTTTACTGTTGAATTAATTTAATTCACTTATACTAAGGGTGAATTAGAATTGTTAAGACTATCTTAAACTATGTCGAGAAAACTACCAGCATTACATTTATTCAGTATTTTTGAGGCCGCGGCTCGGCTTGAAAGCTTCAAGCTTGCCAGTGCGGAACTGTTTATTACCCCGTCAGCGGTAAGTCATCAAATAAAAGCCTTGGAAGAGTTTATTGGTTTTGAGTTGTTCATTCGGAAAACCCGTGGGGTGCAAGTAAATCCTGCCGGAAAAGTGTATCTGCAATACGTGCAACAATCTTTGGCTTTACTTGAGCAAGGGACGAAAAAGATCAGCAACCAATTTTCATCACCGACCCTAAAAATATCTACTTTTCCAACCATGGCATCCAATGTCATTATCCCGCAATTAGGCCTTTTTCAGCAAGCCCATGCAGATATAGACATTCGTATCGAAACGGGGATGAAGGTAGCCGATTTGCGCTATGAAGATTTTGACCTGGCAATACGCATAGGCGACGGCAAATGGGAAGGGGTAGAAGTGAGAAGATTGGCCGATATCCAAATTGTGGCAATTTGCTCTGCAGACTTTGCCGAAAAATACCAGCTTAATAATATATCGCAACTCAATGATGTGCCGCTAATTGATTTGTCAAATATGGATAATATATGGAAAACCTGGGCGTTTGGTTTTGGCATTAAAAATTTCTCATCAGAGCATAAACTCACGTTCAGTAACTACGACACCTCATTGCAAGCCGCAGAGCAGGGCTTGGGCTTAGCGTTGGCTATGTTGCCCATTGAGAATACATTACTAGAGCGTAAACTTGTGGTAAATCCGTTTGACCGTACGTTACCATTCCCGCAGTCCTTGTATGCGGTATACCGCAAAGAGGATAAACAGCGTCATGAAATTCATTGCTTTTTAGACTGGCTAGAAAAATCGCCGGCGCTATTAACTTAAACATATTTATACCCGGTTGGTCTTAGGGTAATTGAATTAATGATTTGCAAATAGGTGAATGATATTCACCTATGTGGTGAATATTATACTTTTGTCAGAATGAACAAATTTCACTAATCTTTATCTTATCGACACACGTTAAACAGTTGTTAGGAGATAAAGATGATCAACCGCAACAATATTACCTTATACCGAGTTATTACTAGCGCAATCGTGATTTTACCAATTGTCGCCATGCAGACATTGCCATGGTCAATCTTTACCAGCTTGCTATATGTACCATTGTTCAGTTTATTGTTAGCAGCAATTGCGAAATATATTGACTCGCAACTAATGAAAAGCGTGCTGTTGCAAGAATCACAAGCACTAGTGGCAAATATTCCGCAACTGCCGACCGACAATAACTTTCAATCAGCGGTGGTTAAACCTACAGAGAAAGGGCAGCAGCAAGCCGCTTAATACCATGCCAATTTGCAACAGGATGAGTTGACTAAATATTAATGTAGACCGATGTTATTTCTTAACGGGGCGAAAGGAATAACAAGGCATGTTGTTGATCAATTTCAAATTGAAAATGTTTTAAGAAATTCATACCGAGTAAGCCATCCGCACTGTCTAAACTGGTCAAGTCCATGACCACCACTTCAAAATCATAAAGCACCTTATCACCTAGCCCAAACTGCTCGATAATAATTGAGAAGGCCTGTTGATTGCCGCCGGCGGTATTAATACTTAATTCTCGTTTCACTGATATTTGATCTGACCTTATCAGCCGCTGATATAGCTCGGTTGAAATGACCGTTATTGATGCCCCGGTATCAATTAGCAATGATGTCTGGTGCCGCTGATTTAGCATCACATCGACGACAAAATGCTCATCGACAGCGGTTAATTCAATGCCTTGCTCTGCGTTGCTGAAGGAGTTAATTAAGCGATTTAAATCATTAATTTGTGTGGCGTATCCGCTTGTATCTTTGACATTGTCCAGGTAATTAATGGCAGTAGGGATCTCATCTAAATAAATGTACGCCTGAGCAAGAGCCAGTTGATAAGGCGGATAAGAAAATTCATGCGCCAGTAATGGTGTAGTGAAGTTAATTAAGTGTTGCCATGCTTTTTGATTTTTTAAGACGCTACTATGTCGAGCAAAAAGTTGATGTGCCTGATATCGCCATAAATCTTCTTTTTGCCGATCAAAAGCATTACTGATCAATAGATAGTAAGTTTGCAGCGCCCGCGCGGGTTTATTTATTGCATTTAGCCATTCTATTTTGAGTAATTGCCAAGCTTGCTGGTGCGGAAATCTGTTCTGGTAGGCGGTGATAAAATTACTGAATACACTGTACTTGCCTTGGTTTAACCATTGCTTTGCTGCTGCTTGCCATCGCTCGTTCAGCAATCGACTGTTGTGCTCATCGAGCTCATGTAATTGTTCTAAAAGCTCTATGGCGCTGATAAACTGGTGCACTAAAAACAGTTGTTCGGCTTTTGCGGCCAACATATTTGCTTCATCATTTTCCCGTGGCGAAGATTCATTTTGCGGATGACTGTTTTGGCGGTTATTTATCGAATCATCGTTAGCAACAGTCAGTTTACTGGAGTTGTTACCATGCACTTTGTTGTCTTGGTTAAGGCGGTTCTTTGCAGCAATGCGGCTAATACCCTCAGGTGTTGCCAGTGTTTGCTTGGTTAATTGGCTTAACAAAAACAGGTTGCTGGCAATAGATATTGCTAACAATATTGTTAATAACCTTACCAATTTTGAATTCACCTTGTATCCTTTTTCAAAGGTTAGAAAATTTGACGATAAATCAGCCGTTTCACTTATTTTATCTTATTTAAACGCATTTATGCTAGGGTTATCAGCAAGGACTGTGCCGTAGCCTCAATACTTTGTTTTTATTGGAAAAAATTATTATTTTGAAAGTTCTTGGTCATTTAACTGTAAATTAACCTGACAGAAATCTGATGGTTCATAGCTTGAATTTGTTGTAGGTAAACATCTCAGCTTTATGTTTTTTGAAACCGTCATCTACTTTAGATTATTTTTTTCGCTAGTTATTGTCATGGGAAAAGCCTATATTAATTTTAATAGTAAATTCTTTTAGCTGTTTTTTAATGGTTATCTTAGGTGAAATGGTCCGCGATATTATGAAAAAAATTTTCCAAAGCAATATTCTTCTAATTGTACTGTTAATGAGCAGCGGTTGTTCGTCTTTAGGCGTTGAGCCTTGGGAAAGGGATCTACTCGCTCGCAAAGAAATGGCATTAAATGCTTCCCCGATAGATGCCGCACTCGATGATCATATTTACTTTTCAAAAGAAGCTTCCAGCGGCGGCCGCAGTTTTGCTGGTGGAGGTTGTGGGTGCAATTAACCAATAAACTGCAGAAAACAAACCAGCAAACATTAGCGAGAAACAAATCAAAAAATTTAAAATCGCTGTTAACCGCGGCCACATGCTCTTTACTTGGCACAACCGGGCAAGTCAATGCCAAAGCCCAAAGCCAGACCGAAGAAAACCAATGGCAATTTGACACTGCGCTAATGTATTACGGTGAAACCGATAGAGTGACTGCCGTGGAAGGCATCATTGCCGCGACCAAAGAATTTGATGATGAGGAATTTCTCAGCCTAAAGCTAACCATAGACTCGTTAACCGGAGCTTCCGCTAATGGTGCCGTGGCCCAGCCGTATGTTCAAACCTTTGCCCGACCTTCAGGAAAAGGTACTTTTGATGTACCCGCTGGAGAAACGCCACTCGATGATACGTTTAAAGATACCCGGGTACAGGTTAATGCATCCTGGGCGCAACCTTTAACTACTGACTACACCATAAGCACCGGGCTGCATGCATCGAAAGAGTATGATTATGTATCGCTTGGCCTCAATGCCAGCCTGACACGAGATTTTAATAAAAAAAATACCACCGTCGCGGTTGGTTTCGCAGCATTTTATGATGAAATTGAACCCGAAGGGGGAATTCCAAATCCTTTAGCGATATTACCAGAGCCAAAAACAACGGCGATTGATGACCGTCCACGCATTGGCTCTAGCGATAATAAGACCACTATCGATGTGCTGCTTGGGCTTACGCAAGTGATCAACCGCCGGGCGATCATGCAATTTAATTATTCATTCTCTAAGGTAGATGGGTATTTAACAGACCCGTTTAAAATTGTATCTGTGGTTGACGATTTAGGGTTGGTACAAAACCAAATCTATGAAAAACGCCCAGACAACAGGCAAAAGCACAGTATATTTTGGCAAACTAAATATCACTTTACCTCAACGGTTGTCGATTTTTCATATCGCTATCTATGGGATGACTGGGAAATTAGCTCGCACACTTTTGAGCTTCGTTATCGTATTCCGTTTGGTACTGGTTATATAGAGCCGCACCTTAGGCATTACATGCAAGAAGCCGCTGAATTTTATCGACCGTTTATTGAGCAAGGCGACGCTTATCCAAGTTATGTAAGTGCCGATTACCGCGTTGGTGAGATGAATGCCTATACCCTAGGTTTTAAATACGGTTTGCCATTAAAAAATGGTCAGGAGCTGTCTTTTAGAATCGAATATTATCAACAAGACCCTGAAAATCCGGGTTATGATTTACCCGGCGTTCTCCAAGATGTGGAGTTGTTTGAATCGGTTGAAGCCTTGATCGTCCAGATAAATTATTCTTTTTAGTGATGACCCTCAAGCCAGCTCGTACCGTTGAAATACAACCCACAAACTTTGGTTTTCTTACGCGCTTTCACGCGATGGCAAGTCCTTGTGAGGTGCTTATCAACTCAACAGATAAGCTAATTGCCAAGAACGTGGGTCAGGCAGTCGCTAAGGAAGCCTGGCGCATTGAAGATAAGTACTCGAGGTATCTGAACACCAGCACCTGCGCTAAAATAAATGCCAGTAATGGCAAACCGGTTAGCATTGATGAAGAAACCTATAAATTATTAGACTTTGCCAGGCAATGTTTCCTGATGAGTGATGGCGCGTTTGACATTACTTCCGGGGTTCTTGCGAAAGCGTGGAAGTTTGATGGTAGTGACAATATTCCTGAACAAGATAAAATACAGCCGCTCCTTAAATACATTGGTTTTGATCGAGTATCCTTAACGGAAAACTCTGTCGCCCTTGGCCAAGGTATGGAAATTGACTTTGGTGGTATTGGTAAAGAATATGCGGTAGATCTCAGCTTGCAAATCGCAAAAAAACTAACCTCAATACCGGTGCTCATTAATTTTGGTGGCGATATTGCGGCATCAGCGCCGCCACGAGACGGCAAGCCTTGGCAAGTGGGTATTGAACACCCAGGCTTTGCCAATTCAAACACTGAAAAATCACCACCATTAGTTGTCAGCATCAGTAGCGGCGCGTTGGCAACCAGTGGTGATGCGAGACGGTTTTTGCTAAAAGATGGTGAACGCTATTCACACGTGCTAAATCCGAAAACCGGCTACTCGATTGTTGGCGCGCCAAAATCAATCACGGTTACTGCGCCAAACTGTATTCAGGCAGGATTCATTGCCACCTTAGCCTTATTGCAAGGCGCACAAGCCGAGCAGTTTTTACAAGATCAAGACATCGGCCATTGGTGTATTTGGTAGTTTCCAATACTTATCTATATTCAATAATCAGCCATTGTTATCACGATACTTGTTGATTTGGTTGATTTGATTTTGGCTTAGCTGCACTGTTAATCCAAGTCAGTTTTCGCCATAAATGTTCAATGGTCCTTGTGAATGTTTTTGCAGCCACAAGGAGGACAGTTTTATCTGCATAGCCAAACTGATTAAAGCAATAACTAAGGTGAGAGTGGAACCACAATATTGATATAAGCCAAGCCCCATTCGACCAAATGGTGCCAATAACAAGAGCAGTTTTTCCCCTATCGTAATGCGAGATACAGACTTGTTACTGGTTTGCAGGTGGAAATTCATCATCTTCACTGTAAATAGTGGTGGCTTTACCGCCCATTATATTATTATGTTATTTATAATATAAATGTAAGTTTTAGCTGCGTTTACTCAACTAACTCAGTAAGTTATTTTTCAAAGATAAGTGAAAAAGTTTACTTTAATAGATAAAAACGCCACACTGCTTGCACCTTGTACCCAGCTTTTAGCTACGGGCTACGAGCCGCTGGCAGATCCCATTAGCTATCAACATAGAGATTGTCTTTAACATCACTAAGTTTGAAAGATAGGCATTATCATAACATAAAATGTCCTGCCCGTAGCCCTCCAATAAACACTACCCCAACCCGGAACCATACTCAATCTGCTTGTACCTTGTACCTTGTACCTCGCACCTAGTTTACTTACTCGCTATCCAGTCATTAACTTTTTGCTCAAGTATGGCCATCGGCAATGCACCATTTAATAGCACCACATCATGAAATTCAGCGATATCAAATTGATCGCCGAGCAGTTCTTTTGCTTGCTTGCGCAGATTCAGTATTTTAAGCATGCCTAATTTATAACCTAATGCTTGGCCAGGCCAGGCCATATAACGCTCGATTTCGGCTTTCGCTTCACTCAACGGCGCGCCGGTATTTTCCATCATATAATCAATGGCTTGTTCTCTGGTCCACTTCTTATAGTGAATACCGGTATCGACCACTAAACGTACAGCCCGAAAAATTTCGGCTTTTAACCGGCCTAAATTGGCATACGGATCATGTTGATATATGCCCATTTCATAAGCGACTTGCTCAGCATATAAAGCCCAACCTTCAACGTAAGCGTTATAAGCGGCAAACTTACGTAAAACAGGCAGTTGTGCCTGTGCCATATTCAAAGATATTTGCCAATGATGACCCGGGTTGGTTTCATGGAAGGTTAGGGTGGGCAGATCAAACTTGGGTAAATTTTCAATATCCCTCAGGTTTATCCAAAATACTCCGGGCTTTGACCCATCTAGCGTTGGTGGATTATATTGGCCGCCGGAGTTACCCTCCTCAATTTCTTTAGGAAACGCTTTTACCTCTACTTGATATTTTATTGGGGTTTTAAACTGGCTCGGCATAATTTCATTGATGCGATTAATTTCAGTATTTAAATCATCAATAACTTGTTGTCTGCCGGCATCGGTTGCCGGGTAGGAAAACCTTGATTCTTTGGCCAATGCATTAATACGCTGAGAAACACTGCCTTGCTGATAATTAAGCTGGTTTAAAATGGAATCCATATCGGCGCTTATACGGACAACCTCTTGTAAACCAATATTATGTATTTCCGCCGCCGATAAATTGGAATCGCCCTGCGACTTAATCGAATATTGATAAAAACGATCACCACCAGGTTGCGCCCAAATACCATCACCTGTTGGCGCTTTATCTTGATAACTGGCGACTGTCTTGCTCACCTGTCGAAAAGCTGGGTAGATGTTTTGCGCAATCACCTGCTGTAATTTTGCTATTAGCGTGTTTTTATCGGTTTCGTTAATTTGCGTTAACGGAGTTAGCGATTCAATAAAATGAGTGTATATTCGATTGTCTTTGACCGCGACTTTATTGTAACCATCTAAATAAGTTAGCGCAGAGTGAATAATAGCAACTGGCGGGATCCAGCCTTGCTCGGCATCAACAACGAATTTTTTCTCGACTTGCTTGATTTGCTCGGCGAACATGATTACCCGCTGCAAATAATTTTGGGCGTCCGTCAGGGATATAATTTTTTGTCCGTCAGTAAAGGTATACAGGGTATCAATCATTGGTCCATTAATTTGATTGATAATATACGGCTGATGGCCAAAATAAGCATCAATAAAGCCGATAGGGTGCTCGGCGGAACCGGCAAAGAAACGAAACAGGTTCGCCATTACTTTTCGGTTATCTTCATCAAGCTGTTGGTGATTACTCTCAATTTGGTTAAGCAGTCTGGCTTTTGCTCTTAAGAATTTGCGAAATTCAACCTCGGCAGTTAACTCATAATTGTCGAGCTTGTCATGATAATAATAGCCAGCGTCTTGCTGATTGATCCCCACCAGAGACGCAAATTGTGGCTTCATTTTGAAATAACTTTTGCTGGCGCTATCAATCGTTTGATAAAGCGACGCATGTATTGGCTCGTCAGTTGCCCCGATCACTTCCAGTTGTGGCTGTGGTTTGGTTTTTACTACAGTGACGATTTGTTCCTTGTCTGAACAACTTATCGATAGTGCCAATGATGGTAAGAATAACCATGTTTTTAACTTCATTGTTTTGCCCTTAGGTACGGTTTTAAATTATACTTTAACACTAAGATTTTATTTTGCTTTTAATTATACTGTATAAAGATCAGATATTTGAGAAACCATTGAGAACACTAATATGAAAAAAACTGTTTTACTGGGCCTGTCTGTCGCCCTTCTTGCCGCTTGTGCTAAATCTCCTACCGGACGAAATCAAGTGTTGCTGCACTCTCCGGGTCAGTTAAATACCATGGGCGCCCAATCGTTTGAACAAATGAAAGAGCAACAAACCATTAGTCACGATAAAAGCGTGAATGCCTTTGTGCAATGTGTCGCCAATGCGATCACCCCCAATGTCGACCCGAAAGTTCATAAAGGCAGTTGGGAAGTCGTCGTATTTGACTCAGAACAAATCAATGCTTTTGCGCTGCCAGGGGGCAAAATAGGCGTGTATACCGGTATTTTAAATGTGACTGAAAATGCCGGCCAACTTGCGGCGATAATTGGTCATGAAGTCGGCCATGTTATTGCCCAGCATTCCAATGAAAGATTATCATCAACGCAATTATCGCAAGTGGGCTTAGTGGTAGCAGGAGCCACAATGGCAGCATCTGACGTTGATAATAAAGCGTTGATCTTGGCCGGGTTAGGTGTGGGCGTGCAATACGGGATATTAATGCCTTATGGTCGTGCCCATGAAACCGAAGCCGATATCATTGGTCAAAAATTGATGGCGGTGTCTGGCTTTGACCCTCGAGAGAGTGTGGCACTTTGGCAGAATATGGCCAAACAAGGCAAGGATGCACCACCTGAGTTTTTCTCCACTCACCCGTCAAACCAGACACGGATTAATGGCCTGAGTAAAAACTTGGCAACCACAGAGCCGTTATACGCACAAAGGCGAGTTACCCCGAATTGTATTAAACCGAAAATTCCCAAGCCAAAAGCTAAGGATGCAGGCGCTAAGAAACAATAACTGAGTAAATAGTAAACCGTGCAATCCCGGCCATTGAAAAAATAGTAAATAGTCGTTACTTTTTGCCTTAAAGCGCTACTGTATTCGGGGCGAGTATGCTAAACTTGCTGCCGAATTTTTTCCGAATAAGAAATGAAGATGTCTGAATTTACTAGTATTGAACAACGCGTTAGTTACGGCGTAGGCCGCCAATTAGGTGAGCAATTACGTAACAACCCATTTAAAGATTTTGAAGTTACTGCAGTACAAGCCGGTTTAGCCGATGCTTTAGCAGACGCAGCTAGCCAGGTTAGCCAGGAAGACTTACAAGAAGCTTTCTCTGTAGTTTCACAAAAATTACAAGCACAAGAAGCTGAACATGCGAAAGAAGCTTCAGCAGCTGGTGAAGCATATTTAGCTGAAAATGCTAAACGTGAAGAGATCACTGTGACTGAATCAGGTCTTCAATTTGAAGTACTTGTTGAAGGCGACGGCGAGAAACCAACGGCAGAAAGTACAGTACGTACTCATTACCACGGTACTTTTACTGACGGCAAAGTGTTTGACAGTTCTTATGATCGTGGTCAACCTGCTGAATTCCCAGTTGGTGGCGTTATCGCAGGTTGGACTGAAGCATTACAAATGATGGCTGTTGGTTCAAAGTGGCGTTTACACGTACCATACAACTTAGCGTACGGTGAGCGTGGCTCACAGGGTGCAATCCCTCCGTATGCAACATTAGTATTTGATGTAGAGCTATTAGCTATCATCTAGTATTTTTGAAAAGCCGGGTATTCCCGGCTTTTTTGTAAATAAGGTACAGGGTACAAGGTACAAGGTACAAGGTACAAGCAGATTGTCTATTAACGAATAGATGGTTTAATTTTTCGTCGTCAGAGTTGTAAAAATATCTGATAACATAAAATATGCAACTCGTACCTTGTACCTCGTACCTTTAAACACTTTTGAAATGACGACTGTTAAGTCGGTATTGCAAAAATGTTTAACTAATTACAGAGAACAAAAACAATGACAAAAGTTGCCATATTAGGCTGTGGTGGTCGTATGGGCCGTAACTTATTACAAGCGGCATTAGAGCACGACAGTATTGAACTTGTGGGTGGTTTTGTCCGCGAATCTTCCAGTTTAAACGGCGTCGACGCCGGTGAACTTTGTGGCCTTGGGCAAAAAGGTTGTCTCGTTACCGCGAATTTAGATGATTTGCTTAGCGCCGATGTGTTTATTGATTTTACTTCCATTGAGTCAACCAAAGCGCACGTTGCCTGGTGTAACCGCAATAATAAAGCCATCGTCATTGGTACCACCGGGTTTAACGATGATGAAGTCGCTGAACTGCAGCAACTTGGTGCCGCTATCCCGGTGGTCTTAGCACCAAATACCAGCGTCGGGGTGAATTTATTATTTAAACTGTTGGAAATCACCGCAAAGGCCATTGGCAATGACACCGACATAGAAATTTTTGAAGCGCACCATCGCTTCAAGAAAGATGCGCCATCGGGCACGGCAATGAAAATGGGCCAGGTGATTGCCGATACGTTAAATCGCGACTTAAACAAAGTGGCGGTATATGGTCGTGAAGGGATAACCGAAGAACGCAGTAAAGACACCATAGGGTTTGCCACCGTACGCGCCGGCGATATTATTGGTGAGCATACCGCGTTTTTTGCCGATCTTGGTGAACGTTTAGAAATTACCCATAAAGCCACCTCGAGAATGACTTTTGCTTTGGGCGCAATGCGCGCCGCAAGCTGGCTTAAAAAAGCACCAAAAGGATTTTATGACATGCAAGATGTGCTTGGATTGAAATAGATAAGTGTTGGTTTTAACTGCTTAATCCTATTTTTACCATTAATTGCAGTTAAGTTATAAAAATCTTTTAAATTGTTATGGACGAAATGCTCTGTAACACGTAAAATACGCGGAATTTGCCAAAAATACAGTTTTGGCACTTAAATCACATAATAATGGCTAATGGTTCGTTGCTTTCGCATTAACTCTTAGTACTTATTGATACTTTTATAGATTATGGAGGTTAAATTGACTAAATCTGCCATCTTGGTACTGGAAGACGGTACTATTTTTAAAGGCACTGCAATTGGCGCAGAAGGTGTATCTGTTGGTGAGGTGGTATTTAATACCGCAATGACTGGCTACCAGGAAATATTAACAGACCCATCTTATGCGGAACAAATAGTCACTTTGACTTACCCACATATCGGTAACACCGGTACTAATACGGAAGATGCTGAATCTGCTAACGTTTGGGCGAAAGGCCTGATCATTCGCGATTTACCCTTACTTGCCAGTAATTTCCGTAACGAACAAAGCTTAAGCGAATACTTAGTTGCCAATAACATTTTAGGCATTAGCGACATTGATACCCGTAAGCTCACTCGTATTCTACGCGAAAAAGGTGCGCAAAACGGTTGTATCATTGCCGGCGAAAACCTAAGCGAAGAAGATGCATTAGCACAAGCAAAAAACTTCCCAGGCTTAAAAGGCATGGATTTAGCGAAAGTGGTTTCTACTAAAGAAGTATACACTTGGACGGAAGGCAGCTGGCAGCTAGGTAAAGGCCATGTAACCCCGGATCAATTCCCACACCACGTAGTGGCTTATGATTTTGGTGCCAAACGCAACATCTTACGCATGTTAGCAGACCGTGGCTGTAAATTAACGGTTGTGCCAGCACAAACGCCAGCAAGCGAAGTGTTAGCGTTAAATCCAGACGGTATTTTCTTATCAAATGGCCCGGGCGATCCAGAGCCATGTGATTATGCCATTGCCGCAATTAAAGAATTTTTAGCAACAGATATTCCAGTATTTGGTATCTGTTTAGGTCACCAGTTACTTGGTTTGGCCAGTGGCGCACAAACCATTAAGATGAAATTCGGCCATCATGGGGCGAACCATCCGGTGAAAGATATTGAACGTGATGTTGTGATGATCACCTCGCAAAACCACGGTTTTGCGGTTGATGAAAGCAACTTGCCGGCAAACTTAACGGCAACGCATAAATCATTGTTTGATGGTTCATTACAAGGTATTCATCGTACAGATAAGCCAGCGTTTAGCTTCCAGGGTCACCCTGAAGCAAGCCCAGGTCCACACGATGCCGCACCGTTGTTTAATCATTTTATTGATTTAATTAACGCCCGCAAAGCCCAATAACTGAATAGATAGAGTAGAAATAATGCCAAAACGTACTGACATAAAAAGTATTCTTATATTAGGTGCCGGACCAATTGTGATTGGCCAGGCCTGTGAGTTTGACTATTCAGGTGCACAAGCGTGTAAAGCGCTGCGCGAAGAAGGTTACCGAGTAATCTTAGTGAACTCTAACCCTGCGACCATCATGACCGATCCGGAAATGGCCGATGCCACTTACATCGAGCCAATCCACTGGGAAGTGGTGCGCAACATCATTGAAAAAGAACGCCCGGATGCGGTATTACCCACCATGGGTGGCCAAACGGCACTAAACTGTGCACTTGAGCTTGAAGCCAAAGGTGTACTGGCCGAATTTAACGTAGAAATGATTGGCGCAACCGCCGACGCTATCGATAAAGCCGAAGACCGTAGCCGTTTCGATGTGGCAATGAAGAGCATTGGTTTAGACACGCCACGTGCCAAAATTGTACACAGCATGGATGAAGCAATTGCCGCTTCTGAATTCTTAGGTTTCCCATGTATCATTCGCCCATCTTTTACCATGGGTGGCACCGGTGGCGGTATCGCTTATAACCGTGAAGAATTTGAAACCATCTGTACTCGTGGTTTAGATTTATCACCAACCAGCGAATTATTGATCGATGAATCATTAATCGGTTGGAAAGAATACGAGATGGAAGTGGTTCGTGACAAAAACGACAACTGTATCATCATCTGTTCGATTGAAAACTTTGACCCGATGGGCATTCACACCGGTGATTCAATCACCGTTGCTCCGGCGCAAACATTAACCGATAAAGAATACCAAATCATGCGTAACGCCTCAGTTGCGGTATTGCGTGAAATTGGCGTAGAAACGGGTGGCTCAAACGTACAGTTTGGTATTTGTCCAGATACTGGCCGTATGGTGATCATTGAGATGAACCCGCGTGTTTCACGCTCATCAGCATTGGCGTCAAAAGCAACCGGTTTCCCGATTGCAAAAATCGCCGCCAAGTTAGCGGTTGGTTATACCCTTGATGAATTATCAAACGATATCACTGGTGGCGCAACGCCAGCTTCGTTCGAACCGACTATCGATTACGTTGTGACAAAAATTCCTCGTTTTAACTTCGAGAAATTTGCCGGCGCCGAAGACCGTTTAACCACGCAAATGAAGTCGGTTGGTGAAGTAATGGCGATTGGCCGTAACCAACAAGAATCATTACAAAAAGCATTACGTGGCCTGGAAGTTGGCATGAACGGCTTCGACTCTATTGTTGATGTTACTAAGCCGGGCGCAAAAACCAAAATCATGCACGAGTTGCAAGAAGCTGGCTGCGACCGTATCTGGTACGTAGCCGACGGTTTCCGTTTAGGCTTAACGGTTGATGATATCTTCCGCTTAACCAAAATTGACCGCTGGTTCCTGATACAAATTGAAGACATCATCAAGCAAGAACAAAACGTCTCTGCCGGTGGTTTATCATGTTTAACGCCAGAGTACCTGCGCCAGTTGAAACGTAAAGGTTTCTCTGATCAACGTCTTGCCGATGTGATTGGGGTGAGCGAGTCTGAAATTCGTAAGAAACGCCACAACGCTGAAATCTTCCCGGTATACAAACGTGTGGATACCTGTGCGGCAGAGTTTAGCTCTGACACCGCTTACATGTACTCAACGTATGACGAAGAGTGTGAAGCCAACCCAACGGATAATGACAAGATCATGATCATTGGTGGCGGACCTAACCGTATCGGTCAAGGTATTGAATTTGATTACTGTTGTGTTCACGCTGCCCTGGCTTTACGCGAAGACGGTTATGAAACCATCATGGTTAACTGTAACCCAGAAACGGTTTCTACCGATTACGACACGTCTGATAGATTATACTTTGAACCAGTAACGTTTGAAGACGTATTAGAAATTGTAAGAGTTGAAAAACCTAAAGGCGTTATCGTCCAATACGGTGGTCAAACACCACTTAAATTAGCCCGTGCGTTAGAAGCCGCTGGCGTACCTATTATTGGTACCTCACCAGATGCAATCGACAGAGCCGAAGACAGAGAGCGTTTCCAACAAGCGGTTGACCGTTTAGGGTTATTGCAGCCAGAAAACGCAACGGTAACGTCATTAGAAGAAGCGATGGCGAAAGCAGAAGCCATTGGCTTCCCATTAGTCGTACGTCCATCGTATGTACTCGGTGGCCGAGCAATGGAAATTGTTTACGACTTAGACGATTTACGTCGTTACATGACCGAAGCGGTAAGTGTATCGAACGATTCACCGGTACTTCTCGATTTATTCCTGGACGATGCCATCGAAGTCGACATTGATGTGATTTGTGACGGCACCGACGTAGTTGTTGGCGGTATTATGCAGCACATCGAGCAAGCTGGTGTTCACTCTGGTGATTCAGCCTGTTCACTACCTTGTTATAGTTTAAGCCAGGAAGTTCAAGACGTAATGCGTGACCAAGTAACCAAACTTGCGTTCGAATTAGGTGTTGTTGGCTTAATGAATACCCAAATGGCCGTAAAAGGTGGTGAAGTTTACTTAATCGAAGTGAACCCGCGTGCTGCTCGTACGGTACCCTTTGTGTCAAAAGCGACCAGTGTGCCACTAGCGAAAGTTGCGGCACGTGTAATGGCTGGTACGTCATTGAAAGAGCAGGGCATCACCACAGAAGTTATTCCTGATTATTTCTCAGTGAAAGAAGTGGTAATTCCATTTAACAAGTTCCACGGCTCTGACCCATTAATTGGCCCTGAAATGCGCTCAACCGGCGAAGTGATGGGTACCGGTGACACTTTTGAAGAAGCTTATGCTAAAGCGAACTTAGGTGCCGGCGTGTCATTGCCGAAAACCGGTCGTGCGTTAATCTCGGTACGTAACTCTGATAAAGAACGTGTGGTCGAATTAGCCCGTCAATTAATTGACTTAGGCTTTAAGGTTGATGCCACGCACGGCACTGCGGTGATTTTAGGCGAAGCAGACTTGCCAGTACGTTTGGTAAACAAAGTTCACGAAGGTCGTCCACACATTGTCGATAGAATTAAAAATGGTGAGTACAGTTACATTATTAACACCACCGAAGGTCGCAAAGCGATTGAAGATTCTAAACAAATTCGTGGCGCGGCATTACGTTACAAAGCGAACTACACCACGACACTAAATGCAGGATTTGCGGCTTGTATGGCGCATTCTGCCGATGACAGAACAACCGTAACGTCTATCCAAGAATTACATAAAAGGTGTCAATAATGAGTCAGTATCCGATGACTGTTCAAGGCGCCGATGCGTTACGTGAAGAGTTAGTGTATTTAAAGCAAACCAAACGTCCAGAAATTGTCGCATCCATTGCCGAAGCACGTGAGCACGGCGATTTGAAAGAAAACGCGGAATATCATGCCGCTCGTGAAGAGCAAGGGTTTTGTGAAGGCCGTATTCAAGATATCGAAGGCAAGTTAGGTAACGCCCAGGTTATTGATGTCACTAAGATTCCAAATACTCACAAAGTGATTTTTGGTGTTACGGTAACGCTGCTTAACATTGATACTGACGTGGAAGTGACTTACCAAATTGTTGGTGACGATGAAGCGGATATTAAAAATAACCGCATCAGCGTTAATTCACCAATCGCCAGAGGCTTAATTGGTAAAACCGTGGACTCAGAAGTGGAAGTAAAAACGCCTGGTGGCGTGGTTGAATACGAAATCATCTCGGTTGAACATAAATAAATCGAAACGATTAAAAACTAAAAAAACCTGCAATTGCAGGTTTTTTTGTATTTATAATCTAGCTGCGGGCTAAAAAAAGCAACGAGCTACGGGCAGCATGTTTGACTTCAGCGACAATGGTGTGAAATTAATAGTGACTTTTAGTTCACGCGGACTGCTAGTTGCTAGTTGCTATTTGCCAGTAGCCAGTAGTTAAATTTTTGGAATGGTAATTTTCTTGTCGTCTGATTGACGGAAAATAACTAACGTTTTACCTATGGTTTGCACTTTAATTGAGTTAGTTTCTCGAACAATCGCATCAACAATAAGCTGTTTCACTTCTTTGTCGTCGGTAGGAATTTTTACTTTAATTAATTCGTGATGACCAAGGGCATAATCAATTTCTGCAACAACGGCCTCGGTAAGACCATTATTACCTAACATTACCACTGGTTTTAACGAGTGCGCGACACCTTTTAGGTGCTGTATTTGCTTTTTAGATAGATTCATTTAAAAAATTTCGGTTAAGTGACTTGAATTACCTACATTTTAACGCCATCTTGTCATTATTACTAATTTATCTCAGTTATTTTATGTCTAAACCGAATAAATCCAGAACCGTTAGCTCACAGCGTTGGATGAAAGAGCACTTCGACGATGAATATGTTAAAAAAGCGCAAAAGCTAGGTTTACGCTCGCGTGCGGTATTTAAAATTGAAGAAATTAACAATAAAGACAAGCTCATTAAAAAAGGCATGAATGTTGTCGATTTGGGTGCCGCCCCTGGTGGCTGGTCTGAATACGCCGTAAAGGTGTTAGGGGATAGTGGCCAGGTTATTGCCTGTGACATTTTACCGATGGAGTCGTTGCCCGGCGTTGCCTTTTTACAAGGGGATTTTCGTGAAGATGCGGTACTAGATGCCTTGTTAAGCAAAATTGATGGTCGCAACGTCGATGTAGTAATGTCGGATATGGCGCAAAATTTTAGTGGTAATGAAACAACCGATCAGGCAAAAAACATGTATTTAGTCGAACTCGCGTTAGACATGTGTCATCAAGTGTTGAAGAAAAATGGTAGCTTTGTCGTCAAAGTTTTTCAGGGCGCAGGGTTTGAACAATACATGAAAGATGTAAAAGCATGTTTCAATGTGGTCAGAACCCGCAAGCCAGAGTCATCTCGAGCACGATCTAGAGAGGTGTATATAGTGGCGACGGGTTACAAACTGTAGTAGAGTTAGGTAATAAAATCTTTATAATAACGGTCATTATAATTATGTTGTAAAACATGCATTATAAATCATCGCAGAATTATTTTAACAAGAGGTCCTCAAGTTGAGTGATATGGTAAAAAATCTTATTTTATGGTTAGTGATAGCCATTGTTTTAATGTCGGTATTCCAAAGTTTTACCCCAGGTAATACGGCGGATGCGAAAGTCGATTACACCAAATTTATTAATGAAATCCATCAAGGGCAAATTAGTGAAGTCAGAATCGAATCCAATGGTGTCATTAACGGTACCAAGAGCAATGGTCAAACATTTACCACGTTAATACCTACTGCTTATGATAAAGATTTACTAAGCGATTTAATTGCCAACAACGTAAAAGTTGAAGGTGTGCCACCAGAAGAGCCGAGCCTGTTAGCCAGCATCTTTGTTAACTGGTTCCCGATGTTACTGCTTATTGGTATTTGGATATTCTTCATGCGCCAAATGCAAGGCGGTGGCGGTAAGGGCGCAATGAGCTTTGGTAAAAGCAAGGCGCGTTTGTTATCGGATGACCAAATTAAAACTACCTTTGCCGATGTTGCCGGTTGTGATGAAGCCAAAGAAGAAGTGGCCGAATTGGTTGATTATTTGCGTGACCCGTCAAAATTCCAAAAATTGGGTGGTCGTATCCCATCAGGTATTTTAATGGTTGGCCAACCCGGTACTGGTAAAACCTTATTGGCAAAAGCCATTGCCGGCGAAGCCAAAGTACCATTTTTTGCCATTTCGGGTTCCGATTTTGTTGAAATGTTCGTCGGTGTTGGTGCATCACGGGTCCGTGACATGTTTGAACAAGCGAAAAAATCAGCGCCATGTATCATTTTTATTGATGAAATCGATGCCGTAGGTCGCCAACGTGGTGCCGGTTTAGGTGGTGGTCATGATGAGCGTGAACAAACATTGAACCAAATGCTGGTTGAAATGGATGGTTTTGAAGGTAATGAAGGCGTAATTGTTATTGCTGCCACTAACCGTCCAGACGTATTAGATCCGGCGTTACTTCGTCCTGGTCGTTTTGACCGTCAGGTAACCGTTGGTTTACCAGATATTCGTGGTCGCGAACAAATTTTAAAAGTGCATATGCGCAAAGTCCCTCTAGGGGATGATGTAGATGCGGCAGTAATTGCCCGCGGTACGCCAGGCTTCTCAGGTGCTGATCTTGCTAACTTAGTTAACGAAGCGGCATTATTTGCGGCCCGTACTTCTCGTCGCGTAGTCTCTATGGTGGAATTTGATAAAGCCAAAGATAAAATCATGATGGGTGCCGAACGTCGCTCTATGGTGATGAGCGAAGAAGAAAAAGAAATGACGGCATACCATGAAGCCGGCCATGCGATTGTTGGTCGACTAGTGCCAGAACATGATCCGGTTTATAAAGTCAGTATCATTCCTCGTGGTCGTGCGCTGGGTGTTACTATGTACTTGCCTGAAAAAGACAGAGTAAGTCATTCTAAATTGCATCTTGAAAGTATGATCTCATCTTTATACGGAGGCCGTATTGCGGAAGAAGTCATCTACGGCAGTGAGCGAGTGTCTACCGGTGCGTCAAACGATATTGAACGTGCTACTGAAATTGCCCGTAAAATGGTAACCCAATGGGGCTTGTCAGAAAAAATGGGCCCTATGCTTTACGCCGAAGAAGAAGGCGAAGTATTCTTAGGTAGAAGTGCCGCCCAGCATAAACATATGTCGGATGACACCGCCAAAGAAATTGATGATGAAGTTCGTACCTTTATTGAACGCAATTATAAGCGTGCCGAAGATATCTTAAAAACCAATATGGATATCTTGCATTCAATGAAAGATGCGCTAATGACTTATGAGACTATCGATCAATGGCAAATTGATGACTTGATGGCCCGTACCACGGTACGTGCACCAAAAGGTTACGGTGATGAAGGCTCGTCTGGTACACCACCAGCAAACACTTCAGCGCCTAAACCTGATGTTACTAAGCCTGCTGATGAATCAACAAGTTAGTTCTTAATTAATAGTTAGTAATTAGTTATTAACCATTTAGATAAAAAGTCCCAGACCGCAAGGTTTGGGACTTTTTTTTTTAATACCAAGGATGAAATTGAATATCTTTACTATATTTATTGATTAAATTGTTAATGTTTTTATAAAAAAGGCAGGGATTGGATGATGAATAAACACGGTACTATATTGGCTTTTGTCGCTACGGTTAGCACTGGTTTACTTGGCCAAACTGCACACGCAGAAGAGGATAAGGTTTATTCGCCGTTTGTGGTTGGAGACAATGCCAGCCAGGTATTTTGGGGGGATACCCATTTACATACGTCGTATTCGGCCGATGCTGGCATGGTGGGCAATACCTTAGGTCCAGAAGTCGCTTATCGGTTTGCTTTAGGCCATGAAATAACTACCAGTAGTGGCCAACGCGCTCGCTTAATTCGGCCACTAGATTTTTTAGTGATTTCTGATCATGCTGAAAATTTAGGCTTATCGCCTTTAATTGCCAATTCTGACCCTGAACTGTTAAAAACCAAATATGGCAAAAAATTGCATGACCTGGTGAAAGCAGGCAAAGGCCATGATGCCTTTTTACTTTGGATCAAAGAAGGCATGTCGAAAAACATCGATCTGATCAATAACCCGGTTATGGGCAAGAGTGTCTGGGCAAGTTCAGTGGATTATGCCGAAAAATATAATGATCCAGGTCGGTTCACCGCCTTTATTGGGTTTGAATGGACGTCAATAAACACCGCGCAAGTACCCAGTAATTTACATCGCGTTGTTATTTTTAAAGATGACGGCGATAAAACCAAACAAGTAATGCCTTATTCTGCTTTTAATTCCTACGATCCTGAAGATTTATGGACCTATATGGAAGGCTATGAAAAGAAAACCGGCGGAAATGTGTTAGCGATTGCACATAATGGCAATTTGTCCAATGGCATTATGTTTGCCACAGAACGCTTAAATGGTGAGCCCATTGATAAAGCCTATGCAGAGCGTCGTATGCAATGGGAGCCTATCTATGAGGTAACGCAAATTAAAGGCGATGGCGAAGCGCATCCGCTTATTTCGCCAAACGATGAATTTGCCGATTACGGTACCTGGGATCTGGCGGATATTGCCGGGCTTCATCCAAAGAAACCGGAAATGCTGCCTTATGAGTATGCTCGTACAGCCTTACAAATAGGTTTACAACAAGAAGATAAGCTAGGGGTAAACCCGTTTAAAGTAGGGTTTATCGGCAGTACCGATGCACATACCTCATTGGTATCAACTCGTGAAGATAATTACTGGGGCAAAACCCCCAGAGGTGAAGCTGCCGCCGATCGTTATAAACATAAAATATTGGGTACAGTGGAAGAGTTATCAACCTATGAATCGGATACCATATCATCGGGTTTAGCAGCGGTGTGGGCACGTGAAAATACCCGCGCAGATCTTTATGATGCCATGGCAAACAAAGAAACGTATGCAACCACAGGTACGCGCATCACCGTGCGTTTCTTCGGCGGTTGGGATTATCAAATTGATGATGTTTACCAAGCACAAATGGCTGACATTGGTTATCAAAAGGGCGTTCCTATGGGCGGGGATTTAGCGAAACCAACGGCTGCGAACAAAGCGCCTGTGTTTATGGTTGCCGCGATGAAAGACCCAAATGCAGCTAACTTAGACAGAGTACAAATAGTGAAAGGCTGGGTGGATAGTAACGGTGAACGGCAAGAGCGAATTTATGATGTTGCAGTATCAGACGGTCGTAAAATTGGCGCCGATGGCCGTTGTAAAACACCAGTAGGTGACACGGTTAATATTGATGAAGCCACATATTCAAATTCAATTGGTGACTCTGAATTAAGAGCGGTATGGACAGACCCCGATTTTAACTCCGCACTATCTGCCGTTTATTACGTGAGAGTATTGGAAATACCAACCCCGACATGGCAAGCTCATGATCAGAAATTCTATGGTATGAAAATGCCAGATGGCATCCCGATGAAACATCAAGAGCGAGCTTATACTTCGCCAATTTGGTATGGCGAGTAAACCGCTGAGTTATCTAAAGTCTTATTCATTATGACCTAGACTTTAGATAACTTAATCACAATTGTTATGGTGAAAGTATCTTCTTCTATATTTTAGTGACAAGCTTCTTTATAATACCGCAATAAATCAACAGTTTTAATGAACAAACCTTCAAATATCATGCAATTTGGCTCTAAAGTACTCGACCTATCAACTCCCAATATTATGGGGATTTTAAACGTTACCCCTGATTCTTTTTCCGATGGTGGCAACTTTAACCAAATTGATAATGCCTTAAATCAGGTAGAAATGATGATAGCTGCAGGCGCCAGCATTATTGATGTCGGTGGTGAATCCACTCGCCCTGGTGCTAAAGATGTTGAGTTACAGGAAGAGTTGGCCAGAGTTATCCCGGTGATTAAAGCGATCAAGCAACGCTTTGAGGTAGTGATTTCTATTGATACCAGCAAAGCCGAAGTGATGCAGGCAGCAATCGATAGCGGCGCAGGCTTAATCAATGATGTCAGAGCGTTGCAAAATGAAGGTTGTGTTGAGGTAGTCGCCAATTCAGATTTACCGGTGTGTTTAATGCACATGCAGGGCATGCCAAGGACGATGCAAACAAAGCCACAATACAACAATGTTGTTGACGATGTAGAAACCTTCTTTAAACAGCGCATTCAAGTGTGTCAGCAGGCCGGTATTGATAAAAACCGTATCATCATCGACCCAGGTTATGGTTTTGGTAAAACGTTAGAACAAAACTATCAGTTGTTGGCCAATCAGCAACAACTGTTAGCGCTTGGCACCCCAATACTTGCCGGCATCTCTAGAAAATCGATGATTGGCAATCTGCTTGATGCACCAGTAGAGCAACGTTTAGCCGGCAGTTTATCTGCCGCAGTGCTTGCTTGTATTAATGGTGCTAAAATCATACGAGTGCATGATGTTAAAGAAACCGTTGATGCCATTAAAGTATTAAGTGCGACATTAGCGCAGCAAGCGATTTAGAATAAAGAATCAAATAAAAACAGCTATTTAAAAACAATTGATTAAAATGGCTTTACAGAAATATACACGCAGGGAGTAATGTTACGTGTCGACGAGAAAATATTTTGGTACCGATGGTATTCGTGGTTTGGTTGGTAAAGCGCCTATTTCACCAGAGTTTGTGATGAAACTAGGCTGGGCCGCAGGCAAGGTGCTTGCTACCCGTGGCACCAAAAAAGTATTGATTGGTAAAGATACCCGTATTTCCGGTTATATGCTTGAATCGGCTCTTGAAGCCGGGTTTTCTGCCGCCGGTATCGATATCGGTTTAATGGGGCCAATGCCAACGCCTGCCGTGGCATATTTAACCAAAACATTCCGAGCGGAGGCGGGCATAGTGATCAGTGCGTCGCACAATCCGTTTTATGATAATGGCATCAAGTTCTTTTCAACGACCGGTGAAAAATTACCCGATGAAGTCGAGCAGGCGATTGAAGCAATGCTCGATGAAGAAATGGACTGTGTGCATTCGGCCAAGTTAGGTAAAGCGGTGCGCATCGACGATGCCGCCGGTCGTTATATCGAATTTTGTAAAAGCAACTTCCCCTCAGAGTATTCATTAAATGGCTTAAAAATTGTGGTCGACTGTGCTCATGGCGCAACCTATCACATTGCCCCAAGCGTATTCCGTGAGCTTGGCGCTGAAGTCATTGAATTTGCCTGTGCGCCTAATGGCACCAACATCAATGATGATTGTGGCGCGACCTCGATGACCAACATTGCCAAGCTGGTATTAGAACAGCAAGCCGATTTAGGTATTGCCCTGGACGGTGATGGCGACCGATTAATGATGGTTGACCAAAATGGCGATGTGGTTGATGGTGATGAAATTATTTTCATCGTTGCTAAAAATGCTCAGCAGCACAATAAGCTTAAAGGCGGGGTGGTTGGCACGTTAATGAGTAATATGGGTCTTGAGCTGGCATTAAAAGATTTAGACATTGATTTTAGCCGGGCCAAAGTTGGCGATCGTTATGTCATGGAGCAATTAAAAGCAAAAGGCTGGAAACTTGGCGCGGAAAATTCCGGGCATGTGATTAACTTAAACTGTACTTCAACCGGTGATGGCACCATTGCCGCATTGAATGTGTTAGAAGCCATTTGTCAGTCTGGAAAGTCATTAACGCAATTACGTCAGGGCATGACGATGTTACCGCAAATATTGGTGAATGTGCGCTTTAGTGGCAAAACCGATCCGATAAACGACGATGCAGTAAAACAAAGTGTTATCGATGTTGAACAAGAGCTTGCCGGTACTGGTCGAGTGTTATTGCGTAAATCGGGTACCGAGCCACTGATTCGTGTGATGGTAGAAGGTCCTGATTTAACAGAGGTTACTCGTTTGGCCAACATCATTGCTGAGCAAGTAAAAGCCGTTGATGCCGAGCATTAATACCCAAATATAGATAAATTGACGGTAAAATAATCAAATAAACGGCTAAGTTATTTAATCGCTTGTAACTTAGCTATGAGTTCGATAATATCTCGCCGTTATAATAACCATAAGTATTGAAAGATGAGTAGACAAACAATAGTTGCCGCCAATTGGAAAATGAACGGTAATAGTGATTTAGTTACAGAGATATTATCTGGATTAAATGAGCAACGTTTTAGTGATAATCATCAGGTTGTTATTTGTCCTCCTGCACCTTATCTTGCAGCAGTACAATCGGCGATAACAAACTCGAAAATTGCAACTGGCGCCCAAAATATTAATGAAAATGAAAAAGGTGCGTATACCGGTGAAATTTCAGCTTTAATGCTGAAGGATTTACAGGTACAATATGCGATTCTAGGGCACTCTGAACGTCGTGCAATGTTTCATGACAGCTCAGAACTTGTTGCCGAAAAAGTTGCTTATGCTTTAGCAAGTGGTTTAAAGCCAATACTTTGTATCGGTGAAACCGAAGAAGAGCGTGAAGCGGGTGAGACAGAGTCAAGACTGACTAGCCAACTTGCTCCGGTTATTGCTAAAGTTGGTATCGAAAAATTTAAAGATGTAGTTGTCGCGTATGAGCCTGTATGGGCTATTGGTACCGGCAAAACTGCTTCTGCTGAAATTGCTCAGCAAACCCATGAATTTATTCGTGGTTATTTGGCATCGTTTGATGCTGATGTAGCGCAAACTGTACCGCTGTTATACGGCGGTAGTGTTAACGCCAAGAATTGTGAAGAATTATTTGCTCAAGCTGATATTGACGGTGGTTTAATCGGCGGTGCGAGTTTGAAAATTGAAGAATTTAAGAAAATCTGCCAAGCAGTATAGGATCTATAGAGAATGTTGTATCAAGTTTTAATCATTGCTTTTTTAATTGTTGCTTTAGTTTTAGTTGGTTTTATTCTAATCCAACAAGGTAAAGGCGCAGACATGGGTGCTTCATTTGGCGCAGGTTCATCAGCAACTATCTTTGGTTCAAGTGGTTCAGGTAACTTCATGACCAAAACCACTGGCATCTTAGCAACGCTATTTTTCGTCCTTAGCTTGTTCTTAGGTAACCTTACTGCGCAACGCACTAAGCAAACTGAAGAGTGGAGCAACTTAGGTGGTGAAGAGCAAACACAAAGTGTAGCGCCAGCAACCGACGTACCACAAAGCGAAGATAAAAAAGAAAGCGACGTACCAAACTAATCCATCGCTCTTCTAAAAAATTAGCGGATATGGTGGAATTGGTAGACACGCAGCCTTGAGGGGGCTGTGCTTAACAGCGTGAGAGTTCGAGTCTCTCTATCCGCACCAAATACCGGTTCGATAAGAACCAATAAAGACCAGAATAACCTTTAAAACCAAGGTGTTCTGGTTTTTTTATGTCCGAAAGAAAACGATAAAGGTTTTATAAAATTCAGCTTTTTTAGTTACATGTTTAGTAACACGGATAAATAAATATAGAACTGCTGTTACCAAAATGGCTCGAACCCTAAACCACCTACGCATCAGTCGAGAAAACGCTCCCGGATATCGGCATCGGGCACTGGGCACTGTGCATTTTTTCCAAACCAACGGTAGCGCCTGGTACCAACAAAGTCATAGGCAAGATCGCGCAGCGGGGCCGGGCATAGCCGCAGTACCGACAACACTGGCCATAAGCCGGATAATTTTTGGGTGATCTTTAGTGCCGCGGAAGACTTGTTAAAAGCCTTCCCTTCGCTAATGAGAATGACCGACTCCAGTGTCTCGGCCAAAGCATATTGAGCCAAAAGCCGTTTGCCGGTCTTTGATTGCAAGGTGGCAAAGCGGTAAAGTTTTTTAGGATCGCGCCGGCAAATAAAGCGCACCCAGCTGTTGCAGAATTTGCATACCCCGTCAAACAGAATGAGATTAGTTTCAGTATCGCACTGCCTTGTCATTGCTGTTTACCTCAACGGTTCTGTAAGCGGTATTATCCACGCTGCCGGAGCCAGATCACGGCCTACCGCGGCTAAATTCGTGTTTGGATCGATCAGCAATTGAGACTTTCGACCATTGAGGGAACACCAGGCTCGGCTCAGCACCTGTGGCCGGTTGCCGCCGTTATCGTCGGCGTGGTTTTGAGCAAGGTGGTGGGCAAACTGCAAGATCATGTCGGGCCGGCATGCCATTTTCCGTTTTTGCCGTCGGGTGAGAATGTGCTCTGGCACTACCTGCCAACGCTTGTGGGACATCGGGTCGAACATAACAAATCCGATTTGGCCTGTTTTGCCGCGAAGCTTCATTTGCCAGGCAAACCGGTGGCCCTCCTCTGTCCAACTGCTATTGCCGGGATAAAGCAAATGGCGCAGTGGAAACATAATTTGTATGGTGAGCCAGCTAATGAAAAAGACCATGATAACGGTTTGCATTGCCGCCGTTGGCAAAGGCATGCCGTTGGCTGCCGAAACTTGATACTCTCGCCCGGCAGCGGGATCCAACCCCAGTTTTGCCTGTATCTTCTGCCAAAGGGTTACCGGCCAGTTGGGATCGAAGAACAACGTGGTAGCAATCAAGGTCAGCCAGGGAAATATCCCGATATTGAACAGGAAATGGTTCATGATATGAAACACCGCATACAGCAGAAAGACCCAAAGCCGGGTCCGGCGGAATAACAACAGCGGCGCACCGACGATATGCAGTAAGATGGCACCATAGGAAGCAATCGCCACCACCCAGGTTTCAGTAAACAGGTAGCCTATCAGTGGAAAGTCGGTCCGGTTGCCAAGCCAAAGGGTTAACGGTTGCAGGTTGAGCCAATCGGGATTGATCTTAACAATACCGGCAAACAAATACATCACTTCAAGCTGGACGACAAAAATAAGCAGTGTCCAGGCGGGTATCCAGTTAGTCTTAATCTCAGGCTTGCGCAGTACATCGAGGGAATAAGCTTTGTTGGCGGGCACAACACATAGTAATACGCCTAACAGGATGACAAAATAAAAATGATTGAGGTATTGTGTCTGGTCGATGAAAAACACGTAACTGAACAGAACGACAAATGCGATGGTGGCAAAGCGGTAGAAAAGCCCCAGCATGATCATCAAAGAGACGATACCAAGCAAGGCAAAGTGCCAGTACATGCCATCGCCCGGCCAGGCTTGAACCCAACTAAAACCATAATACTTGAAGTGAAATAGAGGCTCTATGTAGTAACTTTCAATCCAACCGAAACTAAAGTAACGGCCAACCTCGATTACCATGATCAAGCCAAATGCCACCCGGAAGAACACCAGTGACGCAATATTTGTCGGCCCAAATAACCATTCCTTAAACTTCGTCATTGATTATAAAATCCATACTAGGGTAATTGAAGCATAAAAGGTCGCAATCAGTGATGTCCTTTGCCACCGTTTCCACACTTGCCGGTTACAGTTATTGAAAGCATAGCACTAAAAGACAGCGGCTAAGTAATTTTCATCTTGCATCAGTAAATACATAAACGAAAACCTTAGTGTTCACTTTTGCCACAAAGTGGTGGTAATTGGCGAGTCGAAATCACCCAAGCTAACTTTCAGTTTGATACGCAAGAGGACATTTAAATAATACCAGGTGCAAATAGCTCAACTTTATTGGTTCCTAATAAAATCAACTCTAAAGAAGTGACCATAGGTTGCATAAAAAGTACAAAATTGTATGAGGTTCATCCAGTTTTGTACTACGAGTGCTTTTTATTATTTTCATTCTGAATGAAAAATCTAGCGAAATATCAAGCCATTAGAAGAATACAATCATGGCCTATTTGTTGCTCTTTAGACGTTAGATCGCAATCAGTAAATTAATGAATGCGCTCAAGTATAGATTTTAATGCTTAAGTGCAAAGTCACTTCCAAAAGAGGAAAGGCTATGAGTACAGAACGCACAAACAAACTATGGTTAATTGGCGAAAGAGATTCTATAAAGAATAAAATCATCAATCGAATTTTGTTGTTGGCCTTGTGTTTGTATGGGGGGCGGTGTCAATGGAACCGTAATTATATCCCAATGAGAAAAGTACTTCTTATATCGCTGTTCCTTTTAGGTTGCACATCCAATGGCTTACCGAGGATAGAACATGGGCGGCAGGTAAATTTTGTCTTTGTACCCTCTAGTTCTTCTCAACAAAAGACCGATATTGACAGTCAAATAGCCGACAAATACTCTGAGACTGGCTCAGGCATCGGTGCTGGAGCAGGTTTGATGTGGGCCACCGCTTGCGGTCCTTTTTATTTGATTTGTTCTATGGCAACTGTTCCGGTTGCATCCTTAGCAGGAGGAGTGGGGGGACATGTTGCGGGTGACTTAGCGAGCTTACCTGAATTCAAGCGTAAAAAATTGATTGAGCAACTTGAAAAAAATCGCCGGAAAATTGAATTGAACACTGAAGTTGTCGGCATGCTGAATAAACATGCAGGCAGCAAATATAACGTTTCTTACAATGAACAGGCTAAAAGAATTGAATTTAAGATACAGGATTTTTCTCTAATTATTCTGGAAAGGGAAAAAATAAAATTGTCGATGACGGTGAGGGTAAGAACCCGTAAAGATAGGAGCAAGCCTAAGCTGGAAAAAAAACATTACACTCAGTATTTTTACTATGAAAGTGCGACGGAATCGGTAGATAAATGGATAGAAGATAAGGATTACTTCGTCATTGCAGAATTTCGAAAGTGCCTTGATAATTTAGCGAGTGAGATTATCAAAGAGATTTCCAGCTAAAATGGATAAATATGTTTTTAGACTTGATTTTTACTTGCTCAGTGGGCATAAGCAAGGCAGCAGGTCATATCGTAGCTTCAAGTTTGAATGTGTTCTTCCTGAATGAGGAAGTTGCCGACGGAATAAATAAGGCATATATTCATATAAACTTAATGGCTCGTGAACTCACGCATCTGAATATTATTATTCAGTCTGATTCATCCGTTCTTCAAGTCGCATACGAACCAAACGACCCCACGCTTTACCTAATCTTCTAATTTCAGCAACATTAGTAACCCTATTCGACTCAAATATGATACCACTTTGTTCTGCCGCTCGACGATCGGCAACACGTAAGAAAATCGATTCGGTGAGAGAGTCACGTAATTCTAATACTAAGGTTGCCGCACCAATTTCTCTTAAGTAAATAGAATTTCTGCCAGCCCGTTCCGGTGGTACATATGAAACCACATCCAATAACCCAACATTGACCAGTAGCACATCAAAACCCGATTCTTCGGTTATGGTAAAATGCTCACTTTCGGCCAATTCACCTAGAAAAGCTTCTCGAATAACGCGTTTAAAGTCTGCTTTGTTTTTCGCGGTTAAACTGTATCCTTTGCCCGAATTATGGACTCGTCGGTTCCTGTCCTGAACATCTTCTCGGTAGGCAACACCAATGCCTTTCAGGTGAATTTTACTATAACCGGCCAAGCTCGCACCTGGTTTAGCCCAGGCTTTACTGACTGAGGTGTTTTTTACCTCATGTAGGCCATCATAAGTGATATCGGCCTCTGGACTAAGATCAATCATCGGCGGCGCCGAAGAGCATCCAGCAACAATAAAACTAACCATGAACAATATAAAAAAATTATGTTTTATAAATAATGTCATTGATTATTACCTTTTAAATGGTGAATTTTAAGCCTGGCATCTACGGTTTTCTTGCACTTATAGCTCAGAGTATAAGTAATATTAACGCCTTATCCAGTTTAATCGAACCATGACGTTTCAAAAAAACGCTTATTATATAGATAACAGCAATCCCAAATGTAGCCAATTTACCTTGCGTTTCTCACTTATCAGTGCTTTATTTCCGGTATGTGAACATTGAGGATAATAGAGATAATACGCTCTATCTCCAATTTCATAGTGGTAGTTTAGGTTCGCTATATGGCAAACAAATAAGACAGCAAACTGACACTGACTTTAAATGAACTTAGGAGCTAAAATTTGGATCCCTCGTCTCAGATTAGTTCGCTTTCATCGTTGTTTTAATAACTTTCACCGATAACCGCTTTTGCTTCTGCTTGCTTTAATTTAGCCTTAGTTTAATTATCTAAGTCGCAATTCCTACTACTCCAAAAATGAAGGTAACGAGTTATTTTCTGAGTTTTTTCCGTTCAGTGCTATCAAGCAATAAGAGAATTGGATAAGCTATGCACCGATAATTTTTGATTTAACTTTGTGACAAGTTCAAAGTGGTAAAACACCTGGTATGGAAAGAATGGCAGAAACAACAGAAAAAACAATTTTCATGAAGAATATCGCCTTATTACTAGTCTCAATTTGGCTAGGGTTGGCTTTTTATGCCTTGTTATCCCAAATTTCAAACTGGCTCACCAGTCATCATTTCGAAATGAGTTTTTTCTCACATTTGGAATTTTTCACTATTAGAGTCTGGTTACCCTGGGTGGTATTAACCCCGGTCGCATTAAAGTTAGCAACACAGTTTCCGGTGATGCCTAAAAATTGGTTGAAAGCACTGCTGTTACACGCATTTTTCTTACTGTCGTTATCGATAATTGCTGGCCTACTGATCAGTTTTCACTATCATTTTTTTGAAGATATGGCGCCGGGTATGGAAACCTATCAGCCTTGGCAACATATAGGTCACTTTCTGTTTGGCGACAATTTGTTTTTATTTAACACCATAATTTACACCATATTGGTGACCTATATGAATATTAAACATTTTGCTCAAATTGCCCAGCAAAAAGCACTAATCGCCAGCCAATTAAACCATCAACTGATCGAGTCACAATTACAAACGCTGAAGATGCAAATTAACCCGCATTTTTTATTCAATACCTTAAACGTGATATCCGTGTTAGTGATGAAATCAGAAAAAGATAAAGCCACCGACATGATTAACCTGCTAAGTAGTTTCTTTCGAAATTCTCTCGATGAAAAAGATCAACAATGGATCCCGTTACAAAAAGAACTGCAACATGTAGAACAGTACCTGGCGATTGAGCAGGTTCGGTTCGGAGATAAAATCAGCATTGTCAAAAATTATGATAATGCCGCCATGTCGATTCCCGTGCCGTCTATGTTGTTACAGCCTTTAATCGAAAATGCGATGCAGCATGGGCTCGAACAGATAGAAGGTAAAGGCCAACTCTCCATTACTTGTGCTATTGAGAATGAATATTTATTTATTATCATAAGCGACGATGGTGCCGGCTGTGATCTTAATGATAATAACTTCAAACAAGGCATAGGTTTGAGTAATGTTAAATCCAGACTGCAACAGTTATACGGTACTCAACATCAATTTAAAATAAACAGTAACGAGTTTGGCGGCATCACCGTGTCGTTAAAACTGGCGATTAACATTGAAGAGGAAAAGCAATGACTATAAGGGTATTGATTGTTGATGATGAACCCTTGGCCAGGGAAGGGGTGGCGCTGAGACTGGAGCAAGAAAATGACATTGACATTATTGGCGAATGTGCCAATGGTAGTGATGCCATTCGGACCATACTGTCATTAAAACCAGACTTAGTGTTTCTTGATATCAAAATGCCGAAAGTGAACGGTTTTGACGTAGTGAACGCGGTAGGTGTTGAACATATGCCGCCGGTGATATTTTTAACCGCCTATGATGAATATGCGGTTGACGCTTTTAATACTCATGCCATCGATTATTTGCTTAAACCTATTGATAATGCGCGCTTTAAAGAGAGTTTGAATCACGCCCGTGAGCAAATTTTGAAAAACTCCATTTCAAAACGCAGTGAACAACTTACCGAGCTATTATCACAAACCCAACGACTGAGTACGGTAAGTACAGCCACACAACCGATATCTGCAGGTAAGCAGAATGAGCGTTTAGTCATTCGCTCCAATGGCCACGTATATTTACTTGAATCGGATGATATTTATTGGATTGAAGCGGAAGGGGATTATGTCAGTGTGCATACGCCGCAAAAATCACACCTGGTACGGGAAACGATGAAAAACATGGAATCTCGTTTACATGATCAGGGGTTCCAGCGTGTTCATCGCTCTTGTATTGTAAATTTAACCTATGTCAGAGAGTTGATCAGTTTGGATAGCGGTGATTATCAAATCATTTTACGGGACAATACTTGTGTGAAATTAAGTCGAAACTACCGTGACATCTTATATCAACGGCTCAATGCTACTCCTTAACCAGTACTAAATAGTATTAATTAGTACTGGCACTTAACTTAAATAACAGATGAGGTTCAAATGATCACGCTTTTAGAGGTAGCTCTTATATTCACCATTTTGTTTTGTGCCACTAGCTACAGTCACCCGCTTGAGAGTAACCCGCAAGCGAAAGTCGCTACGTCACTAAATACCATTAAGAATTTCAGCAGGATTTCAACAACACTGGCCAGCTCGGGTATGCCAACCAATAGCGAGCTGATATTGGTCAAAGAAAGCGGCTATCAACACATTATCAGCCTTATCCCGGGCAACTTTAGTGAAGAGCAACAACAGATCAGCGCTCTGGGTATGTCGTTTGCACAAATCGCCGTTGATTGGCATCAGCCAACTCTGGCCGACTTTAAACAGTTTGTTCAATTAATGGATGGCTACCAAAACGATAAAGTATTAGTCCATTGCCGTTTGAATTACCGGGCCTCTGCGTTTGCTTATCTTTATCAAACAACACAACTGAATGTCGATGAAATCACTGCGAAACAACAAATGAATTCTATCTGGCAACCCGAGGGCGTGTGGCTGGACTACATCAACATGATCGAGCACCACTACCAAAGTCAATAATAACCAATATTTAATCAAGCTGGTATTAGATCACAACAGTTTATCTAATATTGAGATACACTTTTGTGGCATAGAGAAATCCTTATTCACATAAGCAATGGTAATAGCACCTTCTTTCAACACGCAGATAGTGTCGAGGAGCTCGGGGCTCGGATTAGACAGGTGTTTACTGATCAATGCTCGTACTTGCCGTTTATGATATTGGCAGTATTGTGAAACATCACTGCAAGGGTCGCTAAATTCCGACGATGTATTGATAAAGAAGCATCCGCGAAAGTTACCTAATTCAGCTGCAGAATCGGTAAACCAGGCAGATAAGCCATGAAATAGCCGTGCAATGACCTCTTTATCGGTGCTGGCCTCATTTAGATTCATCTCTAGCCATGTCATAAATTTGTCATTGCGTTGTTTAAGTGCGGCTAAAACTAGCGCTTGCTTGCTATCAAAATGGTTGTATAGTGTTTTTTTCGCGATCCCGGACACTTTCAGTAGTTCATTAATGCCAACTGAATTGACTCCCTTTTCATAGAATAGCTGTAATGCGGTATCGACCAATATCTGACGTTTTCTGCTCAAATTATTATTCCTCCATCCACGAATACATATTGACAACAGTAGACAGTATTGTCTACTGTTTATCGGTAGACAAAACGGTCTACTTTGTTGCAGGTTATATATGAATAAATTTTATTTAGCACTCTTCGCTGGTTTTGGCGCATCGCTTGCCATTGGTGTGTTGTCTTACTTTGATGCAGAACTTTCCACTATCTCGTTATTAATGGCGCCGTTTGGTGCAACAACAGTGTTGGTCTTTGGTCTGCCGGATAGTCCTTTGGCACAGCCCAAAAATGTGATATTAGGGCATCTGATCACGGCATTTATCGGAATTTTCTTTGTCGAATTCTTTGGTGTTACGCCAGTTACTCTTGCGCTAGCGACAGGCGTAGCGGTTAGTGCCATGATGATAACGAAAACAACGCATCCGCCAGCAGGAGCCAACCCTATTTTAATCATGCTAACAGGCCAAAGTTGGATCTTTTTGATTACGCCGGTTTTATTAGGCGCTGTGGTCATTGTTTTGCTGGGCAAAATTATGAAAAAGTTGCAGAACAGGTTCACAGCAAAGGCCGCACAGACAAATACGTAAAAGGGCTATCGATGGGTATATATAGAGTAGTTTGGTTTGCCTTCATCATTTCTCTCCTCTCTATCGTTTAAAAGTACAGTAGGTAGCACTGAATGATAAGGAGATAACACAGAGAATAAAAGTAGGTACAATCCAGTAAGCTAGCTACAGCAAGGTCTAATTTATTGAATAATAACGATATGTATATTTTGAGGATTACAATAGGCGTTGATGATATTATGCTTTTTCGCAGTCGATCTCTGCTTGAAGTTTTTCTAACTCATCCAATATTTGAATAAATTTATGGCCAAATTTTGTGACTCGATATTCGACTCTCGGCGGAATTTCATTGTAGGTTTTTCTCTCAAGAATACCAAACTCAATATTTCGTTTTAAACAAGTATTTAAAACTTTAGTGGTTAACCCTTCCACATTTCTCACCATTTCTCCTGGCCGACGAATATCATTATGAAGTAAGTTATAAACGGTCAGTGACCATTTGCAACCAACAATGGTTTCCACCATGCGTGCTGATTTCTCTGGTGCAGACTTTCGTGGAAATTTAATTGTCTTATTATTCATAAAGATGTACCTCAAAGTACTTACCAAACCATTTTGTGCGTACTTGGTAAAGGATTCATTTAACGGTATTATTACGCCAATAGTAGCAATTGTTATGTAGTCTTGTTGTTAAGATATCAAGCGTATAAAGGGAAATAAATGTTGAATATGAATTTTGCGGAAAAAGTGATCATTGAAAC
This sequence comes from Thalassotalea sp. ND16A, assembly GCF_000764205.1. Taxonomy (GTDB): domain Bacteria; phylum Pseudomonadota; class Gammaproteobacteria; order Enterobacterales; family Alteromonadaceae; genus Thalassotalea_A. The sequence goes on from NZ_JQDZ01000068.1 coordinate 240,554, forward strand.
ACACCAGCATCCCTGGATAGCCAGTCCTCATTCCGGTGTCTGGCGTAAACCCTTAGCCAGAGAGGACGCTGAAAGAGGTCATGCAACCAGCTTGGTCAAGTTTGACCCCGGTGCTAGCTTTAACGAGCATGATCATCCTTTAGGTGAAGAGATATTTGTTTTGTCGGGGACCTTTTCTGATCACACGGGTGATTATCATGCGGGCAGCTATTTTCGCAATCCTGAAGGGTTCAGGCATGCGCCTTTTAGTAAAGATGGCTGTGTTCTATTGGTAAAATTGCACCAGTTTCAAGCCGGTGATAACGAACATGTGATTATTGATACGCAAAAAACAACTTGGTCACCGGGAGTGGGAGGGTTATCTGTTATGCCGCTGCACAACTATAAAGGTGAATCTACCGCTTTGGTTAAATGGCCAAAAGGCGAGCGTTTTCAACCACACCGTCATTTTGGCGGTGAAGAAATATTTGTTATACAAGGTGAGTTTATTGATGAATATGGCCGTTATCCGCAAGGAACCTGGATCCGTAGTCCTCATTTCAGTGAGCATTTCCCCTATGTCGAGCAGGAAACGATCATCTTGGTCAAAGTTGGGCACTTATAGAAGAAGGCAACCGAGCAGCTCTGATCTACTCTCACTAAGCTGAAGAGCGCCTTGCTTACTTTTATCAAGGAAAGTTTTTCATCGACGAATGTTGCTGCTCATCCACATCAAACTGAAGTTCACCGATTGGCCCTGAAAAACAAATAAAACACCGTTAAAGTTCTGTTATCTCTAAAGTAACGGAATTACCGCCATGATAAGTGCTGGTATAACGGTGACCAATGCAAACTATTCTTGAATCACAACACGATGACAATAAGTCAAAAAAAACTTACTTCATTATTGCTATCGCGATTGTCATAGCGTTTTCTTTACTGGCATTTAATTCTTGGTCAAGCAAGGATAAAAACAGTGCCGAACTCATCCTCGATGGCTTACTTATCGCTACCGTTAAATCTGGCAACCTGATCCAAGACGTGAGGGCACCCGGGAATCTTATTGCCAAAAATAGGCAGTGGTTATCGGCTCGGGTCAGTGCAAAAGTCACAAAACGGTTACTTGAGCCGGGTGCGATTGTGACTCCAGACAGTATAATTTTGCAATTATCCTCACCAGAATTAACGCAACGATACAAACGCGTGAAAATCGACCATAAAGTTGCGCAAGCCCAGCTTGAGGCATTGCAAGAGACGCAATTAGCACAACGACATCAAAAACAAGCAGATGTAAAGTTACTGGAAGTTGAAAACCTGCAAGCGGTAGAAGATGCCGCAGTAAAAAAACAACTGCGAGCCGACAAAATAATCCCGTTATACCAATACAGTGAAGCGGTATTACGGGAAAAAAAATTAACTCTGCAACTTGAAATTGCTCGCTTTGAATTACAACAATTACCCCGATTACAGGCGAGTTTACTCAATGTCGAGCAAGCCAAAGTAGAGCAACAATTACTGCAAGTCACTCTGCTTAGCGAACAAGTAGAAAAACTTAATGTTCGTGCGCAAATTCATGGTGTATTGCAGAGCATTGCTGTTGAAGAAGGACAAGAGGTAGCTCAGGGAGTGACGTTGGCGCGGGTAGCAGATCAAAATAGCTTAAAAGCCGAGTTGCGCATCCAGGAAAGCCAGGCAAAAGATGTTCAAATAGGTCAAACGGTAGAAATAGATACCCGCCGCAGCAAAATAAGCGGCATAGTTTCCCGCATAGACCCTGCTGTGGTGAACGGTACGGTCACCATTGATGTGGAGTTGCCAGAACAGTTACCGAGTGAAGCACGTCCAGACTTAAGGGTGAATGGAATTGTCGAAATTAAACGCCTGGAAAACGTGTTAGTGCTGGATAAACCAGCCCATTGGCAAAACGCCAAAACCGCCTATTTATTCAAACTCAGCAATGACTCACACGCCATTAGAACCAAGGTAGACATTGGCGCCAGCTCTACCACTGCACTGCAGTTACTTAATGGTTTAAGCGCAGGAGATCAGGTGATTTTATCTGATACCTCGCAAGTTCAGCAATATCCATCGCTAACACTCAATTAACACATTCAATAACGAAAACAATAATTAAAACAACAGACAACAAGATAACTCAAATTTAGGTAAGCAACTAATGACTGATTCAAAAGCACTGATCAATATTACTAACCTTAGCAAGGTATACCGCACTGATGGCAGCCAAACCCATGCCTTAAGAGACATCGACTTAACCATATTTAAAGGCGATTATGTCACCATACAAGGGCCATCTGGCGGAGGAAAATCAACCTTGTTATCGATCATTGGTTTATTGGATAAAGCCAGTAGCGGTGATTATCAAATCAGTGACGTCTCGGTGGCAAAACTCTCCGCAGCGCAAATGGCGAAAGTCAGAAATAGAGAGATAGGCTTTATTTTTCAAGATTTCAACTTGATTGGTGACATGACGGTTAGCCAAAATGTCGAATTACCGCTGATTTATCGGGGTGTCAGTAAAGCGATAAGAAAAGAAAAAGTTGCGCAAGTTCTAAAAAGAGTAAATATGAGCGAACGAGCCCGACATTTACCGAATCAATTATCGGGCGGGCAGCAACAACGTGTTGCCGTTGCGCGAGCGTTAGTGGGCAGTCCAACATTACTGTTGGCAGATGAACCCACCGGTAACTTAGACTCAGTCAATGGTGATTCAGTGATGCAGTTGTTAACTGAACTGAACGAGCAGGGCGTAACCATTTGCATGGTGACTCATGATAGTCGCTATGCCCACTTTGCCAAGCGAACCGTTAACTTGTTTGATGGTGAAGTGATCAGCAATAGTATTAACATTGAACCGCATAGCTCTGAACAGCAAAGCAGAGAGCCGAACCCGCAAAATATTGCGGAACTTATGCCAAGTAAAATTCAGGCAGGGGCATGAGCATGAGTATGGCAAATTATGATGCACTTCCTGGGCCTGCGGATGAGAAAATTCAACATAACCTTGTTGGAAATGCCGTTGAAAATGTTGTTCTCGATATTCGTTATGCAATGTCCCGTTTCATCGCGCAACCGCTGACAACCATGATCATTATCATCACCCTGGCCTTGAGTATTGGTGCAACAACGGCGATATTTTCCGTAGTCAATGGCTTGTTATTTCAGGCAACCCCTTTTAAAGATAGCGACAAGCTGGTGATTTTACAGCAACAAGATTTAGCGAAGCAGCAAACCTACGGTTTCTCCGCCAGTGAAATGCTCGACTATCAACAGCAGTCACAAACTTTTGAAAATATGGCTGAATATCACAACATGACCTTTACCATGTACGGTCATGGTGATCCGATAAGAGTCAGAACCGGGGTGGTTTCGTCTAACTTTTTTAATATGTTAAATATTCGTCCGCTGTTAGGGCGTACTTTTACCGAGAGTGAAGATGATATTGGCGCCGAGCCGTTAGTGTTATTGACCTATGAATTTTGGCAAAGTGAGTTTGACGGGCAACAAGATATCATTGAGCAGAGTGTCGAGTTTAATAATCGCAGTCATAAAATCATCGGTGTATTGCCACATTTTCCACAATTTCCTGACGTCAATGATGTGTATATGGCGATCCCCTCATGCCCGTGGCGCAGCTCAGAGCATGCACTGTCAAACCGGGGCATGCGGATGATGTCGGGTTTTGCTAAAATCAAGCCAGACTCTAGCTTGCACGATGTAAACAGCGAAGTGGCAACCATAGCAAAACGCTTAAGCGGTACATATCCAGAGGCTTACGGGGAAAATGCCGATATAAGTGCCACCGCGTTATCCTTACATGACGAATTGGTAAAGGGTAGCCGACCTTACTTATATACGTTATTGGCCACAACGTTATTGCTGTTTTTAATTGCCTCAGCCAATGTCGCGAACTTAACCTTATCGCAACACTCCAAGCGCAAACGTGAGTTTGCGGTACGTTCCTCTTTAGGCGCGACGAAGGCAAGATTAGCGCAATTACTGTTAACGGAAAGTTTATTACTATCCTTGCTGGGCGGTGGCTTAGGGTTGATATTCGCCTTTTTGGGGCTAGATTTTCTCAAAGGTTTCGCCGCCAATTTTAGCTCACTGGCAAGTGAGATCAGCATTGACAGCACGGTCATGTTATTTGCGTTAGCGATTTCCACCATTTCAGGCACTATCGCCGGCATAGTGCCAAGTTTTAGCAAAATCAATTTGGTCAGCTCGCTCAAAGAAGGGGGGAAATCGTCTTATTCTACCGATCACGGAATTTTAAGAAATTCCTTGTTAATCTGCCAATTTGCGCTGTCGTTAACCTTATTGATCGCCGCCGGCTTAACGATTAAAAGCCTGAATAATTTGCAAAATGTTGATGTCGGTTTCAGCGCAAAAAATATTGATATTGCCCAGGTTGATTTAAACTGGACGGTATATAACAACGGCCAGCAAAGATGGCAGATTTCACAGCAAATTCTGCAAGAAGTTCGCAAGCTGCCTTATATCAGTTCATCAGCCCTTGGCATGACTTATCCTAACGATACCGTTGCTGGCAACTTTAATGGCATTCGTCAGGCAATACAACTTGATGACCGAGACTTTAATCCTGACGACGTGTTGCCTGATACCTTCGTTCGTCCGGTAACCGACGGTTATTTTGACACCATTGACAGTAACTTGCTGCAAGGCAGAACCTTCAGTGCGGATGATGACGATAAAGGGCCTAACGTCGCAATTATTAACGAGAAATTAGCGAAAAAATGGTGGCCGAATGACAGTGCCATAAACCATACCATATCACTTGATCAAGGCGAAACCTGGCTGACCATTATCGGGGTGGTTGAAAATATCCATGAAGCTGGCGCCGCGATTGCACCAAGTTTTCAAATTTACCTGGCAATGGCACAAACTCCGGTCCCTCATATCGCTATCTTGGCCAAACATGATGGCAATGCTAATGCTACTTTTACAGAAGATTTTAAAGACATTATTGCTCGCTTAGATAACCGTCAGCCGATATCTAAATTCGAAACTTTGCAACAAGCAACCGACAATTCCGTTGCCCTACAACGATTTTTAGCGCAATTGTTAGCGTTGTTTTCTGCCATTGCGTTGGTTATCACTATCAGCGGCGTTGGTGGGGTGATGAGCTATATGGTCAATCTACGTACCCGGGAGATCGGTATTCGAATGGCGATTGGTGCCGATAAAATTAAGGTAATTACTTTGATCCTGTCTTATGGCATAAAATTAACCGTTATTGGTGTAATTATTGGCATAGCCGGTGCTTACTTTAGTGGTAATTGGCTCAGTACCCAGTTGTTTGATATTAGCGCTTTTGATCTTGCTATCTATGTGACCGCGGTGACAAGTTTGTTGATTATCGCAACTTTCGCGTGTTTATTGCCGGCATGGCGAGCCAGTACAATCCCACCAATGGATGCTTTAAAACAATAATAGCGGATTTTGAAGAGTTTCGCGGATATGCGCTAAACTCTTTATATGCCTAACATTTTTTCCCAGCATAAAGGGTTAGGTAAATTTCAATTTATTAAGAGCTTATTGATGAAAGAATTTATCCAGTCTTTACCTAAAGTCGAACTGCATCTTCATCTTGAAGGTACGCTTGAGCCTGAACTTATGTTTGCGCTGGCAAAGCGTAACGATGTTGATATCCCATTTAATTCAATTGACCAAGTCAGGGATGCATACAGTTTCCACAATCTGCAGTCATTTCTCGACATTTACTATCAGGGCGCAAACGTACTGATCAATGAACAAGATTTTTTTGACTTGACCTGGGCCTATTTACGGCGTTGTCAAGGTGACAATGTTCTGCATACGGAAGTGTTTTTTGACCCACAAACACATACTGCACGTGGTATTAGTTTTGAAACCGTGGTTAACGGTATTCATCGGGCACTGGTGCAAGGTGCCACTGAGCTAGGCATCAGTAGTAAATTGATCATGTGTTTCTTACGCCATCTGGATGAAGAATCAGCGTTCAAAACCTTGCAGCAAGCACAACCGCATCGAGATAAAATTGTCGCTGTTGGCCTGGACTCAAGCGAAATTGGCCATCCGCCAGCCAAGTTTGAGAGAGTTTTTAAAAACGCCATAACTCTGGGCTTCTTAACGGTTGCCCATGCCGGTGAAGAAGGAGCAGCAAGCAATATTAGTGAGGCCTTGAACTTGCTGCAAATCACTCGCATCGATCATGGCGTTCGCTGCTCAGAAGATGAAACGCTAGTCAAACAATTGGTTAGTGAGCGCATCCCGCTAACCGTTTGCCCGCTGTCCAATATCAAACTCAAAGTATTTGACACCATGGCGCAACACAACATCGTCGAGTTGCTCCGCAAGGGGCTATGCGTCACGATTAACTCTGACGATCCCGCCTACTTTGGTGGTTATATGGTGGATAACTTTTCTGCTGTGGCGAACGCTCACCCGATGAGTAAGATGGAAATTGCTCAATTTACCTTTAATGCCATTGCGGCAAGCTTTATATCTAAAAGTGAAAAAGAGCGACTACGAATAGTGACTCAAAGCTATTTAGATCTACATCCGTAGCTAGTATTTATTGTGTTGTTGGTAGCGGCTTGAAAAACTTATCCTGCACTATGATTGTCAGCTATATGATAAACAGCTGACCTGGCGTGTCGAAAGATTGTGATCACAGTACCCTCAAATCAATTAATGAGCACATAATATTTCATAATCATTGCTCAGCTCTCGTTTTATTTGTTTTAATTGCTTACGCAACTCTTTTAAGGAAAGTGCTCCGGATAGCAGCCATTGATCATTTATGACCAATGACGGTGTTGACTGTATGTCGAACTTCCGCGCTAACTTCCTATCATTTTTTACTTCCCGAAGCCGGTCCTGCGAGGCAAAATCTTGCAGAAAGCGTTGTTTATTTAATCCCACTTCAACAGCAATATCTGCCAGAACATTTAGATCAGCAATGTTACGGTTCTCACTCATGTGCGCATGGGTAACCGCATCGAAATAATCCCAATACTCTTGTTGTCCACCTTGCTTCATCGCGGCTTTGCATGCCAATAAACCAGGCATAGAGGTTGGATATTCAAAGTTTTGTTTACGCATGCCCTCAACATTGATGCGGTTTTTATCATCGGCCATTGCGCATTGTTGCCAATGACCCAAAATAATATGCTTTGCCTGCTTCATCGAGCCAAATTGACTTTGCACTTCAGCTTTACTTGGCGATAGCGCAAAGGCATGGTGCTGAACATCTAGGTTTAATTCCGTGGTAAGTTGTCGTAACCGCGGCGACAACACGTAACACCACCCACAAATAGCGTCGTGAAAAAAATCGACTTTAAGTTTCTTGCTCATGTATCTTTCCTGTTTAATAATTCAATGTTCGTTTTAAGCCAGTAGCATTGGCATTTACCAAGATATTTCCGGTCCCGCGGGCACAATACCGGTTGGATTAATTTGTTTGTGTGAAAAATAATAATGAAGCTTCATATAATCTAAATCGATAGTCTCTCTGATACTCTCAATACTGACCAAATCCAGCATGTACTGATAAAGGTGTTCGAACGATTTAAGCGATTTTTTATTCGCTTTAAAATGTACTTCATAAACGGCTTCAAACCGTACCAATGTCGGCATTAAGAATAAATCGGATATGGTAATTTCACTGCCGTGCAAATAACGAGATTTGCCCAATCGTATATTGAGCTTCTCAAGCGCGTCAAACAGCACTTTACTGGCAGCATCATATGCAGATTGCTCGGTAGCAAAACCAAGGTGATAAACCTTTCGGTTAACATGCTGATGCAACCAATCATTTAGTGATGTAATTTCAGCTTTTAAGTTGTCAGGTACAAGCTCAACTTGGTTCTTCGCCAAAGGCAACCATGCAGTCGCTAAGTCCATTGCCATAGAGGCAGAGTCATCACCCATGATGATGTTTTCATTTTTATCCCAAAGAACGGGCACCGTTACTCTGCCTGTATAGGTAGGGTTTGCTTTTTGATACAAAGAGACCAAACTTTGTGTACCGTTCACACTATCTGGATTTTCATCATCAAATAACCAGCCATCAGCATAGCGCTTTGCTGCCACTGAAGACACGGATATGGCATCTTCTAAACCAAGGTAATTAATTACCAAATAAGGGCGATGGGCGAACGGGCAGGCAAGCGACATATATAAGTGATAACGACCTGCTTCTGGATTTTTGGGTAGATGAAAGACATCTTCTTGCAATAATTCATGAACGTCTTTATCTGGATACCATATTCCTTTCTCTAAAACAGCCATACCATGCTCCTGTTGTCTCGAGTAATTAAAAAATACGTTTAATAAGAGTATAGGAGTCAGCCAGTAATCGTTTTAATGCGTTACCTATTTTTATTCTGTCTTGCTCATTTATGCCGACATAAATAGTCATTGTGGTTATCCCCTTTAATTTGGTTGAGTAAACTTGATGTACTACCAAGTGCTTTTAACTGATTACAAATATAAAGGGCATCGATTAGTGGATAAACATTGCTTTAGTGATATGATAATTAACTACAGGTAAACAATCTGGCGGTGTGAGATACAAATGGACAAATTAAGGGCGATTACGGTTTTTCGGCGGGTGATTGAATTAGGTAGCTTTAAAGCCGCAGCCGAAGATATGGGCTTGTCGAAAGCCGCCATCAGCAAAAATATCAATGAACTGGAAGACTATCTTAAAAGTCCATTAATCAACCGTACTACCAGAAGAATGCATATTACCGAAAGTGGCCAACGCTATTACGACCATGTGCGTACTATTTTAGATGAGCTGACAAACGCCGACTTATCGATAATGGAATCGTCTGATAAGCTTAGAGGCTTGATTAAAGTCAGTGTTCCGATGTCTGTCGGTCTGTTGCAATTAAACCCGGCAATCTGCGAGTTTATGCAATTACACCCTGAGATTTCGGTTGAAGTGATCCTGAGCGATCAATATGTTGATCTGGTTGAACAGGGCCTAGATGTTGCCATTCGCGGCGGTGGAGATTTAAAAAATTCAAGCCTGAAATCCCGCAAACTTCTCGACATTAAACGTGTGCTCTGTGCGGCGCCTAGTTATATTGAACATGCAGCAGAGCTAAAGTCCCTCGATCAGCTTTGCTTTCATAATTGTCTTATCTATAGCTTGTCATCATCACCGAGACAGTGGCTATTTCGTAAGCAGGACGAAATTCAAACTGTCGATTTAGCGCCAGGTTCTTATGTGGTAAATAATGGCTTAGCGTTAAAGCAAGCGGCACTTGCCGGGCTTGGCATTGTGCTCACCCCCGAAATTTTTATCGATGAAGAATTAAAATCCGGTAAGTTGACCAAACTGTTACCTGACTGGGAAGCCGATAAGCATGCTCTTTATGCGGTTTATCCGTATCATAAAGAACAATCACAAAAGGTGCGTACCTTTATTGATTTTCTTATCGACTACTTTGTCAAATAAGGCTGTTGTTTCGAGTACATTTCTACCGTAGTCAGGATCAATTCTGCTTATGAGTCTATAACAAGTGGTGCTTACTTTAAGTGATTCAGGTGACTAACCGCATCTCTTAGTTTTTCATCAAGCTCTTGGTGGGTTAATTGTTGTTTTTCATTATCAAAATTGTCGAAGAAACTTGGTATTGAAAGGCTGGCTTTAACAATACCATCAAAGTATGGGGCTGATTGAATCGCAGCAGCCAAGACAGTTGATGCTCCCATAGAGCCAGGAGATGTCGCTAATAATACCATAGGCTTGTTTTGGAAAACCTTTGGCTCAATACGAGAGCACCAATCGAAAATGTTCTTATAGGCGACGGTATAGGAGCCATTATGCTCGGCAAAAGAGATGATCACGCCATCACTTTCCGCGATTTTGGCTAAAAATGCTTTCGCCAATTTGGGGTGGCCCAATTCTTCCTCTTTGTCTTGTGAATATAACGGCAATTCGTAGTTATTTAAGTCCAATATCTCGACGTTTACCTTGGTTAATAAACTTGCTGCATATTCGACTAACCGTTTATTAATGGATTTAGAGTGACTTGTAGCGGCAAAAGCAATAATTTTCATGACATGCTCCATCAGCATTAAAATTAACAAATTGGTATTACTCAATTGTAGCTGCACAATTACAATTATGATGCTTCACCTTTTTTAAAAAATTTTGCTGAAATAAATGTTTGCGAATTTTCCTCCGTTGTATTTTGCAGTTGCAATATGACCGTCGCAGCGATTGATAACAACATGCCTGGATAGACAACTGTCGGGATGCTTTGCCCTTCGATTATCCACATCAGAAACGCGACAAAAACCGGGCTTAAGTAAATATAGGCCATGACTTTTTTTGGCCCCAAGACCAGGGTGATTTTTTGAATGATGAAGGTAGAAGCTAAGGTTGCAAACAAGGCTAAATATCCCATATGAAATTGTAAGCTGGTGTTCAGCAGATGCCATTGGGTTGGCTGTTTAAACAGTACTAGCGCCAACAACATCCAAAACGCACCACCCAATAAGGTGCAGAACACAACGACCACCATTTCATCGCCACGGTAAAGCAATTTCATTGAGATAGAAAAACACACCATCGAAACACAGCCAGCGATAAAGATTGCATCTCCTTGATTGAGTGAGAACGCCAGCAGGGCATTTATATCTCCAGCAAATATCACCCAACTTGTACCGGCTATGCCCAATAGATAAATAAACAGCATTTTATTCGCAATTTTTTCTTTAAATGCAATTAAACTCAATATCGCGGTCATAAACGGTACTAAGGTATATAGAGTGCCGGTATTCAATGCTGTTGTGGCCTTTAAAGCTGCAAACATACAAATAAAAAACACCGAAAAGAACAGGCTCATAACAAGACCTCTCGGCAGTGCTTTACGAATTCCCGTTCTGTATTGTTTTTTTAATAACACCAAAGGCAACAATACAGCTGCGGCAATCACAAACCTTAACAGTGTTAATGAAAATGGGTTTATAACTGCTGATAACTTGGCCGATGACAGAAACGAACCAGCGACTAACAGTGTCACCAGCAATGCCAGAAAATGGTATCTTAAATTTTTCATAATGAACCTTATTGCAACTTACGCGTTAATACTTGAACGGGGTAGGTGAGGTGCCATCAACCTACCTTTGCTACTGAGCAAGATATCTATTTCCAATGAGTAGATAAACAACACTTCAGTAATTTCATAATTTACTGTCAGTAAACAGTTAATGTTGTTGCTAGCCCCTATAAGCAACATCTTCTGGCGGAATGACATATGTTTGATAAACAAATGGAAACTTTGTGTTGGGAGCTTAATGTTTCCTGAATTAAGTTATTAATGGTTGGAATATGGTTTTTGTTTACTGGTGGTAGACAGTAAGTTCACTGATATGGTGTTTTTCGACTATCCTTTGTACCGTAAACTTGGCTTCGTAAATCAATTTCATCTTTTGAAACGACATGAGGAGACACAAGTCATGAAAAAATTATTAAATTTAGCACTAATCACCGTGCTTTCAACCCTAACAGCAAGTCATAGTTTTGCTAGTCAAGATACCACCGAAGGGAAACTAACGCTTGCTTATAGTGACGGACGTAAGGCTACAACTGGCGTCGATAATGTAAATGCAGTATTGCGTTCTGTTGGGGTACGAGTCAGCACTCTGGCATTACCTAAAGCAGCAACGCCAATACTTGAAGCCTCAAAAACAAGGGCAATTACTGCCGCAGAAGGTGAACAATTAATCTCACTTTTTTCTCTGCATCGAGGCCAATTACTGGAGCAAATTAATCAAGCAGGTCGTAAACCAGAGGCGCATCGTGGAGGATTTTTATCAACGTCTGAAGTGGGTGTTGCCCCGTACCCAAAAGTGTATGATATGAAAGCAATGACACCAGAGGTGATGGCTTTTCTACAAGAAAAGTTCGGTAAGCTTCACGTCAATAGCGCCGAAAACGGTGTCGGCATTGATGAGGTAATGACCATAGTTTCTGGCGGCCCCTGGACATGGTTTTTCCTACTACCAGATAACGTTATTGGCAAACTTACCTTAAGCCATGTTGCAAACGGAGGCCAAGCATGGCGTATAAGTTACCCAGGTTTAGTCCCACATGGTGGTTATTTAGATGCCGAATACGGACTAGTAGTTGCTTACGCTCATGGCCCGAAAAATTTCGTAATGCGTTATGAAGATCCAAGTGTAGCAGGGGCAGAGCTATTGGGTACCAACTCTTGGATAGATTTTACCGGTGAAACTCCAAAGCTGCTCGATTAGTTATTAGGGGCCTTATAAAAGCGTTGTTTATAGTCATTGGGCCTAATTCCCAGGTGTTTTTTAAAGAGACGGTTCAACACGGCAATACTGTTAATGCCAACTTTACCTGCCACCTGGGTAATGGACAATTGCCCTTGCTCTAACAAGTGTTTGGCTCGGTCCACCCGGGATTTTTGCACATATTTTCCGGGGGAGAGGCGCAATTGCTCGGTGAATTGACGAGAAAAGTTACGGGGACTCATATTGACTCGTTCGGCCAGCAAATCAACGGTTAAATCTGCTGATAAGTTTTCATGAATATACGAACAGGCCAAGGTGATCTTATCATTGCTCAGGCTCTGCGCAAGCAGCAGCTCAGAGAACTGCTTTTGCCCACCCGGTCGATGATAAAAAATAACCAACTCTCGGGCAACGGCAAGGCTTAGCACTTTGCCGTGATCTTCTTCGATCAGAGATAAGGCTAAATCCATTCCTGCACTGATCCCTGCTGAGGTATAAATATTACCACTTTTAATATAGATTGCATCTTCTATGACCTCAGCACTTGGTATCAATGCTTGCAGTTCTTCAATACAGCTCCAATGCGTAGTAATTTTTTTGTGTGCCAATAATCCTGCTCGAGCCAATAAAAAGGCACCGGTACAAATCGACACAATGCGTTTTACTCGCGATTGTTGCTCTTGAATATATTGGATCAGATATTGCTGCTGGCCGAATTGTTTGACCTGTTGACCACCAATCAGGATCAAGCTGTCAAAACCTTCCAGCGATATCAGTTTCTTAGTCGTTAGTGTCATCCCCGAAATACTGGTGACTAGTCCACCTTGTTCGGATAATAAATGGCATTCATAGCCGGGTTTTCCGGCAAAAACAGCCAGAGAAAAAACTTCCATTGGACCGACTAGATCCAGAGCCTGAAACCCAGGAAAACAAATAAAAGCCACCTTCTTGATTTGTTGCATATTTTTCCTTATTCGCCCGAACCGTTTAGCCATGATTAATTGTGTAAGGGTAATTCAATAAGTGATTATGGCATAAATGGTCACTTGTATGTCATTTATGCCAAATGAAATTATCATAGACTTAACCTCACTTACCGACAAATAAAATCAACAGGAAAATTATGCAAGATGCCGCACTCTTGGTCATTGACGTACAAAAAGCTTTCGACGATCCTGCCTGGGGACCAAGAAACAATCCTAATGCGGAAGCCAATATCGCGTCCTTGCTAGAGTACTGGCGCAGTAAACAACGCCCAGTGATCCATGTTCATCATAGCGCTGAGGTATTAGCATCAAGGTTTCACCCTAGTCGAGTTGGGCACGATGCGAAGGCAGAAGGACAGCCACTTGCCGGTGAGCCGATATTTAAAAAGCTGGTCAATAGTGCCTTTATTGGCACTCAATTGGAGCAACACCTGCGCGACCAGCAAATTGAAAATCTGCTGGTAGTAGGTTTAACCACGGATCATTGCGTTTCCACCTCAGTGCGAATGGCAGCAAACCTCGGCTTTCAAGTCAGCTTAGTCTCTGACGCTACCGCTACTTTTGACCGTATGCTTGACGGAATTGAATACACTGCAGCGCAGATACAAACCGTTCATTTGGCCAGCCTTAACGATGAATTTTGTCAGCTAATCACCACTGCGGCGATTTTAACTAGCGATTAAGCCTTGGTGGGGCATTTAACTAGCCTATAAAAAGAGTTATTTATGAATTTTGATATTTGGATTGCGTTTATTGTTGCGACAGCAATTGTCACCTTATTGCCGGGACCTACTATGCTATTGGTCATGGCACATGCAATGATTTCAGGTTCCAAAAAAACGCTAATTACCGTAAGTGGAGTCATTTTGGCCGATTGTACTTTACTTGGTTTGTCATTGCTGGGCGTAGGAGCGGTACTTTACAGTTCAGCTCTGGCATTCAACTTGATGAAATGGCTAGGTGTTGTCTATCTAATGTATATCGGGATAATTCAATCTCTGCCACAAAGCTGAAATAAACATTGCTTGAATCTTTGTGTTTTGGGTTGCCCGGTAACTTCGCAAAGCAGAAGGTTTGGTTTAGGCTATTAATATTCAAGCACCGCAAAAATCTGAATACTGATTTCTGAAGAAAACTATAGGTAAACCCAGAAAGCAGACGTTTGAAACTTTTAAATTCCGGCTTTTCAGTTATTCGATTGGGTTCTAAAAAGGAAGGCAATATGTCAGGCTCGATCCGGTCGTTAAGTGCCATTGAGAGACGTTTAACCTTCAAGTGTCAGGGCATACTCCGAAACAATTAACCACGTCATTGCGGCGCAGGCCGCAACCCCCTTTCGGATATAGCGTGCCTATAAACAATTGCTTCCTCAAATTAATTTCAATTAAGCTACAATTAAATTTCATTCATTGAAAAGGAATTCAATCATGAAACAACCCGCAATCTATATTATTTCAAATGTTCACAATACAGTTCTGTACATTGGCGTAACAAGCAATTTAGTTCAACGAATATACCAACATAAAGAAAAGCTTATTGGTGGTTTTAGTGCTAAATACAACTTAACAAAACTTGTTTATTTTGAATTATTCAACGACATGGAAAACGCGATTGTAAGAGAAAAGCGATTAAAGCAGTGGCATCGAAGATGGAAAAATAGATTAATTGGAGGGGTAAATCCAAACTGGCGAGATTTATACCTTGATATTATTTGAGTTTATTTTTGCTAGCCACAGCATGCGTCAGGAGGTTGCGGCCTGCGCCTAACACCATTCAGTTAAGAGGATCGTGTTTTAATTGGGTAGCGAGTTTTACTTACTCTAACGGTCCTGTCTTTGGGCCGTTTTCTTTTTTCTGGCAGTATAAACTGTTTGACGTTCTCACGCATAGC
>NZ_JQDZ01000069.1 GCF_000764205.1 Thalassotalea sp. ND16A
TGACGTGGTTTAATGGATTCGACTACCCCAGTTAAGAGATAATAGACTTAACTGGAGAAAAAAAATGACAGCACGTAAAAAATATTCAAAAGAATTTAAGCTTGATGCAATAGCATTAGTCGTTGAACAAAATTATAGCCAAGCTGAAGCGTCAAGAAATCTAGGGATAAACCCTAATATGTTAGGCCGCTGGATCAAAGAAGCAGAAAATGATGATGGTCTTGCTTTTCGGGGTAATGGAAAGCTCACACCTGAACAAGATGAGATCCGAAAATTAAAAGCACAAGTTAAACGCCTAGAAATGGAGCGTGAGATATTAAAAAAAGCGACGGTCTTCTTTGCCAAAGAAACGAAATAAAGTATTCGTTTATTACCCAACATAAGAAGACCTGGCCAGTGGCTTTGATGTGCCAAATACTGGGTGTTAAAAGTAACAATTATTACAGTTTTCAGAAACGAAAAAACAACGCTCCTGATGACTCAGCGCATCAAGAAATGATTGATATAGTTAAAGATATCGCGAAGTTCAGTGATAACACCTATGGTGCAAGGCGCATTCAAAAAGTGTTGAATGCATTAAGCTTCCCTGTGAGTCGTAGAAAGACCGCTAAATTAATGAAAGAAGCCGACGTTTGGGTTCGTTATAAAAAGAAATATAAAGTTACGACAAATAGCGATCATAATAAACCAGTGTATCAAAATGAGCTTAAGCAAAACTTTCATGTTGATGAGCCTAATCAGGCATGGGTTGGCGATATCAGCTACGTTTGGACCTCTGAAGGCTGGCTATATTTGGCGGTTGTTATAGACCTATACTCACGAAAAGTAGTTGGTTGGAGTATGGGATCAAGAATGAAAGCCGATCTTGTTTGTGATGCATTAACTATGGCTATTTGGCAGCGACAACCCAAAGCAGGTCTTATCGTTCACTCTGATCAAGGCGTTCAATATGCTAGCCACAAATACAGAAAGCTAATTAAATCG
>NZ_JQDZ01000070.1 GCF_000764205.1 Thalassotalea sp. ND16A
TTCAACGACTAATGCTATTGCATCAAGCTTAAATTCTTTTGAATATTTTTTACGTGCTGTCATTTTTTTTCTCCAGTTAAGTCTATTATCTCTTAACTGGGGTAGTCGAATCCATTAAACCACGTCATAGTTATACCCGTTACCATTCAAAGTGCTCGATTTCAGTGGGAATTAAAATGCCTTTAGGCAAGGAGAATAATGTAAACATAGTCACTCTATGTGTTGATTATTTACCGCAGCATAAAGGTATTTTAAACCCATCGTAGAAGCGTTTGAGCAATTCCACTTCTTCGTTGCAGTGACTTAGAAGGGAATAAGCATTCCTTCATCAATGCGCCTTGAATTGAAATCGCTCATCCGCTCTGAAACATGCATCTTGAATGGTAACAGGTATAAATGAAGTCACCAGTAGATGACTTCATTTAGCTGCCCATTGACTTACGAAGCTCGTATTAATGCACAACTATGTTAGTAGTACGCCCAGCTCTGGCTCCGTTTACTGAACGACTCCGTACATTTACCTGGGCCGCACTCACATTAACTGGCTTAGTGTAAACTTGCCATGCTTGTACTGCACCACTGGCATCAACCAATTGGTATTCAATGCCCAAACCAGAAAACGCAATATTGGCTATTAACATTCCCTGCTCAACAACCGCGCCGACCGTCGGCAAACGGTAATCAACATCAGCTAATTCTAGTTTAGCAAATTCCTTTTGACCTAAGGTCGTTGAAAATAAGCGCCACTTTTGATCACGTGTTTTCGCCATCGCCTCTGTGAAGTAATGAGTATCTTGACTGTAAACTGCCCCTTGGTAATTGTAAGGCAGCGCCCATTCAGGTAAATGCCATGCGCGCTCAGCTAACGCTAATAAACGTGGAAAAACTTTATGTTCGGCAATTTCATCACTACGGGTGGTTTCACTCCACAGTTGCCCTTGAATACCTAAAAATGGCTTACCTTTACTGCGCGCTGTTTTAGTATCATCGGCAATATAAGTTGTTTCTTGCTGATCTACCCATATCTCCGCATGAGCCGGTAGGTTATCGGGCATAAACTGAAATATTTTTTCGGTATTGACGTGTCTCGATGCCCAGTAAAAACCATGTTCCTTAGGCGAGGCTTCGTAAGGTAGATCAAAATACAAAGCGTCTGGTGATGAAACAACCACTTGCCAACCACGATTGACCACTTCATGTACTTTTTCATGGCCGTTCCAAGAAAGCACATCCCAAGCATTCGCTTGCACAAAATCAGGCATATTTTCGTTACGGGTATGCGATAAACCATCGCTCCAACCTGCAGTTTCGATATCAAGACTTGTTAATATGCCAGCAACACGCTCAATAAAGTAAGCACCAAGCTCACTCATTTTGGTCACGCCAACCTCATTACTCGCAATAAAGTCTTTACAAACAGGTGACTCTAGCCATGCACCTGCTGTTTCATCAGCGCCTATATGATATCGGGTTAATGGCTGTCCTGCATCACTATGAATTTTCTTTACCTGAGTCATCACTTCTAATACAAAGTCGTAAGAAGACTCAAGACAAACGTTGATAGTGTTGTCATCGTAAAACTGCACCGACGAGTATTGGGTTTTGTCATTGAAATCGTCAAGTAGATACTGCTGGGCTTTGGCTTCATCACCAAGCGCTTGATATTTATTGTAACGCGCATTCATTGCCTTTACTGCCGCACGTGAATGTCCAGGCATATCTAAAGAAGGGATCACTTGAATGTGGCGAGCCGTAGCCGCTTGTAATATTTCTTGGTAATCACTAACGCTGTAATAACCATTCACTGGTGAGTTTGTGTCAACACCGGCACCAAGCTGACTACTAAGGCACGTTTGCTCTTGCTCATCAAAACAGCGCTTACTGGCAATATCAGTTAACTCAGGTAAGCTTGGAATTTCTAAGCGCCAGCCTTCATCGTCACCTAGGTGTAAGTGTAACTTATTAAGCTTGTATGCCGCCATTTGCTCTAATAAAGATAAAATAAATTCTTTCGAGTGAAAGTTACGGGCAACATCAACCAACATACCACGAAAAGCATAATGCGGCTCATCAGATACTGTCACTACAGGTAAAGTATGCTGACCTACTGTGTATAAACTGGCGAGCGACTGCAAACCATTGAAAACACCGTTGCTGTCAACACCGACAATGCTAATGGATTTTTTACCAACTAACAGCTGATAGCTACCAAGGGGCTTAGTGGTGTCGGCATTAATGTTTAAGGTAAGTGGAAAACCCTCTTTGCCTTGTTTAACCCCTAAAGTGGCTAGACGGGCAATCGCGGCATTAACGTCTTTTTTCGCGACATTAGTAAAATCAATATATAAGCCTTTACTAATATCAACACGAGCATGAAGGGGGTCAACGTGCAGACTTTTGGGGGTTGGGATTATCGCACTGGCGATTAATTTAGTACTAGGTACGGAGTTAGCAGCTCCTTCAAGATTGCGCTGGTAAAGGCTTTCGCTTGTTAGCCAAGCGGTTTTATCATCCGCATTACGCTTAAACTGCTTGCGCTCATCGGTAAACGGCTCGATAAAGGGAATGACTTCTAAGTTGGTTTCAGGATCTATAGTGGTTTGGGTACTAGTAATAACCCTTGCTTGCAGGCTGGGTGCGGTCACTAAATAATTAGGTAGAGCATCGTGCTCTGACAACATCCAGTGGCTAGCTCTAAAAGCGATGCGCTTAGTTTCACCGGCCTTAAAACCGGAAAAATTTTCTGACAATGAGATTTTTTGAACGCTACCATTAATATGGGCAATAGTAAATTCGTTACTGTTTGAGCTTTGTACCGGCATAATACTGCTAAACTGTATCGCCCAATTATTCGCGGCAATAGCCGTTTTAGCGGTCAAGCTCAATTCCGCTTCAAAACATGCCCCCTCGGCTAGGGTTGCATTGCATTTATCGGTGGCAACATTGCTGATCACGCGATATTTTACCTCAAGCGTGGCGGCGATTTCATTAATGTCTTGTTGGCTGGCGTGGTGTAATACTATCGGCGCTGTCGTTGCGCTAGCATTATCGACACGGTTACCTAGTTGCTCACAACCCGACAACGTCAAGCCTAGTGAAAAAGCCAAGGGTAGAGTGGCTAGCAGGGTGCAAGGTGTTTTTTTATTCATTTTTATAATCCATCAACTTATGTTACGGCCCAATAATTAAAAAACACTTTCTTCAATCATCGAAACTAATTAAGATCTTGGTATGGTTTTCATGCGAGAAAAACGATAAGGGCTACTACAGCAAAAGAAGCAAACGAATAGCACTTAACTCCAATATCTTGGTACTTATATACCCGCTCCACTTTAAGATGTTCGTTTGAGCATCTTAAAGTGGAGCGAGATTATGTTATTAGCGTTCACCGTAGATGCCGGCTTCAACAGCCGACATATTTATGATGAAAAATAAACGCGCAATAACTATTTATCTAGCATTTTATACACTTCGGTGCCCGTTAATAAAAAGGCAGCGACGCCGTATACTTGCGTATCACTGGCTAAAACAGGCGCTGGACCAGCATTAATTTGTTGTACCCAGCCAAATTTACCGCTTGGCTGAATCACACCAACCAAAGCCGTCCAAGCTTTTTTCACGACTGGTAAATACTCTTGTTTATCTAGTAAACCTTGATTAATACCATAAGCATAAGCATAAGCAATTAACCCAGTGCCACTAGACTCTTTAAAAGGCGCTCTTTCAGGTGCTAACACTGAAGGACGCCAAAAGCCATCATCTTGTTGAGCGCTAGCTAAACGTTTCATTACCTTTTTGAAAATATCTTCATATTTGCCACGTTGTGGGTGCTCGTTTGGAATGTGTTCAAGCATTCTTGCTAGACCTGCAACCACCCAACCGACACCACGAGCCCAAATGATTTTTTGGCCATTTTCCTCACGTAGATCAAAATAACGGCTGTCTCGATAAAACAGATGATCTTCTTTATCCCATAACAACTCGGCTGTTTGCCAAAACTCTTTATTGGCAAAATCAAAATAAGCTTGATTGCCTGTTACTTTTGCTAAGTGCATCCACACTGGAGGCCCCATAAATAAAGCATCAGCCCAACACCAACGGTTTTTACACGGGGTAATACCTATTTCTCTTCCGCCATACCCCTCTATCGCTTCTGCGGTGTAATCAGCTTTAGCGTTAGCATCTATTTGAATGTGTTTATAGTCAAGTGAAGCCGTAGAAGGGGCGTTTAGAATAATATCAAATACCGTCTTAAGTGGTACTAAGGCTTCGGGTTGTTTATATTTTTCGTAGACATCTAAGTAAAGTTGGCCGATAGCATAATCATCTGCATTGTAGATACGCGGGGCAACTAAATAGTTATTTCTGGCCGCAACGGCTTTGAGTTTCTGAAAATAACTTTCGTCACCATTGGCATCGGCAAGTTGCGCCCACTTAGCCATACCGACATGAAAAGAGGCATAAACCCACCCTTGAGGGTGTGTATCCCAAGCGGTCGGGCTCATGTAGTCTAATTTGTCATAACCTTCAAATAAATTAGTTTCTGCATTAAATTGTTGCCATTGCCAGTCAGACACATGTTTCATCGCCTGATAAACATCTTTTTTATTCATTTGTGCAGTTAGATTTTCACTGCAAGCCGTGGTTGAAAAAGTACTGAAAAATATCGCTATTACTGGTAGTAACTTCTTCATTTTTTTTAAATACATGATTATTCCTTAATTGAATATTTCTCTACAAAAACTTACCGATATAAAATAACGGCAAACCTCCGCCATAGAGAAAGCGGTTATCATATAAGCATACAAGCAATAAGAAAATTACACAATAGTAAATATTTTTCTACTGTGTACTTACCCTAGGGACTGAAAAATATATCCCCTTCACCACAGGTATGATATCTTACATTTAATATTTAATTTATTAAATCCCCATAGGATAATATGTTCATTAAGGCAATAAAACTACTCTTCATCAGCCTGTGCTTTGTGCTGACAACCACTAAGGTATTAGCAAACGCCTTAGAAAAACCAGCCGTTGAGTCCTTCGAAAGTAGCTCAGTGCTTCAATATTATCAGCATAATGACGATAGCCAAATATCACTAAGCAAGCAACATTACAAATTCGGTCAGCGCGCGTTATTATGGCAATGGCAAGGAAATAGTCGCCTGAGCACACAACAGCTGCGCCTGTTAACTTATAACCAAAGCCAGCTAAAATACGGTAATTACTTTCCTGCCAGCCCTACTTTCGTAATTTCCTTATATAGTGAGCAGCCACAAACAAGCTCAGTAAAGATTAGTTTTGAAAAAAATGGTGATGTAAGCGGTAAAGAATCTATATGGTTTGATTTACCGCTAAATTTTTCGGGCTGGCGTATTTTTAGGGTCCCCTTTTATGAGATGAACGGTCAGGCACCCGAACAAAATGCTGAAGTACATTACGATACCTTAACGTTTAGTACTGGCGGTAGCGGGCAAGTTTTTATTGATGATATTATTTTTTCACAATTTCATGATGATCGACACCCCTACCCGAGCGCGCAAACACCGTTTATGCGCCAAGAAGCACAACAAAGTGCCAGTGATCATTGGATGCCACTGCTAAGCGATTTATCATTAGTGAACCGTTTGTCGCCTGCCCCTTTACAAGCTGATGATGTCAAGCAACTACTCGCCATTGAAGACAAGATAACCGCACAATTAATTTCCCAAAATAAATCAGCCGACAGTTTAGCGTCATTAAAGCGTTCATTTACCGAGCTTTCCTTGGTTGACAACGATAAAACCGTACAGGGACCGCCACTTACTTTTGCCGCGTCTGAAGTCTATTATAATAAAGCGCAGCAAGGTGAGAAGATACATACCCGGTTACGTGACTTAGGTCTATTATTAAAAAAACTAGCCCTGCACCACAGTAATGGGCCGCAAGAAAATCAGTCTGCTGTTGAACAAATGTTTATCCAGGCGTCTCGTTACTATTTAGATCAAGGCTGGCAAGCTGGCTCATCGATGGGCACCTTGCATCATATTGGTTATAGCACCAGAGAGCTTACCGAAGCCTTTTATTTAATGCGCAAGCCGTTACAACAAGCAGGCTTACTCAACGATATTGGCGCTAGTCTGCAATGGATATTTAATCTAGGTAAGCTCTTAGGAGATAAAGCCAGCTTTCACGCTAATATTGATTACATGAATACGCAGTCCTTTTATCACCTATTAATCATCTTTTTAAGCAATGAGCGCGCAATGCAAGCTGCATTGTTACAGGCGTTCTCCGATTATATTTCAATTATTTTGGCGCAGGATGACAGCCATGGTGTTTTTAAAATCGATGGTACCGCTTGGCACCATGGTGGCCATTATCCTGCTTATGCTTTAGGCGCATTTGAAAAAGTACCGCAACTTATCTATAGCTTATCGGCTAGTCGTTTTAGCATTAATGAAGCTGGCCATAGCAACTTTAAAAAAGCCTTTTTAGCCAGTCGTATTTATAGCCAACCGTTTGACTTTGGTTTTGGCAATGCTGGCCGCCACCCATTTGCTGGCTCATTTTCAAGTCTACAGCAGCAGTATTTACAACTAGCGTTATCTGGTAACCCTCAACACACCGACGCGATAGATAAAGATGTCGCTGGTGCTTATTTGCGTTTATGGGGCAAGCAAGATCAAGAGAGTAGCAGGCTATTTAAGCAATACGGCATTAGCGCCGAAACATTAACTGGCTATTACAGCTTCCCTTATGCCGCCACGGCTGTACTGCGCCAAAAAGGCTGGGCCGCTATAATTAAAGGTTATAGCAAGTATGTCTGGGCTTCTGAAATTTATGTCGCCTCTAATCGTTATGGCCGTTACCCTGCCAATGGCACAGTGCAATTACTTAATGAGCAAGGTGAGCGCGGCAGTGGTTTTGTCGAGGCGGGTTGGGACTGGAACCGCTTTCCTGGTGCCACGGTGATCAACCTGCCGATTGAGCAATTAGAAACCACGCAACCGCTATTAATGTTTAAATCTGATGAAACCTTTGTTGGTAGTGTGCAGTTAAACAATAATGGTTTGTTTGCCATGCAGCTAAATGAAAGTAAAGGCGCTAACCATGAAGGCAATGATGAAGGAGTGCAGCTGTTAGCCGGAGAGTTAAAAGCTAAAAAATCGGTCTTTGCATTTAATAACAAACTGATTTTTATTGGCACAGATATCAGTAGCCGTGATAACAGCCACCCAGTGCAAACCAACTTATTTCAAAGTTATTTAACCGAGCCTGCACAACCCTTATATAGCTCGTCAGCAGGGAGAGTGACTTCGTTTCCGTATCAAGCAACGCTACCGTTACAATCAGCCACAGGCTCAGCTAAGGGAACCACAAACGCCAAAAACTCAACAGCTAATTGGTTAATCGACCCGTACGGCAATGGATATCACCTCCTGTCGGACACTAAGGTAACAGTCAAGCGCAAACATCAGCATTCTTTGCATAACAAATACGCATTGCGTACAGGAAAAATGAATCATAAAGGCAAAGGCGTAACCAAAACCCAAGGTGATTTTGCCAGTGCTTGGTTAGAGCATGGCATCGCCCCTGAAAACGGCGCATACCAATACGCGGTTTACCCTTTTATGAGTCAGGCACAGATCAGGAATTTTGCAGAAATAGCCGACGCCAAGCCGTCTTATGATATTTTGCAAGCCGATAGTCAGGCGCATATTGTGGTCGACCATATCACTAATACCACAGCTTATGCACTGTTCTCGGCAAAAACGCCAGTGCAGCACGGCATATTAGCCTCAAGCTCAGCGCCCGCATTAGTTATGGTGCAGCAGCAAGATAACAAAGGCGCGACGTTAAGCATAGTTGAGCCCAATCTTAACTTTAGCCAAGAAAAAAGTGCTGATGGCTTTAGCCAGCCTGTTACCTTGACCTTAACGCTTAATGGCCATTGGCAATTACCGACAACGAGCAAAGTTAAGTCTGTGATTTACCGCCAAGATAAGACCGAAATAACCTTAACTTCTCAACATGGCTTATCCGTGGTACTCAATGTACAGCAAAAGTTTGAATAGCGAGTATTAATGACGCATTACCTCTGACATATACCCAAGCGACTTCAAAATGCTCGTTTCAGAGCGGTTGAGCGACTCATGGTCAAGGCTTGTATTTTATTAATGGTTGTTCCCTTAATTAACTACATAACGATGAACATGATTTGCTCAGACGTCCCAGAATGGCTGGTTTAGAAACGCTTTATACATCGTTATTAATTTCGACAATAGAATAACTATTCTCTTCAATCAATGCCTTATCTATACCCATTACCATTCAAGATGCATGTTTCAGAGCGGTTGAGCGATTTCAATTCAAGGCGCAGTGATGAAGGAATGGTTATTCCCTTCTAAGTCACTGCAACGAAGAAGTGGAATTGCACATTGAATAATTTATATTTAGTTTTAGTCTAGGCTCAACTGAGCTTTCTAGTTTCAGTAGAGCATTTCACATGGAATAATCACCTCATCTAAATGTCATATGTGTAGCGCACAAAACTCTCAAAATCAAATGGTTACTTCCCCCCCCACATCGCAACTGAAAATAATTGAAACAGTATAAAAAAAACACTTGCTCAATTGTAAATAGAAATATACTCTAATATTGTTACATTGTTATATGACAACTTGATTTTGGTTAAATATGGAAGAAAAAATTTAAATAAAAAGGATCAAACTAAAAATAAACCATGCTGTTACTCATAACAAAAATACAATACTTCCTAACTCTTAGGAAAGATAATATGGGGACATTATATGAACAAATTTCGAAATAATATATCAGTACCAAAGATATTTTCATCCAACATCACTAGGCTAAGTAAACCGATAGTAGCAAGTGCGCTTTTACTTTCATCAAACTCAGTTTTTGCTCAGTGCTCTATCGATACCGATATAGCTAATGGCTTTACTGAAATAGGTGACGTTCAATTAACACCCGTGACCAGTGATGCTGACAATAATGATGGAGAAAACGATGGCGCGCTGTTATTTGATGGTGAATCTGCAGTTGTCGGACAAGGTGGTGCTTATGCCTTTGAATGTGACGCTATTGAAGGCGAAACGTTAGACATTTCTAGCCATGTATATAATCCCAACGCTTCCTACGTTGCACTTAAAGTTGTTTTGTACAACAAAACTGATGATGTTGAGTTAGCAAGCACTGCTAACCTCGCCTTGACATCATCGACACCAGTTAAAGAGTTTACGCTATCTTATAATATCCAAGACACTGATCTAGCTGATGAGTTAGAATTGAGATATATTCGCGTCGACGATGGTAACACTGCTCGTAACTTTGCTGTCGACAACGCCACAATAAATGGTCAGGCATTGTTGATGCAGGCCTATGTCCCCCCCCCAATGCATGTTTGTTTCATGGAATCACAAAATCAAATTGGTTTTGCCCCGATAGGTGATGTTTCAACATCCGCTGTTACCGATGATGCGGATAACACTGACGGTTTAGGCGATGGTGCATTTTTATTTAATGGCCAATCCCAGGTAGAAGGTCAAGGGGCTGCCTATTTGTTTGATTGCCCTATGAGCGCAGAGCAAAATATTGCTGTATCAAGCTATGTTTATAACACAAGATCATCATATGTTGCACTTAAGGTCGCCTTGCACAATGTTACCGATGATGTTGAATTAGCATCAACAGCAAGTAGCATAATTACCAGCGCTGATCCGGCAGTCAACTTTAGCTTTAACTACACTACTCAAGCGACGGATGAGGGTGATGAACTAGAAGTAAGGTATATTCGTACTGATAATGGTCATACTGCTCGTGATTTTTCTGTTGATAATATCAGCATTAATAGCTCGCCATTAAAGCTCGTTAAAGCGCCACCACCACCTAATCCAGCTTGTACTATGGCAATAGACTATGACACGGATATTCCATTAACGACGGCAACGTCTGGACAAATTGCTCAAATAGATAATATTTATCAAACCTTATCTGATACTTATTTAGGCACAGAGGAAACCATTGATTTTGCTGAACTACAACTTGATCTTGACGAAGCATTAACCGCTTATGACAATTTAAATATTGTCATCGCAGATATGGAAATTGATGACGAAATCGTTACTGAAATTCAGGGCGAAAATATAACTTATGGTGAAGCAGGTAAAATGCTTAGAGCTTTTTCTCGACACCTTAAGCTTGTTGCACCAACAGATACCGATATTGCTGAAAAAGCATCAAATATTGTTTGGTTGACTTCACGTAAAGTTTGTACGCTTGATATAACCCGAGACTATAATTCATACAGTTATAGAGAATTCGCAAGAAACACCATTCACTTAAAAGATTACTTATCTGACAATATCAAAGATCGATTCGGTTTCACCCTATCAGTACAGTCAGAAGACTTTTCTAACTTCTGGGGCGAGTATGCAGCCAGAAACGGTTATAATACTGACTGGATGTTTAATATGGGCGACACCCTTGCTTTATTTGGTCTTTGGAAAGACGTAACTACTGACGATGAACGCGTGCAGTGGTTAAAAGGCGCAAAACGTTTCGTTGAACGCTTCCTAGATTACTCCGAAGCAACCAACGACGGTATTAAACCAGACGGTTCAGCTTTTCATCATTGGACTGCTTACGATGGTTATATGTATTCGTTACGCACTGTAATTAATCTTATACACGCTTTAGAAGATACTGACTTTCAAATAAACGCTGATGCATATTTACGTTTAAGAGATACCGTATATGCGCAACGCATGAAGAGTAATGACAGCGGCATTGTGGCATTATCTACTACGGGTAGGAATCCACATATTAAAAGAATTTCAACCCTGCCAACACACCTGAAAAAATTGGCGATTAGTGGGGGTAAGATTCTAGGTCTTGACAGTGCTGATCCAATATTAGCTGGCTATTATAACCGTACTATAGGTGTTGATGCTGACTTTAACTATGATAAAGTCGCCAAGTTTGAAAACGGATTTTTCCAGTTTAACCATGGTAATGCTGGCGTATTAAGACACCGCAGTAAGAAAGGTGACTGGTTAGCTGTTATGAATGGCTTTACCGACAATATGTGGGGTGCAGAATTATATCCCTCTGAGAATCGTTATGGCCGTTATCAAAGCTATGGTGCCTTAGAAATTATTTACTCGGGCGATGATAGTGTCGGTAATAATGGTTTTGATGTCGACACGTGGAACTGGAACTATAATCCTGGAGCCACAACTATTGTGCTGCCGTGGGATAAACTTCACGGCGAAAGATCACGAATTGATGGCCATCAAGATAAACGTTTTGCGGGTAGCTTAGCCTTTAAAAACCGCGGTAATAGACAAGGGGTACTTGAAGAAACCCATGGAAAATACGGTATATTTGCTATGGACTTCCAAGAACGTGAACTTGGCGGTGGCTTTGGTATAGTTCATGGTCCTAACACCCATAACACTACCTTTACGTTTAAAAAGTCTAACTTTGCCTTTAGTGACATGATTGTATCATTAGGATCAGATATCACTAATGATGATGTTGTTAATCCGACAGTAACTACTTTATACCAACGTTTAGCAACTGATAACAGTAGTGTTATTGTTGATAAACACACGTATGGTGACCTTGGTGCAACAAGCTTTGCTGAAAGTGAAAATCATTGGCTGATTGATGATTACCAAACCGGTTTTTATCTTGCTGCAGGCAGCGGCGAACTTAAAGTATGGAAAGGTAACCAGCAAACTCCAAACGAAGACCAAATATGGCCTGTCGATATTTCACAAAACCCTATTGACCAATACACAATCGGTTACCTTGATCACGGCACCGCACCAGAAAATAATGGCTATGAATACGTTACTGTACCGAATGCAAACGCTTTTCAAATGGACACATTAGCCAAGGACAAGCCATATGTGGTTCATGAAAAAACGTCACAACGACACGTCATTGAGCATTTAGCTAGAAAAATTTGGGGCTACGCATTCTTTGAGGCGGCGGAAGATATGGCACATAGTAACAGTATATTAAAAGCAACTGACACTGCTAGCCTAGTGATGCTTAAACACGCAAAACGTAACAAAGTAGAACTTTCTGTAACTGATCCTGATTTAGGCTTCATTTCTAGAGGCTCTGACCCAGTAGCACCAAGGACAGTAAGCCTAACGTTGCACGGAAATTGGTTACTTAAAGAGGAGTACCCACGTGCTACGTTAGTTAGTTCAAATACAGCTGAAACTGTTATCGAGTTTTCTATTGTTGATGGTTTACCTGTTGAAGTAAAACTAATAGCAGTTGAATAATCTCGGGTAGCTAAAATATCGTAATACAAAAAACGACATTCAATACTGTATTGAATGTCGTTTTAATTTTTCAAAGAGAAATTAAGGAAAAACAACTTATACCAGTTTCATTAATTAGGTGATCTATTTTATACGTAGGAAAAGCGGCCAAATACAAGGCATTTATTTCAATAACTAGTTGTTCTAATTATTAAATAAATAACGAAGTAGTTGGTCGTTTTAACAAGTAGAAATGATCACATATTTAGTGAGATTGGTATTATACCATTCCACCTAAGAAAGTGATCACTTAGCTAGAATTTAAAGATTTAGAGGTAAGGCATTGATTGCAAATAATAGTTATTCTATTGTTAAAATCAATAACGCAGCATATAAGCCTTTAAAACTCGCCTTTCGGGAACGTATGGGCATCATGATAAAGGCACAAAATTTGTTTGATGTAGAATAACTATATCTAAACATATTTTGTTTGTTCTCATATCGCCCATGTCGTTCTAAGTGGTCACTTCTTTAGATGGGTTGGTATTACTTTTAGTCGCTCAATCTTCATCTGATGAATACCATCTGATGACTTAATTACCCACTTGTATCAAGCCCTAGCGTATAATGTTCGATTAAAACAACAACGTGCTAAAGGCAATTATTCATTCCGGAGGTGTCTGTTCTCATATACTCAAGCGTGCATTACACATCTTATGATTATTAAACCGAATGTAACCTCCGACCATATTGACCACTTATTTTCTATTTTTAGATAATAAGATGCATATTCCGGCGAACGTGAACACCGATTCCGGTTTATCGTGAACACCTGAATTTTTAACGCGTAACCTTCTTTAATTTTTAGCGCAAGTGTTCACGATGCGTCAACTTTTAATTGTTTTTCTCAT
>NZ_JQDZ01000071.1 GCF_000764205.1 Thalassotalea sp. ND16A
TATTTAGCCTTGAGATTATTGCAGCACCAAGGAAGGCAATATCGACTAACTAAGAGCGAGCTTAGGCTCGCTCTGATTGAATTAGTGAATGAAACATGAGATTAAAGTTGTGGGGATCCTTCCGGTTGAAACCCCGCCAACCATGAGTTTTCCGGTTGGCGGGACTTTAGTCTCGCGAAAAAAATGGCCGCTTGCGCGGCCATTTCATGATTTATTGCTTAACGCAACCTGTTTGCATTAATTACGCATATACAGGAAAACGAGAACAAAGCTCTTTAACGTTTTCACGGACGGTTGCAATCGTCTCTTCATTTGCTAAGTCATCAAGGATGTCACAAATCCAACCGGTTAATGCAGTAGTTTCTTCAGTGCCAAAACCACGACGAGAAATCGCCGGCGTACCTAAACGTAGACCAGAGGTAACAAACGGAGAACGCGGGTCGTTTGGAACCGAGTTTTTGTTTACTGTGATATACGCTTTACCAAGCGCAGCATCTGCGTCTTTACCGGTGATGTCTTTGTCGATCAGATCAAGCAGTAATAAATGGTTTTCAGTACCGTTAGATACCACTTTGTAACCACGACTTTGTAATACCGACACCATAGTTTTGGCATTATCCAATACTTTTTGTTGGTACTCTTTAAACTCTGGTTGTAACGCTTCTTTAAATGCTACCGCTTTCGCGGCGATGATGTGCATCAACGGACCACCTTGACCACCAGGGAAAACCGCCGAGTTTAATTTTTTCTCGATAGTTTCGTCATTACAACCCGAAATAATTAAACCACCACGAGGGCCCGCTAAGGTTTTATGCGTTGTGGTAGTCACTACGTGAGCATGTGGTACTGGGTTAGGATATAAGCCTGCTGCAATAAGACCGGCAACATGAGCCATATCAACCATAAAGTAGGCGTCTACTTTGTCAGCGATTTCACGCATTCTTGCCCAATCAACAATACCAGAGAATGCAGAAAAACCACCGATGATCATTTCAGGTTTGTGTTCAAACGCTAAACGCTCAAGTTCTTCATAGTCTATATCACCAGTTTCTGGGTTAAGACCATATTGAAATGCTTCGTAAGATTTACCCGAAAAATTTACGTGTGAGCCATGAGTTAAATGACCACCATGAGCCAAGCTCATACCCAATACTTTTCCACCTGGAGTAACTAGTGCCTGGAATACAGCAGCATTTGCTTGCGAACCCGCATGTGGTTGTACGTTAGCGTATGTTGCACCAAATAATTCTTTAGCACGGTCTATTGCTAATTGCTCAGCAATATCAACGTATTCACAACCACCGTAGTAACGCTTACCGGGGTAACCTTCAGCATATTTATTGGTCAATTGAGAACCTTGGGCTTCAAGAACGCGAGGGCTACAATAGTTTTCAGATGCAATTAATTCAATGTGGTGTTCTTGGCGTTCAACTTCATTCGTCATTGCTTGATAAAGTTCAGCATCAAAATCAGCAATATTCATATCACGTTTAAGCATTGGTTTTCCTCACTCACTGCGTTTTCAGGGCGTTGGGCACTGCGGTGCATTTAAATTATAGGCGGCTATTTTGCCTTAAGAACTACGGCTTGTATATGACTATTTTTGAACTCAGATAACTATTTTATATAACTTATTGCTCACTCACCGGTAACTACTGCTAACTGAATTCAGAAAATCGGCCATAATGGTATCTGTAGATCACAATTTTGGCTCAGGGATAGATTAATTACCACTTTTTAACGGCGTTAGTTGCCAGTTTAAGGTCGTAAATGGTTTAGTTAGACCTATAACTAAAATTTTACACTTAGGTGGTTGAAAATTGTTCGAAACAGAACAACAACATGAAACTAACATAAAAAAGAAACGGCGAATAACCCACTGGAGAATAACGAATGAAAGTATCCACCCCATTACTAGGTTTATTATTAGCGAGCTCGACCACGGCCTTGGCGGCCCAAGCAGATGATAAAACACAGCGATTGGAACAACTTGAGCAACAAATTGCCGAGTTGAAAAAGGAAGTTAATGCCAATACCAAAAGCAGCGCAGATTTAACCCCAAAAATTAAGATTGGCGGCGCAGTGCGTTTTCAATATAGCTATGAAGATTATGATGATGACAATACCGATCGCGGCGGTGACTTTGATTTTGATACCTTCCGTCTCGACGTGAATGGCAGTATCGGTGATGTCAGAGTTTCGGCACAATATCGCTGGTATCAGTATATGGATGTTGTCCATCATGCCTATGCCGCCTATGACTTTAATGAGAACTGGGAAGGCCAGGTAGGTATCACCCAAGTGCCTTTTGGTAATTTAAATTATAACTCTAACAGTTTTTTCTTTAGCTCGGCTTATTACGCTGGACTCGAGGATGATTATGATACTGGCTTATCATTTATCGGTAAGTATGATAATCATGACATTCGCATCGCCTATTTCGTCAATGATGAACTCGGCGGTCTCGATGGTTATGTCGATAATAGAACCGATCGTTATTCTTACGATGTGATTGGTGTTCGTGGTGAAGACGAAGGCATTTTTGATGCTGTAGCAGATGGCATGGGGATTGCTGAAAGCAATACCATTAATTTACGTTACGCTTATAAATTCGACAATACCGAAGTTGGCGCATCACTACTCACTGGTGATTTAGAGGGTTCTGGCGGTTCCGTTGGTGATCACAATGCCTATGCGGTACACCTTAAAAGTAATATCGGCAAATTTGGCGTGATGTTTGAATACACCAGTTACGAATATGACTTAGACGAGCACAGTGATTCGGTTGTTGTTGGTGCTTATAGCTTCCACGATACTATTCCTGCAGAAGCAACGTTATATAATCTTAACTTGTCGTATTCAAAAGACGTAACATTTGGCCCAATTACCAATCTTACTTTTTATAACGACTACAACTTGATGACTGACAAGTCAGGTTCTTATGAAGAAGATACGATGATGAACGTTACCGGTGTGGCCATTAGTGCCGGCGGAATTTACGCCTACGTTGATTACATCATGGCGAAAAACCAACCATTCATCGGTGGCACTATGGCCGGCGATTCAGACGAAACCAACAATCGCTTGAACATCAATATTGGTTATTACTTCTAAATAACCCGAGTTCAAGTAAAATAGTTCCCAACCTATGCCGTATTTTAGTGCCAACCTGCTTTAATACGGCATTTTTACACACTATTCCCACTCCTAATCCCTTCTTTTAGCTGCTGGCTGCGAGCCACGAGCAGATCGCATTTGCTATTGAAGTAGGGCTTGTCTTTATCGACGGTAAGTCTGGGAAGATGGCAATCACATGACATAAAATTTCCTGCCCGTTGCCCGTAGCACATTCAAGAAACATTACCCGAACCCTAACGTTCACTCAAACTGCTTGTACCTTGTACCTTGTACCTTGTACCTAATTCTATTTGGCTCAAATTCAATCATTAACATACTGTACCACCAATATCATCAGACTCTGACTCCATCATCGCGACAATCCGTTGTACCGAACAGAGTAATTGATTTTGTTCCCAAGACTCCAGCCCTTGATATTGGCTAATGAAAGAAGTCGGCAATGATTGTGGCGCTTGTTGCAACAAGGTTGCTCCTTTGTCGGTCACAAAAAGTTCTACCCTGCGTTTATCATAGTCACTCCGCTTGCGTTGCACTAATTGGTTTACTTCTAAACGATCAATAATGGTGGTGACCGTGGCAGGGCTAAGATTAACGGCTTGCGCCACCTTTTTTGCCATAGCTCCATTTAACTCGACAATTTTTTTCATCACCAATAACTGCGGTCCAGTTAAGCCAAACTGTTTGCTTAATTGTTTCGAGTGCAGGTCAATCGCACGATTAACTTGCCGTAAAGACAATATCAGCTGCTCGTATCTTTCCACTGTATCCATCCCAATATTTGCTTAGCAGTACAAAATAAATGAAAACCCTCGCCCAAACCGAGGGTTTTCACTTAGATTAATACCAGTCCGACAATTTATGCACTAAGGCATTTACAAACTGAAAGTTTTTGACACCGACAATACAACCCGGCTGTCTGCCGTATCCCAGTCCATGCTCGTGTCTTCTGCCGCTAAGTTAAAGTCAAAGCCACTGAAGCTGGTCATGTATTCGATACGGTAATGGTTATATGATTCATCATCAAAATTATTCCCCCAACCCCACTTATTCACATCGTCTGACGTTGAGCGATCAACACTTACACGAATATCATGACCTTCGCTGATTGCGAACGTGTGCGCGGCCATCATAATATAATGGCCAGCATCGGTACCAAAGTAATCCCATGCATACCAAAAGTTTAACTCGGTATCACCTATCGATGAGTTGTAGCCAAACTTGGCATATGCTTCACCGTACGCATAATCACTTGACGCATCATCACCATGGTAGGTGTAATAGGCAACGCCGGCGTCTAAGCCGACTTTTTCGTTAAGCTGCCAGTAATTGCCAACATAAAAGTCCCATTCGATGTTGGTATCTTCAGCCGGACCAAAGTCAACATTACTGGCCCAAGTCCCCAGATAAATGCCACTATCGCCCGCATAGTCTAAACTTGCTTGTAACGCCGGATCATTGTTAGTTTGACTGACCCCGTTAAAGGTGTAATCAGAAGTTAGGTTAACCGTTGAAGAAACATCCGCATTGGCACTACCGACAACCAATAAACAGCTCGTAGCTAATGCGATTAATGCTTTATTCATTTTATATTCCTCTTAATATTATATTATTTTATTTAGTAAATTAATTTACTAAATCAATCTTATGAAAGTCAGCTACATTAGCTGAAGGCGAACAATCTATTGCTTTTACCACTTTGTATTTCTTCAGCAAGATGTAGCCCAGGCAGGTAAAAAATAGTCCAATAACTACAGCTCCAACCCATTGTATTTGTAAGAAATCCAGTTTAAATAACAGGGTTAATAAACTCAGTGCAACGATATTGCCGACAAGATATTTTGCCGTACCGAGTTTAGCCGCACTCATCCCAAGGTTGTCGGTATATAATCGAACCAGTGAATCAAGTGAGTTAATCACAAAGGTGATGCCGACGATAGCCATGGCTAAGTTATAAAATCCGCTGGTGTCAAGACTGTTGACACTGTAGTAATACAGCACGGAAAACCAAGCTGCTATCGGTAGTGACGGAATAACTAACATCGCTGCCAACACTTGGTAGGTACGCAAACCGCCGACAAAACGTGAGGTAAACTGGCCAATCATTATGCTCCAGGCAAACCACCAGTAAAGGTAGAATTCATGGTAATCATTGAGCGGTAAAACAAATTTATCCAGGTTCCCGAAATAACCGCCAAGTAAGCCTATGGTCGAAACAAATTCACCGACACTTGAGTCTTCGCCCAAGAATGCACCAGCCCACATCACCACAATTAAGCCAATAAATGCCCAGGTAGTTGCCAGACTTAAGATACGCACGTAGCGAATGTGAGTGCTTGAATAAACCGAGGCACAGATCACGGCAAATACAATTAAATAGAAACTACTGACCAGGGTTTCGCCATCGCCCAGTTCCGGCATATACCAAGGTAAATTGGTTAACAGCAAGTAGGCGGTGAAGGCACAGGTACCAATAATCACGAAGTTATTGATAAACTTAATCAATGGTATCTCAAAAAACTTTACTCGTGGCTCTATCACACAAAAGTAGAAGCAAGTGAGGAAGTAAAAACCCCAGATGAGAAAGGCCCAGAAACCAAACTCGATGGCCAGTGGATTGGTAAAGCCATACTCCGGACTGGCCGCTAAATCGGCATAGCCGGCGAACTCGGTCAGTGGAAACATAATCAGTCCCACATCAAGCCCTGAGGTGAAAAGAATGGCGATAAAAGTAAAGGTGTGAACCGGGGTCACGCCAATGCATTTTACGTTGCCCCAGC
Source organism: Thalassotalea sp. ND16A (assembly GCF_000764205.1). Classification (GTDB taxonomy): domain Bacteria; phylum Pseudomonadota; class Gammaproteobacteria; order Enterobacterales; family Alteromonadaceae; genus Thalassotalea_A. The sequence goes on from NZ_JQDZ01000071.1 coordinate 5,916, forward strand.
GTATTAAAATAAATACGATGGCAACAAAGGTAAATATCAATCCTGCGGTAAGCCAGGCTGTCATAATAATTGCTCCCTACTGAGTTGCTGATTTAAATAATTCATACTTGTCTCCTTAACTAATGCTTAGTTTTAGTTTTAATTGATGTTAAAGTTTTTTAATATGCTGCAAATGGTTTTGTTATGTGATCTTTCGTTTCGCCTCCTTAGGACGTTGCTGCTCTTGCCAGTTTTCTGCAATGTCTACCGCTGCATTCGACGGGGCGAGCGTCTCTATGCCGCGAATGAGATCGGCGGCGCGCTCGGCTACCATGATAGTCGGGGCATTTAAATTGCCATTTGGAATTGTTGGAAAAATTGAGGAGTCCACGACCCGTAAGCCTTTGATACCCCGGACTCGGGTTTGCGAGTCGACCACTGCCAAATCATCATTGCCCATTTTGCATGTACATGATGGATGATAGGCGCTTTCCACGGTAGAACGGACAAAGGCATCAATCTCTTCATCGGTCTGTATATGAGCTCCGGGTTGAATTTCTTCACCACGGTACTGATCAAGCGCAGGTTGATGAATTATCTCTCGCGTTAATCGCACACAGGCTCTAAATCCAGCGCGGTCCTCTTCATGCTCAAGGTAATTAAAGCTGATCTTAGGGTGCGCCTTAGGATCGTTAGAGACAACGTTGACGCTGCCTCGACTCTTAGGCTTGTTATGGCCGATATGGACTTGAAAACCATGTCCGGCGAACGCTTCTTTGCCGTCATAACGCATTGCCGCAGGCAAGAAATGATATTGTAGATCAGGCCATTCAACACTGTCTTTAGAGCGAATGAATCCACAAGATTCGAAATGGTTGGTTGCGCCTAAACCGTCTTTGAATAAGAGCCAGCGGGTGCCGATCAAAAACTTGTCCCACAAGCCTAACTTGCCATTCAGAGAAATTGGCTGCTTGCATTTAAATTGAAAATAAAATTCCAGATGATCCTGCAAGTTCTGACCGACACCGGGTAAATCATGCAAGGTTTCGATGCCAGCAGTGGTTAACACCTTCTTTGCACCTATGCCTGAGAGCTGCAATAAATGCGGTGAGCCAATAGAACCCGCAGATAAAATAACTTCTTTGTTCACATTAACATCAACAATCTTGCCTTTGCGTTCATAACGAATACCAACCGCAGTTTTATTTTCCAGCAACACCTTATGCACCAGGGCATGCGTGATCACGGTTAAATTTTTACGGTTCATTGCTGGCCGTAAATAGGCGTTGGAGGTCGAACAGCGCACGCCGTTTTTAACCGTCATGTGCATGGCACCAAATCCTTCCTGTTGACGACCGTTATAGTCGTCGGTAGGGAAATAACCGGCATCAACTCCCGCATTGACAAAGGCTTTATAAAGCGGATTAGCCATCTCATTACCGTTATTAACGCCTAATGGTCCTTTGTCGCCACGATATTCATCGGCGCCGTAGGCCCAGGTTTCGGCCTTTTTAAAGTACGGTAAGCAATGGGCATAATCCCAATTATCCGCGCCATGCTGCTGCCATTCATCGAAATCGCGGGCATGACCACGCACATAAACCATGCCATTAATCGACGACGAACCACCCAAAACCTTGCCTCTGGGGCAGTGCATGCGTCGATTATCAATGAAAGGCTCCGGCTCTGTTTCAAATTGCCAATTATATTTACTGGTATTCATCGGAATGGATAAGGCGGTGGGCATCTGGATAAAAATACTTTTATCACTGCCGCCAGTCTCTAACAACAGCACATTTGAGTTGCCGTCTTCAGACAAGCGATTGGCCAATACACAGCCCGCAGAGCCAGCACCAACAATAATGTAATCATATAGATGTGTTTTCATAATTTTATCACCAAGTAATATTAAAATGGACTTTCAAGTGGTTGCAAGCCCACATATACCGCTTTAATTTGGGTATAATGGTTTAATGTCGCCAGGCCATTTTCTCGGCCAATGCCCGATTGTTTATAGCCACCAACGGGCATTTCGACCGGTGAAAGGCCGTAGCTATTAATCCAGCAAATACCCGCCTGCATTTGATGAATAACCCGATGCGCGCGACTGATGTCTTGGGTAAACACTCCAGCTGCTAAGCCAAATTCCGTCGCATTAGCGCGCTTGATCACTTCCTCTTCATCATCAAAGGTCAACACCGACATTACCGGACCAAAAATCTCTTCGCGGCAAATCCTCATTTCATCATGACAATCGGTGAATATGGTGGGCTCGACAAAATAGCCGGAGGCGCAATCTTCTGGGGTTAGCGCGGCGCCACCATGTAACAAGGTCGCGCCTTCTTTTACGCCGATGTCGATATAATCGAGCACTAAGCGCTGATGCTTAGCTGAAATCAATGCACCAAAGTTAGTCTTTGGATCCATTGGATCGCCAACGACAATGTTGTTTTTGGTACGTTCGACTAATTTCTTAATAAAGGCTGGATAAATCTCTTTTTGCACAAAAACACGCGTGCCATTGGTGCAAATTTCGCCTTGGGTATAAAAGTTACCTAACATCGCCGCCGATACCGCGTTATCAACATCCGCGTCATCAAAGATGATAAGCGGTGACTTGCCACCAAGTTCCATGGTGACATCTTTTAAGGTGGTCGCGGCGCCCGCCATGACCTTCTTACCGGTACCAACTTCGCCGGTAAAAGAAACTTTCGCAATATCTGGATGATGGCTTAACCACGAACCGACATCTCCCGCGCCTTGCAACACATTAAAGACGCCATTTGGCAAACCCGCTTCACTAAAAATTTCCGCCAGTTTGAGAGCGCCTAATGGTGTTTCTTCCGACGGCTTAAAGATCATCGCATTACCACAAGCCAGCGCGGGGGCGGCCTTCCAACAAGCAATTTGCAACGGGTAATTCCACGCGCCAATACCGGCACAAATGCCTAACGCTTCGCGGCGAGTGTAGTAAAAATCAGCGCCAACTTGCTGCTGATTGCCTTCGATACCAGGGCAGAGGCCGGCAAAAAATTCAATCGAATCGGCGCCAGACAACACATCAACTACGCTGGCCTCTTGCCAGGGCTTACCCGTATCCAGGACTTCAATTTTTGCCAGTTGATCATTGCGTTCACGCAGCAAGGCCACCGCTTTTAATAATATGCGGCTGCGCTCAGTCGCGCTCATCGAAGACCACACGGCAAATCCTCGCTTAGCGCTATCGATAGCCTTAGCTTTTATCAGTTCATCCGCAATTTCTACCTGATAAATTACCTGGCCCGTTGCCGGGTTAGTAACATCAAAGGTTTCCCCGGTGCTATTGCTGGTATAGGCACCATCGACATAGTTTTTATATTTGATTAGAGGCATTAAATCTCTCCTGTTTAATAACATCGTTAATAAATGTTTTGCATAACAACTCGGCTGCTATAAATTCTTGTTCGGGATTGTCACTCAAAGCACTTCGAAGCCAAAAGCCATCGATCATCGCTGCCGTTTGCTTGGCTGCGTTAGCCGCAGCCTCAGGCTCAAGCAACTCTCTAAAAGAGAAAAGTAAATTGCTATAAAGGCGTTTGCTATTGATCGATTGTAATCGCGCCATTGCCGGGTCATGCATCGCCTTCGCCCAAAAACTTAACCAGGTTTTGGTTGCCAGCACAGAGCGTTGAAATTCGGTAAAATTGGATTCAACAATTAAATGGAGTCTGATCTGTGGCGCGGGGTTTTCTTGGGTAATGCGTTCTAAAAACGATTGCAGCAATTGCTCGAGTAAATAACTGACCGTCGCCTCTATCAACTCTCGTTTGCCCCCAAAATAGTGACTGATAATGCCCGACGACATACCGGCAATTCGGCTGATGGTCACTATGGTAGTGTTTTGTAACCCATGCTCAGAAATAGAGCTTAACGTGGCATCGATAAGCTGTTGCCTGCGTAACGGTTCCATACCTACTTTTGGCATATTTAATCTCTTCCTTTTTTAATTGAACGTTCAATCAATAACAAAGGTAAAGGTTAGAAAACGAACTGTCAAGCATGTTAATGGCATGTAAAAACAGCTAGTTTTACTTATATAGTTTGATTTAAATCAATTTAACCGACTTGAAGCAGACAGAATCGATTAACAATTTAATTCGTACACTAATTAAATATAGTAATAATTCATTCATAATTAAACGAAAACTTAATTGTTTTTTCATTGGATTGTAAAATACGCCGCAATTAACAAACATAATGTCGGCATTAGTTAAGTTATAATTAACTGCTCATCTGTAACTATTTTTGAGTTGAATCGATTTTAAGCGGCATTAGCAGGCACTATTCATTATGCCCTTCATGGTCTGGGACACGATTTTTAAAATAAATTGTATAAATTTAATTTAAAATAATTTATTCATAGGCTCATAGTGAGTGAAAATCATACGAAACCTGGGTTATTTACGCTCAAATGTAGCAAAAAATAATGTCGTTGTTATTTAAAAAAGCAACCCTCAGTTAAGGATTTTGGCAATTGTGATGAAGAAGATGGTGTAGATAATATTAATATTGACAATGCTAAACTCTATACACAATCTGGAGATGTTGCTTGTGCTTATGAAAAATTAATTGAGATTAGCTCAAACTTTATTATTGCGGCTTCTTTTGTCAATATTTACGGAATATATAAATCTGGGCATGTCACTTTAACACCGCTGATTTTAAAAAACTCACAACTATATGTTTCGAATATATTTAATTTACTTCACCATCCATTGAATTTTGTTTTTCATGGTGGCAGATGATCTGATATTGGTGACCTTAAGGAAGCCATTTCATCTGGAGCGGTAAAAATGAATATCGATACCAACACAATGGACTTATTGGCAAGGGTACACCAGCAGTATCAAAAAAAGACAAGATATTTGCAAAATCAATTTAGTGTTCCTAAAGAAGACCACACTATAAGGTGAGCTTACGAGAGCATAGCTCAACTTCTATTTTTCGATCTGATTTAATGACTGCGACTAATTCATCAGGACGCAAACATGTCGAACCAAGATCAACTTATCAACGTTGTTGCTGCATTTGAGCAA
>NZ_JQDZ01000072.1 GCF_000764205.1 Thalassotalea sp. ND16A
ATTCTTTCTTAAAAAAGTTTGAAAATACCTTCATAGCGTTTGAGGTTTAGTTTTTTTGTTTTGTGGTGAAATTAATTTAACTAAATTTCAAACGCTTACACAAATATTTGTGGGGATACTTCAGGTTTCAACCTCGCGTAATTACCGCAGCGCGCTAACAAAACCAGGGCTAACGTCGCGCTAATGCGAGAATGAATTCTCGCCAACCAAAATCAAATTCGCCAACCAAAAATAATAAATATGAATAAAACGGATAATTCAACAACCACAAACGCCATATTCTATCTATTTTTAGCGCTGCTATTTTGGCTACCTATACCGTTAGGCTCAAACCGTCCCTGGGCCTGGTCGATTATGGAAGTGATGAGTTACGCCTTGTTTATCGGTATAATTTACACCCATAGCGGCAATCAAATAAAAGCCCAGCTAAAACCCTATTGGCCGTTAATTGCCGGCCTGGGTATTTTTGTCATTTACCAAGCGCTGCAGCTGGTGCCAATACCTCCCACATTATTAAAAGCGGTAAGTGTTAATACTTACTTGATTAAGCAAAGTATCCTGGCTAGCGATAGTTGGTGGCCAATCGCGCTAGACCCTACCCAAGCCAGCATAGCCACCTTAAAAGCCTTAAGTTATTTTTTAATGATGTTAACTACGCTGATCTTGGTAAACAACTTTAAACGCTTAAAGTTATTACTCATTACCCTTATTGTGGCCGGTACCTGGCAAGCGTTTTACGGCAGCTTGCAAGCATTAAGCGGCAATGAGCACAGTTTTTTTATGCAGTTGGCCAACAGCACAGCCGCAAACGGCAGTTTTGTTTATAAAAACCATTTTGCCAACTTTTTAATGTTGACCTTAGCCATTGGCACGGGTTATTTAGTATCGACGTTAGATAGTAACAGAGCGAGTAAAACGAGCAATAAAGACAACCTAATTAAACTCTTAACCAGCCTGGTTTCGGGCAAAGCAGCGTTAAGAATAGCGCTGGCGATTATGGTTATTGCCATCGTATTATCACGCTCGAGAATGGGCAACACCGCCTTTTTTGTTGCCCTTACCCTTACTGGCCTGGTGGCGTTTGGCTTAATGAAACAAAAAAACAAAAGTCTGAGCATTTTGTTAATCAGCATTTTTATTATCGACGCCTTCATTCTGGGCGCCTACTTTGGCATTGATAAGGTAAAGCAGCGCATTGCCCAAACCAGCATGCAAACTGAGCAGCGTGATGAGGTAAACGAATACTCATTCGAATTGGTGAAACTGTTTCCGGAAACGGGAACCGGCGGCGGCAGTTACTACAGCACCTTCCCATTGGTGCAGGGCAGTGATGTAACAGCCTATTTTGATCATGCCCATAATGATTACCTGCAGTTTGCCATTGAATATGGTTTACCGGCAACCATTTGGCTGGCAATGGTGGTATTAATCAGTTTGAGCCATGCCATTATGGCGATGAAAGAGCGACGTAGCCGATTATTGCAAGGCCTGGGCTTTGCCTGCTGCATGGCAATAACCGGCATGCTTATCCATATTTCGGTAGATTTTCAGCTGCAAGCGCCGGCAAATGCCGCGTATTTTCACCTCATCTTAGCCTTGGCCTGGTTAAGCCGATATGGTTTACGCAGTTCTCGTTTACAAAACGGTAGCGTTAATTAAATCAATTACTATTAACACTACACGGCTGGTTTGCATAAAATTTCACAGTTTGTGAATATTTTATTAAAGCTGTGTTAGCAGCTTGTTGGGGACCATGAGATTTAGTTTAATTAGCTATAATATAGAGCGTTTTTTTACGATTTATGTTATCATCGCATTAGGTGCAAATGAGTCTGTAACCTTATAAAAAGTAAGGGTTAATAAACTTTTTAACAGTTCATTAATCAACAAAAGAATAATAAGTTGGGTTTAATTCGTTAATGACGTTTTGTTGTAAATCTATAGGAATGTTTTTGTGTCTGTTGCAAATATTTGCAACAGCCTTTAGCCATGCCTTAGAGCCGGAAACGTTCAAATTATCAGGCATTAATGTTACTCCTCAAATTAGCATTAGCCAGGGCTACAGTGACAATTTACTCCATGGCGAAGACCGCAAAGAACATACTGTGTATAACGTGCTTGCTCCCAAGGTAACCATTAGCCAAGTTAAAAACTTAAATTTTTATCAGCTCGATTATGGCTTTAGCTACAAAAATAATGCCGCAAGCGGCAGCGACAATTACACCAATCATCAATTAACCACCAAGGCGTTTTTTGATTTAGCCACTCGCCATCGCATTTTATTCTCTGCCGATTACCTCAAAGATCATGAAGAGCGTGGTCAAGGCTATTCCATTGGTTTTGCTGAAGTATTGCAGCAGCCAACGGCGAACGAAACCCTAAACCTGGAATCTTTATACACCTTTGGCGCCAAAACGGCACAAGCGAATATCGATGTTGTTGCCAGTTATCAGCAAGTGCGCTGGCAAGGCCTGCATTTAGACGATTTAAATTTACCCGACGACAGCGACGATATTGATTACAGCGCCAACAGAGAATATGACCAGAGCAGTGTGGGCGCTCGCTTACATTACAAAACCGGGGCGTTTACCAAAGTTACCTTTAGAGCGAATGTAACTAAGGTAACCTATAACCAGCCAAGAGAAGGGGAATATCCGCTCGATAGCAAAACCATTGATGGCTTTGTCGGCTTTGAATGGCAAGGCAGTGCATTAACCACTGGTTATGTTCGGTTGGGCTATGAAAACCGAAACTTTGATCAGCAAGCCCTAAGTGATGAGTCAGGTTTGCGTTGGCAGGTGGGGGTATTGTGGCGGCCGTTAACCTATTCAAATTTTGATTTTTCATCGTCAAAAAACGTCAGCGAAAGCAAAGGCCAGGGTACCTACATTAAAAATACGAACTACACCGCCACCTGGCATCATCAGTGGCTAGACCGAATCGCCACTAATCTTGCATACAGCCTTAACCAGGATGAATATGGCGGCTCGTTGCGCGAAGATGATAACTATGTATTCAATGCTGGCATTGAATATCAAATGCGCAGAAATCTTGAATGCGTTATTTCACTGACAAGTATTGACCGCAGTAGTAATTTTGAACAACTTGAGTATAATGAAAATCAATTAACCTTTACCCTAAACGCGTCTTTTTAGCCGAATAATTCGAAGATATCTATGTTGTATTGCCAGCCTGTATTTCACTTGAATAGCCAAACAAAGCGGTTAGTAACACCGTTTTGCTTGCGGGTTTTTGCCGCCCTGATGTTAACTCTTTTTAGCTTTGTGGTAGCGGCCGAAAGCGATTATCGCCTAGATTCAGGTGATACCATCAGCATTAGTGTGTTTGGCGAACAAGAATTGTCGACCCAGGTATTGATCAATACTCGCGGCGTGATCAATTACCCATTTTTGGGCGAAGTGAAAGTAAGCGGCCTAACCTTGGCCGAGTTGGAAAAGAAAATAGAACAAGGGCTACAACCGGACTACTTAATTAATCCTGATGTTGCCGTTGCGATAAACACTTATCGCCCCTTTTTTATTGAGGGCGAAGTGAAAAAAGCAGGAGCTTACCCTTATCAACCCGGCTTAACCATTGCTAAAGCCGTAGTGCTGGCCGGAGGTTTTACTGAGCGGGCGTCAAAAGACAAAATATTTATCGTAAAAGCGGCTGATGACACTGCACAATCCGGTAATGCGAAGTTGAATGATAAGGTTCAACCTGGCGATATTATTAGCGTAAAGCAAAGTTTTTTTTAAAGGGATAGCATGAGTAACATAGAAACTATCCCCACCAGGTTGCAACCTAACTACCAAGAGACTAGCAACGGCCGGGGTGAGCATGTTGATGAAATTGATCTTGCTCAGCTACTAAGAGTAATATTACGGCGCAAATGGCAAATTATTTTACTGAGTACGGTCGTGGCGCTATTTGCTAGTGTGTATGCGTATTCGATTACCCCAATATATACTGCCAGCGCAACGTTTTATTTAGAAGCCGATAACGCCAAATTAATGAGCCTTGAAGACGTTTACTCACAAGAAGTAGGCCAACAAGAGTACTATTACACGCAACTGGAAATCATTCGCTCTCAGCCGATTGCTGAAAAAGTGGTGAAGAACTTAGATTTGGCCAATCACCCATTTTTTCGTATCACTAAACAAGAGTTGCTTACAACCACTCCGGAATACCTGAGTTTAACCGACGATGAATTAACGGCGCTTACTCAGCAATACCAATATGAGTCTGCCCTGGGCTATGTTTATGGTGGCATCGATGCAAACCCGATCAAAGACACGCAATTGGTCATCCTGTCATTTACTTCACCAGAGCCAGAGTTGGCGGCCATAATTGCCAATGCCATTGGCATTGCCTATATTGATAATCATATGGAAGTAAACCTTGAGCGCATTGAAAAGTCGGCACAATGGTTAAATAGATCACTGTCGGGGTTAAAAAATAAACTGGGACAATCGGAAGAAAAACTGCAGGCGTTCCAGGAGCAAGAATCAATAATCGATGTGGTTGGGATCAAGAGCCTGGCGGCCATTGAGCTGGAAGAACTGTCGGCAGAGCTAGTGCTGGCGAAGCAATCTTTTCAACAAACCGATACCATTTATCGCTTAGTAAACGCTGAACAAAATAACATTGAGGGCTTAGCCAGTTTGCCCGATATTTTAAATCATCAAGCGGTAACTGCGGCCAATAGTCAAAAAAGACAAGCCGAAGAGCAAGTGGCCGAACTGGCATTAACTTATGGTAAAAAACACCCGAAGATGATCGCCGCCAATGCCGATTTAAGGCGTGAGCAGCAAAACGTGACCAAAAATATAGAGCGCCTGGTTTCGAGCTTAGGCAATGATTATCGCAAAGCTGAAAATAAGGTAGACCAGGTTAATAACGCCATTAATCAGGCCAAACTGAATTACCAAAAGTTAACCCGTATTGAAAACAAGCGCCGTGAATTAAAGCAAGAAGTCGAGACCAATAAAAACTTATACGAAGCATTTTTCATCAAGCTGAACGAAACCGCGCAACTGGAAGGCTTAGAAGTGTCGGCAGGACGTATTATCGAGTACGCCACCACACCGGTAAGCCCAATTAAGCCGCGCAAAAAATTGATCGTGGTATTGGCTGTGCTGTTAAGTGGCATGGTGGGAGTAGGGGCCACGCTATTACTCGAAGCATTAAATAGCACCATCCGGGCGGTAGTCGATGTTGAAACCAAATTACACAAAAATTTGCTCGGTATTGTGCCCTTAGTGGCAACGGGAAAGCTTGGCAAACTGAACATCAAACATTTTTTTGATGGGGATGATCACAGTTTCGCCGAGGCAATACGAACGCTAAGAACGTCACTGCTGCTGTTAAATCTAGAAGATAAAGCGCAAGTGGTAAGTGTTACCTCAACCTTGCCGGGGGAAGGAAAAACCGTAGTGTCTACCAACTTGGCCTTTGCGTTGGGACAATTAGATAAAACGATTTTGATTGACACCGATATGCGCCGCCCGTCAATTGCGAAAAACTTTAACTTAGCAGGCAATACGCCAGGCCTGTCGAACTATATTGCCGGTACCAATAGCTTAGATGAGTGCATTCAGCACGATCAACAAGCGAACATCGATGTATTGGTAGCAGGGCAATTGCCACCCAACCCACAAGAGTTACTATCTTCGAACCAGTTCAAGCAACTGCTGCACACCTTAAGAGAAAAATACGATCGTATCATTATTGATACCGCGCCAGTGCAAGCGGTGTCGGATGCGATGATAGTAGCCAGACTGACCGACTCGCACATTTATGTGGTAAAAGCCGACAGCACCAAAGAAAAACAGATAAAAACCGGAATAAAGCGCATGGCCTTAGCCGGCATCAACGTAGACGGCATAGTATTAAACCAGGTCGATCTAGAAAAAGCCAAAAAATACGAAGACTTCAACGGCTACTACGACCAATACGGCTACAACTCCTAACCAAACCAGCCAGCAACCTCGTTCCGGTTGGCGGGGTTTTCAACCTCGCGAAATTACCGCAACGCGGTAATTAAAACTTTGGCTTCGCCATAACGCGAGAATAAATTCCCGCCAACCAAAGCCAAAAGCAACGCGGTCGACGGAGTTAACCACCCTCGGTTGGCGGGGTTTTCAACCTCGCGTAATTACCGCAACGCGGTAACTAATCCTTGGCTAACGCCATAACGCGAGAATAAATTCCCGCCAACCAAAGCAAAAACCAAAGCCAACGCGGTCGGCGGATTTAACCAATCCCGGTTGGCGGGGTTTCTAACCTCGCGTAATTACCGCAACGCGGTAACTAAAACTTTGGCTTCGCCATAACGCGAGAATGAATTCCCGCCAACCAAAGCCCAAGCCAACGCGGTCGGCAGGCTTAACCAACTTCGGTTGGCGGGGCTTCAGCCTCGCGTAATTACGGCATCGCGGTAATAAGAACGGTTAAGTGATAACAATTATCACCAAAAAGGAAAACTATCATCATTTCTGATTTATCCAGAATCCAGACTGCAGAAAGACCTCTTTGCAAAGGAGCCTATAGCTCACGATTTTTATATGAACGTTTCCACGGGGACTAAAGTAACTGTGGTAATTTGCCACAAAAGATTCGCTTTGCTACAATTAAAGATGAAATGAAAGGAGCAAAGCATGGGTACTGTGAGCATACGCTTAGATGAAGATTTATTAGAAAAAGCGGCAATTATGGCTAAGGCGCTTAATCGTAGTACGCCTAAGCAAATAGAACACTGGGCAAAAATAGGTAAAATAATGGAAGATAACCCAGACTTACCTTATGAATTTGTAAAGCAGGCCATAATTGCCCAAGCAGAAAAAGAAGCGGGGAAATTAGAGGCGTATCAGTTTGACTAAACCGCTAAAAGTAGTTCAAAGCCCGACGTTTAAAAAAGCCGTAAAGAAACTGCATGCCAACCAAAAGAAGGATCTAGACGGCGCCGTTAAAGCAGTAATGGCAAACCCGGAATTGGGTGATCGTAAAAAAGGGGATTTGGCATTTTTAAAAATGTATAAATTCAAAATGAACAGGCAATCTACTCTATTAGGCTATAGCTTTGAGCGTGGCCAGATAATCCTTGAATTAATCGCTTTAGGCTCGCATGAAAATTTTTATCGAGATTTCAAAAAGTAATATTGTTAACTTAGTTGGCGGGGCTTAGGCCTCGCGTAATTACCGCAACGCGGTAACTAAAACTTTGGCTTCGCCATAACGCGAGAATAAATTCCCGCCAACCTAAACCAAAAGCAACGCGGTCGGCGGATCTAACCCCCCCGGTTGGCGGGGTTTCAACCTCGCGTAATTGCGTAGCAATAAAAACCTATCCCCTAAATCGTTTATTGTTTATGATTAAACAATAAAAATAACCGCACTAAACCGCCAGAGCATGCAAAAGATAGCCAAAATAATAATAACCTTAACATTACTTTATTTAAGCTATGTGGCTGCAACCTATGGAGCAGCAAACCTGGCCTTTAAACAAGCCGATAAACAACTCACCTATTGGCAACAAATTGTAGGAGCGAAAGTAGGGGCGATTTCAGTCACACAGCCAACCAAAGGCTTAGCAGCTAATTGTACGCAAGGCATACAAACCTGCCCTGAAAAGACCTTATTCGAGCGCATAAATTTCATCGAAAGTTACCACAACGCATTGGTGAGCATTAATACCGCCATTAACTTGCACCAAAACCCACAATACTTGGAAACGAAAGCACAAATATTAGAATGGGGCGTAAGGGCAGGCGTAGCCCCCAAACAAGCCAGCCTAAAAGTAGCCAACAAGTTATACCTGCAATCAACTCAACTTAGGCCAACCTGGCCGGGTACCTGGGCTGCCCTGGCATTGAACAAATGGCATCTGGGTGAGTTTGACAATCAAATGATCCAATATCTGATAAACGCCCATACCTATGGTAAAAACAGAGTAGAAGTACATTTAATTTGGGCCCAACTTGGCGGCGCATTGCAGCAAAGCGAAGAGCCAAAACTAAAACAATTAATTGCAGCTCATCACGAAATTGTCAAATACCATCAAGAGCTAACCCCATAAACCCGGTTGACGGGGTTTTTAACCTCGCGTAATTACCGCAATGCGGTAACCTAACCAGGGCGATTTTCGCCCTGAATGCGAGAATAAATTCCCGCCAACCAAATGAGTGAAGCGCAAGCCCAGCAAAAAATAACACTCATATTGATCTAGTTTAAAGATCTCGGCCCTTATTATCACTAAGCCTATTGCACTGCTTACCATGAATCTTTAGTATGAATTCATACTTATTTTCCATTTTACCTATTAGAGATCTCAATTATGCCCCTGCAACCAAAAACGTTAGCCATTTTAGGTACTGAAGACCACGGCAAAGTCGCCGCCGAAATCGCCCAGCAAAACGGCTATGAAGTCTATTTTTTTGATGCCCAATACCCACAACAAAAAAATTGTGGCCATTGGCAAGTGGTGGGTAACGAGCAAGACTTAATGGAACACGGCAGTAGCTACGATGCTATTTTTATCGCCCTTAGTCACAACAAGATCAGAGACTTAAAACTTACCCAATTTAAAAAACGGGGTTTTAACATTGCCACCTTGATCTCAAAAGACGCCACCGTAAGCCCTTACTCTGAAATCGGCCAAGGGGTAATGATAGTAGCCAATGCCTGTATCAACTACGGTACCAAAATTGGCGAAGGCTCTATCATTAACACCGGCGCCAACATAGATCATGGCTGTACTATTGATGCCTTTGTGCATATTTCTCCTGGCGTGAATTTGGCCGCCGAAGTAACTGTAGGCAATTATTGCTGGATAGGCATAGGTTCCAATTTGATTCACCAGATCAATATTGGTCACACGGTAATAGCTGGCGCCGGCGCGGTAATATTAAACGACGTACCACCGGAGGTTACCGTAGTAGGGTGTCCTGCCCATATAGTACGCCGTAAGTAATCTGGTAGGCGAGACTTCAGTCTCGCGTCAAGGCTAAGTTCGCTTTAGGCTTAGTTGCTAACGCAATAACGCGAGGTTAAAAAACCCGCCAACCGGTTGCTTTGGGTTGGCGAGAATTCTAGTCCATCTGTACAGGAGGGGTAAATTTAAATTTTCTGAGCTATTTTTTGGTGGTTTTTACCGCACTTATGGCGAACGTTCGGATGAATTGACCAAAATTCGCTCGTACTATTATCCTTTCTACTAATGCTTCCCTTGATATTTGTCTATTCATACGGTGTTGTTACCCTAACTTTTGTCTATTTGATTGATGTGAATGCCCTGACTTTTATCTATTTATCTGGTATATTTACCCTGACTTTTGTCTGTTGTGATTACGGGTAAATTTGCAGAGGACTAGTGTATGTACAGAAAATGTAAAGAACGCCTTATATCTTGGGCTGAACGTGAAGAACGTGGGGTTATGGTGTTGAGAGGGGCAAGACAAGTCGGAAAAACCACCTTAGTTCACTTACTTGCTAAAGAACTCGATTTAACCTTAATTGAAGTAAACATGGAGGAAACTCAAAGCTTTACTGATATGTTGCAGTTCAAGGAAAAGGCTAAAGATATACTAGAATTAATCATGCTTGAACGAGGGATCAACTTACGGCCAGAAAATGTGCTGTTTTTCTTTGATGAAGCCCAGGAAGTAGAAGGCCTTTACGAATATTTAAGGTATTTTAAAGAAAAAGCCCCAGAATACCGAGTGATTGCAGCGGGATCATTATTTGAATTCAAAAGCAAGAAATCCGAAAAACCGCAAGGGCCAACGGGCCGAGTAGAATACAGCTATCTTGATCCAATGTCATTTGAAGAATACTTGCTAGCGCTTAATCCGGTCGCCTATAACAAGCTTATTGAGCTACCCACTCTAAAACCAGTGCCTTTAGCGCTGCACAATGTTTTTACAAAATTATTTCGTGAATACATTGTATGCGGCGGTATGCCTGCTGTTGTTAAAGCTCAAGTAAATGGCGCAGGCCCCTTGAGACTTGATGAGATAAAAACAGATATTGTGACTGGTTACTTGGAAGATTTACCTAAGTATTCTGAGTTGACATCCAAAACTTATAAGCCAGAGCTTTTAGACTTATTGCTAAGGAAAATTCTAAGCTCGCCATCTAGGGGAATGAAGTATTCACAACTTGCGCCAGGATATAAAGCTAACGACGTGAAGGCACATCTAGATGTATTGGTTGACGCAAGGGTTATTCGACGCTCTTTGCATACCAGTCAAAATAAAGTACCTCTGCTCACAGGAGAGAACCCTAAAGACTACAAACTCTTCGCACTTGATATAGGGATCTGTTATTCCTTTATGCAGCTACATCCAGCGACAATTTACACCAGCGAAGATATTAATGATGTCGTTAACGGCGCTATAGCGGAGCAATATGTTGCTCAAACCATTGCTTCAATTCCGCCTTTTCACCGGAAACTTAATCTTAATCACTGGGAAAGACAAAAAAAAGGAGCCACATCAGAGGTTGATTTTATTATCGGTATTGGGGGGAAGGTAGTACCTTTGGAATGCAAGGCTGGCAACTCCAATAAACTAAAATCACTGAAAATTTTGCTTTCTGAAAAAGAATTTCCCACTTCTGTAAGGCTTTATGCCGGGTGTGGTGAATTTTCGAGGTGGGATATCACAATGAACAATGGAAATGAATATAGAGCAAATCTATATAGCATCCCGCATTACTTGCTTGAGCGCTTTTGCAATCTGATGAGCGACCAACCAGCAGCGATATCTTTGGTTGGCGGGACTTCAGTCTCGCATTAAGGCGAAGTTCGCCTTAGGTTTAGTTGCTAACGCAATCACGCGAGGTTGAAAACCCCGCCAACCGGATCTAATCCATCTGTAGCGGAGGGTTAAACTTAAACTTTCTGATCTGATTATTGAAAACGGCAATTCCCTGATCTGGGAGTTTATCGGCACAATGTTCCTCAATTAAGTCTTTGGCTTCGCCATAATCACTCCAGTCAATGGATGCTGTATACTGCTGTAATTGATATAGCACCTTAACAAGAGTTCTAAACTCACCATTTCTAGTGGCACTGCGTAAACCATTTAAGTAACTATCTCGATGAACAGTCGGCACAATTAATTTATATTGGCCGCTTGCGTGTAACTCAGCATTCATCATGATCCGGGCTAGCCGGCCATTGCCATCATCAAATGGGTGACATTCAGCGACAACGAAATGCATAAATATTGCCCTGGCTAAACCCTCTGGCAGGTCTTTATAAAGATCAAAAGCTTGCTTTAATGTACCTTCTACTTCATCAGGGCGCACAAAGTGACTTGCTCCGGCTTGATTTGCTTTTTCTTTGAACTGTCCTGGCCTCTTCTCCGGGCGCTCGACCATCATCGCAAAATGTCGGTCTTTTAATGTTTGAATCAATTCATCTGGTGTTTGCGGTGAGTTACTCATCTCCTGATAATCACTAACCTGTTGGTAAACACTCAGTACGTCATGCGAATCTGCGTGACGGTTAGCAACCTCTATATTCTGAAATACAATTTTTTCCGCTTCCTCGATTTCAAATTCAGTGCCCTCAATATAATTAGAGAAGTAACTTTCAAAAAATGACAGGGTCATCCAGTTAAGTTTATTATAATGATAATCGACAGGTTTTAACTCGCAACGGTTTAGGTAGTTGGCGAGCGAACTAAATAAAGTAAGTCTATGGGGATCGAAAGGTTCTTTTCTAGCGTTTGCTAATCCGATATCGGTAACTAGTGCATCCTTACTGGTATTGGTCGACAATAGAGAGCTGATAATGGCATTTAGTTGTTCGAATTCAATTTCAAAACCGCCGCATTCTAGATGAAATTTTCTGGCACCGTCCCTAATTTTATTGAGCTCCATTTCTCCAGAGCGCTGCATTTCAATGCATAAACGCTGTTCTACCCATATTTGGCCAAGCGACTTTTTGTGCTTGCCTCGGGACTCAGATAGGTTTTCAAGATATTGACGGGTAGGTGTGGTGCGCAGCATTTGCGGCAAAAATGGTTCAACCATATTCTGTATATTACCCGGAATTACCACGATGGTTAGAGAGCTAAACACAACCACATTGCGTCTTTTGCTGACGTCGTCGACAACAAAAACCGTGTTGTTGATAGGAACTAGTTCATGAGCTGTTCGAAAAGCGGCGATAGCTGAAGGCATTAAGTAGTTAACAATATCGTACCATTTTGATTGCACAACTTTTTCAATGTCGGCTAAGGCTGCATCTGTGTAGATACCCTTGTAGATCCGTTTAATAATCCCCGACTTTGCTTGTGCAGACAGTTTACGGGATTCGGCTGTGGTATTGCTAAAATATAATTGAGGCATGCCTGGTCCTTATTCATTAATTATGAGATATTAGTGGTTTAACGGCAAAAAAACAACATTTAAGTGGTTTAACTGTGTAAACTTAACGTTGTAGTGACTTATTGCTTTGAAGGTGAGGTTTTATTGGTTTATTTGATTTAATTCTCCATGACACTAGATTGTATGCGCTGAAGGCCATTTTTGGGGATATTGATAGTTTACCGTCCGGTTGGCGAGAATTCATTCTCGCGTTAAGGCGACGTTAGCCTTAGCTTTAGTTGCTACGCAATTACGCGAGGTTAAAAACCCCGCTAACCAGTGAAAGCCCCGAACCGTTTTTGGCTTTTGGTTGGCGGGACTTCATTCTCGCATTAGGGCTAATTAGCCTTAGATTAGGTTGCTAACGCAATTACGCGAGGTTAAAAACCCCGCCAACCGGATAGCAATCACATCCCGAAAACCATACAGCACCCGCTTACAGGGATAGCTTTTGGTTGGCGGGACTTCAGTCTCGCATTAACGCGAAATTCGCCTTAGATTTAGTTGTTACGCAATTACGCGAGGTTAAAAACCCCGCCAACCAGTGAAAGCCCCAAACTTCAAATTTTAATTCGTGGTTTTGTAGTGGTTAATTCATGCGTTATAATTGCTTGTCATTGGTACAGGGTGTGCAAAATATGTAAACAGCAACACTAACGTTAATCATAAATTACGAATTTACCTCCGCTGTTAATTGCATATTCCGACTCAACCTGAAAACTTTTGCCGTATTTTACGGAGTGGGTGTATTGCTGAGATGAACTTCCCCCTTTTAACCGTTGCTAAAAATTTACCTATATAGAGGGTGTTTTTGTATCCGATAAATACGCTCGTCAGTTATATTCATTTCAAAGATAAGTGATGGATTGATTTCGCCTGTTACCTCTACAAATCGAGTAAAGCCATTATTGTCAGCAGAAGAGATAGTTCGGTTTCCAGTACTATGTTCGTAGCTTGCAGCCCCTAAACCAGCCGCAAATATTTCTCTATTAAAATCATACTCCCACACCTGCTCAATGGTCTTATTCTCTTCGTCTATCTTATATTCGACCGCTCTAGTATAAGTCCGCAAATCGGCATCGGGAGAAAAGCTGCGGTAATTTCCATTGTCATGCATCAGGATGTTACCATTAGGTAACAAAGTTGCGTGATGTTGGCCAAAATTCCAGTCGGCCACATTTGCGCCAAAGTTAATTGGCTCTAACAGCGAGGAAGTAAAAGGCTGAACCCAGAAATTATGGGCTCCAATAATCCACTTAAGGGCTGATGTTGTCTTATCAAACTTTATAACGGCACTCTGATTACGTAATGACACGATAATAGAATCATCACTTGGATCGTATTCAATTGAGTTTAAATGTGCCCAATCATCATTTCGAGATATGCCTTGTAACATTTGACGGGTTGGATCAACAATGTTGTTCAGATCCCAGGATGAGATAACCAGACCGGTTTGTTTCGATATTTCTACAATATAGTCTTCCTCTGGCAAACCGTCGTTTCCATTAACGGGATCTGTGCTATTACTCGCGACCAAAAAATTACCGTTTGGTAACTGAATGGCATCGTGATGTGTTTGATTAGGAACGGTATAACGGCCAATTTCGTTGCCTAACATATCAATTTCTAATAACTCTCGCCTGTGATAGATGTAACCTCGGGTACCGTCAATTAAAAGATGGTCATTATCTAATTGGCGATATATTCTCCCCGCCAATGGATTCGTGTAAATCCAACGCAACTCTCCAGATTGATCGAATGCTTGAAAGGTCGATAGAAAAAAGAATCTTGGTATATTATCAGGGTAATTTACTAAGCTTACAGAAGCGTTGTTATGTTCATTATCGGTGGTGACAATTGTAACTATTTTACTTGCTCTTACATTTCCGTGATTATTGAGGAAACTTATCTCTATTTCATTCGGGTAGTTGTTATATAAGCCTAAAATCGGCACTTGATGGTTTGCAGTAACGTCACTAAATTGATGCTCAAAGTCAGCTATATTATTTTTACTGATAATACGAAAATGAATTATCCCACTTATCTGTGTTTCGATATTTATTGACGCACATAATGGGCAATAACCCGTAGGGTTAAGCGTTATCGCCGAATCTGGTATTTCCAATGTATAATTTTTCAGATAGGAGACTGTAATACTACTATCTGCATTAACAACAATCGTCAGTTTATTATTGGTAAGATCTTCCGTTACGCTTGTAATATCATCAACAAAGAACTTAAAAGTGCGCCCATCCTCGAAATGGAATATATACTCATTATCCTCAACTGTATAATGAGTCACGAAAATATTATTATTTTCTAAGGTGGAAAAATCCGCAATAAGATGGTCAGCGGAATTGGATCCATTATCACTATCGAAACAGCCCGTAAGAAAGATAGCTACGACAATGGGGAATATCCAACGTATTTTCATTTTATTGCTCTTTAAATAATGCGTAGTGAATTATAGATTAGTCAAAATAAAAGATATTATCTATTTTGTAGTGATTTAAGGATTAATACTCATCAAAAAATAGAGTGACTTTCACTTTTGCTAGTATCAGGAGTAGTACCAACAAAAACACAATATAACAAAGTCATTATTTAACAATAAGATAACCAGCAAAGTCGAGTCCAGCCTTGCTCGTTGCTGCGCAATTACGCGAGGTTAAAAACCCCGCCAACCAGTGAAAGCCCGAACCGTTTTTGGCTTTTGGTTGGCGGGACTTCAGTCTCGCATTAAAGCGAAGTTCGCCTTAGCTTTAGTTGCTGCGCAATAACGCGAGGTTAAAAATCCCGCCAACCAGTGAAAGCTCCGAACCGTTTTGGGCTTTTGGTTGGCGGGACTTCAGTCTCGCATTAAAGCGAAGTTCGCCTTAGCTTTAGTTGCTGCGCAATAACGCGAGGTTGAAAACCCCGCCAACCGTACACCACTCACCAATCGAGTTGCTTTTGGTTGGCGGGACTTCAGTCTCGCATTAAGGCGAAATTCGCCTTAGGTTTAGTTGCTAAAGCAATAACGCGAGGTTGAAAACCCCGCCATCCAGAAAAACCTAGCCAACCGTATAGACGTTAATTGCCAAAATTGTTAACCTCAGTGATATAAAGCATAACTAAACATAACTAAGCAGTAACCACTCTCCATGCCGTTTGAAAAAGTTAACCTCAATACTCCCCATTTAACCTTGTGGTTAAGTAGCGAACAAGGCCTGGTGTTTCATCAGGGGCAAAAATCCTTATCGCAACTCGAGCCAATAACCATCGCGATATTAATCGCCTTAGATGAAGGTTTAACCGACGAGCAGGCAATAGTAGAGCTGCAACAATACAGTAAGTTAACTACACAGCAAATAACCCCGGCGTTAGCGCAAGTCAAAGCATTGTTTGATAATAGCCAAGAGCCACGAACTTACGCCGATGGCAGGTACCCAGAATTAAAACCGCACCATAGCCAAAGCGTCAAGAAACAAGATTTTTGCATTCAAGTTGCCAATTCTACCTTTGTGATTCAATGTGCAAATAAAACCTTAGAACAAGATATACAAGCGCTGTTACAACCGATACAGATAAAAACTGAACAATTAGCAAACCAACAACGCATAGATTTCATCTTTGAAGTGAAAATTGAACAAGGCCAATATCAGCTGTATTCAAACAACTTACTGGTAGAGCAAGACCTAAAGCAAAACCAAGTGGTTCCGATACTTATCGACCGTCTACAAATCTTGAGTTACCAACAAAGCAACTACTGTTTTGGCTTTCATGGCGCAGCGCTGAAAAATGAGCACAACACTATACTCCTTCCCGGTGTATCGGGTGCCGGTAAATCAACATTAACAGCAGAGTTATCAAAACAAAATTTTCAAGTGTATTCAGACGAGATCATCGCCCTGGATAACAACTTTACGCTGACCAGTTTAGCACTGCCAATGGCAATAAAGTCGGGCAGTTGGCAGCATATCGCCGAGCTATACCCAGAGATTGAAAAGCAGAAACAATGGCACCGAATTGATGGCAGAATATTAAAATACATTTGGCCGGAACATATCGCCCAAAATGAAGTTTTCGGCGACGACTTGGGTTTAGCTTGCGCAATTGAAAATGGTGCTTGCCACACAAACACAACAACCCAAACCTTATTACTCAGCCCGAAATACGATAAACGTGCCACGCCAAAAGCAACCAAGCTAACAGTATCAGATACGCTGAAGCTGGTCACCGAAGGTGGCTACCAATTAGGGGTAGAGCTGAATGAGCATACCATTGAAAAATTGCTGGATTATTGCCAGCACATAAGCACCTACCAAATAACTTACGCCACCAGCGAACAAGCGGATAATCTGGTAACGGCACTATGTCAGGCGTGAAAATACCCCCAAAACAAACAAAAATCACCGAACAAACCTTTATTGATTTAGGCATGTGGTTAACTCATCCTGAGCAACATACATCCGAGCAATTATCTACTTTACTTGATGAAGATGCACGTTTACCCCTGCTGGACCTAATCAATAGTTATTGGTTAGGTGGAGCTATGCATAATAGCCTGAAGGCGAGTAGCATTTGGCAACAACTTGATAGCCAATTAACCGAGTACTTAGCCGTACTGGAACAGTTTTTTTACGAGCGCAACCAAGCGATAAAGCAAGAAGCTATTTTTGCCTGCCAAATACTGAGTGATGCCAACATACCGGTAGTAATGCTAAAAGGCGGAGCCAGTATCTTTAATGGCGTATTCAACCCGATAAGCAATCGTTTTATGACCGATATCGATTTATTGGTACCGGAAAATTTACAACAAAAAGCCAGTGACACTTTAATCAGCCATGGTTATGCGCCGGATATTGGAGAGCATGACATAGCGGCGGTAGGGCACCACCATGCACCCGCATTAACCAGAGAGGGTAGCAAGTGCAGTGTTGAGCTACATCGTTGGGCATTAAAAAAATCGGTAAGCGATGTGCTAGCAACGGCAGAGGTTTGGCAGCAAGCCACGCCACTGGCGTTAACCGATAATTTACCAGTATTGCAAATGGCGCCAAGTCAACAAGTGATTTTGTCAATTGCCCACAGTGAATTATCCCATAGCGGATTTAGCTACCAACACATAGATTGGCGCCAGTTATTAAACTTGTATGCCCTGGTAAACCATTATCACCAAGACATCGACTGGGAAACCGTGCACCACCACTTTGCCCGATGCCATAATGACACCCCGTACATGGCGTTAAATGCTTTATTAGTTGCCGCCGATAAATTTTTAAAGTTAGCAACGCCAATCACCAAGCGTAACGATAAAGCAGCCAATAAGCAGGTGAATGACTGCATTAATCTGTATGTAAAAAGGCAACAACCGAGTAAACGATTTGCGCATTTATTGGCAATAATAAAAGGCTATAGCCATGAAAACATTAAAACCATGTATGGCGAAAGTGGAAAGTACCCCATGCTATCGGGCCGTTTAAAGCATTTAAAACGACATTTAACTATGTTGTCTAAGCCCCGATATTTAGCGCATTTTATAAATCTATTTAAAAATTAACACTAAGTTGTATAAGATATCGCATAGAGATTTGAGTAATGACAAAACTGTAACCTACAAATAAGCGGACAGTATATAAGCGACAACACAAACGAAAAGCCCATAAACTGGTAACTACATTATGTCAGCAATAAAACAGCAAAAAGATCAAACAAAAATCACCGAGCAAACCTTCATCGATTTAGGTATGTGGTTAACCCACCCGGAGCAACACTCTGCTCAACAGTTAACCAGTTTACTCGATGAAGATGCGCGCTTACCACTAATAGCCCTAACCAATACCTACTGGTTAGGCGGCGCGCTACACAACAGCTTAAAAAAAAGCACTATATGGCAGCAACTTGATCCAGAGCTCACCGCATATTTAGCCGAGCTTGAACAGTTCTTGGATCAGCGTAACCAAACGATTAAACAAGAAGCGATATTTGCTTGCCAGTTATTAACTGATGCCCAAATACCGGTGATCATGTTAAAAGGCAGTGCCAGCTTATTTAATGGCGTGTTTAACCCCATAAGTAATCGTTTTATGACCGATATCGACTTGTTGGTGCCGGAAGAGTTGCAACAACAAGCAAATGAGACATTGGTGAGTCATGGTTACCTGCCACAACTGGAAGAACACGAACAAACCCCTATTGGCCATCATCATGCGCCGGCATTATTCAGAGAAGGGGGCGAGTGTTGTGTTGAACTGCATCGTTGGGTATTAAAAAAATCGGTAAGTGATGTCTTATCCACCACAGAGGTGTGGCAACAAGCAACTCCCTTAGTATTAACCAGCGGCTTACAAATATTGCAGCTGGAACCTAGCCAGCAAGTGATATTGTCGATTGCGCATAGTGAATTATCTCATTCAGGCTTTAGTGATAAGCAGCTGGATTGGCGGCAGTTAATAAACCTGCATGCCCTGGTAAAATACCATCAAGAAAATATTAACTGGCAAACCGTGCAAAATCACTTTGGGCGTTGCATTAGTGAAACCCCAAAAATGGCGTTAAGTAGCTTACTGGTTGCCGCAGATAAATTGTTAAAGTTATCAACGCCAATCACTAACCCTGACGATACAAAAGCCAAAATCCAGGTAAATAGTTGTATTAGCAAATATGTAAAAAGGCAAAATCCGAACAAACGATTTGCGCATTTATTTGCCGTAATTTCAAGATACGGGGATGCAGGCATAAAGGAACATTATGGTGATGCTGGCCGTTACCCGTTGTTAACCGGCCGCTTAAAACACATTAAAAAGCATATCAATATGGCGGTACAACCAAAACAACTATCAAAATTTATCAAGCGAGTATTTAAATAGGCATGGTAATTTTAACTTATATCAGTTGAATTATGCTGGTAACCCTTAAGGTGGCAAGGCTTCAGTCTCGCATTAAGGCAGACCTTGTCTTGGTTAAGTTGCTAACGCAATAACGCGAGGTTAGAAACCCCGCCCATCGTATCCCGTTAGACTCCACCAACCGAATTGGTTTGGTTGGCGAGACTTCAGTCTCGCGTTATTGCGTAGCAACCTATCTTAAGTATTTTCAATTCATATTGTGGTTAGTTGTAATCTCCGTAATTTCAATATTGCCAGGCTGTAAACTTGATTTTAAGCTTCTACTACTAACATCGTTACTGCGCTTTTAAGTGAAACGCCTAAAGTTGTAACTATTTGTATTGGACTTGTTATTTTATGTGTCTGTAGCCCTTGTAATTGTTAATTAGGTTGCATAGAATGTTGCAAACTAATAATAACTTTTTGATACGGATATAAATCTTCGTTGAGGGAATAACTAATATGCGCTTTACAAAACGTTCAAAAGCATTGCCGATAATGCTGATGTCTTGCTCTGTCCTGTTATCGGGGTGTGATTTTTTTGATAACGACAAAGTTGATGAAAAACTTGTCCCGGTAGAACCGAAAGATCCAGTTATCGTTGAACCTGAAGATCCAACGTTACCTGCTTCTTCACAATTAATTGTTACCATAAACAATGCCGGCACCAACGCCAGTGTGCCTGCCGGTACATTAACTGTGGTAGATGATAACTTAGCCATTATTGCCGACGGCGATAAACAGGTTAGTTTTAATAACGGCGAAGCGGTTATCAGCATTAGCCAAGAGCTTTTGCTTGATAATGACAACAATGGCTACCCCGATTTTGCCGGGCAGTTAACTCTGGCGGTGAATGCCAGTGGCTATTTACCGACTAACAGCAAAGTGGTTATCGATGTTTATGGTGATAATACCGCAAGTATCGATTTAGTCGAGTTAAGTGCTGACACAGCACCGCTTGGTGTAGACTTTGTTACCGAAAGTGTCGATTTAACCACGGTAGAGCCTATTACCAATGAAGACGGCGTAAGTGTTATTGCCGTTTCCACCGATTCTGAGCTTGGCAATAACGTCAATTTGGAAATCCCGGTGGATGTGGTATTACTGGATGACAATGGCGACGCGTTAGACACTTCTAAATTAGAAGTGGTACTAACCTCATTTGACAGCAGTGTTGAAGATGCTGCCAGCCTTCTACCTGGCGGCTTAGTCACGCAAGTAGCCAATGCCACCGAACTGGCCACGGCATTAACCGATGGTGACAGTGCAGTAAGTGCGAGTGAAGCCGCAGAAGTGCGTTTTGTTTCCGCCGGTTTTGTTGCCATTGAATTAACCGCCGGTGAGCAAAAAGCCAGCACCTTAAATTCTTTAGAGCCAATTCAAGTGGATATTCCACTGGCAAGCAATGTTATCAACCCAACTACCGATACCTTTGTTGCCGAAGGCGATATTATTCCAACCTGGAGTTTGTCTGAAGGCGATGCCGCTTGGCGTTATGAAGGCGATGGCACAGTAGCACTGGATGATAACAATAACTTAATTGTTAACATGGCACTTACCCATTTATCCTATTACAACCTGGCCTGGGCCGATGTCGAGCAGTCTTGTTCTGGCTCTATTCGCATTGTTGATGTTAATGGCGACCCTTACCCGGTTAAAGGTGAAATTACCTTAAACAATGATCGTGCATCGTTAACCGATAATTACAATGGTGCCGCCGATGGCGTATATACCTATGTCGACTTACCCGATGAACCAACTACCTTTACCTTTACCGGCACAACCAGCTCAAGCAAATTAATTGCCGATAAAACCTCGGTAACGTTAGTCGAAGGCGGCAGCATCGATACTGACTTTGTGGTGATCACCGGTATCGATTTATGTGAGTCTTCAGGCTCTACTATTACCTTACAACAAAGCGAACAACCGTCGCCGGTTATTGATGTGGTTTATGCAAATAACTACTCGGTGGAAGGTGACAGCGAAAACAGCGTGGCCGAAATTAAGCTACGCTTGCTTGATGCGCCAGAAGAAGCGGTGAGTTTTACTTATTCTTTACAACCGGCACCAGAGGGAACATTCCATTCTTATCACGTTGCCGCAGTAGACGGTGTTGATATTAATGCCATCGCCAGTGAAGTGATCACTTTTGCTCCGGGCGAAACTGAAAAAGTTATCAGCATCGACATTTTAGCCGATACCATGATTGAAGAGCGTTACAAGTATTATCAAGTGCAATTGACTAATGCCCAGGGTGCCATTTTTGAGCGTGGTTTAGACAGCCTTACTTTTACCGGCCGAATTCGTGATAACGATGCGGTTTACATCAGTGATTTTAAAATTCTTTCTGCCGATGAAGCCTCTGGCAAATTAATGTTTGAAATTACCACCGAAGATCCGGTGCCTACCGGCATTAAAAACTACAAGCCATATGCATGGGTTATATTTAAAGACGAAGAAGTAAGCTCGGCAGAATACATTTTAGATTATCACTTTTCTTACGAAACGCCTGGTTACAATTACCACAATTACTTTGTAAAAAGAGTAGACCTTACTCCTGGTGAAAGTGTATTTACCGCCAGCATTGATATCAGAGACGATCAAGATGTTGAAGGTGATGAGACCTTAACTGCAACATTGTCTGCTTACGACTTGGTGAAGATTAAAGATACGGTTAGCACTGAGCAACAAGTGGTGATCATCGATAATGATACGTTACCCGCTGCACCAACAAGTTTTACTGTGGTTCAATTTGGTGACGATGAATTATGGGAAGGTGCGAAGACCAACTTGTTAGTGAGTTTAGATACTGCCCCAGTTACCGCGCTTAGTCTTGATTACACCACCACCATCAACGGCAATGTAACCACCACCGCGCTTAACTTTGCTGCGGATCAAAGCAGTATGTTAGTAAGCGTTGGTGTCGCTGACGATAATGTAGTGAGCTTTGATTACGACATGCAAGCGACAATCAGTTCAACCACCTTAAACGGTGATTATGACAATACCTTTACTATTATCGACAACGATGTGCACTGGACCAGCTTATACGTTGATCAAGATGCGTATGAAGTAGTGGAAGGTCAGACCGCTGAAGTCGACTTTAATTTAAATTATCGTTCAACCCATGCGCCGATTATTTTAACCAGTAATATCAGTGTAACCGACAATAGTACGGCCACGAAAGACGTTGACTTTACCATCGCTGAAGGCGGTACAGGTTTTACTGGCGAAGAACAACAGAATGCCGTTACGGTTGCTGTATTGGACGATGAGTTGTCTGAGCCAAGTGAAATTGTTGAGCTGGCCATTGATATCACCAATATTTCTACCCCGGGCAAAACCATTATCGACTTTGAAAACGACTGGCTCTACGTCAATACCAGTGATAACGTTGATGATCTACAGACCATTTACAAGCAATTGATCATTGGCAATGATGATTTAGCGCTAATGTTTATTAAAGACGCTGGTGTATTAAACCTGGAAACCAACACCGACAGCTTTGCTGAACATAGTATTCCGGTAACCATTGAAGTTAGCGGTGTGGCTGAGTTAGATTTAGCTATTAGCTTTGACTTAAAAACCATTGATGGCAGCGGTCAAAAAGGGGTTCACTTTGGTGACGTCCCGGCAACGGTAACCATTCCAGCCGGCGAGTCTAGTGTAACCTTTGACGTTCCGGTATTAAGTGTTAGCGTAGCCAATGCTGGCATAACTGATGAGCTGTTCACGAATGAAATTAACTTCAACGTGAATATGAAACTGTCTGCGGCCAGCCGCACAGCGTTTGACGACAATGGCATCGATTTTGTAGTATCAAAAGCCGATACCATACTGGCAATTGGCTACAAATACATAGATCCAGAAGCTGTAACTGGCGCTACTGGTGGCAATGGTGGCAATGGTGGTTAACCACTAATTGAGCTCAAGCTAACTACGTAAAAGGCTGGTGTGAACCAGCCTTTTTGTTTACTAAACAATACCCTTCACCAGTACGACCTAACCCAAGCCATTACCAACCCAAAGTCATTACCTAAACTTTAGGGAACGCCAAATGATTTAATCAAGTTGGTAAAAGGCAAAGAGCGAAAAATAGGCATTCTATTGTCTTAAAAGAGTATTTTAGATTTATAGTGCCGTTAACTTCAGCGTAAAAGTACGCTTTAGCCTGGTAAGTGTAGCTAGATTGAAAGCATTGAATGGCTATGGGTAATTACCCATAGCCAGCCGCTGTCACAATCGACTATAGAATTCTACTCGCCAAAACAGGTGGTGCCGCTGGCTCAAGTTCGGGTGGGGAAGCCCTAAGTGGATTTTAGCTACAGCAGGTAGAAACTAAAGCACCGTAACTTTTATTTGCGGCGTTTTTTGGGAAGCCACCAGTCAAAATCTATTTTTTAAAAGTACATTCACTAGTAATTACGCACTGGCTCATTTATAATAGCCGCCATTAAAATGACCGCATAATTAATACTCTCGATCATTTTAATTACGGCAATGCTGACTTGTTAAATAGAATGAACTTAGCTGTTAAGTAAACAGCAAGTAAAGTTAATGTTAGTTATAGGTAACAATCAGCAAAACCCGAAAAAAAGCGAACCGACTTAAGTGGGTCCTAACCCGTAAGTCGAAAAAAGCAAAACAGGTTTAACAACGAAACCTGGCAAGGATGAATTGTAGATTTAGCAAAAATCTCAACGGTAAAAAATGACAGGGAATTAAGTCGATATCAAAAAAATCTTTATTTCCCAATCAGTTATTCTCTACACTATGAGCAACAATACAAATATTGATGCCGTTCGTGCTAAAAGTGCCGTTTTGCATAGTAATAAAAACGCTGACAAAAAACAGGGAAAACACTAAATCTAGGGCGAAAATAGTAGTAAAAGTACGGCAAAATCATTAAAATAGCTGACTTGAAATTATAGATGTTGGCGGGGTTTAAACCTCGCATTAAAGCAAACCCGTTTTAACCAAACGGCTTTGCAAAAAAATAATAAGAAGTTAAAACCAAAGCCTAAAAACTACCCTTTAACTTTATTAAACTAGTAACGAAACCTAACACCTTCGTTTCTAGCAATTCGTGCTTAATTTGTTAAGCCACAAAAACTGAATTTATGCCTTTTGGAGCCAAACCAATGGGCGGAAGCGTGCCTAAAGCAAGTTGGCGAAGTTTCAACCAATAAGGTTGGCGGGGTTTCAACCTCGCGTAATTATCGCAACGCGGTAACTAAAAGATTAAAAAATCTTCTAATTTTTACTTAAACCTAAATAATTGAACCTAATCTAATGTTTAAAATAAAAGGAAAATATCGAGCACAACGATACTAAAAAATAAACTTAGTTCTTAGTTCTTAGTTCTTAGTTCTTAGTTCTTCGTTCCTCGTTCCTCGTTCCCAGCGCTTATGTTCCATAACATTTTAACAATCTGCATCGGTAACATTTGCCGCAGCCCAAGCGCCGAAAGAATACTGCAAAAGTTCCTGCCGCTTAAAAACATAACGTCAGCAGGCATTGGCGCATTAGTTGATAAAGGCATTGAACAGCATGCAGCTCAGCTGCTAGCAACCAACAACTTCAACGCTGAAAACCACAAAGCCCGGCAAGTAAGTAGCAACATTATCAACGATGCCGAGTTAATCCTGGTAATGGAAAAACAGCATCAACAAATATTAATGCAAAAATACCCCGCAGCATCAGGAAAAATTATGCTACTGGGCAAATGGAATAGTGAAGAAGAAATTCCAGACCCATACAAAAAAAGCCAGCAAGCATTCGACCACGCGTTTATGCAAATAGAAAAAAACTGCGAAGCCTGGGCCGAAAAACTTAAATAAGTAAGTAGACAAAAACATATAAAATTAGAAACTGATAGTTCCTAGTTCCTAGTTCCTAGTTCCTAGTTCCTAGTTCCTAGTTCCTAGTTCCTAGTTCCTAGTTCCAAGATTAAAATAAATCAATAAAACATAATAGATAAAGAACACTGAACAAGAACAGGACAACTAAACCGAAACAGCTTAGTTCCAAGTTCCTCGTTCCTCGTTCCAATTTTTCAACTATCCTTAAATAACAGGAAGCATGTATTTAAGGATGAAAACATGAAATTCGAACAACTAAACGTATGGAAGCGATCTTCCACCTTAGCTTGCAAAGTTTATCTAGAATTAAAATCTTGCCGTGATTACGGCTTTAAAGATCAAATAACTCGTTGCTCCCTCTCAATCCCTTCAAACATAGCCGAAGGAGAAGAAAGAGAAACGCCAAAAGAATCAGCAAGGTTCCTGTATTATGCCAAAGGCTCCGCAGGCGAATTAGTTACACAACTTTATATCGGCATTAAAGTTGGTATTATCGATTCAAAACTCGGTTTAGAATTAGTAAACGAAACCAAAATAATAGCCTTTATGCTTGGTCAAATGATAAAGAAACGCACAGACCAACCATTAAAGAAAAAGTTTTAAAAAGAAAGCTAGAAAAGAACACAGAACAAGAACAACACAACTAAACCATAAACAACTTAGCTCCAAGTTCTCAGTTCCACGTTTCTAGCTCCTTAACCGCTTTAAAAAAAATTAATAAAACATAACGGATAAAGAACACTGAACCCGAACAGCACAACTAAACCATAAACAACTTAGTTCCTAGTTCCCAGTTCCACGTTCCAAATAACTATGACAACAAAAAACAATTTTAAATTACTCACTATCGCATTACTAACAACATTCTTAACTGCCTGTACCATAGTCCCTGGTGGACACGTAGATAATGTAGAACTAAAAGATAACGAAGAAGCATTCGACATATCGCCACAAGTAAATGCCAAATTCATTACCCCAAAAGTATTGGCAGAGCTTAAACAAGCAGAGCCCAAAGCTAGCTTAAATAAAAAACTCGACTCGCAAGTAGCCGATTACAACTACATAATAGGTAAAGGCGATGTATTAAGCATTACCGTATGGGATCACCCAGAACTTACTATTCCTGCAGGGGAATTTAGAAGTGCAGGCGAAAGCGGTAACGTAGTACACTCTGATGGTACGCTTTTCTACCCATACATAGGCAAAGTAAAAGTTGCCGGCTTAAAAGTTACTGAAGTAAGAAACTTAATCAGCAAACGTTTAAGCCGTTACATTGAAAACCCACAAATTGATGTCGCAGTAGCTGCATTTCGATCACAACGTACCTTTATCACTGGTGAAGTAAAACAACCGGCAGTTTTGCCAATTACTAACGTACCAATGACCCTTTTAGATGCGTTGAATGCCAGCGGTGGCATCAGCCCATTAGCCGATTGGCGCTCAGTAGTATTAACCCGGGCAACAGCTAAAGGCGCAACTGAAGAAAAGTTAGATTTATACGCCCTTTATCAAAAAGGCGACATGAGCCAAAACCGACTTATTCAACACAACGACATTATTCACGTGCCACGTAACGATGCGTTAAAAGTTTTTGTAATGGGTGACGTAAAACAAGCGCAAACACAAACATTAAGCAGGGCAGGCTTAACCTTAGCCGAAGCATTAAATAACACCGGTGGCATGAGTGAAACTACCGGTGATGCCAGCGGTATATTTGTACTTAGAGCAAGCACTGAAAAAGACAAATTAGTAGACGTATTCCAATTAGATGCATCAAACGGCGCCATGTTACTACTAAGCACCCAGTTTGAATTAAAACCACTAGACATCGTATACGTAACCTCAGCACCAGTAGCCCGTTGGAACCGCGTAATAATGCAATTATTACCAACATTCA
Organism: Thalassotalea sp. ND16A; assembly: GCF_000764205.1. GTDB lineage: Bacteria > Pseudomonadota > Gammaproteobacteria > Enterobacterales > Alteromonadaceae > Thalassotalea_A. Next base: position 27,003 of record NZ_JQDZ01000072.1, read on the forward strand.
CCAGCATCCGCTACATGAGTGATATCCGTAACGATATCTTAGACGATAGATAAAATCGGTTGGTAATTTATTTCGAACGCAACTTGATAATAAATTGCCCTTAAACAAGATTGGCGGGGTTTTAACCTCGCGTAATTGCGCAAGCAACCAAACCTAAGGCCATTTCGCTTAATCGCGACACTTTATTTTCACCAAAAAGAAATATGATTAGATCTCCAAATTATTCAGAGATCTAAAAACTAAAAATAAAACAAGAAAAGAAACCAGCTCGCACCCCGAACAGGATTTCTTAATAAATAAAACAAAACGAACCAGAAACAGTAAACCAGGCCATAGTTCCTAGTTCCTAGTTCCTAGTTCCTTTTATTAAAAAGGATAAGAGTAAAAAAGAACCCGAAACAGTAAACTAGGTTACACCTTGTTCCTCGTTCCAAGTTCCTAACTCCTTCATTTACCTATGTCAGAAACTAAAGAAAAATCACAAAAAACACGCGTACAAGATAACAGCGCAAATGATGAAATCGACTTAGCCCGTTTATTTGGTCTATTGCTCGATAGCAAGTGGCTAATCGTATCTGTTACTGCACTGTTTATGTTCATAGGTGTTTTTTATGCACTAATGGCAACGCCAATTTACAAAGCCGATGCACTCATTCAAATTGAAGAAAAATCGGCAGGCATGCCTGGCCTTGATAGTTTAGGTGAAATGTTTGCCACAGAATCAGAAGCCGTTACCGAAATTGAACTGATGAAATCTCGCTACGTCATCGGCCAAGCCGTAGACGAAGTAAAATTAGACGTAGTTGCTACACCTAAATATTTTGGCAGCTTAGGTAAATTCTTCGCCCGACGATACACCCGTATTAGTAAAGTTAGCTTTAACCAACCATGGCTAGCAAGTTTTACCAGCGACTCATACGCTTGGGGCGGTGAAGTGATCAATGTCGCAAGCTTAACTGTACCAAAAGGCCTAGAAGAAAAAGCGTTAACCATTACTTATTTAGGGAATAATAAATTTAACCTGTTGCTAAACGAACAGCACATTTTAACGGGTACAGTAAACAACATTGCGCAATCAGCAACGGGTGATATTAAAATATTGATTACCGACTTATCAGCAAATACCGGCACCGAGTTTTTGGTGACCAAACGAAACCGTATAGAAGCCATCAAAGATTTACAAAAGAGTTTAAGCATATCTGAAAAAGGTAAGCAATCGGGCATTTTATACCTTGCCATTGAAGGGCCGGATAAAGCACTTGCCGAAAAAACCTTAAATGCGGTAAATGCGGCGTACTTGCTGCAAAACGTACAACGTATGTCGGCAGAAGTGCAAAATTCAATCGATTTCCTAGATCAAGAACTGCCAAGCATTAAAGATAAATTGGAAACTGCAGAAAGTTTATTAAATAACTACCGCTTAGAGAATGAGTCGGTTGACTTATCGCTTGAAACCCAATCAATACTAGAGCAAATAGTGGTACTTGATACGCGCTTACATGAGCTGTCTTTTAAGGAAGCCGAAATTGCGCAACGTTTTACCAAAGAGCACCCAAGTTACGTCTCGCTTAACAAGAAGAAAGAAGAATTAATAGCCCAGAAAAAGCAGTTATCTACTTCGGTGAAAGGGTTACCAGAAACCCAACAGCAAATTTTGCGTTTAACCAGAGACGTGGAGGTAAATCAACAAATTTATCTTTCCCTTTTAAACAATGTTCAACAATTAAAAGTTGCCAAAGCCGGTACTGTGGGCAACGTGAGAATTATTGATGAGGCTCAGGTGGCAAGGTTAGCCGTAAAACCAAAAAAATCACTGATTGTGGTATTAGCAACTTTGCTAGGCGGTATGTTCTCAGTGGCTTTTGTATTAATTAAAGCGGCATTTCATCGCGGTGTTACTAACCCACAAGACTTCGAAGATATTGGCTTAACTGTATACGCGACTATTCCTGTGTCAGATACGCAGTCAAAATTTTTAGACAAACGAAAGCTAAAAGAAAAGCTCAGCCATAAAGTTGGCAGAAAAAAACTTAAAGTACCAGAAATTCTAGTAGCCAAAGAAAACCCAACCGACTTAGCTGTAGAAGCAATCCGATCGTTACGCACCAGCCTGCACTTTGCCATGCTCGAAGCGAAAAATAATATTGTGATGATCTCTGGTGCCAGCCCAACAGTGGGTAAATCGTTTGTTAGCGCTAACCTTGCTACAGTACTTGCGCAAGCCGGACAAAACATACTGATTATTGATGCCGATATGCGTAAAGGCTATGTACAAAAGCTTTTTGAACAAAATGCAGAAAACGGTTTGTCGGAATACTTAATAGGTGATAACGATTTAAGCAGCTCCATTAAGCAAACAAAAATTGAAAATCTAAGCGTGATCACCCGCGGTAAAATACCACCCAACCCGTCAGAATTATTAATGGGGCAGCGCTTTACCGAGTTACTCGAACAAGTAAAAAATCAATACGATTTGATCATTATAGATACACCACCGGTCTTAGCGGTAACCGATGCGTCAATTATTGGCCATCAAGTAGGTACATCGCTAATGCTGGCAAGGTTTAATCAATCATCATTAAAAGAAATTGCTGCAGCAGCACATCGTTTTGAACTTAATGGTGTAGATATTAAAGGCATTATCTTTAACGCAGTAGAGAAAAAGGCGAGTAGTTATTATGGTGATTATGGTTACTATAACTACGAATACAAGTAGCAAAACCTCTTGCCTAAGGCGTTCGCAAAAGCCCTCTTTATTAGACGCGCCGTCATCCCTCCGTGCTTTTGGGTGGGAACTTTTGAATCCCGATGTGGTTATAAAACGATAAAAAACAAGTCTCAATGACGACAATTTTCGTCTCATACACAAAATGTCTCTGAGTTTCGGTGTTGAAAAGAATCAACAGACATTCCTACGGAACGAAATAACTTCTCTTTGAAGTTTTTAACAGGTAATTGAAGACTACGTGCTTGTATTAAAAGATACCGCCATTTAATTATGTTTTAGACGGAAACTCTTTAATTTAACACGAGCCTTTAACAAGAGTTATTCAACCATCTACCTCGCGAAAAGTTTTGTCTTAAAGCTAAATTAAATCAGAGTTTTAATATTGGCATTGGTCAATATTTACAACAATATAAAGCATAAAGTTCGAGTTGTATCATTAATAGTTGAGTGACGAAATTCAACAGTTTTTCAATCTGCAGATTGTTTGTATATTATGTTACTTATGAGACATGCAGACTGAAGCATGAACTATTTCGATATAAAAGTGCCTTATAAAGGTCTGTATATTGATCTGAACATAAATTTACAATCAATTAGCTCTTTGTAAATATAACTGCTTACTGCCAAAACGAGAAAGTTCACAGACATCTTCTTATTAACTATTTGTGCAGCCAGTTTAGGCAATACTAGTAGTAGGTTTTGCATGAGATTAAATAAATTTAACCAGTTAGTATTATCATTCGAACTTACCTATTTGAAATGCTACGATTTAAAAACGTAATGAGGTATGAAATTTGAAAAATCGAAGTTTCATTCGTAATTTAACTATGCTTTTTTCAAGTCAAGTTATTGTAATGATTTTAGGTTTACTAACACAGATTATTATTGCTAGACTTCTACTTCCTGAGGGGAGAGGCATTTATGCTATATGCATAATGTTTGCTTCAATGATGAGTGTTATTACTTATATGGGGAATGAATATGGGATACGTTATCTACTACTTAAGAATAATATAAATATACAGCAGGCGTTTAGATATCTATTATTGACGGTCAGCGTTGCGTTAGCTTTTTCCATTGTGATTTTTTATTTAGTTAAAAATCTAGATATAGAATTTTTTAAAAGAGGAACAGAACAGCAATTTATTTTGGCTTTATTGTTTGGTTTTTCTCAAGTTATTTGCGTACAGGTAAATGTTTTTTTAACCATTCTTGGCAAATTTCGAAATGCATCAAAAATCTCTGCTGGGCTTGAATTTTTAAAATTGTTTTTTGTCATAATTGCCCTCCTTTTAGTTAGTAATGTAGAAGCAGCATTAGTTGCATCTATTTTATCCAATGTTTTAGTAATATTTGTATACATATATAAATACGAACTGTTGATTAGAAGTGATTCTTCGATCAATCGAACAGATATGTCATTTATATACAAATATGGGTTTAAATCGTGGTTTTTAACATTGAATAACTTCTCTAATCTTCATATGGGCACTTTAGTACTAAGTTTTTATGTGAGTAGCGTGAAATTAGGTATATACAGTATTGCTTTCGCACTTGTGTCCCGAGTGCAATTTATTCCTGATGTAATTAATAGAGTCATGGTGCCAAGAATTGCTGCAGAGGGAAAAACTGTAAAAGAAAGACATTTTGTGATCTTAATTTTTATGGTATTACTTTTCCTATGTTTAGGTGTGTTTTTCTTTTTGCTTCTGTTTTCTGATGATTTGGTATACCTATTATTTGGAGCTAGCTATCTCGAAGCTGTACCACTAGTTAAATTTTTATTTGCAGGTTTTGCTTTCAAGATATTATCAAAGCCTTTTGAAGCTTATTTCAATGAAATACTCGGCGAACCGTCAGTCATTGCAAAAATTCATTTGTTCACACTAATATTATTAATTGTTTTAATGAATATATTGGTACCTGAGTATGAATTAATCGGTGCTATCCTCACTAATATCGTTGTTTTCTTTATAGGGTTTATGTTGATATCAATTAGATTTACTATGCGCTTAGATAAGGGGGAATTAACTAAGCGAACTTTTCCTAGCTTAGTACTTTCTATAGGAGAGTTAATGAATAAGGTTGTCAAAAAGTGATGCTATTGTATGGAGCTATATTTGTTTCTTTGATTGTTATTATCAATCCATCTTTTTTCTCAGTATTTTTTGGTTTAGTATTTATCTTATTGCTTTGGTTAGGTGCTCGTGAAAAAAACCTATTAAATCCATATAATTTATTTGCATCTACTCCTCTAACCATAATCATATACAACAAAGAAATATCTACTTATTTTTTGAAACCTCTAAATGCTGAGGTTGGTATAGTGATGTTTTTAGGAATTGGTTTTTTTATCTTAGGTCTTTTAGCTGTAAAGAGAAAAAAACTTGTTATAGATAATGGGGTAGTTAATAGGCATTTCTGGGTTATTTTTATTGTAGGTTTAACGCCTCACCTTCTCGGGACTATCATCGCAGGCCTACCTATTTTCAATCAGGGGAATGTAGCACTTACCCGTGAAAGTTATTCGTTACCTATCATTTCCCAATTTAGTATATTTTTACCCATTTCAATTATAGTTGCTTTTCAGCAGAAAAGTACGTTAAAAATATTATTGTCCATATCAGTAACTTTGTTTTTTTCATTTGCTATATTGGCAAAGTTCTCAATTTTACTCGCCTTAATGTTTATTCTTTTTGGTTTATTAAAGTATGGTCATCAAAGTAGAATAGCATCAGTTATTAAGCTTACCATTATCCCTGTTGTATTATTAATTCCGATGTTATTTAGCTTTATTTTTGATGCCCGTAGTGAATTTGAGCAATCAGACTACCAATGGCGACAAAATATATCTACGGATGTGCCTATTTTAGAGCAGTATGGTGACTTTATCTACCTACCATATCTTTATTTGACTACTCCTTGGTCCAACTTAGCTCACAATGTTGAAATAAACGATAGCTATGACTATGGTTTGAGAACCGTCAAGCCATTAATATCTCTCCTTCAACTAGATGGTTTTGTTGAATATGAACCCAAACCTATATACCAATATCCAATGAACACTTATTCTTTCATTACTGACTTTTATTTAGATGCAGGAGGGGTTGGTGTTATTATACTTTCCTTTATCTTAGGACTGTTTGTTAAAAAAGCCTATCTATTTGGAACTTATGAAAAAGATTCTCTCAAAGATGGGTTGTGGGTAACGGTTGGTTTTGCAACTTTTATGATGTTTTTTAGTAATCATTTTACGTCTGTAGGATATCCACTTGTTACATTAGTTTTGATTATGTTTTATCAATTTGCCTGTCGAATTTTCAAAAACATAAACGCAAACATTCGTTAGGATACTTAGAATATGGTGCACAAATGAGTAAAGAGTTAGTCAGTATTATTATTCCAACTTATGGGATGCCTATTTTATTGGAAAAGACTATACAGAGTGTTTTTTTACAAAGCTATCAATATATAGAGCTAATTGTTGTTGATGACAATGACCCATCATCAAATGCGAGAACAACCACTGAAAAGCTAATAAAAAAATTTATCGAACAAGGTCATTGTATAAAATACATAAAACATAATAAGAATAGAAATGGTGCTGTAGCAAGAAACACTGGGTTAGAATATGCAAAAGGAAAATATATAGCATTTTTAGATAGTGACGATGAGTTCTATCCAGACAGAATTGAAAAGCTAGTGTCTGTAATTCAAAAATGTGATTCAAATACGCCAGCGGTATATACCGGGTGCGAGTTCTATAGAATGGGTAAGCGATACGCGAAATTTAGTTCTCCAAAGAGCGGGAATTTTTTAGTGGAAACTTTAGCTTGCAGTTTTATGTTTTGCACCGGATCAAATATATTTATCCGAAAAGAAGTGCTTGATGAACTGGCAGGTTTTGATGAAAGCTTTGAGCGGCATCAGGATTATGAATTTCTAGTACGATTATTTCAAAAATATTCAATTCATGCTGTTAGCGAAGTATTAGTTATAAAAAATAATGAGAATTTCAATCTTCCTGATGTAGAAAAAATGATAGCTATAAAAAAAGCATACATCGAAAAGTATATAGGCATTATTGATGGTCTTTCAAAGCAAGATAAAAAATTTATCTATCAAAAGAACTATCTATCAATTGCTGAACATGGGTTTAAGTCAAAGAAAAGAGGCGTAGCATTTACTTACTATCGAAAAGCCAACGCTTTGGGTTGGGTGAGTCTTCGTGAACAGATGCGTTGCTTTGTACTTTTTTTTTACAGTTGGGTACGTTAATTAATGATAAAACAATTTACTTATAAAGCTTACTGTACAGCCCATAAGCTAGCTAAAATTCTATTAAATCGCTACAAATCAACACTTCAATTTAGAATGGTTGATATCGATGAAAGCGATTTTTCAGACAGTGGGGAAGTTATTGTTTCGGTGGATAAAAGTCTTGTAAAAACTGAAAAGAATGACAGTTGTTTCGAAAAGAAATCTGTCTATCCCGTTGAAAATATAGTCCCAACAAGTACAAATAATCATCTGAAAAATTCATTCAAGAAGTCAAATTTGAAATTTAGCTATGGGATAGACCAAGAAAATTCAAGAGTGTATTGGGAGTCTTTTATATGCCGTTCGCGCATACCGCAAGGCTATAAAAACGAAGCTTTATATTATACTGGATTCATAGGAGGTACAAAGGGGTGGTGCCTACCTAGCTGGATTTGGACTAACGCTGCATTAGTCAAACATTATTGTCTTAGTGGTAATTATGATGAGGCAATTAAGATTGTAAAGTTACTGTCAAATCTGCAGTTGCCTTGTGGCGGTTGGGTAGTTCGTGATGATTATACAACTAAAGGACCTATGCCAATTGTTGCTCCAAATGATTCTGCATATATCGCAAATAATGCCTTCCTGGAATTATACAAAGTAACTAAAGATGATAAATATCTAAACATTGCAGTCAAATGTGCAGATTGGATTATATCTGTTGCTAGACCTGATGGATTGGTTTTTACTGGCTATGATGAAAGAAATGGAAAATGGATTACTAATCACATAATCGTAGATATTGGTTTCACTGCCGCTCTTTTTGCCAATATCTATGAAATTACTAAAGAAGTTCGATACAAAGCGTTTCTCGAAAAGTTTGTAGAAAGTTATGTTTCACTTTTCTTTGTGAGATCTAATTCTGGATTTGCGACTAGTATTGACTCTAACAATAATCCTAATTCTGGAATGTTTGCGCGTGGTCAGGCTTGGGCATTGGAAGGTTTAATTCCAGCTTATAAAGTGTTGCAGTCTCCTGAGCTAAAAGTTGTAATCGATAGTACGGTTGCAAATATCATAAGCTACCAGCTTCCCAATGGAGGGTGGCCATACAATTTCAAAAGACCTTTACTTGGGGAAGATTGCAAAGGAGTACCAATAATAGCAAAATCAATCTTAGACTGGGGCGAACTTTTTCCAAACGACTTTATTACGAGATCTGCATTCCAAGCCTTAAATTGGTGTAGAGAACATACAGGAGTTGATGGTGATGAAAAAGGAGGTATTTTTTCATATTGTATGGAAGGAGCAGTTGTGCACAATTTTTACACTTCAACAGCATTTGTTTACAGCTCTGCTTATGCTATCCAGTTAGAAGAATCTTTGGGGAATTATGAACTCAATTATAATCACTGAGAATATAACTGATGGCATTTGGTTAAAAGGCGCTCTTCGTGTCGCTTCCAAAACTTTATCATCCATAGAAAATATTTCTAAAGAAGAACTTTTGGCTTCCCCAGAGAAATATAAAGGTGTCAAATTTATATTCTCAACTTGGCATATGCCTGTCTTTAGCGAGTCCGAAATAAAGACATATTTTCCGCTTTTAAAATGTATTTATTATATTGCAGGATCTGTTGAGTACTTTGTTAAGCCTTTTGAAAGATGCGGGATAACTGTTGTGTCGGCTATTGAGGAGAATTCAGTTCCTGTTGCTGAATTCGTTGTTGCGCAGATCGTTTTGGCGAATAAAGGCGCTTTTGAATCTCAACGTTATTATAAAAAACCTTTTTGGAAATTAAGTTTCAGGCTTGCTAGACGATACCCCTCCCGTCGTGTTGGAAACTATAGAGCTAAAATTGGCCTTATAGGGCTTGGATGTGTAGGAGAAAAAGTTTTAAAGTTACTTCGGAGCTACGATTTTGAAATATATATTTGTGATCCTAAAGTTAGTGACATTAAGGCGAAGAACTTAGGGGCTGAGAAATGCGACTTAGTCGAGATGTTTAAACAATGTGATGTAATATCCAATCATCTACCCGATATAGTCTCGACCAAGGATATTTTAAATATTAAACTTTTCTCTTTAATGAAGACAAGTGCTGTGTTTATCAATACAGGAAGGGGGGCACAAGTAGTTGAAAAAGATTTAGTAAAGGCAATGCGCGATAAGCCTTATGCGAGCTCTTTACTTGACGTAACCCGAAGGGAGCCTCCATTACCTTGGTCACCACTTTTGCGGACAGCTAATATTTTTCTAACACCTCACATTGCTGGTAGCCAATCGTTTGAGTACCAGCGAATGGTTGATGCAATGGTTCGGGTATACGAGTCTACGATCGAATAGTATTCATTTAGGTTTGGAGTATAAAATAGAAGCTGAAACGTTTAGTAGACAAAGTATGTCTCTTGGAATTCAGTAAAAATAGATTAAATGGGTATTTAATTAAATAAATTGCGAATAGGAATAATTAGAATATAACTTGGTGCCATGCCATATATCGCCATCAGATTAGTAATCTTACTTGCATTGTTTTGGTTTCATGAAATCAAAACATCCTTAACGTTATTTTACATTTATTGTTAGGACTTTTTGTTTCAACTGTTAACAGAACTCAGGCGTATTAGATAAAATTTGAATGATGATTTGAAATTTCCAAGAGAACTTTATGTTTCTTAGAATGATTTAATCTCCAAAGTAACTAAACGCTAGTATAGGAAGACTCTGTTGAAACGGTTCTAGAGCTGGAACGTTTACAATTAGACATTTTAAGATAGGCAAACAAAATGAAATATTATTACATCAAACTTAAAAGGTATTTACTAAAAACACTGTTTAGTTTTGGAGTAATGCAAGTTAAAAAGAATCATCAACATATAAAATGGGGAGTCATAGGGCTGGGGTATATGGGGGAAACCCTCTCTTCAACTATAGATTTCTCTGTTTCAGGTCGAGTTGCTGCGGTTGCATCTCGTTCTAAAACCAAGGCAATTAAATTTGCTAAACGTCATGGAAATTGTAAGCCGTTTGGCAGTTATGAATCGATGATATTAGACGATACACTGAAACTAGATGTTATTTACATTTGTACCCCTCTTGAAACACACCGTGATCTGATTGAAAAATGCCTAATGGCAGGTAGAAATGTTATTTGTGAAAAACCTATTACTAATAATGATTCTGACCTCAAATATCTTGCAAAATTAGCATCAGATCAAAAATGCCTACTAATAGAGGCTATGTGGATGAATTGTCTTCCGACTTTTAGAAAAGCAGTAGAGCTGGTTGAAAGAGGTACTATTGGGCAGGTTCAGCTAGTTAGAGCAGACTTGAATAAACAGGAAATATACGACAGTCAACATCATTTGTCTGCGGGGGGAGTACTTGCTAATTATGGTGTTTATGCTCTCTCATTTATAACCTCATTTTTAAAAGGAATGCCTAAAGAATTTTCATCGGCAGTTCGCTATTCATCCTCGAATGTAGACACAAATTGGCATATACATGCGACAAGAGGCGAGGGAGTCGGGATAATAAATCTTTCATCAAACTTTTCTGCGTCCAGTAAAGCAATTGTGGCGGGAGATTCTGGTTCTATTGTGTGGGAAGCTCAATTTAATAGAACTAACACTATTACACTATATAATGAGGCTGGAACTGAAGTAGAGAAGTTTTCATATCACTATCAGTTTGAAGGGTTTGAGCATATGGTAGATGAAGTAGCACATTGTGTTTTAAATAATATGACAGAGAGTGAGTTAATGCCTTTAGAAAATTCAATTTCGGTTGCAAGATGGATGAATATGCTTTTGGAAAAGAATAAACAGGTGAGTTCTTAAGTTATGACCTTAGAAAATCGAATATCAAATATACGGGATATAGTTAGAGATGCTTGTAATTCATGGGTTAAGCCTGTGGGAAGTGAACGATTAGAATTTGTTGATCCTAATGATGGCGAAGAAATTTCAGCACACTATGGAGCGTCTCATTTTGCTGTGAGTCTCATTATAAATGGGCGTATGAACTCCGACCTAGATAGTTACGATAAAGGGGTCCTTTTACTTAGAAGTGTACTTGATGGCTGGGAAAATAACACACTTCTTAAGGACTTTCACTTCGATTTTAATAATTTTGCTTTATGCCTAGCGGAAGAATATCTGAAGACGGACGAAAACGATATAAGAAGTAATATCAGAAAAATAGTTATTCAGACAATTGATAGTAAACACTATACGGTTAATTGGTTGCCAATGCGCATGTATGTTAACCAAAAAAGGGGGCTATGGAGTGGTTCAGAGAAATTTAATAAGAATGTACTTTATTGTAAAGAGCTAATTAAGTCCGCTACAAATAGCGACGGAGGTATAGAGGATTGCCTTCCCAAAGGGCGAAGCTTTAATCTTCAATATAATGTTGCAACAGTCGCCTTACTCCAGTTTATTAACTGTAGAGGAGGGGAATTTGATATTTCGCGTGAACTTGGTTTTTTACTTGATAAAGTATTGCCAGACGGAGATATAAACTATCATGGACGAGGTGCAAATCAAATATTTGGATGGGGGTTGTGGATTTATTTACTATCATCTAGCGGAAGGCTCGATGAATTAACCCAAGCTTTAGATTTTCTGACAGAAAAGATCGAGATAACTGTTCGAAATCAAAACCTGATGCTAAACGATTGGCATGGAGAAGAAAAGTACTTGTGGTGGGACTACCACTATTGCTCGGTTTATAACGCGCATTTAGTATTTTGGTTATCACTTGCACTCCAAGACTATTGTAAAAAACCTGTTAAGCCTATTTACCCGAAAAAGTCTAGTACGGGAGTTCTAGTTACATCGAATCGTAATTATTTTTCTGTAAGCTTTGAAGGAAGAAGTGACTATTTAGCAGAGAAAGGTCCTATGTTGAGTGCATTATGGGTTAAGGGCTACGGTACTGTATTCAAATCAACTATGGGGCCATGGTTAGGGCTGTTTGGTAATAGATATTTGGAAGAATCAGTACTCAGGAATTATATAGGTTTGCTTTCGGTAAAACCGAATTTTAGTTTTCAAAATAATCGTGTTTTTCGGAGATTATCAAGATTTTTTGTGGATCGTCAGTCTATAAAATTCACTCCGTTATTTAATAATTTCAGAACGAGTATTGATAAAGATAAAATAGTCTTCACATATATTAATAGCGGTAACCAAAAAGCTATGTTTAATTTGCCTGTGATTCAGGGTCCTGGTGAATGTCCTGAATTTAGTCTGATTTTGGATGGCCGCCCATCGAAACTTAGGCTTGATATTAAATATAGAAATCAGTATGGATGGTGCAACCTTTATAAAAGCGAAGTATCAACGGCACGAGAATGGGTTCTTGTGGTTAAATAATCGTTTACTATTTTGTAGAAAAAGAATTATGTCTTTTTATATTATAATCCTGGAAAGGTCATGAATACACCGGAAATAAGGTTGTTTAATATCCCTTCCAATTAGGTCCTACTCTTAAGTGTCTATTAAATAATATCTATTAAAACGCTTGAATTGTATCCGATCTTATCTATAGGCTACAGAACAAATAAAAATTGAACATGCCTTGTCAAACATTCTAATGTTAGTTTTGGCAACTGTTTTTATCGGGCAAGAAGTTTCGTAATCTTTCCCTCTCTAAAGAGATTAACATGAAGAAAAAATTGCTAATAAATGCTGCAAATCTACATTTTGGTGGTGCAGTACAAGTCGCTACGTCATTTATTCAAGAATTGATTGAAATCATAATCGATACCCCAAAGGATTATGAAATTAATGTTGTAGTATCATCAGAAGTCGATTTAAACTTAAGGAAATTGGACTTAAAGTTAAGCTCGCTAAATTCATATGTAGTTCATGATATTTATGGTCTTAAGGCCGCGTTTATAATGAATAAGAATTTATTTCAAAAGTTTGATGTTTCATTTTCAGTATTTGGCCCTAATTATTTTAATATGAAGTCAAAGTATTCTATATGTGGTTTTGCACAACCCTGGATCATTTATCCTAATAATTCAGTATATGGAAATTTGAGTATAATAGATAAAATAAAAACTAAACTAAAGTTTTGGGTGCAATGGTACTTTTATAAGAAAAATAACGTTTTAATTGTTGAGTTGCCCCATGTTAAAACCTCTTTAATAGATAAGAAAGGTTTCAATCCAAACTCTGTAGCTGTCGTTGAGAATTGCTTTTCATCTATCTATGACAAATCCGAACTTTGGGATGAAATAAAATGGCCTATTGATAATACTAATTTTACTTTAGGTTTTATAGGAAGAGCTTACCCTCATAAAAATTTAATTGTATTGAATGAGGTTAATAAAATACTGTTGAAGAAATATAATTTGAATTTAAATTTTATTTTTACGCTGGAAGAGTCTGAGTTTAATGAATTGGGGTTCAATCACCAACGTAATTTCTATACCTGTGGAACGATAACCACTTCACAATGCCCAAATTTTTACAAAAAAATTGACGGGCTAATATTTCCAAGTTTGTTAGAATGTTTCTCTGCTACACCAGTAGAAGCAATGAAGATGAAAGTACCTGTGTTTGCATCTGAAAGACCATTTATAAGAGATTGTTGCGATGCTCACGCAATATATTTTGATCCTTTGAGCCCTGATAGTATAGCTGAACTTATTTATAAAAATCATAATAAGGATTTAGATTTAACTAAGATGGCTGGCAAAGCATATGAGCATGTAAATCATCTTCCAACGGCAAAGGATAGAGCAAAAAAATACTTAAACTTAATAGAAACTAAGCTAGATATTTCGTAGGAATCAAAATGTTCAAAAATAAAATATTACTTATAACAGGCGGAACAGGTTCGTTCGGCAATGCTGTACTAAATCGTTTCTTAGATTCAGATTTTTCGGAAATACGAATATTTTCACGTGATGAAAAGAAACAAGATGATATGCGTAAAAAATATCATAATCCTAAAATAAAATTTTATATAGGCGATGTTCGCAATTACGAAAGTGTTCTAACTGCAACTCGCGGTGTTGATTATATCTTTCATGCAGCTGCGTTAAAGCAGGTACCATCTTGTGAGTTTTATCCAATGGAGGCCGTTAATACGAATGTAGTTGGAACTAATAATGTTCTTGAAGCAGCGATAATTAATGGTGTGTCACGTGTTGTATGTTTAAGTACTGATAAGGCTGTTTATCCAATCAATGCTATGGGTATTTCAAAAGCCATGATGGAAAAGGTTATGGTGGCTAAAAGCCGTAACTTGGAAAAAACCAATACAGTTATTTGTGGTACGCGCTATGGCAACGTAATGGCTTCACGCGGCTCTGTCATTCCATTGTTTTTATCTCAAATAAAAGAAGGTAAACCATTAACAATCACTGATGACAACATGACTCGTTTTATGATGACATTAGAAGATGCCGTCGATTTAGTCATTCATGCATTCAAAAATGGTCAAAACGGCGATATATTTGTTCAAAAGGCGCCAGCAGCTACGCTAGATGTTTTAACTAAAGCTATTTTGAAGATTGCTAACTTACCAGAACACCCTGTAGAAATTATTGGCACTCGCCATGGTGAGAAGCTATTTGAAGCTCTATGTAGCCGAGAAGAAATGTTTGTAGCGGAAGATCAAGGTGAATACTTTAGGATCCCTTCGGATAATCGTGATCTTAATTATGAGAAGTTCTTTGAGGAAGGTGATGAAGAAATTTCTGAACTAGAAGACTACAACTCTCATAATACCGAAAGATTGGACGTTGATGGCATGGTTGAACTTCTTAAAAAGCTTAATCAAATTAACGTTTTTGAAGCTGAAAGTTAGGTTCATTAGATGAAAGTATTAATTATTGGCGCAACAGGCATGTTGGGTTATAGCCTATTTAGAAATCTCTCTGAATATTCGGCGTTAGATGTTTACGGTACTGTTAGAGCTACCAATGATAAAGAAAGCTATTTTTCTAAATTAGAGAGCAAGTTATTTAAAAGTATTGATGTTGAAAATTTAGAAACTCTCGAATCTGTAGTAAAAGAGCTTAAACCAAATGTTGTTTTAAATTGTATTGGTTTAATAAAACAATATGATTCAGCAAAGGTTCCTGTTGCAGCTATTAGAACTAATTCGCTGTTACCACACCAAATCGCAGCTATCTGCGATGAAAATAGCGCTAAGCTTATTCACTTTTCTACAGACTGCGTTTTTAGTGGGAAAAAAGGAAACTATGTTGAATCCGACATTCCTGATGCTAGCGATATTTACGGTAGGTCTAAATTATTAGGTGAGGTTGATTATAAGCCTCATTTAACGTTAAGAACTTCAATAATCGGACATGAATTAAGTTCAAATGTTAGTTTGATTGACTGGTTCTTATCTCAAGCTAAAGAAACAAAAGGTTTTTCTAAGGCCATATTTAGTGGATTGCCAACATGCTACGTAGCCAAGGTTCTGGTTGATAATATATTTACCAATACTAACTTAACTGGGCTATATCAATTAAGTGTTGACCCAATAGATAAATTTACATTGTTAAGCAAAGTCGCAAAGGTATATTCAAAAGAAATTACAATTCACGAATCTGATGAGCTTGAGATAGATCGCTCCTTGGACTCTAGTCGACTCCGAACTGCATCTAATTACTCACCATTAAGTTGGGACGAGCTGATTAATCTTATGCACACAGATTATTTAAAATACTATAAGTAACTCGCTATGAAAAAAATGAAAGTAGTAACGGTCGTAGGTACACGACCTGAAATTATCCGTTTATCAAGAATTATTGATAAGTTAGATGCGCATTGTGAACACATTTTAGCGCACACAGGTCAAAATTATGATTACGAGCTTAACCAGATATTCTTTGATGATATGGGCATTCGAGCACCGGATGTGTTTTTAGAATGTGCTGGTGGAAGCGCAGCAGAAACTATTGCTCAGGTTATCGCTAAGTCTGACGAGTTATTTGCAAAAGAAGAGCCTGAAGCGCTTTTAATTCTTGGTGATACTAATAGTGCATTATCGGCAGTTTCGGCGAAAAGGCGTAAAATTCCAATTTTTCATATGGAAGCAGGTAACCGCTGTTTCGATATGAGAGTTCCTGAAGAAATTAACCGAAAAATTGTTGACCATATTTCTGATATTAATATGCCTTATAGCTCTATTGCTAGAGATTACTTATTACGCGAAGGATTAAGACCAGAATTTGTTATTAAAACTGGCAGCCCGATGGATGAGGTATTAGCATATTATAACGACAAAATTGAGCAATCAGATGTCTTAAATAAGCTAGATGTTGAAGAGGGTAAGTTCTTTGTTGTTAGCGTACATAGAGAAGAAAACGTTGACTCTCCATCAAACCTTGGTAAGTATGTAAGTGTTTTAAATACAATAGCTGAAAAGTACGGCTTGCCGATTATTGTATCTACTCACCCAAGAACTAAGAAGAAAATTGATTCTTTAAATTTAGAATTCCACCCTTTAGTAAGATTACTTAAGCCTCTTGGTTTTTCTGATTATGTTCGATTACAGAAAGAAGCTAAAACTGTTCTTAGTGATAGCGGAACAATCACAGAAGAGTCTTCTATTCTTAATTTTCCAGCAATTAATATTCGAGAAGCTCATGAAAGACCAGAAGGGTTTGAGCAAGCTTCGGTAATGTTTACAGGTATGGAAATTGACAGAATATTACAGGCTTTAGATATTCTAGAATCCCAACCTAGAGGTGAAGACCGTCTTATTAATGTTGTTGATGATTACATTGCTCCAAATGTTTCCGACAAAGTTTTAAGGATTATCACAAGTTATACAGACTACGTTAATAAGTTTGTTTGGAAAAAGTAAATGAAAGGCCAAATTAAAAGGATTTTAATAGTATCTGAATATTTTTATCCTGAAGAGTTTAAAATCAATGATGTAGTGATTGATTTGGTAGATAAGGGGTATGAAGTAGACGTTATAACTACGAATCCAACTTACCCTTTTGGAAAAGTTTTTGACGGAAGAAAAAATACTTGGTTTTCGAAAGATAAATACTTTGGTGCTGACATTTACAGAGTAAAAGCTGTTACAGGATATAAAACAAGTACTTTCAAAAAGTTGTTGAAATACTTTAATTTTATGGTCCTTGCTTCTATTTTTTGTTTAAAACATCATAAAAGATATGATGCGGTACTTGGATATGATGTAGGTGCGTTAACGGGAATGTTACCAGCAGCCTTGTTAAAAAAGTTTTTTGGAAAAAAAGTGACTCTTTGGGTTCAAGATATATGGCCTGATAGTGTCTATGCATTTGGATTTAAAAAATCTCGATTATTGACCTTTTGTTTAGATAATTTTGTAAAGTTCGTTTATCGACATAGCTCAAACTTTGCAATATCTTGTCCCGGCTTTGAAGATAAAGTTAATAAATATTGTTCTTCAAAGAAAGAGATTCGATTCGTCCCTAATTGGGCAGAGAGCACTGAAAAGGACGGAGATGAATTTCAGTTTTTAAATTCTAATACTGATAAGGTTGTTCAATTTACCTTTGCAGGAAATATAGGGAAATTTCAAAATTTAGAAAATGTCATCATTGGATTCTCCCTACTACCAAGCGAACTAGTAGAAAGAGCACAATTGAACATCATTGGGGATGGTTCAAATTTAGTTAATTTACAAAAATTAGTCGAGAGGAAGTCGATTGACAATGTAATTTTTCATGGTAGAAAGCCGAGTACAGCTATGCCTAGTTATTATAAAGGAAGTGATGTATTAATAATTTCCTTAATTGATGAACCTATTTTTTCATTAACCATACCATCCAAATTTCAGACATATTTAGCTGCAGGCAAACCTATTTTCTCGATAATGGAAGGGGAGGTTTCCGAGTTGGTGATCGCTAACCAACTTGGACTAATTGCCAGTCCCGCGCAAGTTGATGCAATATCAGAACAGTTTGCTAATTTCATTAAAATGGAAGAAGAAACTAAAAAACAATATGGTTTTAATGGTTCAAATGTTGCGGATACCTTATTCCATAAGGGCTCAGCATTGAATAATCTTGAGAATTTATTATGCAAATAATAGTTACCGGTGCTAATGGCTTCGTTGGTTTGCCATTGTTACACAAGTTAATAGAAAGTAATCATAAGGTGATTCCAGTAGTAAGACATCATGTCTCGTTCAACGGGAGTCTTAGTCCGTTTATAATTGATAGCCTTACTTCTACTAACGATTGGTCTAAGGCTTTAGTTGATGTTGATATCGTAATTCATAGCGCTGCTCGCGTGCATGTAATGAATGACATAGCATCAAACCCTTTAGAAGAATTTAGAGAAGTTAATACTCGTGCAACGTTAAATTTAGCAAAGCAGGCTTCAGAAGCCGGTGTTAAACGTTTTATATTTATTAGTTCTATAAAAGCTGGCGGTGAAAATAGTCGGTTAGGCTGTCCGCTATCTGAAAGTAGAGAGTACACCCCAGAAGATCCATACGGCTTATCTAAGTATGAAGCTGAACAACAATTATTAGAGCTAGCAAAGAACTCCAAAATGGAAGTTGTTATTATTCGTCCAACTTTAATTTATGGCCCGGGTGTTAAAGCTAATTTTGAAACAATGATGAAATGGGCCTCTAAGCCCATACCATTGCCATTTGGTGCGATTAACAATAAACGAAGCTTAGTTTCAATTGATAATTTAATTTCATTAATTGAGGTTTGCTTAACTCACCCTAAAGCTAAAAATCAAATATTTTATGTTAATGATGGTAATGATTTATCAACTAGCGATTTATTAATAAAATTATATAAAAGCTTTAAGAATAGAACCCCTTTAATTCCCGTGCCTGCGAATATTATTAAACTACTTTTTAAATTAATTGGAAAAAGTGATTATTCAGATAGGTTGCTTGGCTCGTTACAAGTCGATATTTCAAAAGCTAAAACATTGCTAAACTGGGAGCCGCCATATTCTGTAGACGAGAGTATAGACAAAACAGTTAAGCACTTTATAGAAAGTAGAAAATAATTAGATGATAAAAGTTATATTAGTTGTTGTTGCCCATCCAGATGATGAAATTCTTGGCTTTGGTGCAACAGGCGCAAAATTAGTAAAAGAAGGTTGGAAGGTTCAACCTATAATTCTTTGTGGTAATGTCGATGTGCGCCATAAGCGCCCAAGCGATGATGAACTATATAAAGACATGATTGCTGCCAATAAAGTCGTTGGCTTTGAAGAACCTGTTTTAGGAAACTTTCCTAATATTCGAATGAATAATGTTGATCATTTAGATATTGTTCAGTTTATTGAAACGCAAATCTTAGAGTTTAAACCTGAGCGTATATTCACTCATCATCCAGCAGATTTAAATGACGATCACTGTCAAATTGCTAAGGCATGTATGGCAGCTAGTCGTTACTACCAGAGACGTGATGATATTCCATCGTTAAAGTCATTAAGTTTTGTTGAAATTCAATCTGCGACAGATTGGGGTTTTGAAGCCTCTGGCGATAGCTTTAAACCAAATCATTATGTTGAAGTAACAGAAGAGATCGAGTTAAAACTAGAAGCGCTTGCTTGTTACCGTAATGTGATGCGTGATTTCCCACACCCAAGAAGTGTTGAAGCAGTAAAAGGCTTAGCAGCGTATCGTGGTGGTCAAAGTGGTCAAAAATACTCTGAAGCGTTTCAAACTATCTTTCAGCAAGGGTTTTAATTGTGTTTTATAAAAGTATTGGTAAGCGTTTATTAGACTTTTTTATTGTCTTTAGTGCTGTAGTTGTTTTGTCGCCATTAATTTTATTAGTGGCGCTTCTTATTAAAGTATTTGATCCAGGTCCTATTATCTTTAAACAAAGTAGGATCGGTAAAAACGGTGAAGCATTTAAGTTTTATAAATTTAGAAGTATGCCGGTTAATACTGGTGATTTAGCATCTGATGAAGTAGGTCAGGTTAAAATTACTTGGGTTGGTAAAGTTATACGTCGCACAAATATTGATGAGCTGCCTCAGCTATTTAATGTTTTAAAAGGTGATATGAGTATTGTAGGACCGCGTCCTCCAATAGGCTCTCAGGACGAGTTAATTGAACTTCGCCGAGAAAACGGTGCATTACAATGTTTACCTGGTTTAACTGGTTTAGCACAAGTTAATTCATTTGATGGTATGACTGTTCCTGAGAAGGCCACATTTGATGGTAAATACGCAGAGAAAGTGTCATTTTTTACAGACGTAAAGATTATTCTTAATACGTTTTTATACCTTTTACGTCCACCACCAGTTTATTAAGGATTAATAATGAAGTTAGCATTTGTAACTTGCGTACAGTTAGGCTTGTCGTGTATGGAAGCCCTTTATGAAGCAGGTGGAGAACTCGTTCAAGCGTTTACATTAGAAGATGACCGTGCGGTAAATAAGTCTGGTCGTGTTTATATTGACAAATTCTGTAAAGAACATTCGATTGATTTATTTAAGTTGAATCATGTAAACGATCAAGAAGTGATCAATATCATCAAAGAGAAAGAAATTGATTGGTTATTTATTATCGGTTGGTCTCAAATTGCTGGTAAAGAATTACTTGATGCACCTAAAAAAGGCGTATTAGGTATGCACCCAACTTTGCTACCTGTAGGCAGAGGAAGAGCTGCTATTCCTTGGGCAATTATTAAAGGCTTAGAAGAAACAGGTGTAACATTATTTAAATTAGATGAAGGCGTTGATACTGGACCTATTTTAGATCAGCAAGTGATTAAACTTGATGACGAGATGGATTCGAGCAAATTGTATGATTTGGTTGATCATGCGCATATTCAACTCATGAGTAAAGTGACACCACATATTTTGCAAGATACTGTAGAAATGAAAGTTCAAGACGAATCTAAAGCTACAGAGTGGTATGGTAGAAAGCCAGAAGACGGAGCTATTGATTTAAATGGTTCGGTTGTTGATGCTGATAGGTTAATTAGAGCTGTTACTTCACCATACCCAGGAGCATTTACATTCATTGATAATGAAAAATATGTGATATGGAGAGCTCAAAAGGTTGATAAACCAACATCAAACTTATGCCTAGAGTTTTCTGATGGTGTTCTTGAGTGTCTAAATTGGGAAAAGGTTTAATTCGATGACAAGCTCTTTAATTATTGTTGGTGCTGGTGGTCATGGGCAGGCTGTTGCCGATTTAGCCGAGTCGACAGGTGAGTATGAAGAAATTTGTTTTGTGGATGATTGTTTTCCTGAAAGAAATAAGGCCCTAGGTAAAGATATCGTTGCTAAAACTGAATCATTATTTACAGAAGAATTAGAGTTTAATGCTGTGTTTGTGGCTATTGGTAACAATAAAATTCGAAAGGCAATTATCGAGCGTATTAAGGACTCTGAATTATCGTTAGTAAGCTTAATTCATCCAAATGCACGGTTAAGTAAATACGCGGAAGTAGATGATGGCGTTGCAGTAATGGCGGGGGCTGTTGTTGGCACTAATGCTAGGTTGAAACTAGGCGCATTGGTTAACGCTAACGCAACTGTTGATCATGATTGTGTGTTACATGAATATGCCCATATTGGTGTCGGTGTACAACTAGCTGGTGGTGTTGAAGTAGCTTCAGGATCTTGGATGCAAGCTGGCAGTTGTGCTGGGTATTTTGTGAAAACGGAAGAAGGTGTAGTTTATCCGCCTGGAACTACGTTAATAAAGGACAAAAGTTAATATGAAAATAGCAGTTGCCGGTACAGGCTATGTAGGTCTTTCTAATGCGATGTTGCTTGCACAACACAATGAAGTTGTAGCTGTAGATATTGTTGAAGAAAAAGTTGGTATGTTAAACGATGGTAAATCACCAATTGTTGACGTTGAGATTTCAGATTTTTTATCGAATAAAGATTTAAACTTCAAAGCAACACTAGATAAGCATGAAGCTTATTCAGGTGCTGATTTTGTTATTATATCTACGCCTACTGATTATGACCCTGTAACGAATTATTTTGATACGTCATCCGTTGAAGCTGTTATTCGTGATGTTATGGAAATTAATCCATCTGCTTGTATGGTGATTAAGTCAACTGTGCCTGTTGGTTACACGCGTCGTATTCGTGAAGAGTTTGGATGTGAAGGGCTTATTTTCTCTCCCGAATTCTTACGTGAAGGTAAGGCTTTATACGATAACTTACATCCTTCTCGTATTATTGTTGGTGAAGACTCTGAAAGAGGTAGAGTTTTTGCTGGCTTGCTTGCAGAAGGAGCAGTTAAGGAAAATATTGAGCAGTTATTTATTCGCTCAACTGAAGCTGAAGCGGTAAAACTTTTTTCAAATACTTATTTAGCGATGAGAGTGGCATACTTTAATGAATTGGATTCTTATGCAGAAGTACACGATTTAGACTCTCGCTCTATTATTGACGGTGTTAGTTTAGACCCTCGTATAGGGGGCCATTACAATAACCCGTCATTTGGTTATGGTGGTTATTGTCTACCTAAAGATACAAAGCAACTGTTAGCTAACTATCAAGACGTGCCTAATAATATGATCCAAGCTATTGTAGAAGCGAATAGAACACGTAAAGATTTTGTTGCTGATTCTATTATCTCTAAGAACCCTAAGGTCGTTGGTATCTTTCGATTAATTATGAAATCTGGTTCTGATAACTTTAGAGCATCTTCGATACAGGGCATCATGAAACGCTTAAAGGCTAAAGGCATTGAAGTGGTTGTATATGAGCCAGTATTTGAAGGTGATGCCTTTTTTCAATCGCGTGTGATTAAAAACTTTGATGAATTTAAGACTTTATCAGATGTAATCGTATCTAATCGTTTAGTTGAAGAATTAGATGATGTTAGTGCTAAAGTTTATACGCGGGACCTGTTTGGAAGTGATTGATTACTCAGGCTATTTATAAATTGTAGTTTAGGCCAGACCGCTCATATTAACACCTCTTAGTTTTACATATTATAAAGCTAAGAGTTGTCTGTTACCACTATTCCCCAATCGAATTGGTATACAGAGGGTATTAAAAATGCCAGCTTAAACACATCTCATTTCGAATTCATTCGTGGATTCTGCCATACAGTTTATTTTTATTAGAATATTCTAACCTTTAGGAGAAGTAAATGTTTTTACAATCAATAGCAAATTTTAGAGCTATAGCAATAATTCTGATTGTAATGGGGCATCTTTATAGTTATGGTTTTGTTTCTGAAGACCAAGTTTCATCGACCTTAAAAATTATTATAACGGGCAATACTGCATTATTTGTATTCATTTCTGGGTTTATGTTTCATAGTGTTTTTTACTCAAGATTTGAGTATAAAAGGTTCATGATAAATAAATTTAAGAACATTATTGTACCATATTTTATTCTGGCGACTATTGCGGTACTTCTTTTGTATAATACGAGCAGTGGTTTTTTTTCAACTGATGTAGTGTATGAAAAAGGTATATTATTCGAAGGTGATGATAGTAATTTAGTTGTATTTATAAAATACTTTATTACAGGCAAATTTTTAATGGCCTATTGGTATATACCATTCGTAATACTGATTTTTTTTATGTCCAATCTTCATTATAAATTTAT
Source organism: Thalassotalea sp. ND16A (assembly GCF_000764205.1). GTDB lineage: Bacteria > Pseudomonadota > Gammaproteobacteria > Enterobacterales > Alteromonadaceae > Thalassotalea_A. The sequence continues at coordinate 50,539 of NZ_JQDZ01000072.1, forward strand.
TAATATCAGTATTAAATATCAGATATTAATTATTACACTATTATCTGTTATATCAATTTTCATTCATAGACCCACAGCAAATGCAAACCCCCTTCAAGCATTAGTTTATTATACGCCTATTTATTTAATTGGTATTTTTACATCTATAAATGCGGATGTAATTAAGGAGCGTTTTGGAAATAAGTTAATATTATTATTATTAATTGTTATTGTGATTGCTATTGTTCAATATTATACAGATCATATAGATAATTATACTAAATCGATGTTTGAGTATGGCGGTTTTGACTTGATGTTTATTCAAAAAGTTTTTTTGTGTGTATATTTATATTTACTACTAGAAAAGTTCAGCTTTAACTATCCTCTTGTTAATGTGATTTCTAATACTAGCTTTGCTATATTTTTTATTCATCCTTGGTTTATTATGGTTTGTGGTAAATTATATGTATTTTTATACGGGGAGATAGGGGAAAGTGACTATTACTTTAGTTCATTAACCGTGTATTTTATAATGCTTTTCGCTACTTTAAGTTTCTCAGTAGCATCTGCACTACTGGTGAAAAAGCTTTTTAAGAACGATAAAAGAACAAGATACTTAATAGGCTATTAAACTGTCTAACACGTTTGTTAAACTAAATAATTCAGCTTAATCCAAAGACTACGTGCCTCATTGCCAAGCAGGTGAATAATATTGAGCAACTGCGACTAGGAAGATGATTTGTAGTTAAATCCTATTAGCTAGATGCATTCGCTTGGGTTTACGCTAGTTTTATATGAAAGTCCTAGTAATTGAGGGGTGGCGGATTAAATACTCTCAATAATGTTTAGATAGAAATATTTATTCTAGACAATTTAAACAATGGGGTGTCAAAATGGTCCGAAACATTGTACCGGCTTTTTCTTTATAATTTGTGTTATCAAAGAGCGCCCAATATTTTTATATTGGGCGCTTTTAGTTTGGTCCTCTAGACGTTTTAATGTTTGGGGACTCTGAAGTTCTCTTTATCATATTTTTGCTTGAAATTATGTTTGTGGCAAATAGGCTTATCATTTGTGTAAGCACTAACTTTAACTATTGTTAACGTCGGTCTAAAAGCGCGTTTATTTGCCGAATATCAAAATAGGCAGATCTAACCAATAAAATATCGTTATCTAAAATCATCAAAATTAATTAACCGCAGAAAAGTAAATTATCAGGCAAAATAATTGAAGTAGGACTATAACAAGATAAGTCGTTGAGAGCGGTATGGCGCATCTTCGATTTGACGGTCAATTTGCGCCATACCTCAACAAACCGTGCATGTGCACGACCCAATTCAAGTGTCGCACAAATTGGGCTTAAGT
>NZ_JQDZ01000073.1 GCF_000764205.1 Thalassotalea sp. ND16A
CAGGCTGTGTGTTAGCAAATCGCTTGTCTGAAGATTCAAGTAACAAGGTATTGTTACTTGAAACCGGCGGCAGCGATAAAAGCATCTTTATTAAAATGCCCACTGCTCTGTCGATTCCAATGAATACCGATAAGTATGCGTGGCAATTTCATACGCAGCCAGAAAAGTACTTAGATAACCGTGAAATGCACTGCCCACGCGGTAAAGTGCTTGGCGGCTCATCATCTATTAATGGCATGGTGTATGTACGTGGCCATGCTAAAGATTTTGATGAATGGCAGCAACATGGCGCTAATGGCTGGGATTATCAAGCCTGTTTACCGTATTTTAAAAAAGCAGAAAGCTTTTATCTAGGTGAAAACAGCCATCGTGGTGGAAAAGGCCCCCTTGGCGTTAATAACGGTAATAACATGGAAAACCCTTTGTATAGCGCCTTTATTGATGCTGGTGCTCAAGCGGGTTATGCCACTACAGCTGATTATAATAGTGCTCAACAAGAAGGCTTTGTCCCTATGCACATGACGGTTAAAAACGGTGTGCGCAGCTCAGCCTCTCGTGAATATTTAGATCCGATTAAGC
>NZ_JQDZ01000074.1 GCF_000764205.1 Thalassotalea sp. ND16A
TTGCTCAAATGCAGCAACAACGTTGATAAGTTGATCTTGGTTCGACATGTTTGCGTCCTGATGAATTAGTCGCAGTCATTAAATCAGATCGAAAAATAGAAGTTGAGCTATGCTCTCGTAAGCTCACCATAAATGCCAACTCGAAGCTTTAGAAAGAAAATAAATCGATTTCCCCTAAGCAGACATTTGAAACATAAAATTCTGGTTTCTCTACTTATTCGATTTCGATCTAAAAACAAGGTGTGTTTGAGGGCGCGATGTCATGCTTGATCCGTCCCTTCAGTGCCATTTGCAGAAGATAATATCAACACGGTAAGGCAACCTTGATGGTCTGTAGAGCCACCAAAGCAGTCATAGAGGTCTTAAACCAAAAGGGCTGATCCTCCGACAAAACATAATGACTCTTACATAAAATGCTAAGCTTGGTTTATAAAGCCGTCATTAACTACTGCGAATGGTTCTCTTTATAGTCTCTACTATTAGCATTATGAAACGCTACTTTAACGACAGCACCTTTAGGTAGCTCTTCAGTCAACTCAATAGAAAAGTAATCACCACCTTTTCGCATGACTCTTTGTCCTAGCGGTGCCGTTGTTGATAAGAACAAATTACCTTCCTGAGTAAAAACTTTGACATCAATATGACCCTTACGTGCAGCAAAGCTTTTTGATGGTTTCATATGGCCACTTACTTTAATAAAGCCATTTTCTTTAAACGCTGTCACATCTTTAATTTGTCATAATTGAGACTTCTGGTTAACAATTTTCGTCTTTACAGGCATGCCTGCACAACCAGCCAATAGTAATGAGTCAGTGAAAATAGATAGTAATAAATATTTCATCTCGTTGACTTCCTCTTCAATTCTTAAACAAGCCATATTGCTTTATGTAGCCAATTAAACAATCAGCTTTCAATTATTTAAGTGGCTATTAACGGTATAAAGTTTAAGGCTTAAATTCTTTTACTTAAAATATTAACAATCGGCGCTAAAATTTTGCTTCTTGATTTACTTTTAGCACTTCACCACTCATCGTCATTAAGAAATAGATTGTTTTATTATCAGCTTTATTAGACGCGCTAATAATGTAGCGGCTAACTTGTGCCGCATATAATTTAAAGTCTTCTGTCGTCAAACTTTCCCAGCTTTCATCTAATTTTCCAACGTTGAAGCCAAAGTCTTTAAACGTGAGCTTTTGAGTTGCTTTAATTGCAACTTGTATCGCTTGTTTTTCGCTTATTTTTCCATGTGCACCATGCGCTAACGCTGTTCCCATATTTAACATCAAGCCGATAAATAGCATTACCATTAAATTTTTCATTTGTTACTCCACTTACTTATATAAATTAATACTGTCTTTAAAGGTGCTTACTTAAGGCCGTGTTCAATATATTCACCATTTACAATCAATTGAACCTTTACCGGAGCGTCAGAGGTGTTTTTCCAAAACCAACCATGTGAGCCTGCAAAGGGAGCAGTAAAGCTGCCTTTCACTTCACCTGACGTTGTAATTGTATAGCTTTCAAAATAGCCTGTAGTATCACCTTTGGGTTCACCATGTAAGTCGAAATATAAAGCGGTGCCATCTGTTATCCATTCATAGGTAAGCTTCTGATACTGCTCCATAGTAAATTTGTATTCAACGCCTCTGCCAGCAGGCACAACCACCTCAATAGTTTCAGTTGCATCTTTAGCTGTTTTGGCTGAGGTCGAATTTGTGGCGGTGGCTTTCACATTGTTGAATACGGTCAAGCCAAGTTTATTACCCACGCCCGTTGGGTCGATATTATATTCTGCTGGCAATATCACTGTTGTTAATGCTATAGCGGCAAAAACAAAACTGAATATTGTGTATTTAAGCAATTTGCTATTGGTCAATGTTATTGCCTGAGTATTAGTTTGTTGCATGATTCATCTCTTCTCTAATTCTTTCTTGTCGTTAATTAATCGTATGTAAAAATATTCGTTTAGCTGGTGAAGTAACCTGTTAGTTGAAAACCTATTAACATGAAGCCAGCACTCATCAATAAGCAGTTGGTGTTGGTGGCAAAGCGGTTAAAGCTACTGTGCTTTCGCCAATAATTTATCAGTAAAAGAATAAATGCCAACGCTGTAAACTGGCCTAATTCAACACCGACATTAAAAGCGATTAAATTGGCGATTAAACCGTCTGTAGGTAATTGAAATTCTTGCAGTTTAGTGGCTAATCCAAAGCCATGAAAAAGACCAAAGATCAACACGGCGGCTTTGGGATTAGGGGTAAAGCCTATTGTTTTCTTAAAGCCGCCTAAGTTATCAAAACCTTTGTAGACAACCGACAGTCCGATAATGGCATCGATTAAATAAGCATTAACCTGAATGTCACTAATGACACCAAAGAGTAACGTTAAGCTGTGCCCTAAAGTAAACATACTGACATACAACAACACATCACGGCTTTTGTATAAGAAAAACAAGACACCGACTAGGAATAATAGATGGTCATATCCCGTTACCATGTGTTTAGCGCCAATATACAAAAATGGGATGATCTGTACGCCAGTATTGTTTTGCAAAAAATTACGGGTGCTTTCATCAACGCCGTGTGCAAAAACTTCTAAGGGTAGCAATATGGCGATTAAAGCGATAAAGCTTAGTGCGCCATAGCGATGAAAAGGGTTAAACATTAACAGTTTCCTTTGATTGTTCTTTCTTAGAGAAAGTTTCTTTGTGATTGTGTAAGAGTCGATATAGCGCAGGCAGTACAAATAGCGTTAGCAGTGTGGATGAAATTATTCCGCCAATAACTACCGTCGCCAATGGACGTTGTACTTCTGAGCCAATGCCCGTATTGAGTGCCATAGGAACAAAGCCTAATGAAGCAACTAGTGCAGTCGTAATAACAGGTCTAAGTCTGGTTAATGCTCCGTCAATAATGGCGGTATCTAAAGAAACACCTTCACGACGAAGCTCTCGAATAAACGACACCATGACTAGCCCGTTTAAAATGGCAATACCAGATAAAGCGATAAAACCAACAGCAGCCGAAATTGAAAAGGGAATGTCCCTTAACAATAAAGCGAAAATGCCGCCCGTTAAGGCTAATGGCACACCCGTAAAAATAATCATGGAGTCTTTAAAAGAGCCTAGCGCCAATAGTAATAAACCAATAATCATCACTAATGTCAGTGGCACAACAACAGATAATCGTTTGCTGGCAGACTCAAGTTTTTGATAAGTACCACCATATTCAACCCAATAGCCTGAAGGGATTTCTACCGAGCTATTTATCGCATTTTTTATATCTGCAACAAAGCTACCTAAGTCTCTCCCTCGAACATTGGCAGTTACCACCACGCGGCGTTTGCCATTTTCTCTGTTCACTTGATTGGCACCTTGTACAAGCGCTAGTTCAGCGACTTCTTCAAGAGGGATATAGCTTTCCTGATTAATTTGAATTGGCAAAGAGGCTAAGCCATCAGTATTTTGGCGGATGTTTTCAGGTAAGCGCACCACAATATCTGTGCGTCTATCGCCTTGATAAAATTTACCCGCAACTTGACCACCTAATGCAGTAGCAAGTTGAGACTGTAAGGACGCTAAGCTTAAGCCATATTGCGCAAGTTTTTGACGATTAGGCTCGATGCTTAACATAGGTAGCCCTGTTGTCTGCTCAACTTGAACATCGGCAATACCATTGACATTAGCGATAGCTTTTTCAATTTCATCGCCTAAGGCGGTTAATGACTCAAAATCATCACCAAACACTTTGATGGCTAACTCAGCTCTAACACCAGCCAGTAATTCATTAAATCGCATTTGAATAGGTTGTAAAAATTCATAACGATTACCAGGAATAGGCTCAACGATGGCGGCAAGCTCTTCGATAAATCGCGCTTTTGGTTTTTCAGGGTCAGGCCATAACTCCCTTGGTTTAAGGATGATGAAATTATCGGCAACACTTGGTGGTACAGCATCTGTTGCAACATTTGCCGTACCTATTTTGGCAAAGACTCGTTCAACTTCAGGCATTTTCTGAATTTCATTTTCTAGTGACTCTTGTAAAGCCACTGCTTGTGATAAAGACGTGCCAGGAATTCTCAAGGCATGCATAGCAATATCACCTTCATCAAGGTTAGGCACAAATTCACTGCCTAGCTTTGAAGCTTGATAGCCACTGAAAACAACCAATAAAGTTGCAATGATGACGACAAACCAACGCGCTTTTAACGCCAATTTAAGTGCGGGTTGATACAGGTAAGTAGCGCCTTTCATGATAGGGTTTTGCTTTTCTTTTATCTTGCCTTTAAACAATATCGCGATCGCTGCTGGTACAAAAGTAACGGATAATAGCATTGCACAAAGAAGCGCTATAACAACGGTGATCGCCATTGGGTGGAACATCTTGCCCTCGACACCTGTTAAAGCAAAAATAGGCAAATAAACCGCTGTAATAATGAAAACACCAAACAGTGCCGGACGAATCACCTCACGCGTTGCTTCAAAGACTACAGCTAATCTTTCTTTGGTTGATAAGTTGCCATTCGCTTCACTTGCAATACCAAGCCTTCTGAGGCAGTTCTCCACAATGATAATGGCTCCGTCAACAAGCAAACCAAAATCTAATGCACCTAAACTCATTAAATTAGCACTAACCCGTGTTTGCACCATGCCTGTTACCGTCATTAACATGGCTACAGGAATGACGGCAGCGGTTATTATTGCAGCTCTGACATTACCGAGTAGTACAAATAAAATAACAATAACCAACAACGCGCCTTCTAATAAGTTGGTCTTTACCGTTTCCAATGTTTTATCAACCAGCTTGGTTCTGTCATAAACAGCCGTAACTGTGATCCCTGCGGGTAAGCTAGCTTTTACCTCTTCAAGCTTTTCACCGACAGCTTTAGCAACCTTACGGCTATTTTCACCAATAAGCATGAATACTGTGCTCATAACAACTTCGCGGCCATTTTGGGTCGCAGCACCAGTGCGTAAGCCTTTACCCAAGGAGATTGTCGCAACATCTTTGACTAAAACAGAGGCTCCTTGATTGGTGCTGATAGGGATATTACCAAAGCTATCAACAGCCTCTACCTGACCAGGGATACGAAGTAGCCACTGAGCGCCACTATGCTCAATAAAACCAGCGCCAACATTGTCATTGTTATCTTCAATCGCACTAACCAAATCAGCTTGCGTTAAGCCAAACGCCAATAGTTTTTCAGGATGAAAGGCAATTAATATTTCTTGCTCAAAGCCGCCAATAGGATTGACTTCAACAACGCCTTCTACACGCATTAACTGAGGACGTATTACCCAGTCATGAACGGTGCGCAAATCCATTGGTGTGATCTCACTGCCATCATCATTGGTTGCTCCAGGCTCAGCATCAACGGTGAACATAAAGATCTCACCTAAACCTGTCGCTATTGGCCCAAGCTGAGGGTCAAGGTTTTTGGGCAGTTCTGATTTAGCTGCGGCTAAGCGTTCATTCACTAATTGACGAGCAAAATAAACATCGGTGTCGTCAGAAAATATAGCGGTTACTTGCGATAAACCATATCGAGAAACTGAACGCGTATGTTGTAAATTAGGAATGCCTGACAATGCCGTTTCAATGGGATAAGTGACACGTTGTTCTATCTCTAGGGGTGTATAGCCTGCCGCTTCTGTATTTATCATCACCTGAACATTGGTGATATCAGGTACGGCGTCAATAGGAAGTTTAGTAAAGTTCCATACACCAAGCGCAGCAACGAACACGACCATCGACATGATGATACTTCGACTTTGTATCGAAAATTGTATTAGTCTTTCTAACATGTTGTTCTCTTTTCTCTTTTAGAGTGAAGGCTTAGTGATCGTGTGATGCGCCAGATTTTTCAATATCGGCTTTGATGATGTAGCTATTTTCCACCACATACTCAGTGCCAACAGATATTCCACTAAGCACTTCAACCCAGTTCCCTGCGATGCGACCTAATTCCAACATGCGAACCTCATACTCGTCACCAATTTTGGCATAGACAACGGTAAAGTCTCTGAAACCTTGTAAACCGCTGCGTTTAACCGCCATTGGCACATCGAAAGTTGCCACTTCAACCTCTGCACTTACAAATGTGCCAACGTTATATTTGCCATCAAGGTTATTGATTTTAGCTCTCACTAATTTGGCTTGGTCTTGACGAACTTGTGGCACCATTTGATAAATTTGGCTCTGGATCTGCTCTTTCGATTCATTGATATTCAGTGTCACTTTGGCGTTATCAGTTAACTTGTCCAACTGCTTTGGAAAAATAGCTAACTCAGCAATTAGGGACTCTTGATTGGTGATCTCTAATAAATCTCTACCTTTTGTTTGTTCACCACTATGAGCAAAGCGTTTGGTAATAATACCCTTGATAGGAGACTTAACATCATATGATAAAAGGCTTTCATTATTTTCAATGGTAAGAAGTTTTTGGCCTTTTTTAACCGTATCTCCTAAAGATACGTGAACCGCTTTTATTTCCCCTTCAAAGCGAGCACTGATATTTCTTATAGCGTCATTTGGCAATGTTAATGTGCCGTAGACTTTCATGGTTTGAGTTAAGCTTGCACTACGTACTGTATCCGTGGTGATCTCCATAGCATTTGCTATATCATCAGCAATTTTCGTTCGCCCTTCAAAATTGCCATATTGCCATTTATATTGCTTTCCTTTGTATTTAGCATTGATTGAGACAATAAATGAGTGAGGCTCATAAATTTCCATATCTCCTCGTAAGAAGTCACCTTGAACATAAAAGTTAATATCATCTACTTGATTGCCCAAACGTATCAGCTTTACGTTTAGCTCAATTTGCTCAGGTTTGATGGCTTGGCCTTTTTCTGTCGCCCAAACTCTAAACTCTGGCGGTACGCCCGTTTCAAAAATAGAAAGTTCGATAGCAAAGTCATCCTCTCGCAACATTCTGCCACGATGTGGCCCTTTTTCAGGCTCAACTTCTTCAGCCTGAGGCGTTGATGCAGCAAATACTTGGCTAGAGAAAGTAAGTGATGACGCACTTATCACCATAAATGAAGATAAAGCAAAATTGAGCAATGTAGATTTCATTATTTTTTTGACCATATTTTTTAGTGGTGAAATTGCCGAGAGAGTGTTTTTTTTAATTTTGGTATTGATGATTAAGTTACTAATAGTTATACGCATTACAATGTCCCACCTGTTAGGCGTTCAATTTCAATGTTGTTAAGATGCAGGTTTAAATAAGCTGCTAGTAAGTTTTCCTGGGTGTTCAATAATTTTTGTTGAATTGATTGCCACTGCATAAAGCTGAAGCTGCCAACTTGGTAGGCTTTTTGTGCTTCTTGTACTGCTTGCTCTAAGGTTGGAATACTTTGCTTGGCTAATGTTGATATAACGTGTTGGCTATGGTTTAACTCTTGATATAAGGTGTAAACTTGTTTGATAAGCCTTTTTTCTAATGCTTGTGCCTGAGCTTCATAGCCTGTGATTTTGGCGTTCAACGCTCTAATGGTACCACTATTTCTATTCTCATCGCCAAAAGGAATCGACACTCCTGCGACTAAGCCAAAGTCATCTGTCGTTTCATAGCGTCTGACTCCAGCATTAAACTGCCACACAGGTTTTACCTGAACCCGTGCTGCCGAAATTTCTGACTGGGCAATGCGCGCATTGCTAGCAAAAAGTTTAAAAGCAGGGTTTGACGTGATCTTTGCTGTTAATTCATCAAATGTAGGAATACTAGGCAGTTGCAACAAATCCCCTGTAATTGCTGTTTGCTCATTAGCATTCCACTGAGCAAAGAGTAAATAACGACTAGCATCTAATTCGTGTGTAAGGTCTTCAACAATCAGCTCTCGCTCAATGACCTCGTTTTTACCAAGTAATAAATCCACATTGGTTGTTTTACTTGCTTCAACACGTTTTTTTATTTGTTGGTAAACATTGCTAGCTTGTTGAACTGAGCGCTCAGCCAGTTTTAATCTTTGCTCTAAAATTAACGTAGTCACAAAAAGCTTTGCCGTGTCTGCGGCAATATCTAATGCTTTTGACTCTCTTTCAATATCAACCCGAACACTTTTACTTTTAGCTAAATTAATTTTTTGTTCAACAACCTCATTATCTAGCACCCATGCAATACTCATTGTTGATTGAGCACTTTTAATGCCTGAGTGACTTCCTGTACCTAGTGCGTCTTCTATCGTTAAACCGATAGTAGGAATACTGCCAACAGTTGCTTGTTGCTCATATGCTTGCATCGCTAATTTATCGTGTACAAATGCTTTAAGGTCTGGATGCTGCTGCAAACTCAAACCTATCGCTTTTTCCATTGATATTTGAATCTGGGTATTTACATGTTGAGGACTCATTCGCTGAGCACTTACTTCCTGAGCACTAGATAGCAAAGGAGATAATGATACTGCCGTCAACAGTAGTAACTTAACCACAAGAAACCGACTGGCAGTCGGTTTTTTAAATGGCATTTTATTTGGCATTAAATTTAATATGCGGGTCATTAGTTAACTCTAGTGATTTAAGATGGTTTCAATTAGGTGGTGTAAGCTGTCTACAGAGAACATTGCTAAGACTAAAAGCAAGCAAGGCACAAGCAACATTAAGTAATGAAAGTTAGCCGTAGCAGGCTTGTCATCAAGTAGCCACTTTACTCGTTCTTCAAGTGCTTCCACATGAAAATAGCTACTAATGATAGGGGTTGTATTTGGATGAAAGCGCATTGAAATCCGCGCAACTTTAACTAGTGTACTAGCAACGACATCATTTTGATAACCAGCGTCAACAACAGATTTATCAGCTAACTGTTCCATTGTTTGAGACATAGCACTGTTGAGTGTTTGACCAATACGACTTGGGAAAAAGGCCGCTAGCACCATAAACAACCATTTCTTTAACGGATCAAAGCTTTCCACATGCGCCTGTTCATGTGCTAAAACAATGGTTAATTCTTCTTCATTTAGTTGAGATTTTAAGCCTGTAGTAAGGTAACTTTTAGGTTGAATAAACCCACAAGTAAAGGCATTAGGTGCTGCTGATTCAATAAGGCAGAAGTCATTATCTTGCTTCTCACTAAACACATTTAGTGACGCTTGGACTTTTTTATTTTCAAATAAAAGGTAAACTTTTTTATAAGTGATAAACAATGCCCACACTAAAAAGAGAATGACACTTGCGCCATGCCAGCTTGTCAATTCAAATAACTCTGGGTGGTGCCAATGCGGTAAGAATGTAGATGGTGTAATGCTCAATCCGATGTTTGATGATGTTGAAAATGTTAACCAAAACAGAAGACTGGTGACTAAACCTAAAAGCCAAGGAGAGGTAACTAAAAACCAAAGAACTGACTTTCTTGTCTTTAAGTTAAATAAACTGATTTTCTTTTGACATAACGATATGAGTAAGGAAATAGCCAGCACCGAGAGACCCACGGTTATAACTGCTATGGCGAACAAGTTTAGAATAACTCCCCACTGACCAACAATCATTAGCCTTCCTGCTTACTACGCTGAGCACGTTGATGATTAATCATAGCTTCAAGTTCATCTAATTGCTCTTCAGACATTTTGTCTGACACGGAAGAAAAAGCAGCAACCAAGCTATGTTCACTATTTCCAACAAAATCGCTAGTAACATTCTCAATTAACTGAGCAATCAAAGCTTCACGTTCAACCTTCGCACTATAAACGTAGGCATACCCTTGCTTGGCACGAGTCAGCAGATCTTTTTTAAATAATCTGTCTAACGTACTTTGAATGGTGTTTAACGTACCACCACGGGTTTTCTCAAAGTGGGAGTATACTTGCTTTGCATCGCCTTCTTTGTGTTGCCAAAGGTATTGTAAAACCAGTTTCTCTAATTCACCTAGCTGCATTCGGACTAATTTACTTTGTAATTTGATGGTGTCAGATTGTGCCACACATAAAACCGACTATCAATCGGTTTTATGTGTGTTTTTTTTGAGTCATCAATCAATTCAGGGCTGAGGAGCAATTGTAAATTTTAAAACTAATTACGCTAAAATGTCAGAATTAGGATCAAGATAAACATTTAGTGAAGGAAGGGCAACGGCAGCTATGAGCTTCGGAGCAGACCATCAGGTTACTAACCTTTCAACTTCTGCTTATCGCTCATCGCAGACGATGACGACTGCTAAAAACTTGTGTTTTTACAATAACATCAGATATAGTAACTTTACAAATTATTAACCAGCCCAACGGCTGGTTAGAGCGATTAAGAGCCGTACAATACACCACTTAATCTAGAAAAAACACACCGTCATTGCGGCGCAGGCCGCAACCTCCTGACGCATGCTGTGGCTAGCAAAAATAAACTCAAATAATATCAAGGTATAAATCTCGCCAGTTTGGATTTACCCCTCCAATTAATCTATTTTTCCATCTACGATGCTT
>NZ_JQDZ01000075.1 GCF_000764205.1 Thalassotalea sp. ND16A
AGAAAGGCAAATGCTCTGACTCATTTTATGTCGGTGGCGACCAGGTTAACACTCAAGGTTGTCTCGTAAAAATTCCAAATCTTGGCTGGCTAAAAATGGCCGAGTCAATCAAATATGGTGGTCATATACCCGTTCCACTTCAAGATGCGGGATTTCAGTGGGAGTTAAAAGCAATTTAGGCAAGGCATTAAATTTATAGAATGGTTGTTCCATTGTTAAATTTAATAACGCGGCATAAATTGCTTTTAAACCCATCGAAGAAGTACTTGAGCAATACCACTACGTCGTTGCAGCTATTTGAAAGGGAATAACCATTTCTACATAACTGCGCCTTGTATTGGCATCGCTCAAGAACTCTGAAACCTGCATCTTGAAGTGGAGCGGGTATATCGACTCCATGACCATCAGCCGACGTGCTGATAAATGGTACATTTCTTTCTCAATCGATGTCGAAGTCTCTATGCTTCCAAGTGAAAGCCAAGCCCGTTGCGGTGTAGATTTAGGTATCAACAAGTTGGCCACGC
>NZ_JQDZ01000076.1 GCF_000764205.1 Thalassotalea sp. ND16A
TTCAACGACTAATGCTATTGCATCAAGCTTAAATTCTTTTGAATATTTTTTACGTGCTGTCATTTTTTTTCTCCAGTTAAGTCTATTATCTCTTAACTGGGGTAGTCGAATCCATTAAACCACGTCAAACTAATACAGCATGAGAGTTATTGATCTTATGATTTAATAATGTTTGATAAACGCCGAGCTGTAAAGGGGTAAGAGAAATTTTTTGCGATCTAAGAGGATCAGGTTTTGGTTGGCGGGAATTTATTCTCGCGTTATTAGGGGAAGTGGTAGTTAGAAAGTTAGAAAGTTAGAAAGTTAGAAAGTTAGAAAGTTAGAAGGGCAGGTGTTAAGGATTCAAGGTAGCAAGGAATCAAGGGGGCAAGGAAGGTACCGCTGCGCGGTATAACGCGAGGTTAAAAACCCCGCCAACCAAGGGAGGCGTTAGCGATTTTGGTTGGCGGGAATTCATTCTCGCGTTATGGCGTAGCCAAGGGGTTAGTTACCGCGTTGCGGTATTACGCGAGGTTAGAAACCCCGCCAACCATTTGGTTTTGTCTTTGGTTGGCGGGAATTCATTCTCGCGTTATGGCGTAGCCAAGGGGTAGGTACCGCTGCGCGGTATTACGCGAGGTTGAAAACCCCGCCAACCGTTTGGTTTTGTCTTTGGTTGGCGGGAATTTATTCTCGCGTTATGGCGTAGCCAAGGGTTTAGGTACCGCTGCGCGGTATAACGCGAGGTTAAAAACCCCGCCAACTGTTTGGTTTTGTCTTTGGTTGGCGGGAATTTATTCTCGCGCTATGGCGTAGCCAAGGGGTAGGTACCGCTGCGCGGTATTTCGCGAGGTTAAAAACCCCGCCAACCGTTTGGTTTTGTCTTTGGTTGGCGGGAATTTATTCTCGCGTTATGGCGTAGCCAAGGGGTAGGTACCGCGGTGCGGTATTTCGCGAGGTTGAAAACCCCGCCAACCGTTTGGTTTTGTCTTTGGTTGGCGGGAATTTATTCTCGCGTTATTACCGGAAGGTAAGCCCTTTGGTACCGCGCTGCGGTATTACGCGAGGTTAGAAACCCCGCCAACCTTATAACCAAATAGCATCCCAATGAGGGTAATGTGTAACGCTGGTGACCAACTTGGCTCTTAACGGGTTGGCGACTATGTATCTTGCCGTTCTTTTTAAACTTTCATCATGTCTGATGGCATGTTCATAAAAGCCTTGCTGCCACAACTTTCCTTTTTGCTTTAAGGTTTTGTTAATTTTGCTAGCGGAACTGCCTTTCAATTTTTTCATTATCTGACTTAATTGATGATTACCATTTAACTGTATCAACCAATGCAGGTGATCGGGCATTACCACCCAGGCTAGTGATGACAGGATATTTTGCTCATTTAGGGCTTTCATTTCGTTAATGATGATTCTCGCGGCAAGAAAGTTGTCAAAAACGGGCATGCGTTTATGGGTGGTTGCGACTAAATGATAGATCTGATTTTCCGATGAAATGCGGTTTTTTGATAAGTCTTGAGTTGGCATTGTTAAATCCTTTTAACTAATGAGTGTTTGCTAAGTATAGGTTAGGTTTTGGCGGGAGGGTAGGAAGGATTTAGGAGTCAAGGAGTCAAGGAATCAAGGAGTCAAGGAATCAAGGAGTCAAGGAATCAAGGAATCAAGGAGTCAAGGAATCAAGGAATCAAGGAGTCAAGGAATCAAGGAATCAAGGAGTCAAGGAATCAAGGAATCAAGGAGTCAAGGAATCAAGGAGTCAAGGAGTCAAGGAATCAAGGAGTCAAGGAATCAAGGAGTCAAGGAATCAAGGAATCAAGGAGTCAAGGAAGGCCTGAAGGCAGGTATCTGGTTGGCGGGAATTCATTCTCGCGTGATGGCGGTGGCTTAGCTAGTAAGGGTTTTTTACCGCGTTGCGGTATTACGCGAGGTTGAAACCCCGCCAACCAGGGAGCCTGCGGTATTACGCGAGGTTAGAAACCCCGCCAACCGGTTTTGGTTTTGCGGGGGAGGGGGTTATTTTAACTTTGCGCGCATCGCGTTGGAGACTTTTGAGATCGGGGCTTTGCCGAGTTTGTCGCTGATGAACCAGCCGGCGTGTAGCAGTTTGTCAAAATTGATGCCGTGGTTAATGCCTAACCCGTTTAACAGGTAAACCACGTCTTCGGTGGCAACATTGCCTGATGCGCCTTTGGCGTAAGGGCAGCCGCCAAGGCCGGCAACGGCGCAGTCGACAACGCTGACGCCAAGGTTTAACGCGGTATAAATGTTAGTAAGTGCTTGCCCATAGGTGTCATGAAAATGCACCGCCAGTTTATTTATTGGCACGTATTGGTTAACCGCGGCTAACATCTGCTTTACGCTTTGTGGTGTGCCGACGCCAATGGTGTCGCCCAGCGATATCTCATAACAGCCCATATCAAACAATTTTTTCGCCACCATTGCCACTTGCTCGGGCGCAATGTCACCTTCGTACGGACAACCGACCACACAAGACACGTAACCGCGTACCTTTAAGCCTTGCGCTTTTGCCGCTGCGATCACCGGGACAAAACGCGCTAACGATTCATCGATAGAGCAGTTAATGTTTTTTTGGCTAAAGCTTTCTGAGGCGGCGCCAAAGATGGCGACCTCATCGGCATTTACCGCCACCGCAGCTTCAAAGCCTTTTAAGTTTGGCGTCAGTGCGGCGTAAGTGACGTTTTGCTGGCGCTTGATGCCATTAAATACCTCGGTAGATGTCGCCATTTGCGGCACCCATTTCGGTGAGACAAAACTGCCACTTTCAACGTAACTTACGCCGGCATCGGCAAGTTGCTCGATTAACGCGATTTTATCCATCGCGCCGATCAGCGTGGCTTCGTTTTGCAAGCCATCTCTGGGGCCTACTTCCACAATTTTGACGTCTCCGGGCAATAAACTCTCAGTAGTTGCGGTTACTATGGTCATCATGATTCAGCCTCGTCGCTAGTAGCAGTACCAGTTTCTGCGGCAAACGCTAACAATTCTGCGCCACCGTCAACCATATCACCGGCATTAAAATAAAACTCGGTGACTTTGCCGTGCGCTGGCGCTCTGATGGTGTGCTCCATTTTCATCGCTTCCATGATCAGCAGCGGTTGGTCTTTTTCTACCATTTCATTTAACTCAACCAGCAAGGTTACCATAGTGCCGTTCATTGGCGCGTTTAAGCCGCCGGCAGAGCTGTCGGTATTTTGCTCACCAAGATCAATTTCGGTGCGATTAAAATGAATGACGCCATCTTGTTTGAATAAACTGAACTGGCCGTTGTTTCCCCCGATCATCGCCTTTGACATGTAGCCGTTGATGTTGGTAAATAAGGTATTGGCGTCAATACGGCCCTGACAATCAACGGTGTTGCCATCGATGGTGATCAAATAATGAATGGCGCTGCCCTGGCGACGCTCTTCAACGCATACCGGGTAAGTTTGCTCATTGTAATCAATACCAAAGCTGTGCACATGCGCTTCATTTAAACGCCAGGCGTTACTGGCGTTCCATGGCGAATGTGGGTCGTTAATATTGCTGTGCATGTTGGCATTAGAGCTTTGCGCCAGCACTAAATATAGCGCCGCAATGGGTAAATCATTGATCAAGGACAGCTCGTCATCATGAAAAATTAAGTCGTGATGCTTGTCGATAAAGCCGGTATCTATGTCTTCATTGATAAAAGGTTTAGAGGTGGCTAAGTTATAGAGGAAGTCGATATTGGTGGTGACCCCTTTAATCCGATATTCCATTAACGCTTTGCTTAACCGTTGTAGTGCTTTATCCCGGTTTTCATCCCAGACAATTAATTTGGCGATCATCGGATCGTAAAACACGCTCACTTCATCGCCTTGTCTTACCCCAGTGTCGATGCGCACATGCTCACTTTCCACCGGCGGTTGCAAGAACGCCAGTTTACCGGTTGCCGGCAAGAAGTCGTTGTTTGGATCTTCGGCATAAATTCGCGCTTCAAAGGCATGGCCGTTAATGGTTAACTGCTCCTGGCTCAGCGGTAAGGTTTCGCCAGCGGCAACTCGTAATTGCCACTCGACCAAGTCTTGTCCGGTGATCATTTCCGTTACCGGGTGCTCTACCTGCAAGCGGGTGTTCATTTCCATGAAGTAGAAGGAACCGTCGACATCGAGTAAGAATTCAACCGTACCGGCGCCTTGATAGCCGATGGCTTTGGCCGACATAATGGCCGCTTCACCCATTTGCTTGCGCAGTTCTTCGCTCATGCCAAAGGCCGGCGCTTCTTCAATCACTTTTTGGTGACGGCGCTGCACCGAACAATCACGTTCAAACAAATACACGGCGTTATCATGGTTATCACAAAATACCTGTATTTCAACATGGCGCGGCTGGGTAAGGTATTTTTCTACCAGCATAGTGTCATCACCAAACGACGATAATGATTCACGTTTGGCTGCGGCTAGCGCTTCATTGAATTCGGCTTCTGACCACACCTGGCGCATGCCTTTACCACCACCACCGGCGGTGGCTTTTAATAATACCGGATAGCCCATGGCATCGGCGGCTTGTTTAATGATGGCTGCCGATTGATCTTCACCATGATAGCCCGGCACTAAAGGCACGTTGGCTTGTTCCATGATGTTTTTCGCCGCAGACTTTGAGCCCATCGCTTCAATGGCCGGTACCGGTGGGCCGATAAAGGTAATATTGCTGTCGGCACACTTATTACAAAAGTCGGCGTTTTCCGATAAAAATCCGTAGCCCGGATGAATGGCTTGCGCGCCGGTGCGAATTGCCGCGGCAATCACTTTGTCGCCCAATAAATAACTTTCACGCGAGGGGGACGGGCCAATGTAAACGGCTTCATCGGCCATGGTTACATGTAACGAGTCGGCATCGGCATCGGAATATACCGCCACGGTTAAAATGCCCATGGCACGCGCCGTTTTGATCACTCGACAGGCAATTTCACCACGATTCGCTATTAAAATTTTAGTAAACATTTATTATTCCTTATCGCTGCTAGCGGTTGCGTTGCTGGCCCGCCAGGCGGCCGGGCGTTTTTCAAAAAAGCTGGTCAGGCCTTCTTGGCCCTCAGGTGACACGCGAATGGCGGCAATGCGCTCACTGGTATCTTGTAACAGCTCATCATCTACGGTTTGATAAGCGACATCAAAGGCCAGTTGCTTGGCTTGTTTTACTGCCGCCGGGCTATTGGCGAGCAGCGCAGTGATCACTTTTTCTACTTCAACGGTTAAATTATCCACGTCGGTCACTTCGTCTACCAGGCCAAGGTGTAATGCTTTATCGGCAAAAAATCGTTCGGCCGTTTGAAAATAACGTCGACAGGCTTTTAAGCCCATGGCATTTACCACATACGGGCTGATGGTGGCGGGAATTAACCCCAGTTTTACTTCCGATAAACAAAAGCTGGCTTTGTTACTGGCAATGGCAATATCGCAACAACTGACCAAACCTACGGCGCCACCAAAGGCCGCTCCTTGTACTTTGGCGATAGTTGGCTTGTTTAAAAAGTTTAACGTTTTCAGCATAATTGCTAAAGCGTTGGCATCTTTCAGATTTTCGTCATAACTGTAAGTCGCCATGCGTTTCATCCAGCCTAAGTCGGCGCCGGCCGAAAAGCTTTTGCCATTCGACGCCAGTACCATGACCCGTAAGTTATCGTTGTTGCCGATCTCGCTGAACGCCCGGGTTAAGCTTTCGATAATACTGTCATCAAAAGCATTGTGTTTATCGGGGTTGTTCAGGGTGACGGTGGCAACCCCACGTTGATCGATGCTAACTTGCACTTTCTCTGCAGCTTTTGCACCTTTTGCACCGGTATTTTGTGCACTGGTGTTTTCGCCATTGCTATGTTTCATATTGCTAGTTTCCATTCGCGCGCCTATTACATTCTGAACACGCCAAAGCGTGTTTCTTCAATGGTTTTATTCAGGGCGGCAGAAATTGATAAACCCAATACCTGACGAGTTTGGGCCGGATCGATAACGCCATCATCCCACAACCGGGCCGAGGCATAATAGGGATGACCTTGCTTTTCGTATTCGTCAACGATAGGTTGCTTGAAGCTGCTTTCCTGCTCGGCTGACCACTGCTCGCCGGCCTTGTCTTTTTGATCGCGTTTCACCTGTGCCAATACCCCAGCAGCCTGCTCGCCACCCATTACCGAAATACGGGAATTGGGCCACATGAATAAGAAACGCGGATCGTAGGCCCGGCCACACATGCCGTAATTACCGGCGCCAAAGCTGCCACCAATCAATATAGTAAATTTTGGAACTTGCGCGGTGGCAACCGCGGTAACCATTTTGGCGCCGTGCTTGGCAATACCGCCGGCTTCGTATTGCTTACCCACCATAAAGCCGGTGATGTTTTGTAAAAACACCAAAGGAATTTTACGTTGCGCACAAAGCTCGATAAAGTGTGCGCCTTTTTGCGCCGACTCGGCAAATAAAATACCGTTGTTGGCGACTATGCCCACCGGGTAACCGAAGATGTTGGCAAAACCACAGACTAAGGTGGTGCCATACAACTCTTTAAATTCATCAAAGTTACTGCCATCGACAATACGGGCGATAATTTCGCGCACATCGTAGGGCTGGCGCGCATCTTTGGGAATGATGCCGTAAATTTCGTCGGTATCATAATCCGGTTCAACCACCTCTTTGATCGCCATTTGCTGTGGCTTAATGCGGTTTAAATTGGCGACCGACTGGCGCACCAGCTGTAAGGCGTGGTGATCGTTTTGCGCGTAATGATCGGCAACCCCTGAAGTGCGACAATGCACGTCGGCACCACCTAAATCTTCTGCGCTGACCACTTCACCGGTGGCAGCTTTAACCAGCGGCGGACCGGCAAGGAAAATAGTGCCTTGCTCTTTGACGATAATCGATTCATCGGCCATCGCTGGCACATAGGCACCACCGGCAGTACAAGAGCCCATTACCGCGGCAATTTGCGGAATGTTTTGCGCCGACATATTGGCCTGGTTAAAGAAGATACGGCCAAAATGCTCTCGGTCGGGGAATACTTCATCCTGATTCGGTAAATTGGCGCCACCTGAGTCGACCAGCGAAATACACGGCAGGTTATTTTCTTGCGCGATGGTTTGCGCACGGATGTGTTTTTTCACAGTAAGCGGAAAATAGGTGCCGCCTTTTACCGTCGCATCGTTGACGATGATCACACATTCCTGACCACTGACCCGGCCAATGCCGGTAATAATGCCGGCTGCCGGCACATTGGCGCTGTACACATCCATTGCTGCCAGTTGTGAAAACTCTAAAAACGGCGAGCCGGGATCAAGCAGGTGATAAACCCGGTCTCTGGGCAATAACTTGCCTCGACTTAAATGCCTTGCGCGAGATTTGTCACCGCCACCTTGTTTAATGGTCTCAAGGGTTGCAGTTAAATCGTTAACCTGCGCTTGCATATGCGCAGTGTTGTCGGCAAATTCCTGACTACGGGTATTTATTTTACTGATTAATTTTGCCACGGGGGGTCCTTAAATTCTCTACAGTCTTCGACTATTAGGTACGCGGTACAAGGTACAAGGTACAGGCAGTGAGGCATTAGAAATGAGGAACTGATCATGATACAAAGCAGATTTTTATAAATCATGGTTAAAGAATTTAAAACACTCTTTTACCATCAAACATTCTGCCTGTACCTTGTACCTCGTCTCTTGTACCTCGTCTCTTGTACCTCGTCTCTTGTACCTCGGTCCTTTCCTACGACTCGTTAAATAACTCGCGGCCAATTAGCATGCGGCGAATTTCTGACGTACCGGCACCAATTTCATAAAGTTTAGCATCTCGTAATAAACGGCCTGCCGGGAATTCGTTGATGTAACCATTGCCACCTAACAACTGGATCGCATCCAGTGCCATTTTGGTTGCCAGCTCGGCTGAGTATAAAATTACCGCTGCTGCGTCTTTTCTTGTGGTTTCGCCACGATCGGCTGCCATAGCACACATATAGGCATACGATTTAGCGGCATTCATTTGGGTGTACATGTCGGCGATTTTGCCTTGTACCAGCTGGAATTCACCAATGGATTGACCAAATTGTTTACGGTCATGAATGTAGGGCACAACCAAGTCCATACACGCGTCCATAATGCCTAACGGGCCGCCAGAAAGTACTAAGCGCTCGTAGTCTAAGCCAGACATCAATACCCGCACGCCTTTGCCTTCTTCGCCTAAAATGTTTTCTGCCGGCACTTCACAGTCCTGGAATACCAGTTCACAGGTGTTGGAACCACGCATGCCTAATTTATCGAGTTTTTGATGACGAGAAAAACCTGGGTAATCACGCTCAACAATAAACGCGGTAATGCCTTTAGAGCCGGCGCTGGTGTCAGTTTTAGCGTAAATGATGTAAACGTTCGCATCTGGACCGTTGGTGATCCACATCTTGTTGCCGTTTAACACGTACTTGTCGCCTTTTTTCTCGGCTTTAAGTTTCATACTCACCACATCAGAGCCGGCATTTGGCTCACTCATTGCTAATGCGCCAATGTGTTCACCGCTGCAGAGTTTTGGCAAGTACGTTAATTTTTGTTGATGCGAGCCATTTTTGCTCAACTGGTTTAAACATAGGTTAGACATAGCGCCATAACTCAAACCAACCGAAGCCGAGGCGCGGCTGATCTCTTGCATTGCTACCATGTGCTCCAGGTAACCAAGGTCTGAGCCACCGTATTGTTCGGCAACGGTCATGCCTAATAAGCCCATGTCACCAAATTTGCGCCATAAGTCATTGGGAAATTCGTTATCAATATCGATTTGTTCGGCACGTGGCGCTATTTCGTCACGGGCAAACGCGTTAACTTGATCGCGGATCATGTCTACGGTTTCGCCTAAATTAAAGTTTAAACTTGAGAAGCTTGAAATCATTGTCTGATCCTTAAATGTAATTTGTTTATCTGGCTGGCGTCTGGGTTAACGAGTAGGGTTATCCCGAGCTCAGCTCATTTCACTAATGTTTTTGGTACTGTTTTTGGTACTGTTTTAGTTACTGGTTTAGTTACTGGTTTAGTTACTGGTTTAATTCTTGGTGTGCTGTTTCACAGCGTTTTTCTAATGTATCTAACTCCATCAATACCACTTTGATGTCGTCTAACTGTTGTTTTAATGCGCTTTTTTTATCTGAAATTAATTGCTTAATGGTTGCTAACTGACTGGTATTGGTTTTATCCACGTCATAAAGTTCAAACAAGCGACCGGTTTCGGCTAAGGTAAAGCCTAAGCGTTTACCGCGTAAAATCAGCTTTAACCGCACCCGATCTCTGCGGTTATAAATGCGAGTTTGGCCTTTTCTCATCGGCAACAATAGCCCTTCGTCTTCATAAAAACGTATGCTACGTGTCGTAATATCAAACTCTCTGGCCAAATCGCCAATGGAAAATGTTGCTGTTTTCTGAGTAACCATAGCATCGATATAAATTAAAATTTGCAATGAGTATAGACAAAGATGAAGTTTACGTAAAGGTAAACTTAGAATGCGTATATTTGATTGCTGGCAACCTATCTTTACTTTCTGTCAGTGCAGCTTTGTCTATATTTTTGTACACTATAGCCGTTTTCGTGGTTAATTAAGTATTTGGTTGACGTTGGCGTAAAGTTAGAAAGTGATGTACTCTATTGGCAGTTAATTATAGTTAAAAAAGGGCAAATCGCATGTCATTATCAGATCCTATCGTAATCGTTTCCGCCGTCAGAACACCTATGGGTGGGTTTATGGGCGCGCTTAGCGACGTAACTTCACCAACGCTAGGGGCACAAGCCATTCGCGCGGCCGTAAGTCAGGCCAACCTTGCCAACGATCAAATCGATGAAGTGGTTATGGGCTGTGTATTGGCCGCCGGGTTAAAACAGGCGCCAGCAAGACAAGCGGCGTTAGGTGCCGATTTAGCATTATCCACGGTATGTTCAACGGTATCGAAAGTGTGTGGTTCAGGCATGAAAGCGGCCATGAACGCTTACGACTCATTAGCGGCAGGCTCTATTGATGTTGCCGTTGCCGGTGGTTTTGAAAGCATGTCACAAGCGCCTTATATGTTAGCAAAAGCTCGCGGCGGTATGCGCATGGGCCATGGTCAGGTGCAAGATCACATGATGCTTGACGGTTTAGAAAATGCCTATGACGGCGTTGCCATGGGCTGTTTTGCTCAGGACACGGCCGATGATGTGGCGTTTACCCGCGAAGACATGGATGCGTTTGCGATTGCTTCATTAAACAAAGCCAATGCCGCCATTGACAATGGCCACTTTAAAGAAGAGATCACTGCGGTAACTTATAAAACTCGTCGTGGCGATGTCACGGTTGATACCGATGAACAACCTGGCAATGCTCGCCCGGAAAAAATTCCTTCATTACGTGCTGCCTTTAAACGCGACGGTACGATCACCGCGGCCAACTCAAGTTCTATCTCAGATGGTGCTGCAGCAATGGTAATGATGCGCGCATCGGAAGCTGAAAAACGCGGTTTAACCCCATTATGTAAAGTGGTTGGCCATACCAACCATGCGCAGAAACCAGCCGAATTTACCGTAGCACCAGTAGGCGCGATGAATAAATTATTCGCCCGCATTGGCTGGACTAAAGCAGACGTTGATTTATTTGAAATCAACGAAGCGTTTGCCATGGTGACTATGCTGGCGATTAAAGAATTAGGGCTTGATGGCGAAAAAGTAAACGTACACGGTGGTGCATGTGCCTTGGGCCATCCAATTGGCGCCAGTGGTGCCCGTATTATGGTGACTCTTATTCACGCGTTAAAACAACGCGGCTTATCAAAAGGTGTCGCCTCACTGTGTATCGGTGGTGGTGAAGCCACAGCCATCGCCATAGAGATGCTTTAAACAAATTACGGAATAAACCGCAGCCTGTGCTGCGGTTTTTGTTTTATAGATTAAATATAATATTAGGTATCAAGGTATTAAGGTATCAAGGTATCAAGGTATCAAGGTATCAAGGTATTAAGGTATCAAGGTATCAAGGTATCAAGGTATTAAGGTATTAAGGTATTAAGGTATTAAGGTATCAAGGTATCAAGGTATCAAGGTATTAAGGTATCAAGGTATCAAGGTATCAAGGTATCAAGGTATTAAGGTATCAAGGTATCAAGGTATTAAGGTATCAAGGTATCAAGGTATCAAGGTATCAAGGTATCAAGGTATCAAGGTATCAAGGTATCAAGGTATAAGGATTAAGGTGCTAGTTCCTAGTTCCCAGTTCCTAATATTCAATTTCAGGAATTAACGATGAATTTCAACTTATCTGAAGATCAGCAAATGTTTGCCGAAATGGCCAGTCAATTTGCGCAAGCTGAATTTGCCCCGCATGCGGCTAAATGGGACAGCGAACACATATTTCCCAAAGACGTCATTGCCAAAGCCGGAGAGCTGGGTTTTTGTGGTTTATACAGCCCTGAAGATGCCGGTGGCTTAGGTTTATCACGTCTCGATTCTTCCATTATTTTTGAACAGCTTGCGATGGGCTGTACCGCCACCACGGCAATGATCACCATTCATAACATGGCCACCTGGATGGTCGCCACCTGGGGCACTGAAGCCGTGAAAAACCAGTGGTGTGACGGTTTAGTGTCAGGCCAGCAACTTGCTTCTTATTGTTTAACCGAGCCAGGCGCCGGCTCCGATGCGGCATCACTTCGTACCTCTTGTAAAAAAGATGGTGATGAATATGTGATCAACGGCTCGAAAGTGTTTATCTCGGGTGCAGGCGATACCGACGTATTAATTGCAATGGTGCGCACCGGTGGTCCTGGTGCTAAAGGCATCTCTGCCGTGGTTATACCCGCCAATGCTGCCGGTGTTATTTACGGCAAAGCCGAAGAAAAACTGGGCTGGAACGCGCAGCCGACACGACAAATTACCTTTGAAGATGTTCGCATCCCGGTTGCCAACTTATTGGGCAATGAAGGCGAAGGTTTTGCCATCGCGATGAAAGGCTTAGACGGCGGTCGCATTAATATTGCCACTTGTTCTATTGGTACCGCGCAACAAGCATTAAATACGGCGATGACTTATATGCAAGAGCGTGAGCAATTTGGTAAGCCGATTGCCGCATTTCAGGGGATGCAGTTTAAACTTGCCGATATGGCGACAGAATTAGTCGCGGCGCGTCAAATGGTACGCTTGGCGGCGTTTAAATTAGACAACAACGATCCGGAAAAAACCGCCTATTGTGCCATGGCAAAACAGTTTGCCACCGATGTTGGTTTTAAAGTATGTGATGCGGCGCTGCAAATTCATGGCGGTTACGGTTACATCAAAGAGTACCCGTTAGAGCGTCATTTCAGAGATGTACGGGTACACCAGATTTTAGAAGGCACCAATGAGATCATGCGTCTTATTGTATCGCGTCGTTTGTTAACCGAAGGTGCAGGCCAGATTTTATAAACTTCGTTTCTAAAATAAGTTTATAAAATAAATTTTATAAACGAGCCAAGCAACACAACCCTGTGCTTCACAAGAATATGTAGAGAATACGATGACAGATTTATTACAACTTGAAAAAACCGGTAATACTGCGGTAATTACCTTCAATAACCCACCGGCCCATACCTGGACGGTAGAAAGCTTGTCAGCGTTAACCACTATGGTTGAACAGCTGAATCAGGACAAAGACATTTACGCACTCGTGCTTACTGGCGGCGGTGAAAAGTTCTTTTCGGCGGGCGCTGATTTAAATCTTTTTGCCGATGGCGATAAAGAGACGGCTACACTAATGTCTAATTTATTTGGTCAGGCGTTTGAAACATTATCATCGTTTCGGGGTGTGTCGATTGCCGCCATTAACGGCTGGTCGATGGGTGGCGGTTTGGAAGTGGCGCTGGCCTGTGATCTGCGCATTGCCGAAGAGCACGCCAACATGGCGTTGCCGGAAGCCTCGGTTGGTTTATTGCCATGTGCCGGTGGCACGCAAAACTTGCATCTATTGGTTGGCGAAGGCTGGACCAAACGGATGATTTTATGTGGCGAACGGGTTGATGCGGCAACGGCACTGCGCATTGGTTTGGTCGAAGAAGTGGTGGCCAAAGGCGCAGCAAAAGATGCAGCGATTGCCCTGGCTGGCAAAGTGGCTCGCCAAAGTCCGGTTGCGGTAGCAGCCTGTAAAGAGCTGATCCAAATGAACCGCTCTATGCCAATTAGCAAAGCATTGCCAATTGAGCGTGCCGCCTTTGTTGATTTGTTTGATTCAAAAGATCAAAGCGAAGGGGTGAACGCATTCTTAGAAAAACGTAAGCCCATTTGGCTAAATGAATAGTGGTTAACCGAATAATTAAGGTAACAGGTAAGGTAAAAATTGATTATGTCTGAAGTTGTATTATTTGAAGAAATCAGTTGCGCGAATGGTAAGAGTATTGGCCTTGCCACATTAAATTCTGAGCGCTCATTAAATGCGTTAAGTCACGACATGGTGAAAGCCCTGTACCCACAATTAGTGGCTTGGCAAGCAGATAACAATATTGCCCTGGTATTTTTACAAGGTGCCGGTGAAAAAGCCTTCTGTGCCGGTGGCGATATTGTGCATTTATATAATAATTTACCGGTAAATAACGGCGATAAAGCGCCTGCTATTGAAGAGTTTTTCAAAGATGAATACCAGGTAGATCATTTAATTCACGCCTACCAAAAGCCGATTGTGATCTGGGGCAATGGTATTGTTATGGGGGGCGGTTTAGGTCTAATGGCCGGTGGCTCGCACCGCGTGGTTACCGAAAATACCCGCATTGCCATGCCGGAAATCAGCATCGGCTTGTACCCTGATGTTGGTGGTACCTATTTTTTAAATAAAATGCCGAACAATTGTGGCTTGTTTTTAGGCTTAACCGGCGCATCTATCAATGCGGCCGATGCCAAATATACCCAATTAGCCGATCATTTCGTCAATAATGATAAAAAAGGCGAAGTTATTGATAAGTTGGTTACGGTAAAGTGGGGCGATACTGTTGCCCTTAATCATGAAAAGTTATCTGCCGTATTGGTGGAATGCGAGCAAGCATCCATTACCAGCATGGCACTATCGAACGTGCAACAGCATCAGGAATTAATTGATACCGTTACCGCACACGAAACATTGACCGCCATTGTCGAGCATATTGCCGCCATTGAGGTTGAAGATAAATGGTTTAACCGAGCACAAAAATCACTTGCCCATGGCAGTGCCTTAAGTGCGCAGTTAACCTACCGTCAAATTCAGACCGGTAAAAATTTATCGTTAGCCGATTGTTTTCGTCTTGAACTGACCATTTCCACTAAATGTGGTGAATATGGAGAGTTTAAAGAAGGCGTACGCGCATTATTGATTGAGAAAGACAATAAGCCGAACTGGGCGTTTGCCGATGTTGCCAGTGTCGATCAAGACGTTATCGACTGGTTCTTCACTTCAAACTGGAGTGAGAGTGAGCATCCGTTAGCAGGTTTAGGGTAAAAAAAGCTACGGGCTAAAAGCAAAAGAATGCTACGAGAAAAAGAAGGCAACGGGCAAAAAAGATGCTACGAGCTGCGGGCAGATAGCAACGCGTAACGAAACCGGTTGGCGGGGTTTTAACCTCGCGTAATTGCCGCAACGCGGTAACTAAAAAAAAGCTACGGGCAATAAAAATGCTACGAGCTGCGGGCAGGGTTGGCGGGGTTTTAACCTCGCGTAATTGCCGCAACGCGGTAACTAAAAAAAGCTACGGGCAATAAAATGCTACGAGCTACGGGCAGGGTTGGCGGGGTTTTAACCTCGCGTAATTAGCGCAACGCGGTAACTAAAAAAAAGCTACGGGCAATAAAATAGCTACGAGCTACGGGCAGGGTTGGCGGGGTTTTAACCTCGCGTAATTAGCGCAACGCGGTAACTAAAAAAAAGCTACGGGCAATAAAATGCTACGAGCTGCGGGCAGGGTTGGCGGGGTTTTAACCTCGCGTAATTAGCGCAACGCGGTAACGAAAATAAGAAGGCTGCGAGTATAAGAAGGCTGCGGGCATAAAAGGCTACGAGCTACGAGCAGATAGTTTGGACCGTAAGCAATATTGAAATTAACGCAGTCTGCCAGCAGCTATTAGCCCGAAGCCAGTAGCTATTATATTCGCAGACTGCCAGAAGCTAGTTGCTAGTAGCCAGCAGCCGAAGCTTTAACAACACAATAGGGTTGGCAGGTTAAAGCCGACCTTAAAAAATTATAACGATTTAACAAACTTAGGAGTAAACCCATGGCAAATGTTGCATTTATTGGTTTAGGTAATATGGGCGGCCCAATGGCGTCTAACCTGTTAAAAGCTGGTCATAAAGTGGCTGTGTTTGATTTGTTTCCACAAGCGGTGGCAACGTTAGTCGCCGAAGGTGCCACTACCGCCGATACGGTTGCTGGCACGGTTACTGATGCCGAGTTTATTGTATCAATGTTGCCCGCAGGCAAACACGTTGAAGGGTTGTTTTTAGGTGATGATGGTTTAATTAACCATATTAAAGCCGGCGCTTTAGTTATCGACTCTTCGACTATCGATAAAACTACCGTAGTGAAAGTGGCAACAGCACTAAGCGATAAGGGCATTAACTTTATCGATGCGCCAGTCTCTGGTGGTGTTGGTGGCGCGCAAGCCGGCACATTAAGCTTTATGGTTGGCGGTAGTGCAAGCGATTTTAATACCGCAAAACCGGTACTGGATAACATGGGCAAAAACATTTTCCATGCCGGTGACCATGGTGCCGGCCAGGTAGCGAAAGTGTGTAACAACATGCTGTTGGCTATTCTAATGTCGGGTACATCAGAAGCGTTACAATTGGGGATGGATAATGGCTTAGATCCAAAAGTCTTATCGGAAATCATGTTACAAAGCTCGGGTAGAAACTGGACCTTAGAAGTGTACAACCCATGCCCAGGTGTGATGGAAAATGTACCATCGTCGAATGATTATAACGGTGGTTTTATGACTGATCTGATGGCCAAAGATTTAGGTTTGGCGATGGATACTGCAGTACAAAGTCAATCAGCAACACCGATGGGAACTTTGGCTCGCAGTTTATTTGCGTTACATGCCGGTAAAGGCAATGGCGCTAAAGATTTCAGCAGTATTATAAAAATGTTTGAAAAGGCAAAATAATGAATTTACAAGATAAAGTAATTGTAATTACCGGTGGTGGCCAGGGTTTAGGTCGCACCATGGCGGTTGAGTTTGCCAAAAAAGGCGCAAAACTGGCATTGATCGATTTAGGCGAAGAAATGCTGGCCGAAACGGTAAGTTTGGTAGAACAAGCGGGCAGCACGGCAAAGTTCTATTTAGCCAACGTCACTAACGAAGAACAAATAGAGCAAACCTTTGCACAAATTGCTGGTGACTTTAATGGTATTGACGGTTTAGTCAACAATGCCGGAATTTTACGCGATGGCATGTTTGTAAAAGCAAAAGACGGTGAAATTACCAAAAAAATGTCCCTTGCTCAGTTCCAGTCAGTCATTGATGTGAACTTAACCGGCGTGTTTTTATGTGGCCGGGAAGCCGCGGTACAAATGATCAAACACGGCAGAAAAGGTGTGATCATCAATATGTCATCTATCGCCCGTGGCGGTAACATGGGACAAACTAACTACGCTGCGGCAAAAGCCGGCGTAGTTGCAATGACTGTTACCTGGGCACGTGAGTTAGGAAGACAAGGTATTCGTGTCGGTGCAATTGCCCCAGGTGTTATTAAAACGGCAATGACCGATGCGATGAAACCAGAAATGCGTGAGCGTTTAGAAAAAATGAAACCTGTCGGCCGGTTAGGTACACCAGAAGAAATTGCTCATACCGCGCAATACATTTTTGAAAATGATTTCTTTACTGGCCGTGTAGTGGAATGTGACGGTGGCTTAAGTATGTAAGAGCCAGGGCTACGGGCTAAAAGGCTACGAGCTTCTGGCAGGTTGCGTTAATTTCAATATAGTTGGCGGGAATTTATTCTCGGGTAATTACCGAAGCTAAGCTTTAGGTACCGCTGCGCGGTATTTCGCGAGGCTGAAGCCCCGCCAACCGGCTTATATAGTTCTTAGTTCCTAGCTTCGGCCACTAGCTTCGGGCCACTAGCTTCGGGCCGATTGCGTTGATTTGGCTCTTGGTTGGCGGGAATTTATTCTCGCGTAATTACCGAAGGTAAGCTTTAGGTACCGCTGCGCGGTATTTCGCGAGGCTGAAGCCCCGCCAACCGGCTTATATAGTTCTTAGTTCCTAGCTTCGGCCACTAGCTTCGGGCAGATTGCGTTAATTTGGCCTTTGGTTGGCGGGAATTTATTCTCGCGTAATTACCGAAGCTAAGCTTTAGGTATCGCTGCGCGGTATGACGCGAGGCTGAAGCCCCGCCAACCGTGCCCCTCGCTTCTTTGCTTTTAGCCATAGCAAGATTATGTTAAATTCAATATCGTATCATTATGCGAGGTTGAAACCCCGCCAACTGCCCGTAGCTCGTAGCTTTTTTAGCCCGTAGCATTTTTTGCTCGTAGCACTTAGCCAGCAGCATTTAGCCCACATTTAAATTGAGCAAAAAACATGAACAGAACATTATTTTTAGATCGCGACGGTATCATTAATGTCGATCATGGTTATGTGTATAAGCCTCAAGAGTTTGAATTTGTCGATGGTATTTTTGAGGTCTGTCGTTACGCGCAAGAGCTGGGCCTGCAAATCATTGTCATCACCAATCAATCTGGAATTGCTCGTGGTATGTATTCGGAACAAGACTTTTTAAAGCTAAGCGAGTGGATGAAAGCCGAATTTATCAAAGAACAAGTGATCATAACCGATGTTTATTTTTGCCCGCATCACCCAACCAAAGGTTTAGATGCTTATAAAATCGCCTGTGATTGTCGCAAACCGAAACCGGGAATGATTTTATCTGCCGCCAAAAAACATAACATCGACTTAAAACAAAGCATTTTCATTGGGGATAAAACTTCAGATATGACCGCGGCGCAAGATGCGGGCATCCATAACCGTATTTTAGTGAGTGGAAAATACTCGGATGACGGTGCTATTTGGGCGCATCGTATCGAAGATATCAAACAAGCAATCGCTTATATCGATTAAAAGCGAGTGGAATTGACCGATAACCAGTTCGTTTTGTGCAATTAATAACCAGTTAAACATTTATTTCAATTTATTTGCAAAAAGCTGTTGCCCCCGGCGTAAAAACCCCTAAAATGCGCATCCACTTCCAAGGCACTTCTTCTTACGAGAGTGAAAGATTTGCTAAGGACAGTTTTGCTAATGTTGTAAACGATATTTAACTAAATACTCGATTGCAAACGACAACAAATTAATTTGAAAATTCTTTAAATTAACGGTTGACATCAAAACTGAGGTGCGTAGAATGCGCATCCTACTTAAGGCAAGCACAGCGCGCCTTACAGTACTAAAGAGCAGCGAATGCGACTGACTCTTTCCATAAGTTTTCAACTTATGATTCTTTAACAATTAGTTATCATGCAATTTGTGT
>NZ_JQDZ01000077.1 GCF_000764205.1 Thalassotalea sp. ND16A
TATTCACTCATTTTGACTTACCATACTTCTCTTGCTTGGCTTAAATCAATCTGCATATTTTGCAGATTGCTATCATACTTGTGTATACCCTTCACCATTCAGTATGAAGGTTTCAGAGCGCTTGAGCAATTCCAATTCAAGGCGCATCTATACAGTAATGGTTATTCCCTTACAAATAGATGGAACGAAGAAGTGGGATTGCTCAAACGCTTCTTCGATGGGTTTAAAAGTGATTTATGCAGCGTTATGAAATTTAACAATGGAATAACCATTCTCTAAATTTAATACCTTGCCTAAATCACTTTTAATTCCCACTGAAATCCTTCACTTTGAATAGTGACGGGTATTCAGCTATAAGCATACTGAAATACCAGACTTTTGAAATACTTGCTGACACTTTTTTTATGAAAAACAATAAGTTTTTTATTATAACTACTATCAATAAGGTTATAACAATCAAGTTAAGGTGAACATATGCCATTACCGTTATTATGGATAGGCGCTGCAGTATTAGGTGCGGTTGCCGCTAAAGAGCTTGAGCAAAAGCGTAAAAAGCAAGATCACTTGCGGGAAAATTCTGATCAAATAACAACCCGCGGCAGTGTTCATAAGCACGATAGTGGTATTGCCAAGTACCCAACGGAAGTGTTTAGCACTGAAACCCTGGCAATTGTTCGCCCCGGCGCCCTGGTTTGTTGTGGCCTTAGTGGCGTGCTTG
This sequence comes from Thalassotalea sp. ND16A, assembly GCF_000764205.1. GTDB lineage: Bacteria > Pseudomonadota > Gammaproteobacteria > Enterobacterales > Alteromonadaceae > Thalassotalea_A. The sequence continues at coordinate 719 of NZ_JQDZ01000077.1, forward strand.
AGCATACCGGTATATTGATTGATGAAGATACCATAGTGGAATTACATGGCAGTGGTTTAATTAAAGCAATTTCACCAAGCCGATTTTTGGCTGAACGTTCTGGCAAAGATATTTTTGTCGCCTGTGATTCCACCGGCGAAGCAATTTGTGATGATATAACCGCGCAACGGGCGATAACACAGATTTATGATTATCAGGATTACGATTTAATCAAGAACAATTGTCACCGTTTTGTCTGGCAATGTATCAGTGGCTTGCGAGAGCCGTTAACCACCTTTCACCAATTAAATAAACTGTTATCGAAACGTTATGATCGTAAGATCTATTGGGATAAGTGGGATAGATTGTAGAAACGATAGACTAGAAACGAAAGCGATTGTTTTGAATTGGTTTCCTGGCCCATATTCATTTACGAAGTATTTTAAACTTATAGATGGATGCTGATATTGGTAAAAAAATAAATAGGCACCCAAACGCAATAAACCAGCGATTTTCGGCTCTGCTAATATCTCGTTGCGCCACTAAACTATATTCATAATTTCTATTTTCGAACGATTGAATGTATTTTTCACCTTGGTAATGATCAGTTACGTGATAATTTATATTTACTTGTCCTTGGAACTTCTGATTTTCTATGTTTTTTGCTTTATAGGTATAATATGTTTGAGGAAAAAAAAGAGACAAATAGCCAGACAATAGAAAAAGCAAGCCAATAATGGCCGATATAATAACCGCGTAATGTACGTTTCGATTCTTTTTTGACCTTGAAAGCAAGTCTTCAGATTTAATCTTATAGGCTGAACAAATCTTATTTATAACCTCTTCGGAGGGCTGATATTGGCCACTTTCTAGTTTTGACAAATACGATTGCTGTATTGCTATTTTCTTCGCAGCAATAGCTTGAGTCCATCCCCATTCTTTTCGAAGTTGTACTAATTTGTCAGGCAATTCCATTGTGTAAATCTCTAACTTCCAATTAAAACAATTATCTACAATATTAATTCATTTTGAAAGGTGAAAACCAATATTCATCGTCATGAATAGTTTGAATATTTATGAATCGATTGAATATTTATGAATATCATTGAGTTAGGTTGTTTTTATGAACACTTGATGGCTATTATCTTATGGCAAGTAAGTTTAATTAAGAAGGACGATTATGAAAATAAAAGTAATTATGCTTTTGGTTTTTGTTATTAATATCAGTGTTGCGATTACCGTAGACGCCAAAGATGTAGCAGTCGTTTTCATCGAGGTTGAAATATACAGCATTCAGGCATCAAAAGAGTTAGCAGATTTAGAAACTCAATTAAAAGGTGCCACCTTAGAAGAATCGCCAAAACTAATCGTTAATGTAGGTGAAAGTGCGACGATAAAAACAGCTATCCAATCGACTGAAATTGAAATGATCAGACTATATTTAAAAGTTGACCAAACAGGCAAGTATTTTGATTTGGATTTTCAATTGAACAGTAAGGGTAATCAAAGCATCAGCAGGTTGGAAGATAACCCCTTAAATAGTTCATTTGCTGTTTCGGCATCAATCAATGACACCACTAAAATAGTAAAAATAAAGACCAGAAAATTTGATAATCAAGCATTAGCATTGGCTTCAGGATCTATAACAAAAGGTGAAATGCCTACTGAAGCAGCAGAGTCAGTAGCTTTACAAGTTGCCAGGTGTTATGAGGGGCATAGAAGAGGTAGAAGTGATTTTTATCTATCCGGTGAAGCTGAGAAATATAAATGGCTTATCGGAGAATTAATCGGAGTCGATCAAGTAAACCGTTATATACGTATCGGTAAAGATATGGGAAGACATAATTTATCTGGTAGAGGACCATGGGCGGGTCCCATGGGTAAAACTTCCGCAAGAATGATAAAAGAAAATTGCTCAGATATTGATGAAAAATTAGCCAAGTTAAACGGGTGAATTCAACATCTGAATCCCTACACTTTAGGGCTTGCAGTGATGTTCAGCTAAGTATTGGAATTTTGCTTTTCGTCTATCGTTTCTAACTTCTATGATCTAAAAAGGGCCGTCAGGCCCTTTTTAAGTTGGTAGTAAGCGAATTTCCTTACTTTGCTTTAATGAAGTCCAATACTTCAGCAATCTTCAAGGTAGATTTTTCACCTGAGATCCGGTTTTTGTATTCTACTTCGGCGTTATCAAGATTACGTTCACCAACTATGATGCTGTGTGGAATGCCGATTAGCTCCATATCTTTAAACATCACACCAGGACGTTCTTTACGATCGTCAATCATCACTTCCACGCCTGCCGCTTGTAATTCCTGGTACAGTTTTTCAGACGTTTCTTGTACGCGATGCGACTTGTGCATGTTCATTGGGATGATCACGACTTTAAATGGCGCGATGGCTTCTGGCCAGATAATGCCATTTTCGTCATTATTTTGCTCAATGGCCGCGGCAACGATACGAGAAACACCGATGCCGTAACAACCCATAGTCAAGGTTTGGTTTTTACCTTGATCATTGAGCACTGCAGCGCCCATCGCTTGCGCATACTTTTCCCCTAACTGGAAAATATGACCCACTTCAATACCACGCTTAATGGTAATAGTACCATTACCACAAGGACTCGGATCGCCGGCAACAATATTGCGAATATCGGCCACAGTGTAATCGTTAATATCACGATCAAAGTTGACGCCAGTGTAGTGATAACCAGTTTCATTGGCGCCAGTGATGAAATCACTTAACTGTGCAGCACTTCGGTCAACAATCACTTTGATATTTAAACCAACCGGGCCAATAGAACCGGCATCGCAGTTTGCTGCCGTCTTGATTTCTTCTTCACTAGCGAAGGTAAGCGGACTGGCAACACCGGCAAATTTTTCGGCTTTAATTTCGTTAAGCTCATGATCGCCACGTAAGACCAAGGCGACTACCGGTGCGGTTTCACCTTCTTTGTTCTCACCTTCAACTTCACCTGCTACCAATAAGGTTTTCACTGTTTGGCTGGCGTCTGCGTTTAAAAATTCGCTAAGTTCTTTAATGGTATGCACATTTGGCGTTGCTACTTTGGTTAATTCCGCTGTAGCCGCTGCACGTTCCCCGGCAGGGGCAATACATTCTGCTTTTTCAATGTTGGCGGCGTAATCGCTGTTATCGCTAAAGGCGATATCGTCTTCACCAGATTCAGCCAGTACATGAAATTCGTGCGAAGCTTCACCACCAATAGAACCGGTATCGGCAATTACTGGACGGTAATCTAAACCAAGTCGGTCGAAGATACGGCAATAGGCGGCATGCATGTTTTGATAAGTGTTATCTAAACATTGCTGTGATAGATGGAAAGAGTACGCATCTTTCATCAAGAATTCACGACCACGCATTACGCCGAAACGTGGGCGAATTTCATCACGGAATTTGGTTTGAATTTGGTATAAATTGAGCGGTAATTGCTTGTACGAGTTTAACTCCAGGCTAACTAACTTAGTGATCACTTCTTCGTGAGTAGGCCCTAAAACGAAAGAGCGACTGTGTCTGTCTTGCATGCGTAACAGTTCTGGGCCGTAGTCTTCCCAACGGCCAGATTCTTGCCACAAATCGGCAGGCTGTACCATTGGCATTAACGTTTCGATAGCACCGGCGCGATCCATTTCTTCGCGTACGATGTTTTCTACTTTCTTTAGCACTTTTAAGCCCGTTGGCAGCCAAGTATATAACCCAGAAGCTACGGGACGGATCAAGCCCGCACGTAACATGTATTGATGGCTGATAACTTCAGCACTTGCTGGAGTTTCTTTCAAAGTAGAAAGTAAATATTGGCTGGTACGCATTAAAGGTCAGTTCCGAAATTAAATGAGAGATAGAAATTTTCGATATTTTATACCTGTGAGCATTGAAAGTGCAAGGTAAAATACCAATTTGCCTAACGAATGAGTCACTCAGCGATAAGCACTGAGTTGACTGTATGCTTATGCAGATTGGTATTATCGTTTAATGTTTACGGCGAGCAAGTTTTCGTTTTACATTGGTGTGTTTGTGGCATCTGCGACGGGTATTAAGCCACCACATACTGTGCGCATTTTCTGGGTCGTTGTTGGCGGTTATATGCTCTGAGGTATTTGCGGAATCTGCAGGACTAATATAATTAATCGAGATGTTATTGTCTTTTAGATAATTGATATCAATTTGATGACTCTTGACCACAAAGGAGTCGGTCAGTGCGTAATTATTGCGTAATTTAAGATTGTCAGACTTATCTTCAGCCATAATTTGCTCGCATGCTTGTACGAAATTTGACCAATAATAGATCGATTCAGAGCAAATTACAATCGAGTTTACTCAGGTCGTACCAGAGTAAACTCAGTATCATAAAGGCACGTAAGTATTAGAGCTTAAGCGTTATCTTGCTGTTGCTTGATTTTCGCTTTTTTATCAAGGCGACGCTGCTCAATGGTTTTACTCACTTCACCACCAATATGGTTTTCACCACGAAGCTTGGCCAGATTGATTTGCTTTTCACGTTCGGCATAGCGAGCACGTTGTTCTGGCGTGACTTTATCGATGCAACGGTGACAACTCACCCCAGGTTCATACTCGGCAAGTTGCTTTTCTTCTGTCGTAATTGGCATGCGACAAGCGTGGCACTGATCATATTTGCCTTTTTCCAGGGAATGGTCAACCGCAACGCGATCATCAAAAACAAAACAGTCGCCTTGCCACATGGTATTTTCTTCTGGTACTTCTTCCAGATATTTTAAAATACCGCCTTCAAGGTGATAAACTTCCTCAAAGCCTTGTTCTTTCATATAAGCAGTAGATTTTTCGCAACGAATGCCACCGGTACAAAACATCGCCACTTTTTTATGCTTAGCCGGATCTAAATGATCTTGTACGTATTGTGGAAATTCACGAAACGTTTCGGTATTTGGGTTAACCGCATTCTCGAACGTACCAATTTCAATCTCGTAATCGTTACGAGTATCTACCAGCAGTACTTCCGGGTCTGAAATTAATGCATTCCAGTCTTGTGGTTTGACATAAGTACCGACCACTTGTTTTGGGTCGATACCTTCAACGCCCATGGTCACAATTTCTTTTTTCAACTTCACTTTACAGCGTTTGAACGGCAGGTGATCGTTAAAGGATTCTTTATGGGATAAGTTGGCTAAACGCTCGTCGGCGGTTAAAAAGGCCAATACATTGTCGATACCTGCACGACTGCCGGCAATGGTGCCATTAATGCCTTCTTTGGCGAGTAATAATGTGCCTTTAACATCATTTTTTTCCATCTCTTGATGGATTGGTTTTCTGATTTGTTCAAAGTTTTCTAAAGTGACGAATTTATATAGGGCACATACAACGTATTGTGACATGGTGTTTCCTCTTGCTGACCAGAACGTAAATCTGGCGCTAATAAAATTGGTATTTGTTTATGATATGGTGGTTAAATTATCGGCTAATTCAACAAACCGCGGCGATTATACCTGTGTTTTACTTTATTTTCATCTGCTAACTGCAAGGGCCAAGCGCGTGGCGCTACAGTTAGTGTTTTTCAACGCTCAACACCAGGCATTGATTTTCCTGAATTTGCCAGCGAATATTCAGATCATAAAGGCTCATGCCGTATTCCTGACACTGTAAATTTGTTTTTTTATAAGCCGGGCGCGGGTCTTGCGATAACACTTGTTCGATAAATAATGGCAAGTCACGATATTGCGTAGAGCAGTGCTGTAATTGCTGTTTTGCACCATCACTAAACTCAATGTCGATAACGGTAGACTCGGCCGATGGCGCCATTATGGATGTGGCGCTAGTGATACTGTCAGAGTAGGGGATGTATGGCTTGATATCAATAATTGGTGTGCCATCGAGTAAATCCAGCCCACTAACGTCTAACGCTAAATTTTGCCCCATTTTACTAATACCGTCAAATTTGACTACCGACATCCCTATCGGGTTAGGACGAAAGGTTGAGCGGGTGGCAAAAACCCCGGTTTTTTTGTTACCTCCAAGCCTTGGTGCTTTCACCAATGGCTTCCAGCCGTGTTCAGCGGTAGCGTGAAAGACAAATATCAGCCATAAATGCGAGTGCTGCTCGATATCGCGTAACACTTGTTGGTGGGGCGCATCCATTAGCAATTCAATTTTGCCATGAGCCGCAGTCACAAGCCCTGGCTGTCTGGGAATGGCAAACTTTTGCTTATACGGGGAGTGGACAATAGCAACCGGTGCAAAAGAAAACTCAGCCAGGGTTGTTGCTGAATTGCTTTCGTTACTTGCCATGGATTTGAAATGCCTTGCCATAACAGACCATCATTTCTAAACATTGTTGATCTTCTATTAGGGTGCAAGAGGTAAATACTACCGCATTGGCTTCTAATGCAGCTGCGCGTTCTCGGGCCATAGTACGGGCATCGCTGGCATTGGCCGGCTTGTCGTTGGCTTTCATTTTACAGCTGTCGCCTTCAACCAGGCCTAATAATTTACCTTTGCCGGGCAGTTCCGTTTCGTCTTGATAGACTCTCACAGTACTGGCGGCAAAGTATTGCTCAAAATTTTCTTTATCTAGGTTGGTTTCTACGTTTGGCGCAGTGGCACAGCCAGAAGCCGCAAATATAGAGAGCAACATGGAAGCGCTAAGCATAATGTTATTTTTTAGAGAGTAAAGTTTCATAGTAAAATTCTATTTATGGTAATTATCGTTGTTAACAGCATTCGTGTTTTTTGAATGTGTTTATTGTATGTGTTTATGAATGATCTTTTCAATATCAGCCAACAGGAAAGGCTTTGATAAAAAATCGTCCATACCCGATTCAATGCATTGCTGAATGTGTTGCTTTTGCGCATCGGCAGTTAAGGCGATGATCGGGATATGATCATAAGCTTTATTGGCACGGATTGTTTGGCTGGCAAGGTGGCCATCCATTACCGGCATGTGAATATCCATGAATACCAATTGATAACTGTTTTTGCCAATGGCAGCCACTGCTTGCTGACCATCTTCGACAATATCGACTTCGATACCAAGCTTTTCCAGTAGGCCTTTGGCAACGATTTGATTGAGTTTAAAATCTTCTGCCAATAAGGCTTTAACCCCCGGAAATACCGTGTAGCTTTGCCCTTCATTTAATGGTTTTTCACTGTTCGCTAGTCGTTGCACGACATTGCTGAACAATATTGGCGTATTTAATGTTTGTAAGCCATCTTTAAAATCAAAAAATTCTTTGCCCTGGTTCTGCACAAGCCTGCTAATAAGCGCTAGTTGCACGTTATCATTGCTTAACCACGGTTGTTGGTTATTCACGAATTCGCTGATCTCATTGTTGTTGCTACTGGTGATATCTATGATTACTAGGGTAGGGCTCGAAATCTGGGCTTGCTCACTCTGCAAAACCGTTAAACTTTGCGGCTGACAATTTATTTGCATAGCTTTACTGTGCGCGGCAAACATAGTTAGGTGATGCGGATTATCACTAAATAACAATATCGGTTTGCAGACAATTTTATGCTCTGTCGCAATTGCCTGATTGCTTATTGGAATACTTAATGTAAAACAACTGCCTTGTCCTATTGTTGAGTCAACTTTGATATCACCGCCCATCAGGCTGGTTAACCGTTTACAGATGGTTAAGCCTAAGCCGGTACCGCCATAGTTACGGGTAATAGAATTATCGGCTTGCGAAAAGGGCGCAAAAATATGAGTGATTTGCTCTGCACTTAAGCCGATGCCGGTGTCTGTCACCGTAAATACGATTGCCGACTTATCGGCGTTGTAATCTAATGCTAAGTCGATACTGCCTTGCTCGGTAAATTTAATGGCATTTGCGGTTAAATTCATGATGATTTGAGCAATTCTTACCGGGTCTCCAAAAAACTTATTATTGAGCTGTGGGGCGATAGAAAATTGCAGTGATAAATTTTTATTTTCTGCACTTAATGCCAACACATTGGCCACCCGCTCAAAGATATTGTACAAGTCAAATTCAATATCTTCTAATTCGAGCATATCACTGTCAATTTTTGAAAAATCGAGGATATCATTCAAGATATCGAGTAATTGTCTGGCAGAAAGCAAGATTTTATCCACATATAATCTGTCTTCAGTGGCCAGTTGTTGATCTTGTAATAATTGCGACAGGCCAATGATGCCATTCATTGGGGTACGAATTTCATGGCTCATATTGGCAAGAAATTCACCCCGGGTTTTATTTGCGGCTTCGGCCTGTTGTTTCGCTTGTTGGGCAAGCTGGGCTTGTTGTTCAAATTTTTGCACCGTTCTGACGATGTCGTCCTGCATCTGGTTCATTGAGGCAAGCAACAAATTGATATCGGCAGTTTTGGTTGCTAACTTTGGGCGCGTGGAAAAATTGCCAGCAGATATCCGCTTGGCCAAATCGCTGATAATGGAAAGCGGCGAAGAAACGTGTTTGATAATGTAAAAGCGAATCGACAGTAGCGCTAAAATAAAAGCAATTTGCAGTAATAACTTGACCACTTTGATGGCTTTTATCTGCTGTTCAAGAGACTTGCTCTTTTTGAAGTGCCAGTTATCGTAGGCGTGTTTAAAAAGATCAATTTGTGCCATGATTTCACTTTTATCTTTTAAATAATTGCGACCATACAAAATATCAATGGCTTGTTGTTTGCCATTGATGGGATCGTTATTAAACAGATTTATCGCATTAATTTCTACCGCCACCATGTTGTTGGCAAGATCTACGGCCAACTTTAATCGTTGCAACTCCACATCGGGGGCAAGCAGTGCTTCAACAATATCGGCCAAAGGCACTTCACGATAAATTTGTTCTTCTTGTTGGGTATGTAATTTGTCCCAGTAGATACTGAAATAATTTTCTGGACGTTGGCGCTCGCCATTGCGAATTTCTAAGATCTCATAATAATATTCACGGTAGATGTCTTCCCCGGTAACGATGTAAGTTCGAGAAATACGAGTCAGTTTATTTGAGCTATCCCTTACCGTTGAGGCAAGTTCAACGATTGCTAATCGATCATTCTCCAACTCATTAAGTTGGTTGGCGGAAAGTTGATAGTAATAAAAAACGACAATGTTGGCGGTAACCAATATTAATAACAACAAAAAGAAACGGGTGAAGTAACGGTTGATGGTCATTTATAAAACGGAACTAAATAAGCAGTAAATTGGAGTAAAGTGTAACACTGAAGCATCGAATTAGCGAAAAACAATATGGTTTTTAGATGCTTATGACGGTAGAAATGAGAAACGAAAAGCAGGGACGAGGTACAGGCTGATTGTTTGGATGATGAATAGACTACTCGGTATATTCTAATGTGTCATTGCTGCGTGCTACTAGGAAGTCAGCATAGTTAATTATTTTGCTCCTCTCCCTTCGACAGTTCAAGCGCAGGTTGATGATGCTGTTAATCAGGGCTTGGATGGCAAAATTGTTAATGCCAAAAATAGGGACAAAAAGCTGAGTTTTATGCCAGCGGCTGGCATAACCGAGATAAAAAAATTCCTGCAGAGCCAAAGGCACTGTTCAAAATTGCCAGCATCGGAAAATTATATAATGCATCAGTAGCCGTTGGCACATTCAAGATTTTGGCTATAAATAACAAAGTCGAACCTTAAAATTGAATATTTGTCCAATTTTTATAGTATATTGAGTTCAATTGCCAATATGATGAAAATTAGAATAATAAAGGGAATATATGCGTAAAATATTAATTGCATTAATTTTATTGTCTGTTGGCTGTACATCAACACCACCTCTCTATAATTCGGAAATAATTAAAATAGATCCGCTGGATATTGAAAAATATTGGATCTTTAGTTCTTCTACATCTAGAGAAATCCCAAAACTAGCTTCGACAGGAGGAGAGTGGACTTTTGAAGTTACAATAGACTCAAATGGTAAGGAGTGGAATAAAACGCTCATTAGTTCTAATCCGGTAGGGTTCATGACTCAGAGGAAGCTAGATAAACTCAATAATAATCGTTGGAAAGCGGCTCCAAGCAATCAGAAAAGACAACCTGTTAGCATTAGAATGTCAGTGAAAATATTACCGAAAAAAGTGTAAAAACATAACAAGATTTTAAGGTCTGACGGATAACGCTTGGCCGGACTCCAATTCGTCTCACATTAAAACCAACAATTATTCGCCGCTTAAAATGGCGTTAGCGACTGGCCGTTCCTGGTACCGTTGTCACCTTCGTAGTTGACGTAACCATTTGAAAAGCTTAAGGTCGAATTAGAGAGCAGCAGACATCATTATATGCTTAATAAGTTCAAAATGAGCACTATCAATTCGGAATTAAAATGGATTTTTCAAAATATACGTTAAATGAGCTTTTCGATGTTTCTAAATCTATCGATAAAGAAAAGTACCCTGAAAACTTTGAAAAGCTTCAGAAAGAATTAGCGTTAAGAAAGCCTGAGCTAGATAATTATCTTCTAGAACAAACTGAAAGTCACAAGTTCACTGTAGAGAGCCGCATCAAGCTTTTAAGTTGGTTGCAAATTGCAACATGTGTTGGTTTTATCTATATGTTTATCGATTTTTTCTTAAATGATGGGGATGTTATTGGCCTAATCGTTTATGCGGTCATCGCTTTATTTAATGGTGTGTCAGGATATTTGCTATTGAAAAAGAAGACATTTGGAATGAAACTATCTTTTGTGAATCAGGCTCTTCAATTAGTAAGTATTAACACTGGAACATTTGTGTATTCATACACGGGATTAGGTGATCTCAGCTTTGGTATTTCAGATGGGTTTTTTATGAGATTCTCAATGTTATCACCTGATTTTCGTTTATTCATAGGTAATTTCAGTAACTCATGGTTGCTTATAGATGTTGTTGCCATTTTCTTTTTCTCTGTTTTGATTTCTTGTTGGGAAATCGAAAATACAAAGCTTAAAAGACTATAATGAGCTAGAAAAAGACGCAGGTGAGTTAAATTATCTACTTAATTAAGCTGTTAGGATACTTTAAGTATTGTAGTAAGGGATAAATTTTGGAAGAAATACAAGAAGAATGGATTTGTGGATTTTGGAGAAGAGTTGGTGCTTTATTTATTGATTCCTTAATACTCGGGGCTGTAGGTTTTACTTTGGGGTTATTCCTTGAAAATACTTTCGTTCAATTAGGTGGTTGGGGACGATTAATTGGTTTTGCTATATCCATTACCTATTTTGGTTTCATGAATAGTTCTATATTCAATGGCCAAACTTTTGGTAAAAAGATACTCGGCATAAAAGTTGTGGACTCGACTAATTCTACAATTCGCTTATCTAAATCACTGCTAAGGTACAGTTTCCTCGCAATTCCATTTTCTTTGAATGGTGCGCAATTTACCAATGAAGCTTTACTGTCTTATTTAATGTACCCCTTATCGTTAATTGTATTTGGTGGATTATTTTCAATTAGTTATTTGTATATTTTTAATCGAGTTACACGCCAATCTCTTCATGACCTAATCGTTGGGACTTATGTCGTAAACTCAGACGTTTCAGAACAAAATTTAGGTGAAGTTTGGCGTCCTCATTTAATTGTTATTTCTTGCTTGTTTATTTTGGCAGGGCTCTTACCTGTATTTACTTCAGATCTCGCACAATCTGAGCCATTTAAAGGGTTACTGTCAAGTCAAGAGGCGATAAGTAGTAACACTTCGGTTAAATTTGCTAGTGTTGTCGAAGGTGCTACAACATTCACATCTTCAAACACAGGCTCGTCGACTACAACTTATGTTAATACTCAAGCGTTCCTTTATCAAAATTCTGTAGATGATATAGAACTTGCACAACAATTAGCACAAACAATTATCAGCTCATATCCTGAATCTATAAACAAAAATGTAATTCAAGTTACCCTTACTTATGGGTATGATATTGGTATTTGGTCTCAATGGAATAGCTATAATCACGCCTTTAACCCTAATGAAATACAAGGGTTGGATAAACCGTAATCACAAGCTGTGCATACGAGATAGAAGAGTCCAGCCTTTGATCACCGCAACAAAAGTATTTCATCTTTTTTTATTAATCTTGGATTGAATCTAGAGTTCTATGGATTGGTGTTCTATAAAATATAGTAGCTATATAATTCACAAGTTTAATAGATAACAAAAATCAGGGGGAATTTATGTCCAACTGTTTACACCTTGCCATTCCGGCGGGCGATTTAAATCTGGCTAAAAATTTTTATTGCGATGTGCTTGGCTGTAAGGCTGGAAATCGCGAAGAGGGGCGTTGGGTTGATATTGATTTTTGGGGCAACGAATTGACGCTACACCAAAGTGAAGAGCATTTGCCAACAGTACGACATGATGTGGACATGGGGACCGTAGTCGTTCCTCACTTTGGTATACATTTGCCTGAAAGAGAATTTCAGGCCTTGAAAGAGCGTATTGAAACGGCTGGTATTGTCTATTTAGACAAGCCTTATCGTCGTTTTGTGGGCAGTGTATATGAACAGGAAACCTTTTTTATTGAAGACCCTAACGGGAATGTTCTTGAAATAAAAACCATGGTCAATCCTAAAGCATTGTTCAAAGTCGATTGAGAAAATATTCTTAATTGGGAGCGATAAGGAATTATCAAAACCGTCAAATTCTGGCACGGCTTTGACGTAAGTTCCTTATATTGTTAAGGTCTGACAAGAGCGATTAGGCGACCTACACGATATAAGAAAAAAACACCGTCATTGCGGCGCAGGCCGCAACCTCCCGTGGCATGCTGTGGCTAGCAAAAATAAACTCAAATAATATCAAGGTATAAATCTCGCCAGTTTGGATTTACCCCTCCAATTAATCTATTTTTCCATCTTCGATGCCACTGCTTTAATCGCTTTTCTCTTAAATCGCGTTTTCCATGTCGTTGAATAATTCAAAATAAACAAGTTTTGTTAAGTTGTATTTAGCACTAAAACTACCAATAAGCTTTTCTTTATGTTGGTATATTCGTTGAACTAAATTGCTTGTTACGCCAATGTACAGAACTGTATTGTGAACATTTGAAATAATATAGATTGCGGGTTGTTTCATGATTGAATTCCTTTTCAATGAATGAAATTTAATTGTAGCTTAATTGAAATTAATTTGAGGAAGCAATTGTTTATAGGCACGCTATATCCGAAAGGGGGTTGCGGCCTGCGCCGCAATGACGTGGTTAATTGTACT